>JBEGQC010000009.1:0-147524 GCA_041181185.1 Cyanobacteriota bacterium | reverse complement strand
CCATCAACCTAACACACCACTTCCCACTAACGCCTCACCCCACGGCATCAACCTCGCCAGCGTCCCCTCGCTCTCCGCTACCAACACCGCAAATCCCTCCCTTGTTAGGTCTGTCCCGGGGCTGATCTGGGCAGGATCGCGCTGGAGCCAACGAATGGGGCAGGAGAGTTCTTGAAGCACCAGCCAGGCAGCCGCCAGATCCCAAATCTTGGGAGTGGCCTCAAGAGCCGCAACGGTTTGCCCCGTGGCCACACTCACCAAATTGAGGCTGGCCACTCCAAAGAGGCGCACCTTGCCAGGGAAGCGGCGGTTGGGAAGGGTTTGAAGCACGCGGATCGAACGACTGCAGAGGGAGACACAACCTCCCGGATGGGCTTTGGAGGCGGGGGGAGCCAGTCTTTCCCCATTGCGCCAAACCCCCAAACCTGCTTTTGCAATGATTCGTAAACCCAATGGCGGCACATCCAGGATGCCGAGCACCGGGCGCCCCCCTTCAAAGCGGGCCAGGGAAATCGACCAGTAAGGGATGCCTGCGGCGAAATTCGTCGTGCCATCCAGGGGATCCACCACCCAAAAGGCTGGGGACGAAGGCAGGTGACGATTGCCCTCCTCACTGAGTACGCCCTCCCCCGGGTAGAGAGCCTGCAGACCTGCCACGATCGCCTCATCGCTCCAGCGATCACAGTCGGTCACCAACGTGCCATCGGACTTGAGATCGGTGCTGACGTGGCCGAAATCCAACTGTTGGCGCTTTGCCACTCGGTCGAGCAAAGCGGAGAGATCGGAATCGATCAGGGCTTGAGAAGAAGCGAGGCTCATCCAAGCTCCAGCGCCAACACCTTGCCAAGGCTCCTGCCCGTATCCTCCCTGAACTGCTGCAGATTGAGGCGCGAAAGCATCAGGAGTGCGGCTACGGCGACAAGGGTTTCCACACCAAAGACAAGAGCGTAGGCCGGGAAAGCTGAAGAACTTCCGCCAAACCAGAGCTGCTGAAGCCAGCGGCCCGCATCGAGCAATCCCCCACCAAAAACTTTGCCCAAAGCGCGGGAGAGAGCCTGGGCCAGGCCCCATACCCCCACGAAGGTGCCAGCCGCCTGGGGCAAGGTGAGATCCAACATGAGGACAAGGGCGCTATTGGTGCCGATCCCGGCCGCCAGGCCAAAAAGGAACAGAACCCCCTGCAAGACGGGCACCCTGCCAACGAAACCAGCAAGAAGAAGCAATAACAACGTGGCCACGATCAGCCGGCAACCCAAACGGGCGGCATTGAGCTTGCCGAGCCTGGGGCCGATCCAGAGCCCGGTGATGAGCAAGCCGAGCAAGGTGCCCATCCCCCACACGGCATTGAGCGAAGCGGTGGCGGCGATAGGCATGGCAAACACTTCTGCGCCGTAGCTCTCAAGGATCGGATCCTGCAGAAAGAGGGCCAGGGTAAAGAGCACAAGAAAGGTGAAAAACACCAAAACTTGCCGGCTGGAGGTAATGAGCGCCCAGGCCTGTCGCAGGGTGGGGCCTTCCTCGCGGCTGGGAGAGCGACCAACGGATGCCCCCCCCGAGGACGGGGCAAATCTGTCGGAAGGAGGTTCCATCCCCAAGGTGGCCAACAGGGTGAGGATCAACACCACCAGCACCACACGCCCCATGAAACCAATCAACACGTCCCGGAGCACGGTGGGGTCCGTCACCCCATCCAGACCACGCAAGCTCAGGCTGATGGCAATGGCCCCGACCACAATGCCCACGGTGAGGAGGCACCAGATCAGTCCGACCGCACGGGGGCGCTCCCTTTCTGTCGTGCGATCAATCACCAGGGCGAGATAAGGGGTGGTGGCCAGCGACACCGCCAGGCCGTAAGCAGCAAAGAGGCCGCAGAGGGCCGCCATCCCTCCTATCAGCTCTGGCCTCGATCCACCGCGCAGCAGCGCCGCCACATGGAAGATCAGGGGAACGGAGAGCACGGCGAGCCCGCAAAAGAGCAGGGTGCCCAGCCAGATGTAGGGAACCCGATGGCGGCCAGCAATGGGGCGGGAATCGGAGATCTGCCCAAACCAGATCCGGGATGGGGCCACAAACTGCTCGAAAGCCAGGGCGCCGCCCACCAAGAGACCCGGCAAGGCCAACTCGCTGATCATCACCCGGTTGAGCAATCCAGCAAAGATCACCGCCAAACAGCCCAAGCAGCCTTGAAACAAACCGAGGCGGAGGATGCCGGGGAGGGAGAGACCGGGCGGCCGGGACAGCGGGGCAGCGGATCTCACAGAGCTTTAGGAGCGAGGACGGAAGGAGAGGCCCCCAGCCTGGCAAGCAGGGAGAAGGGGTGTGGGCTCGATTGGCACATCTGCCGTGCTCGAAGGGGGGCGGAGGGATGGCAGGTTGGGTTTTTGACAAAGAGCAATCAGATCAAGACCGGTGCGACGGCGGAGCTCAGCCAGGCTCTTGTTGTATTTGGTGATGGCCAGGCTGTAGCGCACCTCGGCCTGGGTGAGGTCTCGCTGGGTATCGACCACCTCCCGCTGGGTGGTGACGCCGGCCTGGAAGCGCAGGCGAGCCAAGCGGAGGGACTCGCGGGAGGAGAGCACCTCGTTGGAGGTGGTGATGATGTCGCGATTGTTGGTGAGCAGCTCGTAGAAGCTGGCTTCTACGTCTCGGCGAATCTGATCACGCTGCCTGGAGAAGTTGAAGGTTTCTTCCTGAGCTTTTTGTTTGTTCTGCCGGTAGAGCGCCTTGGCGCGGCCGCCGTCAAAGATCTCCCACGACACGTTGATGCCAAAGGCGTTATCCACTCGCCACTGGCGCTCGGGCTGGTTTTCCAGAGAAAAGGGGAGGCCAGTGGCCAGATCCCTACCGGCAGCGAGCCCAGGCGTGTACGAGGAACCGGTGCCACGGTTGACGCCAAAGCGGTTGAACAGGTTCAACACCGGCTGAACCGCCGCCAGCTCCCGGTTGGCCGTGCTGTTGGCGATCGAAATATCGAGCAGGATCTGATCCAGCTCCTCCCGGAAGGCGTAAGCCGCCACGATGCTCTCCTGCAGGGAGGGGATCCAGGTGCCCACCACCCGGGCCGGATCCTTGGCCGTGGGGGTGACGTTTTGGGGCAAGTCGAGCAAGGCGGCCAGATTGCGTCGCGCAATCGCCTGGCCGGGGGAGGCGGTGAGATTGCCGGCGGTCGTGCCGAAGAGGGCCTGGGTGAGCAGTTGTTGGTCGCGGGCGAGCTGGGTTTGGGCTTCGAGCACCTCCAACTTGGTGGCCACCCCCGCCTGGAAGCGAGCCTGGGCGTCCCGCAGACTCACCAGCGAAGCCCGCACCGACTCCTGGCCGATGCGCACCTGCTCATCGGCATTTTGCAGATCGAAATAGGCCTGGGCCACCTGCAGCCGCAGCTCGCGGAGGCCGATCAGATAGGCATTTTTGGCTTGTTCGTAGCGGTCACGAGCGGCAGCGATCAAGGGCACCCGCCGGGGATCGATCAGAGCCCAAGTGGCCTGGAGCGAGGCGTCCATGGAGGTGATGGTTTGAACGCTGTAGCCGTTGCCGCCGCTCTGGGCGGGTGTCGTTGTTGAGGGGCGATTGAAGTTCTGGGAGGTGTTTGTTGCCGGAAAGCTGTTGGCATTCAGGCTGAGGCTGGGATACCAGCGGGCAATCTCCGCCCGCAGGGCCGATTGGGCCTGGTCCACCTGACTGGAGAGGATCTTGAGCTCGGGGCTGTTGACCTCGGCGATGGTTTCGGATTCATCAAGACTCACAGGCCGCAGCTCTTGAATGCGCACCTGCTGGGGTTGGGTGGGCAGGGCGAGGGGGGCGGGAGCCACCAGATCACGCTGGTCGCCAGGCAAGCGCTTGGAGGCCGGCGGCAACACCTTGGGATTGGAGAGGGGGCGAGGCCCCTTCACCTTGGGGGCCAGGGGCAAGGTCTGGCGAGGCAGCAGCGGAAGGGACGGAGCCGGCTCTGGAGTTGCGGCAGGGGCTTGTGCTGGAGCTGGAGCCACCACAGAAGTTGGGGCGGGTCCTGTGGTTGGCCAAAGGGCCTCACTGCCAGAGGGAGCGGAGAAAGGGGGTTGGGCCTGCTCCGAGGAGGGCGCCTTGGGCTCAGCGGGGCGCGCTGGGGCCTCAGCCGCCATGAGCCCACCTCCAACGGCAGACGATGCGAAGAGGAGCGCCACACACAACGATTGGGAGCGCCCCACGGGCCACGCAGCAAACCGCTGGAGCTTAGGCACCTTGGCCGGTGCTGCCGCTGCAAACAGCCACCAGATCGTCCGCCCCTGTGATCAAGCGAATCGGCACGGGCAGTTGCTTGGCCAGATCCTCGAGGGTGGTGTCATCCAAAAACACCGGCTCCCCCTGTCGGAGCAACACCGAAGGAAGGAGCAGCTCCTCCCCCAAATCAGCCCCCGCCAGCCCCTGCAACAGATCGGCACCGGTGAGCAACCCCGTCACCACCATCTCCTGCCCCCAATAGGGACTGGGGAGGCCATGGAGCAACAACTCCAGGCCATCCATCCCATTCAGGCGATCGACCACAGGCTGGAGGGACTGGGCCACCAGAGCGCCAACCACCCAGCTCAAGCGCCGCGGCCGCGCCAAAGCAGAGGGCAGCTCTGCCGTGGCCCGCTCCAGCTGCTCCAGAAAGGCTCGGATGCTGCCCACGCCATTTTCCTGCTGGGGCAAATCCTCATAGGCCGGCCGGGGCGGCAGGGGAAGCCCCGCCAGGAGATACCACTCATCGGACAGCCAGGCAAAGCGGCTGCCCACCGTCTCCAAAAAGTGCTCCTGCATCGGCTCCACCTGGCGAATCACCTCCCTGGCGCAGGCCGGATCCACAGGGCGGAGCGCATCCCCCGCTGGACGAAAACGGGTGAGGCCCACCGGCACCACCGCCGTGGAGAGCACCGCCGGCCACTCCCCCTGGGCAAAGCTGGCCAAATCGGCAAGGGTGCGGTTCAGGGCGTCGCCGTCGTTGAAACCGGGGCACACCACCACCTGGGCATGCACCTGCAGGCGGCGCTCTGCAAACCATGCCAGCTGCTCCATCAGGAGGCCCGCCCGGGGATTCACCAACAGGCGGCTGCGCAGATCGGGATCGGTGGCGTGAACAGAGACATACAGGGGGGAGAGGCGCTGCTGCTCGATGCGCTGCCAATCCGCCGGGGTGAGATTGGTGAGGGTGAGGTAGGAGCCGTAGAGAAAACTCAGGCGAAAGTCATCGTCTTTGAGGTAGAGGGTGCGTCGGTGGCCAGGAGGCTGCTGATCGATGAAGCAGAACGGGCAATGGTTGTTGCATTGCTTCAAACCATCGAAGAGGGCCTCGCCAAACACCAAACCCAGCCCTTCATCCGCCTCCTTCTCCAACTCGACAACGTGCTGACAGCCCTGGGGGTCTTCCACTTCCAGCGTGAGTTCCTCTTCGCCACAGAGAATCTGCAGATCAATGAGATCGCGCGGGCGGATGCCATTGATGCTCAGCAAGCGATCCCCGGGTTGAAAGCCAAGCTCCTCACCAATCGAACCCGGTTCGACCCCCACCACCTCAGCGGGCTGGGGCAGGCGGGGCGCTTCCCCGGCCTGGGGGCTCTGGAGGGGAATGCCAGCAGGCGGCTCAATCCACACCCGGATCAACCCCTCAAGCGAACCTCTCCAGTTTGATGGTTCAGACGGCCTGGCGGAAGAAGAGCAAGATGGCCAAACCAAACAGGAGCCTGTAGGCGACAAACACCCAAGTGCCATGGTTTTGCAGGTAGCGAAGCAACCAGGCGATCGCCAACCACGACACCACAGCCGCCGTGATGATGCCCACGAGCATTGGCAGAACACCACCGTTGGTCGAGGACTGCAAGGCATCCTTGATCTCCACCAGTCCAGCCAAGGTGATAGCGGGAATCCCCAGAAGGAAAGAAAAGCGTGCTGCGGCAGGACGCTGCCAACCATCGAAGAGGGAGGCAGTGAGGGTGCTGCCGGAGCGGGAGACACCTGGAACCAGGGCCAGAGCCTGCGCGAAGCCCACCAATACCCCATCACGGGGCAACACCTCACCCAGGGTGCGACGCCGCGCCCCCACCACCTCGGCGAGAGCCAACAGGAGGGCCATCGCGATGGACACGATGGCAATGGAGGTCATGCTGCGCAGGGGAGAGGCGTCGTAGTCGGGGACAAACTTTTTGAGCAGGAGCCCGGCGACCAGGATGGGCAGGGTGCCCAGGGCGATGGCCACACCAAGCCTGGCTTGGGGATCACTCCACTGGCCATGCCGGAAGGCGCGGCTGATCCCCCCCATCACGTCCGCCAAATCCTCTCGGAAGTAAGCCAACACCGCCGCGATGCTGCCCAGCTGAATCACGGCTGTAACAGCCACACCGGGATCACCCCAGCCCAAAAGAACGGGAACGACCTTGAGATGCGCTGTGCTGCTGATGGGCAGAAATTCCGTGATCCCTTGCACCACCCCCAGCACCAAGGCGTGCCAACAGGCTTCCAACAACGAGAGGGGCTGGGCAGGAACGGCGATCGACATACAGCAACAGTTGGAAGGCCGGCAACAGAACGCTGGAAAGCGGGGCGAGGCCCCATGAACTGTGCGACCTTATGCCCTGGCTGTTCGCGTGCCCAGCCAGACACCCTTTAAGGTTGGTCATCTTTCTTCACAGCCGCAGTGATCGGGCTCCCGTCGAGCACCCTCCAAGCCCGTTCCCTGCCGGCTCAGCCCGCTGGAATCTTCCCTTTGGATCGGGCCACGGGGCTGGCGCTCCCAGCTCTGGCAGCCTTTCTCACCTTGGGCCCTGTGTTTCTCCAGGCTCCTTTGGTGCGCCTTGCACCCATGGCTGCCGCCGCATGCACGGTGCCCCTTCTGCTGATAGCTCTGGCGCTGGCCTTCCATCGTGACTCGGCCCGTCATCCCCTTGGGGTGCTGCTCGTGGGTTTTGCGGGCAGCTGGCTGGGGGGCTCCCTGTATTGGGGGTGGTTTCGCGAGTTCCCCGTTTGGCATCTGCCCATTGAAGGCTTTGCCCTGGCCCTGGGCCTGGGAGGCCTGCAGACCCGCTGGCGCCTAGGGGCCTGGTTTTATCTCGCTTCCTTGCTGGGCACGGCCGTCACCGACGGCCTCATCGCCGTTACAGGCCTCATGCCCCTCTGGCCCCCGGTGGTGCAAGCGGCCCCCGAAGCCGCTGCCGCCCTCCTCCAACAGGCTGCCCAAACCCTCCTCCATCCCCTCCCTCTGATCGCCATGGGGTTGGCGAGCTGGTGGATCCTTCAGCTGGCCCGCCTTCTCTGGCAGGGCGACGCAGCCAAGCGTGTTGCCGCCGCTGCTCTGGCCTGCACCCTTCTGGTGGATGGCCTCTTCTTCGGAGCTGCTCTTCTTGCTCCCCATTGGAGCGGCTTGATCTGAAGAACTGCGAATGGCGGTCATCCGCCAGGGAATCCTTTCGAGGGGGTTCGGTAACGTTGAGCCTTCTCCATCGGAGTGTGAAGTGATGAAGCGGCTGCTTGCCTGGTTCATGGGGGGCATCGCCCTCGCCGGACTGCTTGTGAGCCTCTGGATGCCCAGTGCCGCAGAGGCCGCGGAGCGTCGCAACGTGGCAGATGACAAAATCGCTGAATCTGCAGGCAAGGTGGACCTCAACAACTCCTCCGTGCGGCGTTTTCAGCAATATCCCGGCATGTTTCCCACCCTGGCGGGCAAGATCGTCCTGGGCGGTCCCTACGCGAGCGTGGATGACGTGCTCAAGCTGGATCTGACCCCCCGCCAAAAGGAACTGTTCGAGAAATACAAGTCGAACTTCACGGTCACCCCGCCATCCATCGCCCTCAACGAAGGTTTTGATCGGATCAACGACGGCGTTTATCGCTGAAGCCACAGGGTTCCCTGCAACGCCGGCCTTCCAGCCGGCGTTTTTTTTGCCCAGCACGGCTCTACTGGCCTTCCCTGGCGAGACGGGCCAGCTCTTGAAGACGGCGCTCCCGCAAGTAGAGAAACAGGGGTGCGCCAAAGGCGAAGGCCACGGTGACGCAACTCAACAGCACCCACACCAGGCCACGCATTTGCAGACGCCGGCTTTCCACCACCATCCAAAGGGTGACAGCGGTGGCACCCACCGCCAGATCGCGAGACAACGACTGGGCCGCTGGATTGGCATTGGCCTGTTGCACAAAGAGGGCCAGATCAAACGGCTGCCCAGTGCTGCGGATGAACGCCACATTGGCCAGCCAGGGGAGAACCCCCCCCGCCACCGCCAGACAGAGATAGATCCAAGCCAGCGATGGAGCAGGAGCACCAGGGGCGGTGACCACAGGTCCGGCGGGCGACGAAGGGGGGGTGGCCGTCATGGGTTCAGGGGTTGGGGTGGGGCATCGGGTTGGTCGGGATCCCAGAGCATCACCTCCGCCTCCACCGCTTGCAGCAAGGTGTCACAGCGATCGGCATAGGCGCAGGCCAATTGATAGAGCTCCGTCATCCGCTCCACGTCAAGGTCGTCCGCTTGGAGCTCCACGAGGCTGCGCTCCAAAGCTGCCTGGGCCTCGCGGTAGCTGAGCTGGTCAGGACCAGCCCCATCCTCGGAGGCTGCTGTGCGGCGCGATGGCCTGGCCCGTGGCTTGGACCTCTCGCTTGGGGGAGCCGTCATCAGGGGTCGGCGGCAGGGGTGGGATCCAGCCCTTGGACGAGCAGATCCAACTTCCCATCCATGAGCTGCAACGTCACCGTATCCCGTGATCGCACCTGGTGGATGGAGCGCACCACCATGCCTTTGGAATTCCGTAGCAGAGCAAAGCCACGCTCCAAGACATGACGTGGGGAGAGGGCCTGCAACAGCTGACGATGATGCCCAAGCCGCTGGCGCTCCAACAGCAGCCGTTTGCGGGGGTGCAGGGGCTCGAGCCTGGCCTGTTGCAGCTGCAGCTGGCGGCGCAGGGACTGCAGTCGCCAGGCCAACACCTGGCGCAGGTGGCTCCTCATCTGCAGCACGGCTCCCCGCTCCGCCAGCTGATCGGGCAGGAGAGCCACCAGCGCAGCGGTCGGGGTCGCAGCCCGGTAGTCGCTCACCAGATCAGCAATGGTGGTGTCGTCCTCATGGCCCAGGCCGCAGACCACAGGGGCTGGAAACGCCGCCAGCGTGCGAGCCAGAGCCTCACCATCAAAGAGAGCCAGATCTTCCCTGCTCCCCCCACCCCTCGCCAGCACCAGCGCCTCCACGCCAAGGCGGTCGACCTGGTGCGCCAAGCGCCCAATCACCTCGCACAGCCGCGCTTCCACCGCTCCCTGGACAGGCACGGGCACCACCAGGAGCGCGGTGAGGGGCCAACGCTCGCGCACGGTGCGCAACATGTCGGCCAGGGCGGAGCTGGGCACGCTGGTGAGCAGGGCGATGCGGGAGGGCCAGGGAGGCAGTGGCCGCTTGCGATCGGGGTCGAAGAGGCCCTCGGGAGCCAATCGGGCCCGCACCGCCTCAAACCGCCGCATCACAGCCGTGAGGCTGGGGCGCACGTCGAGGATCTGAACGGAGAGGGCGGCCCGGGCGGTCCAGAAATTGAGCTTGCCCACAACGGTCACCCCATCCCCGTCTTCGGGCACAAAGCTGAGCTTGCGCAGCTGGGAGGACCAGATCACCCCGGGCACCGTGGACTCCCCATCGGTGAGGGTGAGCCAGAGGTGACCCTTCTTCAGCTGGGGGCGGCTGACGGTGGCCTCCAATAAAAATCGCGGCGCAAAGCCCCTGCCAAGCAAGGTTGCGATGGCCTCATTGAGGGAAGCCACCGTGTAGCGGTGCAGACCGTGGCGCGGCAGCAGCGGCTCAACAACGTCCACCATCTCGACGCCGTGCACCATGCCGCAAGCCACCTCCACAAGGTTCACCCTAGGCAAGCGGGGCCTGGTCGCCGAGGATCGGGCCCGGCCCCGCCGGCTCACCCATGGTTCCCCAACCGTCTTCCCTGCCCTTGAACCGCCGCGAGCAGCTGGAGAGAGGCCTGCAGGCCCGCCTGCCAACCACTCCAGAACTGGTGTTGGTGACCGATCTGGATGGCACCCTTCTGGAGGGCAGCCCTGGCTGGCGACGGCGGTTTTACCGCTGGCTGGCGGCCACGCAAACCAGCGTGCTGCATGTGTTCAACACCGGCCGGGATCTGGCCTCGATCGAGCGGCTGTTGGTGGAAGAAGCCGCCATGGGGCTGGGCTCCCCCCACCTCGTGATCGGGGATGTGGGCTGCACGGTGGCTTGTGGCGTCAGCCTGGCGCCCCTCCCCTTGGTGATCGAGCCCATTGAGCAACAGTGGCATGGGCAGGCGGAGCGCCTGCTGCCTCTGCTGCAAAGGATCCCCGGCCTCTCCGCCCAACCCGTCAGTGCGGTGCGGCGTCTGGCCTATCTGATCGACCCGGAGATCTTGGACCCCGAGCGACTGCAGGCTGTGGAAGCCCTCGGGGTCGACTGCCTGGTCTCAGGCAACAAATACCTGGATGTGCTCCCTGCTGGAGTGAACAAGGGCTCCACCCTCACGACACTCATCAGATGGCTGGAGGTGACCCCGGAAACGGTGGTGACCGCCGGCGACAGTCTCAATGATTTGGCGATGTTTGAAACGGGGCTGCGGGGCGTGATGGTGGGGAACGCCGAACCGGCGCTGGTGGCCGCCCTGCCCAAGCTGCAGCGCACCTATCGGGCGCGAGCGCACGGCTGTGCGGGAATTGTGGAAGGACTCAGACACTTCGGCTTTGCCCATCTCCTATCGGGTCATTTCTGAGCTGCCTGGCCGGCCGCCCGCAGACGGGCCTGGGTCAGGGCCGTGGGCAGGGCGGCCAGGGGATCCTCGGGCCAGGGATGGCGCGGATAGCGTCCACGCAGATCCCGCCGCACCCCGGCATAGCCTTGCCGCCAGAACCTCTCCAGATCAGCCGTGATGGCCACAGGGCGGCCCGCAGGGGAGAGGAGGTGGAGGGTGAGAGGCAGGCGCCCGTCCAGCAAGACAGGGGTGTGCACCTGACCAAACATCTCTTGGAGTTTCACCGCCAAGACCGGAGCCTCCGAGGCGTAATCCAAGGGCACCTTTCTTCCTGAGGGCACTTGCAGATGGGTGGGGAGGAGCTTGTCCAGGAGCTGACGGGCCTGCCAGTCACACGCCCCCCAGAGCGCCTCCCCAAGGGGGAGCCGCTGCAGATCCCCCCTGGTGCGCCAGGTGGTGTCGATGTACGGCCCAAGCCATGCCCCCCCATCCGAGCGCAGGGCCTCCAGACGGCGGTCAGGCCAAGGCGCACCCAGATGTTGATGGGCCAGGGCGAGGCGCTGCTGCAGAGCCCGGGCTTCCGGTGTCCAAGGCAGGGCCTCCAGACCCATCAGCGCCAGGCCTTCCAGCATGGCCTGACGCACCTGGGCAGCTGAAGCCTCGGGCCAAGGCGCTCGGGAGAGCACCAGGGCACCGAAGCAGCGCTGCTCCTCACAGCGCACCCGCTCTGCGCTTGGATCCCAGCGCGCCTCACGGCGCACCACAAGGGAGGAAGCCGCCAGCGCCTCCAGCCCGGCCTGCTCAAGGCGCACGGCCAACCGCACCCGGGCGTCCTGGCCGATCCCATCCACCGCAGCGATCGCCAGCGCAGGGGCCGCCGCCAGAGGATCTTGGGGGTGGACGGTGGCCCCCCGTCCGTTGTGCAGAAGAAAGCGACCATCCCCCTGACCCCTGGCCAAGGCGATCCACTCTGGATAGGCCCAGCCGATCAGGCGGGCGGTGATCTGACCATCGGGATCGGATGGAGGTGCCGCAGGGGCCGGCCTGCGGCCAGCGGCCCGCACCACCTGCTGCTCCAGATCTCTCTGCAGCTGGCGCAAGAGGCGATGGCTTCTCCCGCCGTCCCCCTCCTGCCGATGGCCTGGCGTGGGCGCAAGCAACCAGTCGAGGCGTTGCAGGAGGTCGCCGCCAACCTCCCTGCCAGCCAAGGGATCCCGCTCGCTGAGGAGGGCCGCCAAGGCGGAGGCCAGCGGCAACCATCCCTGCGGCTCCGCCAGCAGAAGCATGTGGCCAAGGCGGGGGTGCAATCCCACCTGCAGCAGGCAGCGACCGTGGGCGGTGAGGCGCCCGGCCGCGTCGATGGCTCCCAGCTGTTCGAGCAGGCGTTGGGCCTGGGCCAAAAGCGCGGGTGGGGGGGGATCGAGCCAGAGCAGCTCCTCCCCCTGGCCCGCCCCCCACGCCGCCAACTGCAAGGCCAGGGGCAACGGATCGCACTCCAGGATCTCGGGAGTGGAGAACGGCGGACGCCGCTCCTGCTCGGCAGCACTCCAGAGCCGCACGCAGAGACCTGGCCCCAGCCTCCCGGCTCGGCCTCGCCGCTGCTCCACACTGGCCTGGCTGGCCGGCACCGTCACCAAGCCATCCATGCCGGTGGAGGGATCAAAGCGAGCCAAACGACTCAGGCCGCTATCGATCACCAGCCGGACGCCAGCCAGGGTGAGGGAGCTCTCGGCAATGGCACTGGCCAACACCACCTTTCCCTCGTCATGGCGGGCGGGGCCAATGGCCGCACTCTGGGCGGCAAGGGGGAGCTGGGCATGGAGGGGGACGCACTCCAACCGCTCACCCCAAGGCCTGGCGGTGATGGCCCGTTGCACGGCCCGGATCTCCCGCTGACCCGGCAGGAACACCAAGGCCGTCTCCGCGGGGGCCCGCTCGGGGAGCCACCAACTCTCCAAGGCGCGAACCACCTGTCGCTCCAGGGGCTCCGCATGGCGAGGGGGCTGGTACTCCACCGCCACGGGATGGGAGCGTCCCATGGCGGTCAGAACGGTGGCTCCATCAAGAGCCTCAGCCAGCGGCTCCAGATCCAGGGTGGCGGACATCAGCAGCAGCTGCAGCTCGGGCCGCAGGCATTGCCTGGCTTGGCGAAGGAGGGCCAGGGCCACATCGAGATCGGCCCGGCGCTCGTGGACCTCATCGAACACGACGAGGGCGACCCCCTCCAGGGCGGGATCCGCCTGCAACATCCTCAGGAACACACCTGGGGTGACCACGAGCAACCGGGTGCGCTGACTGCGACGGCTTTCAAGGCGAACGCTGTATCCGACCCGTTCTCCCACGGGCTCCCCCAAACCCTGGGCCAACCGTTGGGCCGCAGCCCTGGCCGCCAAACGGCGCGGCTGAATCAGCAGCAAACATTCCGCCGCTTCGAGGAGCTCGAGAAGGGCGAGGGGAACCCGAGTGGTTTTGCCAGCTCCCGGGGGGGCTTGCAGGAGCACCGTGGAACCCGGCGATGCAACAGCCGCCACGATCGAGCTGAGCTGAGCATCAATGGGTAGGGGCTCGTGGGGCAGGGAGCTCAGCGCACGTGGCGAATGCCGTCAACGGGATGGTAAACCTCTCCCGTGGTTTCCTCGTAGACGATGGCGGGCAAACCCGTTTCAAACATGGTTTGCAGGGCTTCCTTGAGGTAGGGGTTCCAACCACCCGTGGTCACCTTGCCATGGCGCACCGTCCAATCCCAGGTGCCTTGGAGATCCCGGGGGATGCGACCCTCCCGATCTCGGCGAGCCACGAGGTCTTGCGACTCCACGATGCCGACGAGGATGGGATTTTTGCCGTAGGCAGGGGTGAGACTGAGCTCCAACCGGATTGGATCTTCCTTCACCATCTTCAGCCGAAACCTTGGCGGCAGCTTGAGGCCGTTCAGCACGGCGGCAACGATACGGGTTCTCTGATCCACCATCGCTTGCGTTTCGGTTGCGTTCTCGACGAGCCTATTCATTCGTGTTCCCATTTTCCCAATTCGCCGTAACTACTCCACAGGGCGAACTGGTTCGCCATTGTCATCGGAAAAGCGCACGGTCAGAAGCTCTTCCTGGGTGATTTTTCCATCGGCGTCCAGTAGCTCAGGGTGAATGGTGAGCTTGCCCAAGCGATTCTCCTGGGGCTGGCTCTTGACGAGGCCCTCAGGGCGTTGCATGGCTCGAAATCCGCGGCCCATCACTCGGAAAGCCTGCCAGAGCAACACCAAGAAACAGATGCCGTAGAGAAGGGGGAAGAGCTCAGCCAAGAGAGTTGGCATGGGGGCGGAGCAGGCGGCGGTGGTCGCGCAGTGAGCGCTGATCCATCATCGCTCGCTCGGCGAGGTGGTGGTGGCCAACATCCAAGCCCAAAGGGTGGTGCAAGCGGCGCCAAAGGCCAAAAAAGCGAGAAGGAGGCGACTGGTGTCCACAGAGCGAAAAAATTCTTTACATATCTTAGGGGGCGCATCGGCTCCCCCGGGGCGGTTTGCCTCCCCTGCTGGAGCAGACAAAATGCACCTACTTTTTTGCCAGCGTTCCGGCCACTGTGTGGCCACCTTTTCATCCATGCGCCTGCTCCCTCCCGTTCTCCAAGGGGCTTCAGGCCTGACGGTCGCCACGGCCCTTGTTGTTGCAGGCCTGCCCGTGAGCCTTTTCGCTGCCCCGCCAATGGCGGCGAACGCCGCTGGATCGGCTGCTGCCCTGCTCAGCCGACAATCGTTTGTGGCGACAGCCGTGCAGCGCACGGCCCCAGCGGTCGTGACCATCGACACCGAGCGCACGGTGGCTGTTGGGGGCTCGGGTGGCCTGCCCAACGGGCTGATGAACGATCCGCTCTTCCGGCAGTTTTTCGGCATCCCAAGGGCGCAACTGCCCTCCCAACGCACCGAACGCAGCCAGGGAAGTGGCGTGATTTTCCAAGCGGACGGGTTGGTTCTCACGAATGCCCACGTGGTGGAGGGAAGCCAACGGGTCACGGTGGGGATGCAAAACGGCAGACGCGTCGAGGGGCGGGTGGTCGGCCGCGACCGGCTCACGGATTTGGCTGTCGTGCGACTGGAGGGGCAGGGTCCCTGGCCTGTGGCGCCGCTGGGCAATTCCGATGCCTTGCAGGTGGGGGACTGGGCCATCGCCGTTGGCAATCCCTACGGCCTTGATAACACCGTCACCCTTGGAATTGTGAGCAGTCTCAACCGCAATGCTCGCAAGCTCGGCATCCTCGACAAGCGGCTCGACCTGATTCAGACCGATGCGGCCATCAATCCCGGCAACTCTGGTGGTCCGCTCCTCAACGCCGATGGAGAGGTGGTGGGCATCAACACGTTGGTGCGTTCCGGGCCCGGGGCCGGACTGGGATTTGCCATCCCCATCAATCGGGCCCGCCAGATTTCAGGACAGTTGATCAGCACGGGCCGGGCCAGCCACCCCATGATCGGCGTGGGGCTCGATGTATTGCGCAACCAAGCCGGGGAAGAGGTGGAGAGTGGAGCCCGGGTCGTGGCTGTGCAGCCTGGCGGCCCAGCCGCAGCGGCAGGATTGCGGCCTGGCGATGTGATCACCGGAGTGGATGGAAGCCGCATCAGCAGCCCTACGGATGTGATCTCGGCGGTGGAGAAGGCAGGGGTGGGCCGATCCCTGCGGCTGAGAATTGTCAGAGGGGGCATGCCTCTGGAGATGACCGTGATGCCTGGAGACCTGGCCAACCAGGGGGTGCCCTGACCGGCCAGGGTTTGGGCTGCTCTTGCGGCTCAGAGAATGTCAAAGGGTTGAGGCCCTTCATTCGGCTCGGTCTCAACGTGGGGTTGAGGTTGCCCGGGGGAGTGAGCAAAACGGGGTGGGGCCCCCAACTGCTGGCGCATGACCCACTGGGTGGCGGCTTTCTGGCTGTGCCAAGCCTGAAGAAGCTGCTTGGCCAGCCCCCGAAGCACCTGAGGGTCAGCCGTCGCATCAATGGCACGGCTCATGCGCTCGAGCTCAAACTTTTGCCCAAGCGTGAGGGCGAGAGGCTCAGACATCGCAGCACCTCCAAAAAAGGGTGTTGGCGACAAGCTACGAACTGTTTCTGAGGCTCACGTATCCAATGCAACAGGTGCTTGTGTCCGGTTAGGGAATCAACGCCCCTGTCCTCCCGAGAAGGGGCCTGCTCTGGATCAATCCGGGGATGGCTGCGACGGCGACCGAGGGGGCCAAGCGCGTTGGAAGCCAAGATCTGCCAAGGGTTGTGTCGATCCCCTAGGGGCCTGAACCCCCAACAGCCTCCGGGGGAGCGCCAGAGAAGATCAAGAAAGTGTCTCTTCAGGCTGGCGCACCCTCTGTGGCCAAACGCTGATCAAGCCGGACCGATGACCTGGCGCTGCGCTCGGCGATCCTTCTCGCGCTTCTGTTGCCGCTGCCGATTGGCTTCCCGCTTGGCCAATCGCTCCTGTTCATGAAGCAAGCGCTCCCGCTCCTCGGCCTCTTCCAGCTTTTTGGCCTGGTAGTAGGCAAAGTCACCCCGATAGAGCACGAGCTCCCCATCCCGCAGCTCGACAATGCGATTCGCCACTGTGGAGACAAAGGCGCGATCGTGCGACACCAACAGGACCGCACCTTCGTAACCGCTCAACGCCTCCTCCAACATGCGCTTGGCGGGGATGTCGAGATGGTTGGTGGGCTCATCGAGCAGCAAAAGATTGGAGGGCCGCAGCAGCATGACGGCAAGGGCCAACCGCGCCTTTTCCCCACCGCTGAGCATGCCGGCCTCCTTGAACACGGCTTCGTTACTGAACCCGAAGCGCCCCAGATAGGAGCGCACCTGGCTCTGACTCCAATCGGGCACCGCCTCAAAGACCATGGCGAGCACCTGCTTCTCGAGATCGAGAGCCTCTGCTTGGTTCTGCTCAAAGTAGGCAGGGATCACGTTGTGATCCCCCAGGCTGGCCTCACCCTCCAAGGGAGACTCCAGGCCCATCAGCAGGCGCAACAGTGTGGATTTTCCCGCCCCATTCGGACCCACCAGGGCGATGTGATCCCCACGCTCCACCTCCAAATTGGCCCCGAGAAACAGGATCTGTTCGCCGTAGGCATGGCTGAGGTTGGCAAAGTGGGCCACCCGCCGCCCTGAACGCGGTGCGGGGGGGAAACGGAAGCGTGGCCCTGTGATCTCCTCCGTGGGGGCCTCGATCCTTTCCACTTTCTGCAGGAGTTTTTCGCGACTCTTGGCCTGGGTGCTGCGGGTGGCGCTGGCACGAAACCGGTCGACATAGGCCTGCTGGGTGGCCAATTCCTTCTGCTGCCTTTCGTAGGCCGCCTGCTGCGCAGAACTCTCCTGGGCCTTCAGTTCGAGATGTTGGCTGTAGTTGCCCAGGTAGTGGCGGGACACACCCCGTTCCGTCTCAACAATTTGATTGCAAATCCGATCGAGGAAGGTGCGGTCGTGGCTGATCACCACCAAGGGGAGGTCCTGCGCCAGAAGCATGGTTTCCAACCATTCGATCGTTTGCACATCGAGATGGTTGGTGGGCTCATCGAGGAGCAACACATCTGGCTCTTGCAGCAGGATCTTGCCGAGGGCCACCCGCATCTGCCATCCGCCAGAAAAGTCGCCCACCAACTTTTCAGCCTCCTCCAAGCTGAAACCGATACTGGGCAGGAGCTTGTCGATGCGGGCGTGCAGCTCGTAGCCATGCAGGGCTTCAAAACGAATCTGCAGCTGGCCCAACTCCTCAATCAATTCCTGGAGATGGTCTGGATCGTTGGCGGCCTGCTCAGAAGCCATGGCCGCTTCCACCCGCCCTTGGGCATTGAGAACGGCGGCGGCCTCACTGAACGCCTGAAACAGCTCCTGGCGCACCGTGCGCTGGAGATTCACGTCGAATTCCTGCTGCAAAAAGGCAATGCGCGGATCGCCCTGCCGCAGCACCTGGCCACTGGTGGGCTCCTCCAGGCCGGCCAAGATCCGCAACTGGGTGGACTTTCCTGCCCCGTTGACACCCACCAGGCCGATGCGGTCGCCCGGCTTGACCTCCCAGCTCACCTCCCGCAGCACTTCACCGGTGGGATAGATCTTGCTGATGCGGTCAAGGCGCAGCACGGAATTGTCAGAAACAGACCTGCATCTTCGCAAGGCGCATCGGACAAACTGGCGACGATGGCCCCAGACTGGCTGGCATGATCAAGCGACTGGAACAAATCGCCGCACTTGTTGTTGCAGCAGGTCTAGCAATCGTGAGCTACTGGCTGTTTTTCAGCTGGGCCCAGGGTGGGGGGGTCCACCGGCGGCAAAAACCGAGCGCATCTCCAGCGACGCCGCAAAACCAGAAACCGCAGCCCAGCGCAGGCTCAAAGCCCTCCACGAGCCTTGAGCAGCCACTGTTTGGTGGCGTTGTCGTCCAATCCGGAGATGTAGTCCCTCACCTCCTCCGCGCTGACCACCAGCCCTTGATCCGCGCCAATCTCCACAATCCTGCGGAGCGCTCCGGAGGGATCCTGCAACGCCTGACGGAAGAGCGACTGGGTGAGGTCGGCGTCCTCACTGATCTTGGTGTAGAGCTCGGCGGCGTTGGTGGAGGACATCAGGGCGCATCCATTCCGCCTGACGCTATCGCGTCTTGACGGTCGACCTGAACTCAGGCCGCCAGGGGATGGCCATCGTCAGCGTGGCCGCTGGCTGAGGCATCTTCCATGCTGCGGGCATCGAGACAAAGCACTTTGCGCAGCTGGGCGTAATTGGCCGCCAACCCTTCGCGTCCCTCCTGCTGGGCGCCGTACTCGGCGCGTTGCAGCACGTGATGGAGATGGGTGAGGAGGTAGGTGCTGATCACCGCCGAAACCAAAACATCGCTGCGTTCGGCGGTTTTTCGGCGGGAGCGCACAGCCGAGGACCGCGGCTTGGGGGCCCGGGTGACGGAGGCGGAGGAATTGGGGGACGTGGCGCGAGCCATGGGAGGGACTCCGTGGGGATGGGAAGGAGGCGAGAAGGGTCAGCTCTGTTCCACAAGCATACTGCTGGATACTACCCTTGACTAACTTTGTACACTTTTTCGTATCCGATCCGATCTTGCGGTCGTGGCGACCCGGCAGACCTCTTCCAGCGGGCGACCCAAGTCGCCCCGCATCCAGGTGGTCCTGCCGGAAGATCTCTGCGAGCGCCTGGCCGCCCTGGCGGAAGAGGAATCCCGCACCGTGAGCAACATGGCCAAGGTGCTGATCCAACAGGGGGTGGAGGCGCTTGAGCGACAACGCTCAAGCGCCCAGCCCGCCCCTGCAGAACGCCACGTCGAACCGGAACGGCAGACCGAACGGTTTCGCGCCGAGCTGGAACGGCAGGAACAGGCCAAGCCCTCCCGGCTGCGAGGAGCACCAAGGCGCCTGCGCCTGCAGCGCCCCCGCGAAAGCTGAAAGCCTTCAGACCGGCGCGGCCACCTGCCCAGAACCCGAGGGAGGATTGGCGCGCACCCCCAAAACAGTGGCGCCGCGGGCTCCCGTCACAGAGGGGAGAGAGCCGGGGTGCCCCACGGCATGCCACCAGGCCAGCAGGGCAAACGCCAGGGCCTCCCGCTCCAGATCCCCGATGCCACACTCCGCCAGAGGACGGACCAAGAGGCCCCGGCAGCGCTTGCGCAGTTGTTCAAACAGGAAGGCATTGCGCGTTCCACCGCCAGCCACAAGCAGCTCCAATGGGAGTGGGCCCCTTTGCAGATCCTGGGCCACAGCCGCGGCAGAAAAGGCTGTGAGCGTGGCCAACACATCGGCTGGTGAAGCCTGGGGTTGATTGGCCTGCAACAGCGCCAGGCGACGCTCCAAATCCTCGGCGCCAAAGAGTTCGCGGCCGGTGGATTTCGGTGGGGATTGGCGGAAATAAGGCTCCTGCAGCCAAGTGGCGATCACCGGCTCATCGATGTGGCCTTGCCGGGCCCAGCGGCCGTCTTGATCAAAGCTCAGGCGGCCCTCACTGAACCGATGGACCGCCAGATCGATCAAGGTGTTGGCCGGACCGCAATCCCAGCCGCGCACGGACTGATGCCGATCGGGCCCTTCGGCGGGAGGAATCAAGGTGAGGTTGGCGATCCCCCCCAGATTGAGCACGGCGCGCCACCCGCCAATGGGGCCAAGCAGCGCCGCATCGGTGGCGGGCACCAGGGGGGCACCGTGGCCGCCAAGGGCCAGATCAGCGGCCCGAAAATCAAACACCACCGGGCGATCCAGGCGTTCGGCCAACAACGGACCCATCAGGGCCTGCCAACTGGCCCCTCGCCGTCCCGGCTCGGGTGGGCGATGCCAGAGCGTCTGCCCGTGACATCCCACCAGCTCAGCCTGGCCCTCGGGATCACAGGATCGAGCGGCTTCTGCCTGAAGCTCCGTCAGAGCCTCCACCAGATCGATCACGGCCGCGGCCGGCAGAGGGTAGCCCTGTCCATAGCGGATGAGCTCCCGCTTCAGGTCGGGTGGGTAGGGGAGGGATGCGCTACGGGCCACCTGCCAGCGCGGATGGGTTGCGGATCCCCAGAAACGGGCCAACACCGCATCCACCCCGTCGGCACTGGTGCCGCTCATCAGCCCCAACACCCACATCAGCGTTAACGGCTTGGCAGGGCCTCGAGAGCTTCAGCGCTTCCCATCACCACAAGCACCTCCTCCTCCATGAGCACGTGGGAGGCCGGAGGATTCACCATCAACTGGTTGGCCGGGCCAGCCGCCAACACATTCACGCTGTAGGACTTGCGCAGATTGAGATCGCGCAGGGAGCGTCCAACAAAGGCTTGAGGCACCTTGATCTCCTCGATGCTGTTGCGATCGTCCAGGCGGAGACGCTCCAGAAGATTGGGCCGCACCAATTCCTGGCCAAGGCGGGCCCCCTGCATTTTGGAAGGGAACACCACCTTGTCGGCCCCAACCCGCCGCAACATCTTTTCGTGCAAATCGCTGGTGGCCCGGGCAATCACTTGCTGCACCCGCGTCTGGGGGGCGTCTTTGACGATGAGTGTGGCTGTGATGCTGGCCTCAATCGGTTCACTGATGGCCACCACCACCGTGCCTACATCCAGAGCTCCGGCGGCGCGGAGGGCATCCTCATCGGTGCAGTCCACGATGCGGGCCTCGATACCAGGGTCCTCTTGCAGCAATTCATCAATCGCTCTGGTGTTGAGATCGATGGCCAACACCTCGGCCCCTGAGCGGGTGAGCTCCCGACAGACGGCGCTGCCAAATCGGCCCACACCAATCACGGCAAAGCTGTTGGAAACATCCTGGGCAGCGCTGGGCTGCCATTGCCACCACTGGGACATGCCTGACAAGGATCAGTTGGGCTGGGGTGTCATGCGCAGGTAGGGCCGAATCTCCGTGACGCCTTTGGGAAATTTGGCGCGGGCTTCGTCGGTGGGAATGGAGGGCACGACCACGCAATCCTCGCCTTGCTTCCAGTTCACAGGGGTGGCCACCTGGTGGTGATCCGTGAGCTGCAGGGAATCGATCACCCGCAGAATCTCATGAAAGTTTCGACCTGTGCTGGCAGGGTAGGTGATTTGAAGTCGGAGTTTCTTCTGGGGATCAACGATAAAGACCGAGCGTACAGTGAGGTTATTCAAAGCATTGGGGTGAATCATGCCATAGAGATCACTCACTTTGCGATCCGAATCGGCCAGGATCGGATAATCAACAATCGTGCACTGAGTATCGTTGATATCAGCGATCCAGCCCCGGTGGCTCTCGGCCGAATCCACACTCAGGGCCAAGGTTTTCACATTGCGCTTCTCCCATTCCGAACGCAAGCGAGCCACCTCGCCAAGTTCTGTGGTGCACACGGGTGTGTAGTCCGCGGGGTGCGAGAACAGCACCACCCAGTGATCACCGGCAAAATCATAAAAATTGATCGGTCCGAGCTGGGAGTCCTGCGTGAAATCAGGAACCGTGTCGCCGAGCTGGAGGGGCATGGCGGGGGAGGGAGAACTACTCTGCAAATCTTGTCACAGTGGAGAGGTCGGCAGCCCAGTCCCTCAACAGTTGGCGTAGATGGCGCAAGCCCAGATCAGCCGTCGCCGATACAAAAAGCATCTCTGGTTCCAGAGCCCTGGCCCGGTCGAGTTCTTCGGCTGGGCAACGGTCGATCTGGTTGCCGATCACCCGCTGGGGCCGTTCCGCATGGAACTCCTTGAGCACGGAGCGCACCGTGGCGAGTTGCTCAGGCCAGGAGGGATCGGCCAGGTCAACCACGATCAACAGGCCATCCGCATCGAGGGCCTCCTCGAAGGTGGAGCGAAACGCTTCCACCAGGGCGGGAGGCAGATGGCGGATAAAGCCCACCGTGTCGGTGAGGAGAATGGGCTCCTGGCCAGGCAAGCCTGCGGCCTCGAAACTGAGCCGCCGAGTGGTGGGATCCAAGGTGGCAAACAACTTGTTGGCCGCCAGCACACCCTCTCCCGGAGGCGCCCCGCTGAGGGCGTTGAGCAGGGAACTCTTGCCGGCGTTGGTGTAGCCCACCAGAGCCAGCCGGCAGGCCCGCCGGCGGGCCTGCCGCAGGCGGGCACGGTGAGCCTCCAGGCGCTTCACCTCCCGCTGCAGGCGATCAATGCGCCGGGCGATGGCCCGGCGATCCTTCTCCAACTGCGTTTCTCCCGGGCCGCGGGTGCCGATCCCTCCGCCCTGCCGGGAAAGCGCCACCCCTCGACCGGTGAGACGCGGCAGGCGGTAGCGCAGTTGGGCCAGCTCCACCTGCAAACGCCCCGCTGCACTGGCGGCGCGCTGGGCAAAAATATCGAGGATGAGTTCACTGCGATCGCTCAGGGGCACGGACAGTCCCTGTTCCAGCTGGCGGGTCTGACCTGGGGTCAACTCCCGATCGCTCACCACCAGAGTGGCCTGCAGCCGCCGCGCCTCCAACGCCGCCTCACGCACCTTCCCCTCCCCCCACAGGCTTGAGCTGGCGGCAGCGGAGCGCCGTTGCACCACGACTCCCACGGGCACGGCACCTGCGCTGCGCACCAACCCCTCCAACTCAGCGATGCGCCGCTCCAGCTGCAGAGGGATCTCGTCCTGGCTGAGCACCAAAAGCAACACCCGCTCCTGGTGGGGACCCGGACCGTCGGCGGCCGACGGGCCGGAGGAAGCAGAGCCCGGCGAACGGTCCTCAAGCTCCTCCGGCGGGGGGGGATGCCGTTGGCAAAGATCCGCCAGATCGCCCTCTTCCGCACACGACCAGGAGTGCTCAGCCTCCGGCGATGGCAGGCTCAGCCGGGCTCGCTGGTGCCCGCCAGCGGCGGGAAGGGGGCCAAAACGAAGCCAACAGCGAGCCTTGAGATCCAAGCCCACCAATCCCTCCCGATGGCCCGGCTGCAGCGATGGCTGGCGGGCGGTTCCCGCACAGGTGAGCAATCGCCCCACGCGCACCTGTCGGCGGGACAATCCCGCCAGGCGCTCCAGGATCTGCCGCGCGGAAACAAGCTCCCCCACCCACAGAGCCCGGGGCAGACCCCGCTCATCCACCACCAGGGTGAGCGGGAGTTCAAGGGCGGCACCCTCCTTCCCCAGGCGCTGCAGAGTGAGGAGATCGGCCAAAGCATCGGGGGGATGGCGACGGTGCAACAGCTCTTCCAAGCGGTGGCGAACCGACGGCCGCAACCCCTCCGTTCGCCCCAGGAGCACCCCTTGCCTCATCGCCTGCGCAGCAGCAGGCATGGCACCCCGGCCCTGGCAGCTCCCTCCACGTCCTCCGGTTGATCTCCCACATGCCACACCTGGTGGGGCTGGAGATCCATGGCTTCCATCGCTCTGAGGAAAGGCAGTGGCGAAGGCTTGGCCGCCCCAACTTCACTGGAAACGATGACGTCCTGGAGCGAGGACCTCAGCTCCAGGGCGGCGAGAAGACCGTGCAGGCGTCGATCGAAATTGCTCACCACCGAGAGCCTGAGCCCCTGCTGCCGCCAGCCCGCCAGGCGCTGGGGCACATCGGGATACACCCGCCAGAGCTGGGGCTGGGCAAACCGATCAAAGAGATCCTCCAGCAAAGCGGCTGGTGGCTCGATGGAGCCATCGATCGCCTGAAACACCTCGCGGATCCGATCTCCCCACCAGCCGCGCTCGGCATCCAAGAGAGCTCCAGACGCTTGGAGAGCAAAGGCCAGCGGTGGTGCGGCCCGGTAAATCCTTGGAAACGCGGCATCAATGGCAGCGGGAGTGACCGCCAGGCCATGCTCCGCAGCCGCAGCCGCATAGGTGGTGCCCACCGACTCCCGCAGCGTGATCAACGTGCCCATGGCATCCAAGAGCAGCCCCTTGGGCTTCGACCAAGGCGCGGCCGCTGGGGGCTGGGACGCCATCAGCGATCGGCGAGCCAACCTGCAGCCCCGCGCAATTGCTGCGGCAGGCCAGGAAGGCGGGTGAGATAGGCCAGGCGCCGGAGGGCAAACGCCGGAGCTCCGGCCAGGGTCAGGCCGCTGCCAGTGAGGGAGGCCTCCCCTTTGCCAAGACTGAGCATTTCGCCAAGGTCATTCCACACAAAGGGTTCGAGCGGTTGGCCGGCCAAGGAGCGCATCACGTTTTGTGCCGCCACGGAGGCCTGTTGGATCGCCACCTGGGCCGAAGCGGGAGCCTCGCTGGCGGGGTCTGCCTGGGGCCCCTGCAGAGCGGCCAAATCCCCCACCACGAAAACATCTCGATGCCCCTGCAGAAGCAAGTTGGGCTGGCAGGACAGCCGCCCGGAGGGCTCCACCGGTGCCGAGGGCGTGAGCAGTGGGGGTTGGAACCGCAAACCAGCCGTCCAAACCACAGCCCTGACGGGGATCTCCTCGGAGACGGGGGGCAGGCCCCCTGGCCCGCCGGGGAGGGTGACCTTAAGACGATCTGCAGCCACGGCCTCGACCAGGGTCCGCAGGCGCAGCCGCACATCCCGTTTGCGGAGCGCCGAGAGGGCCTGCTCTCGATTAAAGGCACGGCCCTGGGGGAGCACCCGTTCCCCCCGCTCGATCAGCTCGACAACGCACGCCCCCTGCAACATGTCGGCCACCTTGCAGGCCAGTTCCACTCCAGTGGGTCCGGCGCCAACGATGGCCAAACGCTGCAAGGGACTCTCCCGGCGCCCCAGCTCCTGAATCACTTGCTGCAGGCGAGCCACATCGGCGAGGGAGCGAAAGGTCAGCGCATGCTGGGCAGCGCCAGGCACAACCGAGATGTTTTCACTCGAGCCCGTCGCCAACACCAAGGCGGCATAGGTCAGCCGAGCTCCGCCCGCCGTGCGAATCGTGTGGTCGTCGGTCTGCACGCTGACCACCCTGTCCTGCAGCCAGCCCACCCCTGGGCCTGCCAGGAGCGTGTCGTAGCGAGGGGCGATCTCCCAGGCGCGCAATTCGCCGCTGAGCAGTTCGTAGAGCAGGGGCAGAAAGAGAAAGCGATCGTTGGGTTCGATCAGCAGAAGCGGTGGGTGGTTGGGGCGGGCGGCCAAGGCGAGGGCGGTGTAAAGCCCTCCGAACCCTCCTCCCACAATCACCACGGGGCTGCCCGACCGGGAAGGCCCGGCATTTTCGAGAGGGTCTGGAATCGGGGTGCGGAGATCGCCTACCTGCATGTCCTCACCATAACCAGGGCGTCGGCCATGGTCTGGTTCAAGCGGCATGATGGAAGGATGAGCCGGTCTCCTTCACCCCAAGCTCCCCCTGGCGAGGTTGGTGCCATTTCGAAGGCAGTGGACAGCCCTCCGCTGGTTGGCACCCCCCTCGCTGCCAACGGCTTGCCCATCGACCTGGCTGCCGCCAGGGTTCACCTGGAACCTCTGGGGGCGGAAGATCGCCTGGCCTGGGCCCTGGACACCTTTGCCGAGGGATTCTGTCTCACCACAAGCTTCGGCATTCAATCGGCCGTCTTGCTGCATATGGTCTCCCGTTTGGGGGAAGCGCGCGGGGGCAGCGGCATTCCCGTGATCTGGGTGGATACGGGCTACCTGCCGGAGGAGACCTACCGCTACGCCGAGGAGCTGCAGCGGCGGCTGCCCTTGAATCTCAAGGTGGTGCAAGCGGAGCTGTCCCCGGCCCGGATGGAAGCCCTGCACGGCAAGCTCTGGGAAACCGGCCGGCTGGAAGATCTCTCCCTCTACAACCAACTGCGCAAGGTGGAGCCCCTAGACCGGGCCCTGCGGGAGGGCGCTGTGACCTGCTGGGCCAGTGGCGTGCGCGGCGGGCAGACCGACCATCGCCGCACCATGACCGCCCTCGATCCGGTGCGAGGCCTGTGGTCGCTGCACCCGCTGCTCTCCTGGAGCCCAAGGGATATCTACTACTACATGGAGCAGCACGCGTTGCCCCAACACCCCCTCTTTGCCCAGGGCTACTCCACCGTGGGCGACTGGCACAGCAGCGCGGCTGATGACGGGGATCGGGCCGGTCGGGCCACCCGTTTTGGCGGACTGAAACAAGAATGTGGCATCCACCTGCCCGGGCTGATGGGCGAGGGCATTTGACCCTTGCTTGAGGCGCCGCGCTGGTTGCTGATCGGCAACAGCCGCTGGCACTGGGGGGAGCGCCTGCAGGACGGACAGTTGCGAGGCTGGGATGGGCCACCGCTTCCCGGAGGCGAAGCTGCTCCTCCCCCCGTGGCCTGGGCCGCCGTTGGGCCCCTCCCCGATCCGTTGCTCTGCCCCCCCGGGCGGCGGGTGGCTCTGGAAGATGTGCCGCTGCTTGGCTGCCCCCCCTGGCTGGGGGTCGATCGAGCCCTGGCGGGCTGGGGGGCCTGGCAAGAGCTGGGGGATTCGGTGCTGGTGGTGGATGCGGGCACGGTGTTGAGCCTCACCCGGGTGGATCCCAGCGGCACCTTCCAAGGGGGGCGCTTGCTGGCGGGCCTGCGGCTGCAGCGCGAGGCGATGACCAATCGCACAACGTTGATTCCCGCCATCCTGGGCGATGCGCAGCGAGGGCACCACCTGCCTGAGGGGAGGGATGGAGACCCCATGTGGCCACTGGCCACCGCCGCAGCAATGGAGGTGGGCGTGGAGGCCGGCCTCGCCGCGGCGGTGATCGAAGCCTCAAGGTGCGCAGCCTGCCAGTGGGTTGTGATCACAGGCGGGGACAGCGCGATGCTCCATGACCGGGTCGCCCCTGAACTCCAGCAACTTGGCCTGGGGGTCGCCCACCGCCCGCTGCTGTGCCTGGGGAGCCTGGCCAGGCTTCGACCAGCAAGCTGAGCCAATCCGGCTGATTTCAGGCCAAACCCAGATCCGCCAGGATGTCGTCCGCCATGGTTTCAGCTTTGACCTTGAGGTAGATCCGTTCAATGTTCCCCTCTGGATCCACCACGAACGTGTGGCGCATCATGCCCATGTATTCCTTACCCATAAACTTCTTGAGCCCATAGCTTTCGTAGGCACTGGCGACGGGGCAGGGTTCTGCGTCGGTGAGCAGGGTGAATGGCAGCTGGTATTTCGCGATGAACTTCCCATGGCTGGAGGCCCCATCTTTGCTGATGCCAAGCACCGTGATGCCACTTTTCTCCAGGCTGCCCCACCTGTCTCTGAAATTACAGGCCTCCTTCGTGCAGCCTGGAGTGTCGTCCTTGGGATAGAAGTAAATCACCACTCTCTTGCCCCTAAAGGAGGCGAGCTCAATTGGGTTGCCATCCTGATCAGGCAGGGTGAAAGCGGGAGCCGGATCACCGATCGCAAGGGCCATGGCAAAGGACAAAAGCGTCCTGCAAGCCTAGGGGGCAAAGGCACCAGGGGCAGCCTGATCCGGCTAAAAACCAAAGTGTGCGGCCCAAGATTTGGCGTGACAAGACAGACAAATCAACAACATGTGGCTAAGTTGAAAAAGAAGTCGTCTTCCAACCTCCCGTGTTCAAGCGTCTGCTCGCTGGTCTCACAGTGGGAACGGCACTGACTGTAGTTGCCGTTCCTCTGTCAGCCCAAGCCGCCACCAATCCTGTCCGCTGGAATACCGGCGGCGCCGTTTGGTCTACCAATCAAGCTGCTTTCGACACCTTCCTCAAAACAGGTGAAGTCACCGATCGTGGTCTGGCCGGTGGCCTGGCCCGCTCCGGCTGGACCGCGAAGCAGGTCAAGGACGGCATGACCACCTCCTACGACGTGGACCTGATCGGGGTTTCGAAATTTCTCTACTCCGATGACGGGGTGAAGTTTCTGAAGAAGGCTACGGCCAGCTATTTCCCCTACTGGAGCATGAACACCTACGCGGTTCAGGCTCTGCGCTCCGCCATCATCGCCGACGCTGCTGATGGCACCATCACCTCGGCCGGCATCATGCGGGCCCTGCCCACCGATTTCCGTCTGGCGGATTTCTGCAACACCTACACGGGTGCCCAAAACCCCTGCGACGAGGGCCGTTGCAAGCCTGGCGCCGGCGGCGCCCAGTGCACCTCGCTGCTCTCCTGGTACGTGTTCCTGCCGAAGTGCATTCAGGCCAACCAGATCCTCGAGCCCGTGGCTGAAGTGAGGCCCGCCCCCGCTCCAGCTCCAGCTCCTGCCCCCGAGCCGATCCGCGGCCTCTGGTGAGCCAGCGCGCTCATGGCTGCTTGCCCCGGCTTCGCCCGGGGCTTTTTTTTTGGGATGGATGCCTTGGCCACTGTCCCTCCAGCACCCCATGGCGCAATCGCTGGGGAATCCGAACCCCGAGATGGGCCACAAACCAGCTCTGGAGCTGTTCCAGCTCCTCCGGTTTGAAGCCAGCGCCCATCAGGGAGGCGCGGTAGGGGGCAGCCGGCGCAAACCAACGCTCCAGGAGCCGTTCACCAAGCTGAAGCGCCAAAGGTTCTTCCCACTCCTGCAGCCCTATCTGCCAACCCATCTGCCCCATGGCGGCGGCCAATGGGGCAGGGATGAGATCCTGCTGGGCCAACTCCTGCGCTTCAGCCTCCATCACCCGATCTAGCAGCGTGGAGATTGCCGCCCCCACCCCCTCGGGGCTGTTCTGCAGCGAGCGCAGGGCGCAGGCCGGGCCCAGCAAGGGTTGGCTGAACAGCAAGCGCACATGCGCTCCAGGTGCCGCAAGCGCAGAGAGCATCTGCGCCCAATGAAGGAGAGCCCCATCCGTGCCGCCCAAGCGAGGTTGACGGCCCACGATCCATTCAAAGCGCCCGCCCCTGGCGCCCAGGGCCAGGAGGGGTTGGGGGTCGTCTTCCGGCACCACCATCCATTGGGGCCGCACCAGAGGATCGAGCACCTGCACCTGGGCCTCCAGGCGCTCCAAATCCTCTGCTGTGGACACGGTGACCACCACCTCCCCTTCCGTGGCGTCGTGAAGCGGATCGAGGGCCCAGAGCAACGAGCGGGCTTGCAGCACGAGCACCCGATCCAGCCGGCCCGGATGGTGCTCCCCCCAAAAACGCTGGCGCAACAGATCAAGCCGTTCTCCCTCGGCAGTGGCCTGGCGGGCCAGCCAGCGCTGGAGCAGAGGATCCTCCGGACTGGAGCTGAAGAACTCGCCCAATTCCTCCTGTTGCTCCGCAAGGGCCGCCAGCTGGGCAGCCCGGCGCTGCCGCAGGGCCGTTCGTCGCTGCCCCTCCCAGCCCAGGCTTCCCGGCTGCCAAAACACCTGCCCCTGCAGGGCCGTCGGCAGGTATTGCTGAGCGACCCAGTGCTCGGCGTAGGCGTGGGGGTAGCGGTAGCCCTGCCCGTCGCCGAAAGCCTGGCCGTCGCGATGGGCATCGCGGAGATGGGGCGGCACCTGTTGCTTTTGGGCTTGTCGCACCACCTTGATGGCATCAAACACCCCGAGGGTGCTGTTGCTCTTGTCGGTGCTCGCCAGATAGAGCGCCGCCTGAGCCAGGGGGTAGAGGCCTTCGGGCAAGCCCACCCGCTCAAAGCTGGCCGCACAGGCCTCCACCACCACCACTGCCAGCGGATCGGCCAGCCCCACATCTTCTCCCGCCGCAATGAGCATGCGGCGGAAGAGGAAGCGCGGATCCTCCCCAGCCTCCAACATGCGCGCCAACCAAAAGAGGGCGGCATCGGGATCGGAGCCCCGCAACGACTTGATGAACGCGCTGATCGTGTCGAAGTGGGCGTCGCCCTGTTTGTCGTAGAGCACGGCCCTTTGCTGAATCGACTCCTCGGCGATGGCCAAATCAATGCAGGTGTTGCCCTCTGCATCGGGCTCGGTGGTTTCCACAGCGAGCTCAAGGGCGTTGAGCAGGCTGCGGGCGTCGCCGCTGGCGACATTCAGCCAGTGGGCCTCGGCTTCGGGTGACACGGTGACGCGACGGGAGCCATAGCCCTGCTCGGTGTCACGGAGGGCACGCTGCAGAAGACGGCGTAGGTCTGGCGGTTCGAGGGGTTGAAGGCGAAACAGGCGCGAGCGGCTCACCAGAGCCTTGTTGACTTCGAAATAGGGATTTTCCGTGGTGGCACCGATGAGGGTGACGGTGCCGTTCTCCACCCAGGGCAGGAGGGCATCCTGCTGGGCGCTGTTGAAGCGATGCACCTCATCGATGAAGAGGATGGTGCGCAGTCCGTGATGGGCCAGCCGCTCCTTGGCCGCCTCCACCTCGGCGCGCAGATCCTTCACTCCGGCGAGGACAGCGTTGAGGCTGCTGAAATGGGCACGGGTGGAGCCGGCGATGATGCGCGCCAGGGTGGTTTTGCCCGTGCCCGGGGGGCCATGCAGGATCAGGTTGCCCACCCGATCGGCGCTGATCGCTCGGCGGAGCAAGCGGCCCGGCCCAAGGATCGCCTCCTGCCCCACAAAGTCATCCAAGCTGCGGGGGCGCATGCGCTCGGCCAAGGGGGCAATCCGAGCCAGGGTTTGCTGGCGCTGGTGGCTGAACAGATCAGCCATTGCCAGGCCAGCCCCAAGCCATTCGCGCCGTCAGCGCATGCCTAAGCCAAGGGGCCACGGGAGGAGGGGCCGGGCAGCGCAGTGGTGGGATTGTGGAGGCGGGCACTGAAGCCCAGCAGATCGAGGCCACTGAAGAGAAAACTGATTCCCACCAGGAGTCCCAAAACGGAGAGCAGACCAGCCGGGCTCATGGTGAGGATCAACAGGCCGAGCACCAGGGTGACCAGCCCGTTGAGCAGCCCCCAACCCCAGCCAGCGGCCTGGCGATGGGCCAGGGCCAAAATCGACATCACGATGCCTTCGAAGAGGAAAACCAAGCCCACGGCCAGGGCCAAAGACTTGATCTGGGTGGCGGCGGGCACCACACCGCCCTTGAACTGCAACAGGATCCACAGGCCCGCGTAGAGAAACAGGCTGGCCACAATCAACCGGAGGAAGCCATGCCAACGGTTGAGGCGAGCGCCTCGGCTGAAGGTGTCAATCCAGCCCATCAGCCCCGCCACCAAAAAGGCCACTGCCACCATCACGGTCACCCCGGCGGAGGCCACGACTGGGAAAAAGAGCGCCAGCAGGCCCAAAACGATCATCACAATCCCTTCCGCCTGGGTGATCCCCTTCAACCGGCCCGACTGCAGGGCTTGGCGGGTGAGGGCGGAATCCACCGCGGCGAACTCCCCTTCATCGGGGGTGTTGAACGTGGCTCCGGAGGGCATCACAACATTGAGTGGTTGTCTCGACCCTAGGCAGGGATGCCGATTTCGACATCTGTCAAAGCCTGAGACTTGCACGCAACGCGGACCTGGCTTCGCCTGGGTGAGGCGGCCAGATCCCAGCCTCAGAGATCGCTCATCACGAAGCCACCCTTGGCGCTGCCGTAGCGGGAGTTGACGCGCAGCGATTTGCGGTCTTCCGAGATGGTGTAGGTGAGAGCGGAACTTCCCTGCAACCGGACGCGACCCTCAGCGGCGAGGGAGGATGGAGGCTGCTCAACCATGAGTGCGCGCAGCGCTTTCGCCCGTCGGGGGATGGCGGGGTGCGTGCCATCGAATTCCGCTTCGGGCATCCTGCCGAGCACATCCATCACCCGCAGGCACCCCTGGGGATCAAAGCCAGCGCGGCTCATGTAGGCGTAGCCGACACGATCTGCCGCAAATTCCATCTGTTGGCTGGCGATGGTCAGATTTTGCACCTCGCTGTCGGAAGCTTCCTGCAGATCTTGCTCCATGCGGGCAGGGTCGGCATTGCCAGCCGGATTGATGGGCAGGCTTACCCCTGTGGCGGTCTGAAGGATGTTGCTGAAGATGGACCAGCCCTGCGCGGAAGCCTGCCGTGACTTTTCTTTGCGAATCAGCTCCTGTTTTCTCTCGTCGAGACGTTGCTGAGCTTTTGCCAGATCCGCCTGCTTGAGGGGGATGTGCCGCTCCACATGATGCGACATTTCATGGCCGACGACACAGGCAATGGCATCGGCGTCGCCAGCGAGCACATCGAGCAGACCTGAATAAACGGCGATGAGATTGACCTCGGTAGCAAATGCATTCATGTCGTACTTCGGAACACTGACAATCCGCCAAGGAGTCGTATCCAGCTGATTGGCGCGAGCCAATCGATCAACAATTCGATAGAGGAAGTAGTAAGGCTCCGGCAGATCTTTCTTGGCCTGTTGAAAAAAGGCCGTGTTTCGCGTCACTTGCCCTGGCCGCGCCTGGGCAAGCTGGGGGGAGGAAGCCTGAGCGAGAGGGTAACTGTGAAGAAGTGCCGCGATGGCACCAAGGGCAAACCAGCGAAGAGGCCTAAACATGATTGTATTGAAGACGACTACTCTGGAAATAATTCAGATGCCAACTATACCATCAGTTCCCACCGAGACGCTTACTGCATTTTCGATACAGATCTTTTCTTTGCTGCTCCCCGCCAGGTGGCAGGCGAATCAACGGACATCTCTGGTTGAGCGGGTGGACTAAGGGCACGAGCGAAACCGCCGCCAGACCCTGGAGGGACGTTCGCCATAGCGGGCAAGGTAATCGCGGCTGAAGGAGGCGGTGGAGAGATAGCCGCAAGCCAGAGCCACCTCCGTGAGGCTTTGGCAACTGCCGGGCCGCTCCAGCAGGCCGCGGGCCTTGACGAGCCGCTGGCGGCGAAGCCACTGCATTGGTCCGCAGCCAAAGCGCTGCTTGAAGGCCACTTGCAGCGAGCGGCGGCTGTAGCTGCTGCGCTGCTCCATATCTGAAAGGCTGATCGGCTCCTCGAGATGGGCCAGCAACCATTCCACCAGGGAGGCATGCACGAAGGGCTTCTCAGCCACTTCCGCCGTCTCACTGGACTCCAGCAGATCGGGAACCAACAGCATCACGATCAGCCGACGAATGAGGTCGTCGAGCCGAAGGATCGGATTCACCTCTCCGGCGATGGCCACCGATCGTTCCGCAAAGGCCAGGGCCTCCATCAACAGGCGCTGGGCACGATCGCGGCGGGGATCGTGGCGGCGATCAAGGATCGCAGTCTGCTCCAGGGCGCTCCGCAAGGCCAGCCCATCAAATCCCGGGCCGGCGATGGCATGAGCCACAGATAACAGTGATTCTGGTGGAAAGCTAAGGATGATTCCAGAGCAAGCCGTGCAATGGAGACGGAAGCGCATGCGGGCCGCAGGAATAAACAGACAAGAGCTGCGGAAGCTGAAGCGTTGGCGCTGGATGTAGAAATGGTTGGTGCCGGCCGGGTAGGGGAGCACCAGTTGGGCATCGGATGTCTGTTCCACCTCTCCCTCTATGGCCGAACCCCAGGTGGACAGGAGGGTGAGATCTCCAAGGCGAACGCAGCCCGAATAGTTCTTGAAGGGCTTGTTGCGCTCTGGGTGGTCCCAGGTATGCACGTGCAGGGGCAGAAACGTGCCCACCACGGAACCGAAATCAACGGTGTTGTTGGAGGCCAGGGACGCCCCCGGAAGCTTGATAAAAGGAATAGCCGCAGCGGAGTCGATGGCCAATTTCTGAAGTCGTGCAGAAGTTGGTGAAGGAATCAATCAGAAGCGGAAATTAACTTTCAAGCAAGGCTGCCTTGTTTATCTTGATTTTAGCGACCGAAACGGCCATGACCCCTGCGAACCTGCATTCAGCGCAGAGCTGTGCAAAAAACGCCGGGCGCCTGCAGCTGGATGCCGATGGAGTGGAGGCTGGGTAAGTTACCGATCGGAGCCCTTCTCCGATTCCATGCCCCTCAACGAATACAAAGCCGGCGCCGCCTTTCCTGGCGTGATCGGCCGCACGGCAGAGGTGTCAACCCCAGCCTGGCCAGAGCCCCGGCGGGCGAAGCAGGGAGCGCCGAATGTGCTCTTCATCGTGCTCGACGACACGGGCTTCGGCCAGCTCGGCTGCTACGGCAGCCCGATCGCCACTCCCCACTTGGATGCCCTGGCGGCGGATGGTTTGCGGTTCAACAACATGCACACCACGGCGCTCTGCTCGCCCTCGCGCTCCTGCATGCTCACCGGCCGCAACCACCACTCCAACGGCCTGGCCTGCATCACGGAGGGATCGACGGGATTTCCCGGTTCCAACGGCATCATCCCGTTTGAAAACGGATTCCTCTCCGAGATCTTGTTGCAGCAGGGCTACAACACCTATGCCGTTGGCAAGTGGCACCTCACCCCAGCTGAGCAGACGTCAGCGGCGGGCCCCTATGACCGCTGGCCCCTGGGGCGAGGCTTTGAGCGCTTTTACGGCTTCCTGGGGGGTGACACCCATCAGTACTACCCGGAACTGGTGCGCGACAACTCCCAGATCGAGCCGCCAGCCACTCCCGAGGAGGGCTACCACCTCACCCCCGATTTGGTGGAAAAGGCCAAGGCGATGATCGCCGATGCGAAGCAGGTGGCGCCGAACAAGCCTTTTTTCATGTATTTCTGCACGGGCGCGATGCATGCGCCCCACCACGTGCCAAAGGAATGGGCCGACAAGTACAAAGGCCAGTTTGACGATGGCTGGGACGCTTATCGGGAGAAGGTGTTCGCCCGCCAAAAGGAGCTCGGCATCCTTCCTGAGCACACGGTGCTCTCCCGCCACGACCCCGACGTGCCTGATTGGAATGGCCTCTCGGGAGAGGAGAAGCGGCTCTATGCGCGGATGATGGAGGTGTTCGCCGGCTTCCTGGAGCACACCGACCACTACATCGGCGAGTTGATCAGCTTCCTCAAGGAACTCGGCGAATACGACAACACCATGATCATGGTGATCTCCGACAACGGGGCCAGTGCCGAGGGGGGCCCGACGGGATCGGTGAATGAGGGCAAGTTTTTCAACAACGTGCCGGAAAACCTGGAACAAAACCTGGCCGCCATCGACGAAATCGGTGGGCCCAAATATTTCAATCACTACCCCTGGGGCTGGACCCACGCCGGCAACACGCCCTTCCGGCGCTGGAAGAGGGAAACCTACCGGGGCGGCACCAGCGACCCCTTCATCCTGAGCTGGCCCAAGGGCATCGCCGCCCGTGGGGAGATCCGCTCCCAGTATTGCCATGCGATCGACATGGTGCCCACCGTGCTTGACGCCCTCGGCATCGAGGCGCCCATCACGATCAAAGGGGCCACGCAGCGACCGATCGAGGGCGTCTCCCTCGCCTCCTGCTTCGCCGATCCCGCCGCCCCCAGCCCACACATCACCCAGTATTTCGAGATGCTGGGCCACCGCTCGCTGTATCACGATGGCTGGAGGGCGGTGTGCCCCTGGCCAGGGCCGGCCTACAGCGAAAGCGAGCACCGTTTCGGCGATCCGATCACCTACGACCAGCTGATCCAGCTCGATGCCCACGGCTGGGAGCTCTACAACCTGCAGGAGGACTTCGCCGAAACCCGCAACCTGGCCGAGAGCGAACGGGACCGGCTGATCGCCATGATCGGCATGTGGTATGTCGAGGCCGGCAAATACAATGTATTGCCGATCGACAGCCGCACCACGCTGCGCTTCGCCATCGAACGGCCTCAGATCGCGCCAGATCGGGAGCGCTACATCTATTACCCGGGCACCCAGATGGTGCCTGGCAACGTGGCGCCACGGGTGCTCAATCGACCCCACAGCATCTCGGTGGAGGTGGATGTGCCCGGGGGCGCTGCCGATGGGGTGCTCTTCAGCATGGGCGGCAACGACGGCGGCTTCGCGATCTATGTGCACGATGGCGTGTTCACCTACGGTTACAACTACGTGGCCGATAGCTACTTCTACGTGCGCGCCACCAGCGCCGTGCCGGCGGGCCACCACGTGCTCAGCGTGGACTTCCGGCCCACCGGTCCAGCCGACCTGGCCGCCGGCAAGGGCACCCCGGCCCACGTCACCCTGTTGGTGGATGGGGCGCCGGTGGGCGAGGGCGACCTGCCGGTGACGATCCCCTTGAGCCTTGGCCTGGCGGCCGGGGTGGCCGTGGGGGCCGATCCGGGCTCTCCCGCCCTGCCGGATTACAAGCCACCCTTTGCCTATCCCGGCAAAATCCGGCGCGCCCTGGTGGATGTGAGCGGCACACCGGTGGAGGATCTACAGGCCCAGATCCGCATGGTGCTGGCCCGACAGTAGGGTCCGGCACCCATCAGCCATGCCCGCTGCTTCCTCCACCAAAACCGTCGCCATCGCCCTCACCATCGGCGGCAGTGATTCCGGCGGCGGCGCCGGCATCCAGGCCGACCTGAAGACGTTCACGGCGCTGGGGGTGCATGGCTGCTCGGCGATCAGCTGCGTCACGGCGCAAAATACGCTTGGCGTGAGCCGTGTGGATGCCCTGCCGCCGGAGGCGCTCACCGCACAGATCGAGGCGGTGGTGAGCGATCTGGCGGTGGGGGCCCTGAAGACGGGCATGCTGCTCAACCAGGGGCTGATCGAGGCCACCGCCGCCGCGATCGGGCCGCTTGCGCTGCCCAAGCTGATCGATCCGGTGATGGTGTCGCGGGCGGGGGCGGTGTTGCTGGAGCCTGGCGCCATCGACGCCTACCGCCAGTGCCTGCTGCCTCAGGCGGAGCTGCTCACCCCCAATCTGCACGAGGCGCGGCTGCTCACGGGGCTGGTGATTGAGGGGGCGGCGGAGGTGGAAAAAGCAGCGGAGCGGCTGCTGGCGCTGGGGCCGACGGCGGTGTTGATCAAGGGCGGCGGGCTGGCGGAGCTGCGGGGCCGCGACTACTTGCTCACCAGCGGGGGCCTGGGCCGCTGGCTCGCCCATGCACCGATCGACACCCCCCACACCCACGGCAGCGGCTGCACCCTGGGGGCGGCGATCACGGCGGGCCGGGCCCAGGGGATGGAGCTGGAGGCGGCGGTGGTGGCGGCGAAAGGGTATGTGGAGGGCGGGCTACGGAGGGCGCTGGCGATCGGAGGGGGGCAGGGGCCGCTTTGCCACTGGCATCGGCTCCAACCGGGCAGGTGATGCGTCGCCCAGGCCCGGCAGCCATAGTGGCCGTGCTCCCCATCCCCGCCATCGAAACGAGGTGGGCGAACGGGGGGAGGACCGCACACAGGAGTGTTGATGGTTTGGGCCGCCAGCACACCAGATCTGGTGTGGTTGCCGCAGGAGATCAGGCCAGATTCAGGTCAGGCTGGATCAGATGGGTGCGGTAAGCCTGCTTGGAATGGGTCGGGATGTCGGGGTAGCGCCGCTCCAGGAGGCCACTCTTCACCATGGGGGAGAGGTGGCGCTCGGAAAGTGTGTCCGCGTTCACCCCCAGCTGTTGGGCGAGCCAGGAAGGTGAACGCCATTGGCCCTCGCAGAGTTGTGAAATCACACTACGAAGGCGTTCTCTCCTGGGGCGTGTTCCAAGACTTGCAATGGCCTCTTGCAAATCGGAAGCCAAGGGCTCTTCTCGATCGGCACCGAGCTCCCCTCGATCCCTTGGCAGCTCCCCTCGATCGGCACCGAGCTCCCCTCGATCCGTTGGCAGCTCCCCCCAATCGCGCACCGTCTCCTCTCGAACAAGCCATGGCGTTTCTCGTTCCGGGAGGTCCCCACCCAGGAGCTTTGGAGCCAGGGTGTAAAAGCTCTGGGAACCAGCCTTGTGCAACTCCAGAAGGCCCCGATCCCGCAAGCGCCGCAGGATCTGGCTCGCTCCCAGGGTGTCAACGCCCGTCAGACTGCGCAGGCTGGCATTGTGAACTTGGGTATTGCGATGCGCCTGGAGCAGGGCCCGCAGCTCTTCAGGGTTGAGGTCTTCACCTGCCAGCAGGCCCAAGAACTCACGATCTGTTTCGGTGAGAGTGGTGGTGTTGCGAAGCACCACGGAAACATCATGAGCGGTGGGCTCTCGCGCAAACAGCAACTCCGCCGCTTGCCGGAGCACCAAGCCCGTGCCGCGGCGATCGGCCAGCTTGCGCTTGAGGAGATAGTCCTCATTGCTGAGGGCTTCCAAGCCTGCACCTTGCCGCGCTTGCGCAAGCAAATCAGCGTCAAGATCGGCCAGGGCCAAAGAGGAAGGGCGGCCTTCGCCTGGCCATCTTCGCTGATTTCACGGATCGCCCCTCGGGCCAGCTCCAGCGCCAACTGGGCGCGGAACCGGGCGCGCTCACTGAGGGCGCCGCATTCGCGCAGAAGCGTGGCGAGGCGATCGACAACCTTGCGGGCGGCGGTGAGGCGGGCTTCGAGTTGGTCGGCGAGGGTGAAGAGGTGCTGGGTTCGGCGGACAACTTCAACTGGCTCTTCATTGCATCTCTTGAAAGGCTCATGACCAAGCCCCCTTTCCTCCCTCCACTCCAGCGTCAACTCCCCCGAGGTGGCCGCCCGCTTCAAGACCAACGCGCTCTGCTGGAGGGGCCTGCGGCTGCGCCCCTGCGCTCGCGCCACGCCAGGGCTGGCGGCAGATGAGGGCGGCAGGCGAGGGTCTGCGGCCCCGGGTGGAAGGTGATGGGCACCAGAACAGCTGGGATGGGCGAGAGGGCAAACGCGCTCAGCGGAGCAGCTCATCGGCAACGCCCCGCTGCTGGAGCAGCGCCACGGCCTGCCGATCAAACGACACGAAGGTGTGGCCACCCAGCCACTGACCTTCCTGGGCGATCACGGCATCAGCGAAATCACCGCCCGCCTCCAGCTGCGCCAGCCCCGCCTCCACGGCGGCACGATCGAGGCGCACGTTGCCAGCCGCCATCAAGGCCTGAATCGCCGCGCTGATCTCCGCCACGGGAAAGGCATAGACACGGCGCAGCACCCAGACGAATTCACACAGGGCAGGCAACGCCACGGCGATCTGCTCCGCTTCACGCAGAGCTGCCATGGCCGCCGGTGACTGGGAAGGATCGTCGCCGACCACGGCCCGCACAAGCACGTTGGTGTCGGCGGTGATCCTCAAGGCTGGCCGGCCCAACCGGCGCTGGCGGCCGCCTGGATCTCCTCGAGAGTGGCCACTTTGGCGGTGCGGCCAGCCAAGCGACCGATGAAGGCCTCGATGCTGCCGGTGGGCTGGGCGGCGCGCACCTCAACCCTCCCGCCGGGAAGGGCAGTCACTTCAATCTGCTGGCCCGGCTGCACGCCAAGATGGCGAAGTAGATCCTGCCGCAGAGTCACCTGGCCCTTGGCGGTGACGGTGAGCTTGGCCATGAAGCCGCCGGGCGCAACACGGATGGACTGCAAGGCATTTTAGCCTTACCTCCGGACGCCTTCATTGCCGCTGCCGCGGCCCATGTGATGGCGAAACACCATCCTGACCGGTACAACCGCACCCTCCAGTTCAAGCCCAAGGGAGATCTGCAGCTCGTGGCCGGGAACCTTGAGATTCGTCCAGAAGTGGCGGGTTAGCGCGCACGGCGGTGGACCAGCGGGATGCGCCCGGAGCTGCGGTAGCCCTTGAAGTTGCTGATCTCCAGCCAGTGGAGGATTCTCACGCCACCGCCTCCAGCAGCACCTGGCCCTCCCCACGGCTTTGGCGGATCAAACCCAGCTGCAGCTCCCGTTCCAGCTGGGTGAAAAATCCCTCCGGCCCCAACTCCGACGCCGCCAGCAACGCCCGCTCACTGAGCGCCCCGCACTCCCGCAGCAGCTGGCTTAGCAGATCAGGGGGGAGGGGATCGGATGGGGCTGGGGCGGCAGTGCGATCGATCGGTTCCGGGTTGGCTGCAGCCTTGGGACGACCACGCCGCGAAGGTCTGGCCGCACCGGCCTCCGCCTGACGGGCCGCCCGGATCCGTGCGAGCAGCACGCTCGCCGGCTCGTCGGCCGGGTCCTGGGGCACCAGCTCGCCGCGGAAGGCCTTGGCCAGCAGGGCTGGCGTGAGGCGATCGACGACCTTGCGGGCGGCGGTGAGGCGGGCTTCGAGTTGGTCGGCGAGGGTGAAGAGGATCTCAACATGCCTGACGATTTCTTCCTGCTCGGCAGCACAAGGAAGTTGAATCGGCAGCAGCCCAAGAGTTGTCTTACTGATGGACGCAAGGTTAGTAGTCTGCTTGCCTTGCCCTAGAAAATGGGGTGCTCCACAAGTATTTGCCCACCATGATACGTACTTGGGCTGATTGCCTTGATTGAGCAATCGCGCACGGAAAACGTGGTTCTGGAAAACACATTCAGTAATTTGGCCTTCCCATATCCAGCCCCTTCCGACCTTATCTCTGTCACCACCTTCATTAAACAGGATATCCCCTTCTTTAAGGAGCAATGCGCCAAGACGTTTACGAGGCACTCGAATGAACACTATTTCCTGCAAATCAAGGTAGCCACGCTGAACGTTGGCAACTCGTAAATATGGCAGCTCGGGATCCTCAGGATCTTGTTTCTTCGAGTCCTTAGTCAGCCCTCCTTGTATCTCCGCAATATCTGACAGACACGTCGCGAGCCAATGCTTTTCCACCCCCCTCTCCTCCCGCCACTCCCGCGTCAGCTCCCCCGAGGTGGCAGCCGCCAGCACGGCCTGGCGAAAGCGCTTGAGGATCGCAGCCACACCATCGAGCCGCTGGCGGCAGGCGTCGACGGCGGCGAGGGTGGTGTCGAGCTTGGCGGCGATGCGGCGCTGTTCGTTGAGTGGGGGTAGTGGGACGGGAAAACTGCGGAGCTGAGTCAAGTTGATCGAAGCGATTCCAGTTGTCTGCTTCGCCTTTGAGAGGAAATAGGCCTTGCCTCCAGGACTCGCCGCAAGCCTGCTCAGAAAGCTCATATCGATCAGCGCCGAATTAGCCCTGACCCTGAAGATATGGTTTTGATGAATGCAAGGATTGATTTCGCCGTTCCATATCGTGCCTCGTCCAAGCTTGTCAGGATCACCACCTTCGGTCAGCAGCAAGTCGCTAGGCAGAAGTTTATAGCGCTCAATTTCAGCAGCTGAGGCGTGAATCGTTTTGACCAGATCCAGATTCAGCCGGCCATCTTGGACGTTGGCAACAGCCATGTAAGGGACTTCAGTCAAGGTCTCAGCCGGTGCCTTTCTCCCCTTTGTGATCCCTGAGCTGATTGCGCAAATCTCATCAAGGGACGCCACTGGCCATCGAAGCCCAGGTTTTTGCGCACTATTGCGGCCGAGAAAGGTCTCCTGCTCCTCCATTACGCCGCCTCCACCTCTTCCCCCAGCTCCGCAAGGATCGCCCGCAGATCCTCCAACGCTCCTTCCAGCTCCAACATCGCCTCCCGGGCCAACTCAGCCGGTTCCGGCAACTCTGAGGCGTCTTCAGCGGCGTCATCCCGCAACCAGGCCAGTTCGAGACTGTCGCCACGCTTGGCGATCTCCTCTCGGCTGAAGCAGCGCCAGCGCCCTTCCGGGCCCGTGGTCGTGCGGGGCGCCAGGCCCAGCGGATCGGGGCCGTAGGCCGCCTCAAACTCCGCGAAGTGCTCGCGCGTCAGCGGCGTGCGTTTGCCGAAGGCCGGCATGTTCGCCCGCAGGTCGTACACCCACACCCGCTGCGTGTGGCCCCGGTCGCCCTGGCCGCGGCTGAAAAAGAGCACGTTGGTCTTCACGCCCTGGGCGTAGAAGATGCCGGTGGGCAGCCGCAAGATCGTGTGCAGATCGCATTTCTCCATCAAGTCTGCGCGGATCTGCTTGCCCACATTGCCCTCAAACAACACGTTGTCGGGCAACACCACCGCCGCCCGGCCGCCGGGCTTAAGCGCCCTGTAGATGTGCTGCAAGAAGCAGAACTGCTTGTTGCTGGTGGGGAAGGTGAAATCGGCGCGACTGGGCAGGCCGCCGCCTTTTTTGGTGCCAAAGGGTGGATTGGTGAGGATCAGGCTCGCGGGCGGCAGCGTTTGGCCATCGCCGCTGAGGGTGTCGCCATACCAGATGCCGCATTGCCCCGGCCGTGAATCCAGCCCATGCAGCATCAAATTCATCAGCGCCAATCGGTGCGTGTCTTGCACATGCTCCATCCCATAAAACGTGCGCCCGTAAAACTGTTTCTGCCGCTCCTCATCCAGCAGGCTCACATCCTCGTGCTCCCGAATCCAGTGCTGCGCCGCGATCAGAAAGCCGCCCGTGCCCGCCGCCGGATCCTGGATCACATCGCCCAGCTTTGGCTGCATCACCGCGACCATCGCATCGATCAGCGGCCGGGGCGTGAAGTATTGCCCGGCGCCTGATTTCTTCTCCTCGGCATTTTTCTGCAGCAGACCCTCATAGAGATCGCCCAATCCTTCTTGGCGGGCGCTATACCAATCCAGCTTGTCGATCTCGCTCACCAATTTATTCAACGTGGCTGGTTTTTTGATGAAGGAGCTGGCATTGGCATAGATCTCCTGCACCAACGGCGAGGCGCCGCTTCCGGAGCTGCCCAGCTCCAGCAACATCAGCTTGTAGTGCTCCAATTGCTTGAGGCCCTGCAGCACTTCCAACGCGCCCCAGCGCCATTCCTCGGGAATCCCCTGCTCCTGGCCCGTTTCCTGGGCCATCTTCAAAAACAACAAATAGGTGAGCTCGCTCACGTATTGGTGATACGTCACCCCGTCGTCTTTGAGCACATTGCAGAGGTTCCAGAGCTTGCCAACGATGTCGTGGGTCGTGCTGTTGGCGGGGGAACTTGCGGCTGGCATCACCAAGCCTCCAGGCTGAGTTCTTCTACAAGGGCGAAAGCCTGATCGGCTGTCACCAACACACAGCCTTCGCTGAGGGCATGGCTGGCGATCAGCAGGTCCATCAGCCCAAGCGGTCGCCCCTTCCGGGACTGCTCTACCCGAAGGCGACCATAGACAACGGCGCAGGCCTCGGTCCAGGGCAGAACCTCCAAGCGAGCCAGCCCCGCTTCGATCAACTGCCGCTGCCTGGCATTCAGCTCCTTCTTTTCAAGGCCGTAGTGGATCTCAGCCGCCGCGATCACCGAGATGCAGCATCGTTGCTCGGCAAACAAGCCATCCAGCCGAGGCGAATCGCCATCCACCAAGGCACGCACTGCGTTCGTGTCCAGCATCCGCTTGCTCATGCTGGTGTGAGCTCATCCTTCATGGCCAGTCACGTTCCGGCGGCGGTGACGGATCGCGAAGGTTGTCAAAGAAACCATCCAGTTCTTCGCGCACGCCTGGTTCGGCCAGCAGACGATCGCGTTCAGCCAGCCAGTCCTTGGCCGAGGGCCGCACCGGCGTGAGCACCACCGCGCCGCTCTCGGGATCGCGATGCACCTCCACCTCTGTGCCCTCAAATCGGAATTCAGCCGGCAGCCGCACCGCCTGGCTGCGGCCATTGCGGAACAGCTTGGCGCGCATGGCTCCTTCGGCGACGGTCGATACCGAGTCTAGACCAGGCAGGGCTGGTTCTGAGCCGAAGCATCGCAGGTGCTCACTTGGCCATGCTGAGCGGAATGTTGGGGCTCTCGGGGTTCACATCCACGCTCTGCAGCTGGGGCCGCAGCACCAGGTCCATGTCTTCCATCGGGATCGCCCCCAACAGCACCTCATTGCCCAGCACCATCGCTCCGGTGAAGCAGCGGCGGTTGCGGAAGCGCACCTCCACCGGGCCCACGTAGGGCACGGTGCGCCGGTGGCCATCCGCCAGCACCACCTCGCGCCGCTCAAGTTCCGTCAGGCTCAGCTGGATCGCCAGGTGCTCCGGGATGCACAGGTGCACCGCCCCGCTGTCCGCCAGGGCCGACACCTCCAGCGGCGCCAGATCGGGCCGGGTGGGGTTGCTGAGCGAGAACGTGCCGCGGATCAGTCCCATGGCGCCAGGTTAGCGAGCCTCAGGCTTCACGCCGCCCACACCTCCCGCTGGAACTGCTGAAGCACCCCCTCCAGCTCGCCGCCAAACAGCTGATTCAGCCGCCGCCAGCCGCCACCCTCCCGCTTGAAAAACAGGGCGTCGTCATCCAGCGCCTCCCGATCCACGATCGTGAGCGCCTTGGTTTGGTTCGCGATGCACACCAGCCAATCGCGCTGCGGCTTCGTCCAGCTTTGGGAGGCCAGGATCCGCCCTAGCGCTCGTTCCACCCGCTGCTCGTAGGGCACCAGCGGATCGCCCAGCGCCGCCTGGCGGATGAACCCCATGATCGAAGCGGCCATCTCCTGGTTGGTGGTTTCGCGCCAGGCGGTGGCCAGGCTGGCCTCGCTATAGCCCCGCGCATCCAGGGCCAACCGCAGCTCGCGCAGATCCTTGCGGGTGAGCTCCCAGGGCCGCTGCAACACCACGGTGAGCGCTGGCAAGGCATTGCCAGACTCCCGCACAAACGCCGTGAATCCCTCCAGATAATCCTCCGGCCGCTTCGCCTTGCCGTAGCCCCGCTCGATTCCCACAAGTTCGTCCTCGTGCTCAGAGAGATACACAGGCCGCCGCGGGCCCTCCCACTGGGTGTCGAGCACCTCCCCCAACCCCTCGATCGATCCCAGCCACCGCTGGGCCTCCGCCACCGGCAACCCCCGCAACCTGGTGACGAAACCCTCTGGATCCTCGCCCGTGAGCAGCCGAAAGCGGGCCGCGCCGCTCTCGCTCAGCTGGCTGCGCTTGCGGCGCAGCTTGGCGATCAGCTGGTCGCGCACCAGCTGTGCGTCCTCTCCTTCGGTGGCCTCCATTTCCCGCAGCAGCTGGGAGAAGGGGATCTTGGGATCCACCACCACCGGCTTCATGGCGGTGTAGGGCTGCAGGGCGTCGTACACCCCCACCGCGTCAAAGATGCGGAAGTGCGTCTTGCCGATCGCCTCGCACAGCCGCGTCGCTCGGCCAATCATCTGGTCGTAAAGGATGCGGCTGTTCACACGGCGCAGAAACACGATGTTGCCAATCGCCGGCACATCCACCCCCGTGCTCAGCAAATCCACCGTGACGGCCACGTTGGGGAAGGCCTCGTTCTTGAAGCGACGGATCAGTTGCGCAGGCTTGTCGCTCCTGCCCGTGATCTTGGCCACCGCCTCCTCCGGCACCTCTCCATAGCGCTTGGCCAACGCCTCCTTGAGCAACTGCACCACCAGATCGGCGTGGCCATCGCTCACGCAGAAGATCAGGGTTTTGTGGGGTGAATAGGGATCCAGCTCATCCGCCAGCGCCTCGCACACCACCCGATTGAAGGCTTCGGTGAGCACCAGCTGGTTGAAGGCCGCCACATCAAAGCGCAGCTCATCCGGGGTGGTGAACAGATCGATCTGGCCCGTGCGCGGATCGATGGTGGTCACCTGCTCACCCGCCTGCCAGCGGATGCCTTCACTGGAGAGCTGGGTGTGGATGCGGATCGGCGGCTCATGATCCACCAGATAGCCATCCACCACCGCCTCGCGATAGCTATACACAAACACTGGCCGGCCAAAAATCTCCACCGTGTGCAGGGCAGGAGTGGCGGTGAGCGCGATCTTCACCGCATCAAACATGTCGAGCACGCGTCGATACGTCGAGACGTAATCCTTGAAATCGCGGAAGCCCAGCTCGCCATCGCCCATCTCCCGATCCAGCAGATAGCCGCGGTGGCATTCATCCACCACAATCAGGTCGTAGGTGTCCACCGTGGGGCGCCCCTCCTCATCCCCGAGCAGCAAACGTCGCGCCATCGCCTGCACCGTGGTGATGTGCACGCGGGTGTCGGGTTCCGCCACCCGCTCACCCAGCTCCTTGATGCCGTAGATGGCCGCAAAGGTTTGCAGGCTTTCCATCCGCGTTTCCTTGAAGGCATCCCCCGCTTGGATGCCCAGCTCCTCCCGATCCACCAAGAACAACACCCGCCGGAAACGGCCGCTTTTCAGCAGGCGATAGATCAGGGCCACGCAGGTTTTGGTCTTCCCCGTGCCCGTGGCCTTGGCCAGCAAAATCTCCCGCTGCCCCGCTCGGATCGCCCCCTCCACCGCTTCGATCGCCCGGCGCTGATAGGGGCGCAGGGGAAAGCCAAACGCAAACGTCTCACGGCTGAGCTGCTCCTCGGCGCTGTCGATCTCCAGCCGAGCCAGCTGGCGCAGCCCCTCCGGCGCATACCAGCCCTCCAGGGCCACGGCCCGGTTGGCAGCCCGGCGCAGATCGCGAAACCAGATGCCGCTGGCCGTGCGGAGCTGCCGCAGAAACCGCCGGCCATTGGTGGCGAACGCGAAGGGGAGGGGGCCGGCTCCCTCCGGCAAGACCACGTCGCGGCAATAGCGCTCCGCCTGCGGGAGCACTCCCGCCACATCGTTGTGGGCCCGCTTGGCCTCCACCGCCGCCAGGGGCGTGAGCCCGGCAAAGAGCACATAATCCGCCGGGCCACTGCGCGTGGGCCACTCGGCAATCGCCAGGTTGCGATGCTTTTCGGGGCGAGCCCCCAGGCTGTAGCGCAACCGCCGGCTGTCGGCCTCCCAGCCTGCCTGGCGCAGCTGCGCATCGATCAGCTCGCGGGTGGCGGCCTCGTCCAGGTTCAGCTGACCAGCCGCTTGGCGTGATGCTTGGCGCAGGGAAGCCAGAGCCGTGGCCCCCTGGCGCTGGGCAGCGGCCTGCAGCGCCGCCAACCGGGCACTGAGGGCTGCTTTATCGGCCTCAGCGGCGGCGGCCAGCTCCTCCCACTGCCGCTGCTCCTCCAACGCCTGGCGCAATTGGTCCTCCGTTTGCGCCAACTGCTCCGCCGTCCGACCGCTCGCCGCCGCAAAGGCCGCCAGGGCTTCGCGCAGCTGGCTCAATTCCGCCTCCCTTTCGGGATCCTGTGCCACCGGAGCCCGGGGAGGCTGAAACGGCCCGCTGCGGAAATCGGGATCACCAAACGTGCGATGAAACCACACCCCCAGCTGCCACGCCATGCGCAGACTGTTCAGGGCCGTGGCGTGATCGTCGTGCAGGTCGTGATTGGCCTGGTTTCCCTTGCGCCGCACCTCATGAAACAGCTCCGCCACCTCCCGCTCCAACGCGCCCTCATACTCCAGACGCCGCAACAACTGCTGCTGCGTTTCCTCGGGTCTGAGCTCCAAACCGAAGCGTGAAGCCACCTCCTGGGCCAGCCATTCCCCCAGCTGCCGCAACTTCAGCAGCGCCGTGTTGGGGTCCTCAGGGAAGTAGCGCTCCGCCAACACGCCCAGCCGAAACGGCTGCTCGTCGTAGGAGCGGAGGTGGCTGAAGTTCGTGGTCAGCACGGATGCCACCCCTGATCGCCGGCAGCGCCCCCCATCAGGCCTCGCCCATCAGCTGCTTCACCAGAGCGATCAACTCTTTTTTTGTGAAACTCTCCAAAGGCGGCGGTGGGGGAGCCACGCCATGGCTTTCGAGGGCCTTCGCCAAACCAGCTTTCTGCAATTTGGAGTAGCCCTTGATGCCATGCTCTTTGCAGAGCCGCTTCAGGCGGGCCACGGGTTGTTGAAGGAAAGAGCCGCGGCCCAGCAGGGCTGGTGTTTCGCGCCCTGGCCCTGGCGGGCCATCCTGGAGGGCATTCAGGGCGACGCCAGTGTGCTGCAGGTGGCTGGCCATCCGTCGGAAGAGGCGGGCATCGGTGGCCGCCAGGTGGCGCTGGCTCTGCTCCAGGAGATCCGCGATGGAAGGCCCTGCGCTCATGGCAACTCCACCTTCGTGAGGGGGGAGGGAGGGACTGGGGGCACCTCGTCCGCCAAGGCGGCGGCATTGGCCTTCAGAACCCGCCAGCGCTTCGCCTGCTCAAGCAATCTCTTGAACATCTGCACCAGCCAATAGCCGCTCTGCCGCTCGCTCTCATCAATCAGGGCCACCATCTCATCGCCTGTGGCTTCCATGTCGCGAATCACCTTGCCGAGCTTGGCGTTCAAGGCATACAAACGGGCTTTGGCTCGGGCCTCATCGGCCAGATCCCCTTCTAAGGCCAGCAGCTCCCTGCGGAGCTCAGCGATCACCACCCCCCTGCGATCGCTCTGGGCCTTGAGCACCCCCCTGGAACGGTTGGCTGACACCAGGGCCGCACGGCATTCCCGATAGGTATCCGGCAGATCTTCCGGAGGGGGATGGAGGGGGAAGTCAGTAGCGGATCGAAGCGTCATTGGCAGGGATGGGCTATCACGACCTTGAACAATTCACTTTATTGCCAGACACAGGGCTCAACGTTTTAGGGCTCCAGCGTCCAGCTCAAGCTGGCCTTGTGTTCGCGGATGCTGAGATCCTCGCCTGCCCAAAATGATTGGGCCCGTTCCACCCCGAAAACAGGTGCCATGCGCCAACCCGCCCACCTTCTCCTCCTAGCCGCCCTGCTGCTGCCCCCGGCCGCCCTGCTGGGCGCTGCAGCTCCAGCCCCCAGCCAGCCCGCAGCGGAGGTGGTGCCCGCCCATGAACGGTTGAACTCGGGCCAGGGCGCCAGCCTGACCCAGGGGATCGTGGCGATCAAGCGGCTCGGTGGTCAGCCCCTGGGCGAGGAGTTCGCAGCGCTGCAAGGCCGCGAACTGCGGCTGCGGGAGATCACCGTTGCCCCCGGCGGCAGCATCGCCCTGCATCGCCACGACCATCGCCCTGGTGTGGCCTACATCCTGGAGGGGCAGATGACGGAACGACGGGGGCCAGGCTTCACCCCTCGCGTGTTTGGCCCCGGCCAGGTGGCCTTTGAAGGCCACGGCGTCACCCACTGGTGGCGCAATGAGGGCAGCACCCCATCCCGGGCCCTGGTGGTCGACATCGTCCCGATTGCCAAGCCCTAGGGCGCTCCGCTCACGAGGAACAGCTGTAGTGGGAGACGCCGCCTGCGTTGAAAAACTCCCTGGGCTTGAGGCAGTCGTACGTCTCTGCCAGCTCCGCCGCTGGCTCCTCATAGGGATGGCGAAACACCGCCTGCAGCTCTTGGATCCGGGTGGTGTCTCCCTGCGCAGCCTGCTCGTAGGCCGGCGCGATCAGCCATTCGCGCCAGGTGATGGCCGGGTTGACGCGCTTCATCGCTGCGGCGGTGTCACGCGGGTCGCCGCTGGCCGTGAGGCGATCGCCCCAGCGCTGCAGCCAGAGCCGCCATCGCGCTTCAAGCTCCGCGGAGATCGGCTGATAGAAGCTCGGCTTCAAGTTGGAGAGTGGATCCGGCGAACCGGCCCATTCGGCAGGAATCCCCGACAGCCGCCGGAAGAAGATCGTGTAATCAGCCCGGGATTCGACCAACAACTGCAGGAGCTCCTCCACCAGCGTGGCGTCATAGGTGTTCAGGCCGAGCTTGCGGGCCCACATCGCTTCGATCGCCTGCTGCATCGCAGCGGCGAAGCCCTCTCGGATCTGGTCGAGCCTGGCCAGGGCCTGCGCGTCGTCCACGAGCAGCGGCCGGAGGGCGGTCCAGAACATCTGGTAGTTGGCTTCGGCAGCCGCCGGTTGGTTGAAGAAGCAGAAATGCTCGCCGCCACCGGTCCAGGGCTGAAAGCGGGGATCGAACAGGTCGCAGAAGCCGAAGGGGCCGTAGTCGAGGGTGAAGCCACCTGCGGCGCAGTTGTCGCTGTTGAAATTGCCCTGGCAGTAGCCCACCCGCAGCCAGTGGGCCACCAGTGCGGTGAGCCGTTGGCGGAACAACCGCGCCAGCTCCAGCACCTGATCGCCGAACGCCAGGCTCGGATCAATCTCCGGCCGGTAGTTGCGCTCGATCAGATGCGCCACGATCATCCGCAGCTCGCTGAGCGCCTCCGGATGGGCCTGGCGGCGGGCGCGACGGGCGAACAGCTCCAACTGGCCGACCCGCAGGAAGGAGGGTGCAACCCGTGTGGTGATCGCCACGGGGTTGTCCACCAGGATGTCGGGCTCGAACGAGGTGGACCTCGGGGCGTACCAAGGCCTGCGAACGGTTTCGGATCGCGACGCATACAGCGTCAGCGAGCGTGAGGTGGGAACCCCCAGGGCGTGCATCAACTCCTGCGCCAGAAACTCGCGCACGCTGGAGCGGAGCACGGCGCGGCCATCGGCGCCGCGGCAGTAGGGCGTGGGACCACCCCCTTTCAATTGCATTTCCCAGCGTCTGCCGTTGAAGACACCTTCAAACACGGAAATGGCCCGACCATCGCCATAGCCGTTGCCGGTGCCGAAGGGACATTGCTGGATGTATTCACTGCCGTAGATCGAGAGGGCATAGCCGGTGGCCCAGCCGAACGGTCGCATCGGCTCCCGTGCCACGCTGATGTCTCCGGAGAACAGGCAGCGAAACTCGTCGTCGTGGACCAGCTCCTCGCTCAGGCCCAGCTCCTGGAAGAGGGTGCTGCTGTGCGCCACATACTGCGGCGCTGCAATCGGGGTTGGCGTCACCGGCACGTAGTGACCGGAGAACACCTGGCGGGGCCTGTGGTCCTGGCCATCGCTGGTGGCCTGAGGATCCGCCTTCAGCGAATCCATCAGGGAATAGTTGGCCCGTCGAGCGAACTCCGCGAACGTGGTTGTGGGCACGGTTGGGGGCACGGGTCTCGGGTGGTGAGCTGCGAGGGCGAAGCCCAGACGCTGGGGGCATCATCCTGGCGAAGCCAGCACCGAATCAGCGGGCGGATCGCCCGAAGCTCCCGGGCCGGGGTGTTTAGGGTGTGAAAGACCTTGATTCAGGCCGGATGGGCTCCATCCTCGTCACCGGCGCCAACCGGGGCATCGGCCTGGAGTTCTGCCGCCAGCTGCAAGGGCGTGGGGATCGGGTGATCGGCGTCTGCCGCCAGCCCTCATCGGAGCTTGAAGCCCTCGACGTGCGCATCGAGCCGGGGATCGACCTCACCAGCGAGGCGGCCATCGGCGAACTGGTGGAGCGGCTGGCGGGTCTGCCCCTCGATGGGCTGATCCTCAATGCGGGCCTGCTCGAAAGCATGAGCCTCGACACCCTCGATCCCCACAGCATCCGCCGCCAGTTCGAGGTGAATGCCCTCGGCCCCCTGCTCCTCACCCGGGCCCTGCTGCCCCAGTTGCAACCTGGCTCCAAGCTGGCCCTCATCACCAGCCGCATGGGCTCCATCGACGACAACAGTTCCGGTGGCTCCTACGGCTACCGGATGTCGAAAGTGGCGCTCAACATGGCGGGCAAATCGTTGGCGGTCGACCTGAAGCCCCGCGGCATCGCCGTCGCGATCTTGCACCCCGGCCTGGTGCGCACCCGCATGGTGGCCTTCAACCCCCAGGGCATTCCTCCCCACCAGGCGGTGGAGGGGCTGTTGGCGCGGATCGACGAGCTCAGCCTCGCCACCTCAGGCAGCTTCTGGCACGCCAACGGGGAACTGTTGCCCTGGTAGGAGCCCTCCCCGTCTGGCGGATTCGGGTGGGATCGCGTGCAATTGACGATCAGGTGATCACCGTGGGCCGCAGCATCCCCGTGCGGGTCTTGATCTCCGCCAGCCCATCGATGGCAGTGATCAGATCGGCCAGGGCCAGCTGGGGATCCTGGGTGAGGGCGCCGCTGGGGGGCACGTAGCTCTCCAGATACACCCGCAACGTGGCGCCCTGGGTGCCTGTGCCGGAGAGCCTCAGCACCACCCGGCTGCCGTCGTCGAGGAGCAGCCGCAGCCCCTGCCCCTGACTCACCGACCCATCCACAGGGTCGGTGTAGGCGAAGTCGTCGGCCACGGAGATGGCGCGGCCGGCAAAACGCTCACCCACCAGGGCCGGCAGCATGTCCTTGACGCGCCCGTAGAGCCCAGCGGCGGCGTCGCTGGCGATGGCCTCGTAGTCGTGGCGTGAGTAGTAGTGGCGGCCGTAACGACCCCAGTGGTCGCTCATCACCTCCGCCACCGAGCAGCCCCGCACGGCCAGGATCTGCAGCCAGAAGAGCACGGCCCAGAGGCCATCTTTCTCCCGGATGTGGTTGCTGCCGGTGCCGAAGCTCTCCTCCCCGCAGAGGGTGATGCGCCCCGCATCGAGAAGGTTGCCGAAAAACTTCCAGCCCGTTGGCGTCTCAAAGCATGGCAAGCCAAGGGCCTTGGCCACCACATCGGCTGCGGCGCTGGTGGGCATTGAGCGGGCCACGCCGGCCAGGCCTTCGGCGTAGCCGGGCGCCAGGGTGGCGTTGGCGGTGAGCACGGCCAGGCTGTCGCTGGGGTTCACGAAACAGCGGCGACCCAAGATCATGTTGCGGTCACCGTCGCCATCGCAGGCGGCGCCAAAGTCGTAGGCGTCACCATCCAGCAGCAGGACAGCCAGATCGTGGGCGTAGGTGAGGTTGGGATCGGGGTGGCCGCCGCCAAAATCCTCCAGGGGCACCCCATTGCGCACGGTTCCGGCCGGAGCGCCCAGCTGGCGCTCAAAGATCTGGGTGGCATAGGGACCGGTGACGGCATGGAGGGCGTCGAAGGCAAAGCGGAAATCCCCCTTGAGCAGGGCGGCGAGGCGATCGAAATCAAAGAGCTGCTGCATCAGCGCTCCGTAATCGCTCACCCCATCGATCACCTCCACCACCATGGAACCCAGCTGGAAGCTGCCCGGCTGATCCAACGGCAGCGGATCAGCTTCCACAATTCGATAGGCGTCCAGGCTGAGAGTGGCCTGGTAAATGGCGTCGGTGATCGATTCCGGGGCGGGGCCGCCGTTGGCGCCGTTGATCTTCACGCCGAAATCCCCCTCGGGACCGCCGGGGTTGTGGCTGGCAGAAAGGATGATGCCCCCCACGGCCTGATGGCGGCGGATCAGGTGGGAGGCGGCCGGCGTGGAGAGGATGCCGCCGGTGGTGGTGATCAGGCGCGCCACGCCATGGGCGGCCGCCATGCGTGCAATGGTTTGAATGGCGGCCACGTTGCCAAAGCGGCCGTCGCCCCCCAGCACCAGGGTGCCCCCTTCAACGCCTGGCACCACCCGGAGGGACGCCTCCACAAAGCTCTCCAGGTAGTGGGGCGTCTGGAACTGGCGGCTGCTCTTGCGCAGGCCGGACGTGCCGGGCTTCTGATCGGTGAAGGGCTGGGCCAGGGCCACCGTGGTGACGATGGCGGCGGAGCTGTCGCTGGGGCGGGTGGTCATCGCAGGGGCCGGGGCGCAGCGGGCAGGAGCAAATTAGCCCTGGGCCTCTCCTCCACCTGGTGACGGCCATGGCTGGGGAGGGTGTCGCCCATGGCGGGGCCAGGGAGGATGCGCCTGCGGCTTGGGCAGCATGCAGACGGCAAGAGGATGAACTGGCGTTACGGGCCAGCCTGCCAGCCTCCTTTCGGCCAGCCCCAATCCAGAGAATCACACCCTCAGTTTTCGCGTCAGCATGCGCTATTCACGCCTCCGAATCTGGCCCCCTGCTTCGGCCCATCCCGCCGGCTTCCGATAATTTGCCAAGGCTGAACCCCTATCTTCTTAGGCGTCAGCACGCTCTTTCCTCCCTTCTCCCCCCGCTCAATGACCCCTCATCGCTGTTTCTCCCTCGCCCGATGGGCCCGTCAAAGCGGGTTGTCCGGCCTGGGGGTGCTGACCAGCGGGGTGGTGGGGCTGGGATCCATCGCTGCGGTGGCCGCGCCCCAGCCCGCCTGCGCCGCTGATCCCTATCCGGACGCCGTGGCCTTCTCCCGCACCGCCGCCAAAGCCGTACTCAACCAGGAAGGCCGTGAAACGTGTCTGCGGGGCAAGCTCACCAAAGCCCTGCTCCAGCTCTCCGACAGCTGCGATGCAACGGGTCAACGCAATGCCCTCTGCGCCCTGGCGAGCAAGGCAGTGGTGGAAACACCGATGAGCCTCACCTTCATGGAAGACACGTCCCGCAAGCTGTTGGAACTGAGCGGAGAGGGGGCTGGTGCTGCGGCTTCCAGAGGAGAGAAACTCCAGCCCTGAGGCCGCGGCAACGCCTTCAGGCCCCCTAAGGCTGCCCTCCCCCAAACTGCAACAGCCCGCCACCAGCTGGGCCTTGGGGCTTCTCTACGGGCTTGGCCTTGGTCAACTGGCGGCAGGCCACCGTGACCTCCGTGGCGGACTGATCAATGGGCTCACGGCGGGCCAAGCTGTTGGCAGGCGCTGCAACCGCCAAGTTGCGAATGCTCCAAAGCACGTCTTTGCAGCGGGCTGGCAGCAGCGGATGGTCGAGCAGAGGATCCGCCAGACGACGGGCCTCATCGCAACGCTCCGCCGCATTCTCCCGGCTGCAGGCCAGGGTGGTGAGCTGAAGCCTGCGGAAAACCTCAGACGGGGGGTACACGTCGGGCCGATAGGCGGGTGGAGGGGCCGCCTGGAGCCCGCCCTCGCTCAGCAGGGGCACCAGGGCGGCGGTGCACCCGAGGGCCAACCTCCCCAGGCGCCCAAGCGGCCCTTCAGATGCCATCCGCGGGAGTGCCATCAGCCCGTTTGCCTTGTGGGCATTCACTCTGGGAGCGCCAGGGCCCTGGGCAGTCCCCGCCGCAGACGGTGTTGCTGCTGGATCCACCGCTGGCGGGCCAACACTCCACTCCAGGGTGCGGTTTGGGCCAGGATCCAGCGCAACCCGCCGAACTGACGCAGGCTGGCAGCGAGGGCCGCCTCCCTGGCCTGCAGCCCCTGCATCAGCCGGATCTCCGGGAGCCGCTGCTCGGCGATCAACGGCAGAAGGGCATCGATCCGCTCCAGAGTGCCAGCCTTCCCCGCCAGCCCCGTGGCGGGGAAGCCTTGGGGTGGCGGGCCCAGCAACTGGGCTGCCACGAGAGCATCCCGCAGGGCCATGTTGATCCCCTGGGCCCGCACCGGGCTCATCGGATGGGCAGCATCACCCAACACCAGCAACCCGGGGGCATGCCAGCGGGGCGCCCAGCCCACCTGAACCGGAAACCGCTGGGGCCCGCTGATCGCCGCAACGGGCACCTGCTCCAGCAAGGAGGCCCCAGCGGGCGGGAGGGACCCAGCCCATTGCTGCCGCCAGCCAGCCCCATCCTCAGGCCGGCCAACGCCGGCTTCCGCCAGCCAACCCAGACGCAGCGCCTCGCCGTCAGCCTCGGCAAACAGCGCGAAACTCACGCCCCCAGCCACCACGGTGAGGAAGCGGCCCCCGAGCCAGTCGTGCAGCGGTGCCACCTCGGGGCCCGCCAGGCGAAACCAGAGCACTTCTTCCCCCGCCTCCTGCTGCTGGAGCTCCAGACCACCCTTCACCCGGATCAAAGATTGGCGCCCATCACACCCCGCCACCAGATCGGCTGCAAGCTCCCTGCCATCGGCCAACACCACGCCCCCCACCCGGCCCGTGGGGGAGCGCAGAAGGGCTCGCACCGGGCAACCCTCCAGCAGGCGAGCAGCGTTGTGGCGGGCGAGCTCGGCGCGAAGATGGCCCAGAAGCGACTCCTGATTCACCAGCCAGCAGCCGCGATCCCCAGCCAAGGGCTCCGCAGCGGCAAACAGCGGCCGACGCTCCACCACCATCGCCCAGCCCCCCAGCGGACGATGGCGCACCGCCGCTGGCAGGGGCCAGAGCCCCATGGCCTCCAAAGCCTCCACACCGCTTGGCATCAAGCCCTCGCCCCGGTAGGGGCGAGGGGCCTGCGGCGGGGCAGCGTCCACCAGGGTGACAGCCCAGCCAGAGCGCACCAGGAGCAGGGCCAAGGCAGCGCCACAAGGGCCTGCTCCCACCACCAACGCCCTGCAGGCTGCCCCGCTGGGCAGGGGCCCGTTCGGGCTGGTCAGGGGTCAACCCCTTCCACGGCTTCCCCCTGGAGATAGGCGGGCTGCGGGGCCATCAGCTCCTGTTTCTTGCTGAGCAAATACTCCACCAGCTCCTTCTGCAACACCAACAGCTCACCCGTGCAACCTCGGAATGCAGCGCGGTGACGAATCTCGTCGTGACGCGTGTTCAAGTCCCGCAGCATCAGGTTGATCGCATCCAGCTCGGGGGACTGGCTTCGGAGGGAGGAAGCCGGATCCATGAGGGTGCTGCAGCGGATGGGCCCATGCTAGTCGGGCTGCGGAGAAGGGCCATCGGCGAGTGGGCTCCCGAAGCGGCGGAATCCGGCCGTGTCTGACCCTGGCCACAGCGCTGCCGGCTCCGAGCCAGGCCGCGCTCGATGCGCCCGCTCACTCCCAACTCGGCTCCGCGCCAAAGCCGGTCCATCTCCCGGGTGAAGTGGGCTGCCAATTCGGGAGAGTGGATGAGCAAAAGGGTCTCATCGTTTTGATGGGCGGCGGAAGGGCTCCAGTTGAAGGAGCCGGTGATCACCCGCTCCCGATCGAGCACGGCAAACTTGTGATGGAGCTTGTCGCCCCCCACCAGGCGCGGTGTGCCCACTCCCTCCAGGGGCCTTTGCCACACCCGGTTGTCGGCCTCCAACAGGCACGCACCATCGGGCCGGCTGACCCCGAGCACATCCAACACCTCACTGAACGGGCGGCTGGCAAAGCCGGGATCAGCCAGCAGGCGCACACCCACACCCCGCCCGACCAAGCCCGCCAGGGCATCGGCCAAACCCTGGGCAGAGAAGACAAACAGGCTCAGATCCAGCTGGCGCTCCACCGTCGCCAGTTGGGCCGCCAGCCAGCGGAGCCCATGATGGGGATCCTGGCGCCGGTGGGGGGCAAACAGCACCTCCACCGTCGTCTCCCCCACCTGCACCTGCTGGGCAGGTCCGGACTCCTTGGCGAGTCCGAAGCGACTATCGGGTGCTCCACCGGGGCCATCACCCCAGAGCCGGGCGAATTCCTGGGCAAATAGCTCAGCCAGAGACGCGCTGTCAAAGCGCAAAAGATGGTTCACGTTGCCGCGGGTGCGGGGATCCTCCGGATCTCCATGCACACAGGAGGGACTGAAGTTCGCGGATCCCGTCACCACCAGCCGACGATCGACCACCAGAAATTTGTGGTGCATCAAGCCGCTACCAGCGCTGCCATCGGCCGTGTCGTCGATCATCGGCACTCCCGCTTGCTCAAGCAGCGCCACCGCATCGGGTTGGCCGAGGGCCATGAGCTGGGCCTGGCGCTGGCGTTGGTGGGGTGTCAGATCCACCGGGTGCTGGCGGCTCCAGGGGGTGCTGTAGGTGTCCTCGAGAACCACCTTCACGGCCACCCCCTCACGGTGGCGAGCAATCAAGGCCTGGGCCACGGCCGGCAGGGAGAGCTCCTGCACAGCCACCAGGATCTCCTGGCGAGCTTCGCCGATCGCGTCGACCACCATGGCTTCCAGGTCGTCGCCCTGGCGTTGGCGGCCACTGACGGGGCTGCGATAGCCCGCTCCCTCGCGGTGATTGAAGGCCACCCGGATGCCAGCGGGCATGGGCAGAGGGCGCTCAGATCTTCCCCCGAGAGTCGCCGGAGCCTGGTCACAGCCGGCGAGCAGGGTGAGGCTCAAGGGAACAAAGAGGGCTGCTGGGCGCAGCTGCCAAAACACCATCAGCGAACGGGAGCGCTGGATGGAGGATTCCCTCAGCCCGTCAGCCCCCTGGCAGGAGCCAAATTAGTGGTGTTCGGGGTGGGGGGGCATTTCGGAGGTGCGCAACATCGCCACGAACCACAACGAGCCAAGGGCAACGACGGCCAACACCCCTGCAGCGATGCTCACGCGCACCATCAGCAAAGGCACAAGCACGGGCACCAAGAGGGAACCCGCCAGGGGGGTGGCCGCCACGACGGCCTTCAACAACGAGGAGGGGGGGGCAGAGGCGCTGGTCATGGCTTCAGAACCATTCGGAAACGGCTTGGTGGGCTGGATTGCTGTGATCCTCCGGGGTGGAGCGGCGGAATTCCAGGGTGATGCTCCGCTTTTGCTCCCCATCCGCTGCCACCGCCTCGATCGGATACACCTGCTGACCATCCCTGAATGGCACCTGGATTCGGAACGTGCCATCCGCAGACAACGGCACCTCCTCCCCTCCGATCGTCAGCCGGGCGGAGGGATCCGTCGCTCCATACACAATCAGCTCCGCATCCGCCACCAGCCAGAACGACCGCTGCCGCGCTCCCACTCCACCCGCGCCCGATTCGCTCCGACCTGAGGCCCACATCCCCGCCGCCGACAGCTGACCGCCAGCTCCACTCTCCGAGCCAAAACCCTCCTCCAGCTCATGAAACGCCTCGGAGCCCCGGCCCAAACGCCGCCAACGGGCTGTAGCCGTCTGATACAGCCGCTCGTGCAGACCCGCATCCGCCGGCTCTACAGGGGTGGGCAGCACGCTCGGCGCTGTCTCCAAGGAGAACGGCACAAACTGATCCAAAATCTGCTCACTTGGATGGAGCGCAGGCACCCGGGCCACCGAGGAGTGGGCCAGGGAAATCCAGCCACCACCAGCTTTGCGATAGCCCAACTCCACCCGGTAATCCCGATCGGAAAGGGGCACAGGCAAATACCACTCCGTTGCGTGGCTATCCACCACCACCTCCTGCAGGGTATGGGGGTGGGACGAACCACCGGCCAATCCCGTCACATCTGCCACCCGCAGGCATAGCTGCAGAGCTCCAGCCTGCAGCGCCTGCTCACGATCGTCTTCGCTGATCTCCCAAAACACATAGGCCCACTGCGGATCCCGGGGCAAAAACACCACCCGCGTCTCCTGCGCTGGGCGCGGCGCTGGTGCCATCTCCGCTTCCAAGGCAGCCAGGGAAAAGGCTGGGTCATCTTTTCTGGAATGGATGGCCTCCATGAGTTCTTCCTTGGTTTTGCGGCTGTAGAGGGTCACGCCAAGCTCACTGGCAATGTGACGCAGCTGGCGCAGCGTCATCAGGGCCAGGGAAGACAGCGTGTTTTGACTCACAGCTCAAGATTTCGTTTGGGATCAGTCTGAAGGATCACCACCGCCATTGAACGGAGGAGCCCGAGCCCGTCAGCAAGCACTGACCGGCTCGGGCTTCAAAATGGCTTGGCGGTGGGTTGGGCCTGAAGACAATCAGGCGGCTTCAGCGGCCAATGCTGCGGTAGGGCACCTTGGCCAGATAGTCCATGCCGGTGTTTCCGGAAGGTGCGCCTCCAGCACTGCGCATGGCCGGGAGGGTTCGCACCCAGGCCAGGTAGTCCTCTGGGTAGCCCCCACGACGCTGCTGGGCACGTTCGGGGAAGGCGCGGGCCGTACCGGTGTAAACAATTTGGGGGAAACCCAAAATGCCGCGGTAGTAGGCGTCATACCGGGGGGAAGTGATGTTGAAGGGGGTTTCGCCCACCTCCCTGGATCCCACGACCCTGTTGCGGTGGTAAGGCACCGTGTCGTAACCGAACGCTTGGAGATATTCCTCGGAATTGAGAATGTCATCCACCATGCCCTTCACCCCACGGGTCATCAGCACGGCAGACCAGGCAATCTCCTCCGCCTTGCCATGGGTGGGTCGGCCGAGGAGCTTTTCGACAAGGTGGCGTGCCACCTTGTAATTGCTGTTGAGGTTGTAGAAGCTGCGGGTGAAGGTGTCGGAGAGGCAGAGGGAGCGGATGAAATCCCGCACGCTGATCTGGCCATCACGCAGCTGGCTCTCCAGAGTGCGATCCCGATCCACTTTGAAGGCGTGGAAGAAGATCTGCCGGTAGGCCGATTCGATCACAAAGTTCTGATCCTCTCGATCCATGGCCTTCTCCATGGAAGCGGTCCTGGGGTCTTCATCGGAACCCACACGCAAGGGGCTGACCCTGGAGTTTTGAGTGGTGGGAGCGTATTGGAGGAGGGGGAGAGCCACGCGAGGTCAGGCATCCGTCGGAGGGATCGTAGAAGTATGGCCCCATGGGCTCTGGCCCCCTTCCGCCAGGGCTCACAGACCGTAACGTTCGCCCTCCCCTTTCACCAACCCATGAGCGACAGGGGCTGGCGCGACGCCACCGCCTCTCCCGGCCGCGGTGGTTCGCCAAGTGGGGATTCGGGAAGGCGAGTTTCAATGCAGAACGTTGCCGTGTTGGACAACCCCTCGACCGTGCTCATGCGGATGCGCACATCCGGGCCGGCAAAACTGAAGCGTTCCACACTGCTCATGGTTTCGTAATCGGTGCTGAGCAGGAGAGCATCCTCACCATCCATGGAGAAACGCCCTGCCACCGGGGCGGTTTCCGCATAGCCCCGATCCCTGAGCAGAAAGCCTTCCCGACCCAATCCGTCGGTGGGGATCAGACCAAAGACGCTCTCACCTTCATGGGTTTGCCCGTCTTGATCCCAGGCCATCACCCCGCTCCAGCGCACCTGGCAACCCCCCACCAATCCTGCAGGGTCCATGCCGTGGAGGGACGCGATGGCCAGCAAGCGGGGATCATCCGCGGCGAGCTCCACCACCTCGATGTAGGAACCGCCGGGTTCGGCACGGCGGTGCAACAGATGGTGGCTGCTGCGGCGCGAGCGCCAGCGGCCACAACTGAGCTGAAAAAAACTCAGCGCGTCACCGAGGTTTGACCCCATCGTCATCAGCCCATCCGTTGCACCCTCCAGAGATGATCGCAGGGTTGTGGCCGCAACGGGGGCTCGAGTCAAGTCTGTGACGGGATTGCTGACACCTGCCACCCCCACGCCGGCGGCCAGCACCCTGGCAGCCCTCGCAGCCGCCCTCTGCTGGACGCTGGCCACCTTGCTTTGGCGCCGCATTCCTCTCACCCTTTCGGCCACCCAGCTGAACCTCTGCAAAACCCTGCTCGCCTTCTTCCTGCAACTGCCGCTGCTGGCTCTGGTGCAGTGGCCGGCCGGGCAGGAGAAGCCGCTGCTGATCCTGGCGTTGAGCGGGGTTGTGGGCATCGCTGCGGGCGACAGCCTCTTTTTTGGGGCCCTGCGGCGGCTCGGAACACAGCGCAGCCTCACCTTGATGGCAGGCGGCCCCGCCCTGACGGCCATCGCCGGGCTTGTGGCCCTTGGCGAGCAACCCCGGCCGCCGCAATGGCTCGGCATCGGCCTGATCTGCCTGGCGGTTGGCCTGGTGGCCGGCCAGCGGCCCCAGCCAGGCCCTCTTGCCGCCACTCCCCTTCCCTGGGCCGGCCTGAGCCTGGCCCTGGCGGCCATGGCCTGCGGCAGTGCCGGCGCCCTGTTGGCCAGATCAGCGCTGCGCTCAGGCGAGGTGCCAGCCCTGCTAGCCGCCAGCGTGCGGCTGGGGGGGGCAACCGTGGTGCTCGCCCCAGCGCTGGCCCAGCTGGGAAGCTGGCCGCCGCGACCTTCTGTGCTTCCGGTGCCCAGGCAGAACCTCCCCTGGCCCAGCCTTGTGGTGGCCACCTTGTTGGGCACCAGCTTGGGAATCCTGCTGCAACAAATGGCCCTGGCGGGCCTGCCTGGGGGACTGGCGGTCGCCCTGCTCTCCACCTCGCCGGTGATGGCTCTGCCTTTCGCCCGCCTGGAGGGGGACCGGCCAGGCCGGAGGGGACTGGTGGCGGCGTTGGCGGCCACCGTGGGAGTCAGCCTCGTGGCTGGTCTGGGCGGCTGAGGCGCCCATCAGCCTGCTCCTTCGCCCAGGCCACCAGTTGGGGCATCTGCAAGGTGAGGAGGGGCTGCTGATGGCGGGAAGCGATGTCCTGAAGAGTATCCAACAGGCGCGCCAGCTGCTCGAGGAAGGCCTCGAGAAAGGCCGGCTCATCGGCGATGGTGGGTTGGGTGGCCACCCAAGCCTCGATTTGCTTGCAGTCGGGCAACGTCAGGGGATCACCCGAGGCTGCGGCAATGGTTTGAAACGTGCGCAGACCATGGGCCAAAAGCCGCAGATAGTGACGTTCGAGAGCTGGCAAAAAGGAAGTTTCGAGCAGCTCAAGATCCTCGTGGGTGAGCACCTAGGGAAGAGCGTGAGCGGGCTTGGCTTCAGCCAGCCGGGGCTGGAGCCGGAATCCACAGGAGTGGCCCTCCTGCAGACGCCAGTGGACCCGATCAATCTGGCAATCGGGAAAGGTCAGCCGCAGGAGTTGAAGTTCCTGATCGCAGACCTGGGGAAATTCCTCAGCAATGCGCATCACGGAGCAGTGGTGCTCGCGGATCAGCCAGGCGCCTGCAGGAGCCTCAGGGCTGGGATCCGGTCCGAGATCAGCCACGTAGCCCTCGGCGCGACGCAACTCGGTGAGCCGCTGCAGCCGATCCTCCAGCGATCCGCCGCCGATCTGACTTCGATAGCGCCTGGCCTTCTCCTCAGCCTGCTGTTCCATCAGGTTGGAGACCGTGGCCGGAGGGAGCGTGGCGGCCATGGAGTGCAGCAGACCCAGGGCAAAAGTTTCACTGGCATCTCCGAACTGCTCCTGACCCCGCGAGGTCAGTCGCCAATGATTGGTGGGGCGCCCGGGCCCCGCGGCGGAGGAACTGGCCTCAACGAGGTGCTCCTCCTCCAAGCTGCGGAGGTGGCGCCGCATGGCTTGCACCGAGACGTGGAGGGCATCAGCGAGCTCAGCAGCGGTGGCTTCTCCCTGTCGCAACAAGAGGGCCAACACGGCATCACGCGTGGGAAGGGATTGGGGTTGTGCCGCAATCCCACCGGCATCAGCCGCCCCGTCTCGGGCCTTCGTTGGGCTGGGAAGCGATTGGAGAGGGTGGCGGACACTCATAAAGGCAGGGGTTGCGGGTTTTCGCACACAACCGCCACCACACGATGCCATGGGCACGGGGAGATTGGGGACAGACAGAAGCACACGTGCCAGAGGCACGACACAATGGGCCCCACCGGGGGCTGACCCAGATGCCCTAGGCTTGCCGAGTTACGAAACAGATTCTTTTCGTAACCCCCGCTTCTGGCCGAAGCTCGTTCCTCCCGTCTCCCCTAAGAGCAGCCGTGACAAGTTCCGATTCCCAGCCGTCCCCCACCAGCGCAACCGCCGCTGGATCCACCTCTTCTCCGGCTGAGAGCGGCAGCCTCGAAGTGATTCGGAAATTCGCTGAGACCTACGCCCAGCGCACAGGCACCTACTTTTGCAGCGATCTCGGCGTGACCGCCGTGGTGCTCGAAGGCCTGGCGCGTCACAAGGATGATCTCGGGGCAGCCCTCTGCCCCTGCCGCCACTACGAAGACAAAGAGGCTGAGGTGGCGCAGGCTTTTTGGAACTGCCCCTGCGTTCCCATGCGGGAGCGCAAAGAATGTCACTGCATGCTCTTCCTCACGGAAGACAATCCCTTCAAAGGCGAGCGGCAAACCATCAGCCTGGAAGAAATCAAAGCCAACACCTTGCCTAGCCATCCATGACAAGCACCAGCATCGAGAGCTTGGTTGCAACGCCTTACAAATACGGCTTTGTAACAGATATTGAAACCGAAAAGTTTAGCAAGGGGCTCAGCGAAGAGGTCATTCGCAAGATTTCAGCCATCAAGGAAGAGCCCGACTTTTTGTTACAGTTTCGCCTGAAGGCTTACCAACACTGGCTCACCATGACCGAGCCAAACTGGGCCTCCCTTGGCTATCCAGCGATTGACTATCAAGATCTCATTTATTATGCAGCCCCAAAACAAAGTAGCAAGAAATCCAGCCTCGACGAAGTCGACCCAAAGCTGCTTGAAACCTTTGATAAATTAGGCATTCCCCTGAACGAGCAGAAAAGATTATCCAATGTGGCCGTCGACGCGGTTTTTGATAGCGTCTCCATTGCCACAACCTTCAAGGAAAAGCTATCTGAACACGGAGTGATCTTTTGCTCCATCAGCGAGGCCGTTCGAGAACATCCCGACTTGATTGAAAAATATCTTGGCAGTGTTGTTCCCATCAATGATAATTTCTTTGCCACTTTAAATTCCGCCGTCTTCAGTGATGGTTCCTTTGTTTTGATCCCGAAGGGTGTGCAGTGCCCAATGGAACTTTCCACCTACTTCCGCATCAATTCGGGCGACACCGGTCAGTTTGAACGCACGCTGATCATCGCCGAAGAAGGCTCTTCGGTGAGCTACTTGGAGGGCTGCACGGCCCCGATGTTTGACACCAATCAGCTCCACGCAGCCGTAGTGGAACTCGTCGCTCTTGATGAGGCCTCAATCAAATACTCCACGGTTCAGAATTGGTATGCCGGCGACGCCAATGGCGTGGGCGGAATCTATAATTTTGTCACCAAGCGTGGCCACTGCCGCGGACGCCGCAGCCGGATCAGCTGGACCCAGGTGGAAACCGGCTCAGCCATCACATGGAAATATCCCAGCTGTGTGCTGCAAGGCGCTGATTCTGTCGGAGAGTTCTACTCTGTTGCCCTCACCAACCACCGACAGCAAGCCGATACAGGAACAAAGATGATCCATGTGGGGCCGCGCACCCGATCCACAATTGTGAGCAAGGGGATTAGCGCCGGATCTTCCGCGAACACCTACAGGGGATTGGTTCAGATTGGCCCCAAGGCCAAGGGGGCGCGCAATTTCAGCCAATGCGATTCGATGCTGATCGGTGATCAGGCCGCGGCCAACACCCACCCCTACATCCGCTCCCAGCAACCCGATGCGGATGTGGAGCACGAAGCCAGCACCTGTCGCATCTCCGAAGAACAGTTGTTTTACCTTCAAAGCCGGGGCATTGGTGTGGAGGAAGCCGTATCCATGATGGTCAGCGGCTTCTGTCGAGATGTGTTCAATCAATTGCCCATGGAATTTGCCGCTGAGGCTGACAAACTTCTTGCTCTCAAGCTGGAGGGTTCCGTCGGTTGAACTGCGCTCCACAAACCCCCAAACCCTTCACCTCTTCCCTCGTGCTTTTCTGAGACTGCCGTGATCAGACCCGATGCCCCCATCCTGCTTGAGATCAGGGATCTCCATGCCCAGATCGAAGATCAGCCGATCCTTCATGGTGTCAACCTCACCATCCGCGCTGGCGAAATCCACGCCCTGATGGGGCGCAATGGCAGCGGCAAAAGCACCCTCTCCAAGATCCTGGCCGGGCACCCGGCCTATGGGGTGACCGCTGGAACCGTGCTGTTTGAAGGAGAGGATCTGCTCAGCCTGTCCCCCGAGGAGCGGGCGCGCAAAGGATTGTTCCTCGGCTTTCAATATCCCGTGGAGATTCCGGGGGTCAGCAACCTGGAGTTCCTGCGGGTGGCCACCAATGCACGACGCCAGCACCTGGGGGAAGAGGAACTCGATACCTTCAGCTTCGAGGATCTGGTGCGCGACCGCCTTCAGGTGGTGCAAATGGATGCGTCCTTCCTGGATCGGAGCGTGAATGAAGGATTTTCCGGGGGAGAAAAGAAACGCAATGAGATTCTGCAGATGGCCTTGCTCACCCCTGAGGTGGCCATCCTGGATGAAACGGATTCCGGGCTCGACATCGATGCCCTCCGAATCGTTGCCGGGGGTGTGTGTCAGCTGGCAGGCCCCAACAACGCCACCCTCTTGATCACCCACTACCAGCGACTCCTGGACGCGATCACACCCGACTTCGTGCATGTGATGGCCGCTGGCCGCATCCTGCGCACCGGGGGCAAAGAGCTGGCTCTTGAGCTCGAGGCGAGAGGTTACGACTGGGTGGATGAGGAGTTGGCCAGGCTCCAGCCCGCCACCCCCGTGGAGATGAGCTGATGCCCACCCTCTCCCCTCTCCCGAGCCGACCCAGTGCCCTGGCGGGCACCTCCTGGATCCAAGCGCTGCTGCAGGCTTGTCCCGCCTCTCTGGCGACACTGGAGGCCCCCCAACTGAAGGATCGGCTTGCTGCCCGGCTCGCGCTGGAGTCCACAAGCCTCCCCGGCAAACGGGAGGAAGCATGGCGATTCACCGATCTTTCCCTGCTCACCCAAATTCCTCCCAGGCCCTTGGAGCCTGCTCTTGGGAGCACACAAACCCAAGCCTCGCCTGCCCCCCACAGCTGGCGCCTCCCCCTCGACGCTTGGCCCGAGATCGGCGAGACCACCTGGCCCGAGGGCATCGAACCGCTGCACGGCCCCGAACTGGAGGCCCAACTTGGTCGAGTTCTGGCTGCCACCGAAACAACAAACCACTGGTCTGTTCTTCTCAACAGCGCCATCGCCCAGCCGGTTGTCGCCTTGCGGATTCGCCCGGGAGTGCGCACCTGCCTGGAAGTGGTAAGCGACAGCGAGCAGCGTTCTGGGGTGCAAGCCCACCGCCTCCTATTGGTGTTGGAGGAGGGTGCCTGCCTCGATTTGCTCCAGGTGCACCAAGCCGGTGGCCCCAGTCTCTGCAGTGTGGTGGTGGAAGCCCAACTGGGGCCCCATTCCACGCTCCGGCACGGACAGGTGACCCATGGGCCCAATCATGGTGTGCTCTTAGCGATGACCGCCGTAAACCAAGCTCCAGGGAGTTGTTACACCCTCACCAGCGTTTGCTCTGGCTGGGGTTTGGCCAGGCAGGAACCGGTCATCCTGCAGAGCGAAGGGCAGGCCACCAGCCAACTGCGAGGCCTGCATTGGGTAAAAGACCATCAGATCTCCGACACCCATAGCCGCGTGAGGTTCACTGGTCCAGAGGGTCAACTCGATCAGGTGCACAAAGTGGTTGCAGAGGCTGAGGGCCGCAGCGTGTTCAACGGCTGCATCCAAGTGCCGCGCGAGGCCCAACGCACCAAGGCCGCCCAGCTGAGCCGCAGTCTTCTCCTCTCTGATCGCGCCAGGATCGACACCAAACCAGAGTTGGAAATCGTTGCAGACGATGTGCGCTGCACCCATGGAGCCACCATCAGCAGGCTGCAACAAAACGAACTTTTCTATCTGCAGAGCCGTGGAATTGCAGCCCCTCAGGCCGCCAGGTTGCTCCTGCGCGGCTTCTGTGAGGAGATTGTCTCCCAGCTGCCCAGTGCGTCCCAGAGCTGGAGCCCCCTGTCCTCCCTGCTCCAAGCGGAGGCCCGCCCATGACCCTGGCCTCGAACCCCGCCCGCTCCACCGCGCATCCAACCACCACACCTCCTGAAAATCTCGCGGCACTCACCCGCGCCGATTTCCCGGTGTTGGCCCAGACCGCCTGCCTGGGCCAACCCTTGATCTATCTCGATTACGCAGCCACGAGCCAGAAGCCACGGCAGGTGCTGGCGGCCCTCCAGCACTATTACAGCCATGACAACGCCAACGTGCATCGAGGCGCCCACCAGCTGAGCACCAGGGCCACCGAGGGCTTCGAGGCTGCCCGCGAAAAAGCTGCCCGCTTCATCGGTGCCCGTCGGTCCCAAGAGATCGTTTACACCCGTAATGCCAGTGAGGCCATCAATCTGGTGGCCCGCAGCTGGGGGGACAGCACCTTGGGCCCTGGCGATGAAGTGCTGCTCTCGGTGATGGAGCATCACAGCAATCTGGTGCCCTGGCAGCAACTGGCGCAGCGCAGCGGCTGCGTGCTTCGCCACGTGGGCCTCACCCCAAGCGGGGAGCTGGATCTGGAGGATTTTCACGCCAAACTCACCCCGCGCACTCGCCTGGTGAGCCTGGTGCATGTCAGCAACACCCTGGGCTGCCTCAATCCCATTGCCCAGCTGGCACCAGCCGTGCGGAACGCAGGGGCGCTGTTCCTGGTGGATGCCTGCCAGAGCCTGCCCCATCAACGGGTGAATGTGCAGGAGCTGGGCTGCGACTTTCTGGTTGGCTCGTCCCATAAGCTGTGCGGCCCTACGGGCATCGGTTTTCTCTGGGGCAGGGAAGCCATCCTCGAGGCCATGCCACCCTTCCTCGGAGGTGGGGAGATGATTCACGAGGTGTTCCTCGACCACAGCACCTGGGCCGATCTTCCCCACAAGTTTGAGGCGGGGACCCCCGCAATTGGTGAGGCCATCGGCATGGGATCAGCCATCGACTACCTGCAACAGATCGGGCTCGAGCGGATCCACGCCTGGGAACAGCAGCTGACCCGGCAGCTCTTCCAGCGGCTCCAGGCCATCGAAGGGGTGCGAATCCTCGGCCCCACACCCGAGCAACAGCCCCACCGAGGTGCCCTCGCGGCATTCAGCGTGGAGGGCCTGCATGCCCATGACATTGCGGCCCTGCTCGATTCCGCTGGAATCTGCATCCGCAGCGGCCACCACTGCACCCAACCGCTGCATCGGCACTACGGCTTAGCAGCCACGGCCCGGGCCAGCCTGGCATTCACGACGACACCCGAGGAGATCGATCGCTTCGGCGAGGAGCTGGAAGGAGCCATTCAGTTTTTACGAGAGCACAGCTGAACTGATCAGGCAGAGGGCGGCTCCGCCATGCCAGTGAAAATTGAGAGGCAAATAATTCGTCCACTTGTAGTATCGGCACCAAATGAAATGTGCCCGTGAAAAAGATTTTATTTGTCAGCAACGAGGCGGCCCGCACAGGGGCACCCGCCATCATGCTTGGACTCATCAAGTGGCTAGGTGCTCACCATGAGATGGAATCCATCTGTGTCTTGATGCGCGATGGCGCCCTGCGTGAAGAGTTTGAGCTGGTGGGGCGAACCTACACCTGGATCCCCACCGACCTCAACAAACCAGAGAGAATTTATAAGCGCCTAGCCAAAGTGGTTATGCACAAAGGGCAGGCAGATCCTGGCATTTGGCTGACAGAAATAATAGGGAGAGAGAAGCCAGATATGATCTACCTGAGCACCCTTGTGCTCGGGAAATACCTGCAGCAGCTCAGCAAAAATTCGAATCAGCGAATCATCACGCATGTGCACGAACTTCTCCCCAGCCTCAGACAACTTTCAAACGATCAACTTGTAACCTGCCAACTCAAAAACTCTGATGCAGTCATCGCCTGCGCCAGATGCGTTTCAGACATGCTAATCAACATTTACCATCTGCCGCCGAACAAGATCAAGATCATTCCCGAATACATTGTCCCCGACAAGCCGACTCACGGTGGAGATCGGACCCGTGATTCTCTGACCCTATCGGCCAATGAACGAACGCTCCTTGGCAAACTTGATCGGGCCATCGACCTCGGCATCCCGATTTTTGGCATTGGTGGAAATCCGATCCACCGCAAGGGATTCGACCTGTTTCCCCTGTTAATCAAAGAATGCAAAACACAGTTTGTCGACACCCCCTTTCTTGCCGTTTGGATTGGCTGCGGCGATGGATCAGAACCACAGGTTGCCTTGGAGTGGGATCTCTCCCATCTGGGGATGAAAGATGAGGTGGCGCTGATTCCATCAGTTTCGATGCCCACGTTCCGATGGATCGTGAGTCAGTTTCGTGTGCTCACATTGCTGTCCAGAGAAGATCCTTTCCCATTGGTGGTGCTGGAAGCCGGGCTCATGGGCATCCCCACGGTCTGTTTTGAAGGATCTGGTGCCATCCCTGAATTTGCAGCAGAAGGCCAATGCGTAAGCGTGAACTATCTGGACATCCCAGCCTTTGCAGCTGCTGTCAAGCGGCTCTGCCTCGATCCGGCCGAAGCGACCCAGGTCGGGGAGAAGTGCCGCCAAAAAGTGCTGAACGATCTCACCTTGGAGAGGGTGGCGCCGCTTGTGGCAGATGTTCTATTTGATGGCATCTGAAGCCATCGCTTCACGCTAGCCAGAGGAGTGAGCTGGCTCAAAAGCGAGGGAAGCGGAGTTCACGCAAAACCGTAGACCCGTGGGCCTAGGGCCATCGTGAAACACATGGCCCAGGTGGGCATCGCAGTTGGCACAGCGAATCTCATTGCGCACCATCCCATGGGAACGATCAACCAAGGTCGTGATCGCCGCTGGATTCACCCCCTCCCAGAAACTGGGCCAACCTGTGCCCGAATCAAATTTGGTTTCTGAGCTGAAAAGATCCGCTCCACAGCACACACAGCGGTACATCCCCCTGTCTTTCACATTCCAGTAAGCGCCGGTGAACGGCCTCTCGGTGCCGCCCTGGCGGGTGACACGGAACTGCTCTGGAGTGAGACGGTCCCGCCAGGCCTGCTCGTCGCTCCCATGGGGGAGGCCACTGGGCAAGCCACAGGCCGATGGGGATGACGCGGAGGGATCCTGTGACACAGGGAAAGATTGAAGCAACCAATTCAGCCTAGGAAGCCAGGCCGGCCGGCAGCAGCTGACGCACCATCTGGGCCAGTCTGGCCACAGCCCCCGGTTGCCCCCTCAGACTCCGAAGGTCCATGCGCACAGCCTCGAGCCGCTCAGGCTGCGCCAGCCAGTCGGCCGCCTCGGCCGCAATCTCATCCGGGGTGATGGCTCCCACCCGCTCGGGCACCACAAGACGGCCCGCGGAAATGTTGGGCCAGGCCAGAAAGCCCCGATGGCGCATGCGCCAGGCCGTAAGGGCCACCCCCAGCAAGCGTTGGAGAAGCGGCAGCCGGGCCACAAGGCCAAGCCCCCCATCCCAGGCCTGCATCAGGTGCAGATGTTGGGTGGGTACCAGCACAATCATCGGCACCCCCAAGGCCCCCAACTCAGCGGTGTTGGCCCCCACGGTGGTGAGGGCAAGGGCGCACTGGCTGAGGGCGCCATGGGCTGGATGGCTGGTCTGGAGGTGGATGGGGGTTCCCAAGGCGGTGAGCAACAACGGCTCCCCGGCTGGTGAGGTCTCCAGCCGGGGCTCGCCATCCAGATAGAGGGGCGCCAGGGGGTTGGAGCTGCTCGCAAAGGCCAGGAGTTCCCTCACGGAGGTGGTGGGGGCAACCGGTAGCAGGAAGCGGCACTGGGGCGCGAGCCTGGCGAGGCAATCGGCCGTGGCCAGAAGAAAGGGCACGCCAACCTGCAGCTTGGCCCGTTTCGAGCCGGGCAAGAGCGCCAGCCAAGGACCTCCAGGCCCCAGGGGATCGGCCTGACGGGCGGCATCTGGGAGATCGGCCATCAGATCCCCCACCACTTGGGCACGACCGCGCCAGCGCGGGGCCAGCCGTGAGGCTGCTGCCGAGCCCATCAGGGCCACCTGATCATTCCAACGGGGCCAGCGGGCCACCCATTCGGCATAGGTGATGTGGCGATAGCGCAAGCGCCAGGAGAGGAGCACCGTCCAGAACTGATCCCCCCCCAGAAACACCACGACCCCATGGCGAGGCCAGAACCCATGCCGGCCGGGGCGGAGCAGAAGCCACCAGAACCGCGTGGCTGGCACCACCCGCTCAAACAACCTCCAGGAGCGAGCCACCCCATGCTCTTGACCGGTGGCGTTGGGGCAGGGCACCAGCACGAGGTGGAGCGTGCATGGAGCATCGCTCTGCCGAGGCCTGAGGGGCTGGAGGCGGTGCAAACGCTCCGCCAAGGGCCGGACCCAGGTGCTCAGCTCGCCGGGGCCATTGGTCACCAGCACGATGGCTGCCATCGGCGGCGTGAGGGCCGCTGGTCTTTCGAGGGGAGGATTCAGGCTGCCTTGCTCCCCGAAATCAGCAGAATTCGCCACTGAAAGTGGGTCCACTGGAGCCGTGGGTGACCCATCCAGAGGAGAGGGGAGCAAGTGGTGAACCGGAAGGGAAAGGAGTGAAGTGCGGATGGCGAGACTTGAACTCGCAAGGCCGAAGCCACACGCCCCTCAAACGTGCGTGTCTACCAATTCCACCACATCCGCAGGACACGGGCGATGACAGGACAGGCCTGCTCGACCGGGTGGTGACTCCCAGCCATGGCTGGTTGACCCAAGCAATATACCCATAGCCCGCCCAACCCCTGGCAAGCCCGGGGGCAGCTCAGTCTGCACTGATACAGTCCACAACCGATCCCCCTGCCCAGGCTCAAATGCCCATCGGCAAGCTGTTGATCGCCAACCGGGGGGAAATCGCCCTGCGGATCCTTCGCAGCTGCAGAGAGCTGGGGATTGGCACCGTGGCCGTGTACAGCACGGTGGATCGCAATGCCCTGCATGTGCAGCTGGCAGATGAGGCGGTCTGTGTGGGCGAGGCGCCCAGCAGCCGCAGCTATCTCAACATTCCCAACATCCTGGCGGCCGCCACCTCCCGGGGCGCTGATGCCATCCATCCGGGGTATGGGTTTCTAGCGGAGAGCGCCGCCTTCGCCGAAATCTGCCGCGACCACGGCCTCACCTTCGTGGGCCCCTCCCCGGAAGCCATCCTGGCCATGGGCGACAAAGCCACCGCCAAACGCACCATGCAGCGGGTGGGCGTGCCCACCATCCCCGGCAGCGAGGGGTTGCTGGATTCCTTCGAGGATGCCGCGGCCCAGGCCCAGCTCATGGGCTTCCCGGTGATGATCAAGGCCACGGCGGGCGGGGGCGGGCGAGGGATGCGGTTGGTGCCATCCGCCGATCAATTGGAAGGACTCTTCAAAGCGGCCCAGGGCGAAGCAGAGGCTGCTTTCGGCAATCCCGGCCTCTACATGGAGAAATTCATCGACCGCCCCCGCCACGTGGAGGTTCAGGTGCTTGCTGATCGCTTCGGCAACGTGGTGCACCTCGGCGAGCGGGATTGCTCCATCCAGCGTCGCCACCAAAAACTGTTGGAGGAAGCCCCGAGTCCCGGTCTAGACCCCTCCATTCGCCAACAGATGGGGCACGCCGCTGCCGCTGCCGCCCGCTCCATTGGTTACGAGGGCGCTGGCACCGTGGAATTCCTGCTCGATCGGTCGGGGAAGTTCTATTTCATGGAGATGAACACCCGCATCCAGGTGGAGCATCCCGTGACCGAGATGGTGACAGGCCTGGATCTGATCGCCGAACAGCTCCGCATCGCTGGCGGAGAACCAATCAGCGTGGCTCAGGAGGACGTGCGAATTGTGGGCCATGCCATCGAGTGCCGCATCAATGCTGAGGATCCGCGCCAAAATTTCAGGCCCTCACCGGGCAAGATCACGGGCTGGCTGCCCCCAGGGGGGCCTGGGGTACGGGTGGATAGCCATGTCTACACGGGCTATGACATCCCGCCTTTTTACGATTCTTTAATCGGCAAGTTGATCGTCTGGGCGCCAACGCGCGAGATGGCCCTCCGACGGCTTCGCAGAGCCCTCTCGGAATGGGCTGTGACTGGCATTCCAACCACGATCGAGTTTCACCTGGCGCTGCTGGAGAGAGAAGAATTTCAAAAGGGCCAGGTTTACACCAAATTTGTTGAAGAGAAGATGCTGCCCCTCAGCTGAGGCTGGAGTGCTGCACCTGGCGCAGCACCTGGGTGAGGAGGCCCTGCTGGCCCACCACCAGCTCCCTCACCAGACTCACCAGACCCACCCAGATCACCGGGCTCACATCGACGCCGCCAATGGGTTGAATCAAGGCTCTGGTTGGGGCGAGCAATGGCTCGGTGAGAGCACCGAGCCAGCGCAAGTTGGGCTGGCTGAGATCAACCTGGGGGTACCAGGTAAGCACCAAGCGCGCCAAGAAAAGGAGGGTCCAGGCGGCAAGCCCAAGGCCCAGGACCAGGTGGACCAGGGAGAGGGGGCCCGGTGATGCCATCACAAAAGCTCAAAGCTGGGTGGATCAAAGCCTAGGAACTCCTGGGCACTGCCTAAGATCCACCCCAGCGAAGTCTGTCCTCCCCATGACCCCCTCCCTGTCGAACTTCCTGAGCAGCCTCTTCTGGGGTGGCGTGATCGTGGTGGTGCCCATTTCACTGGCCCTCTTTTTCATCAGCCAAAACGACAGGGTGGATCGTCGCCTCTGATCACCCCCCCGGTCTGGACCAGGGCATCTGGCGATGGGATGTGAGGAACGCAGTGATGTTTCCTAGAGTGCAGCCCATCTGCTCACGGGACGTCCCTTGGTTAATGCCAGCCTGAATTGGGCCAGCATCGTCGGCATTGTGCTGGCTGTGGGCGGCGCCTTCCTCTACTTCATGAGGAGTTTCAAACCGGCGCTAGCTCGCGATTACGACGTTTTCTTTGCCGCCGTTGGCCTCCTGTGCGGCGGCATCCTGTTTTTCCAGGGCTGGCGGCTTGATCCGATCTTGCAGTTCGGGCAATTCCTCTTGGCTGGAACGACGGTGTTCTTCGCTTACGAGAGTGTGCGCCTCCGGGGCATCACGACCGAACAAGCCCGCCGTTCCTCCTACTTCGACGACGAGGAAAGCCCCCCTTTCTCCCCTCGGGGTGGGATGGGCTCCGGGCCCTGGGAGGGGGCGGATCGGTTCAGTGAACCCGAACCCCTCCGGCGCCGCATTCGCTCCCGGGAGGAGGAGGAAGAGGATTTCTACCGTCCCCGCCGCTCCAGCCGGGCGGCTATTCCAGAACGGGCGGCCAGCCGCATGGGTTACCGCGAAGAGTGGGACGCCAGTGATCCAAACGAGGTGGTGGATCGCAACGCCCCGCCTCCATACAGGGCAAGCAGCCGCCCAACCCCCACAGATTTCGGCGCCAGGCGTCGGGACCGTGAAGACACGACGGGCGGACGCCGCGGCAGCCGTCCCGTGCCAACCGCTCGACGGGCCTCCAGCTCCAGCGATAGGACAGAACGGCCGATGGAAGGAGGGCTTGGCTCCACCGGCATTCCCCAAGGAAGCCCCATCCCCCGCCCCTCCCAGAACGCAGGGTCAACGGAGATGAGCGATGCGGACTACAGCCCGATCAATCCCTCTCGGCCCTCTTCCCCCACCGGCTCAGCCGGATCTGGCCCGAGAGCCACTGGCGGACCGGTCGCACCCCGTGACAATTCATCGCGGTTCGACGATTAACCCAAGCAAGAGAGGGCGTTACCAGAGGGTCGGGCGGCTCGGCTGCCCTCTCGCGCTGATCTTGCTGTTCTGCCAAGGCTGTGGCCTCACTCCATGGCTGTCCCGCCGCGCAGCCGGGCCGACTACCAGCCTGGGCCAGCAAACGGATCGCCTCAACCCGGCCCTGAGCGGCAACGGCCAATGGCTTGCCAGCGTTGTGCTTCGTGCTGGCTCACCCACTCTCCTCTTGCAGGAGCAACCCTCAGGCAGACCGGTGCCCCTGCCCAACCTCCGTCGCCTGACGCCCCACCGCTCCCCTTCTCTGAGCTGGAACGGTCGCTATCTCGCCCTGGTGGGGCAACAAGGATCTCGACGCTTGGCCGTGGTGCAGGATCGGGCGACAGGACAACTGCATCGGCTTCCGTTACCGGCAGGGCTTGAGCCAGAGGCCTTGAGCCTGGCCCCTGATGGGCGTCGGGTGGCGATCTCCACCGTGCTTCAGGGCCGTCCCCAAGTGCAGCTCTTTGATCTCTCCGGGCTGCTGGAAGCCGATCTACCCCCCGCCCAGGCCGTAAGAGGCCCAGCGGCCAGCAATGGAGAGCAACCGTGAATGGTCTCGCCCCGCCGGGCCCATGGGCCAGCTCTGGCGCCCTGGTGACGGGTCTTGCCCTGCTGCTCTCCAGCTGCATGGGGCCAATGCCATTGCCGATGGGAAGCCTGAACCGGCAGCTGGCCCAGCAAGGAAGCCTTCGAGAGCCAAGTCTGTCAGGCCGTTGGCTTGCCCTGATTGCCAACCGCCAAGGGCGAGACCAAGTGGATCTTCTGGATGTGGAACGTCAATGGCCCGTGCCTGTGCCGGGTTTGAATCGGCCGAATGCCTTGCCCGTGAGCGTGAGTGTGGATGCCGCAGGTGAGCGGTTGGCCGTGGTGCGCCAGGTGGAGGGCCGTACGGAGTTGGTGCTCTACCGGCGAGCTCTGATGAGCACGGAAACCCTCCCGATGGTTCCCCCTGGCGTGCCTCGGCGGGCCAGCCTTCGGGCCGATGGGCGTGAAATAGCGGTGGAGGTGAGCCGCCAGGGGGTCGTGCAGGTGGATCTCATCGGGATTCCCTAGGGGCGCGGCAGCTTATGGCACCAAACCGGCCCAGTGGAGGAAGGTGTCCTGGCTGAGCAGCTCGATCAACAGGACCGCAGCAAAGCCCAACATGGCGAAGCGGCCATTCACCCGCTCGGCATAGGCGCTCCAGCCGAAGGCGGGGATGTCCCGAGTTGTGGCGCTCGTGGCTAACGGCTCTGCAGAAGGATCGGAAGGAAGCGGAGAGGACAAGGCCAGATGGGGGAAAGGAGAGGAGAGGAGAGGGGAGATCACCGCGGCGGGTGGTCATCCATCCTCAGGACGAAACCGAAAAGGTATAACCCGCAGCAGGCAGCAAGCGCCAGGCACCAGTGCCATCAAGTTCAAGCACAGTGTTGTGATAGGCCGTGAGAGTGGGGCGGTGGCCCACGCTCACAAAGGCCAAATCCCGTGCCACAAGAAGCTCATAGAGCCTTTTCTCCGTGGCCACATCCAGAGCGCTTGTGGCCTCATCCAACACCACAAACCGCGGTGAATTCAAAAGCAGGCGGGCAAAAGCCAGCCGCTGTTGCTCTCCGAGTGACAGGAGCCTCGGCCAATCTTCTTTCACACCCAGATCCGGGTAGCGGGTCACCAGCTCCGAAAGGCGCACCTCCTCCAGAGCATGGCGCAACTGCGAATCGCTGAAGCGCTCTGGAGGCTGGGGGTAGCAGAGCTGTTCCCGCAGGCTGCCCAACAGCATGTAGGGCTTCTGCGGGATGAACATCAGCTCTGAGGTGGGTGGACGCTTCACACTGCCCGTGGCGGCAGGCCAAAGTCCGCTGAGAAGGCGAAGCAAGGACGTTTTACCGCAACCTGAAGGGCCCACCACGAGCAATCTCTGCTGATTATCCACCGTCAAATTGAGATCACGAATCAGCGTGCGCTGACTGCGGGGAGGCACCAGATCGACATCCTCCACAACGATGGCGTCGACAGGCGGCAAGGACGAAGGCGGAGGATCAGCCTTCTTTTCAGAGCCTGAAGCAGTCTCAGAGGCAATGGCATTCACCTTGCCCTGAAACGCCTCAAGACGACTAATTGATGCGGAGAACTGAGCCAATTGCTCAATATTGTTCACGATGAAACTCACCGAAAAGAACACCTGGGAAAAGGCGATACCAGCCTGGCCAAAGACACCGAAATCAACATTCTTTGAGAAGTAGAGAGGTGCGATGACAATCCAGGGAAGGAAACGAGAAAAATAATCATAGGAGCGCTGAATCACGCTGATCATTGCCTCCCAGACGATCAACCGATCGAAGTTGCTAATTGCCCCTCCCAGCCTCCGCTCCGCCTCCTCCAACTCCACCTGCTCGCCCTGATAAAAAGCAATGGCTTCTGCATTGTCACGGATGTGGACAAGGCCATAACGGAAATTGGCCTCAAGCTTCAGCTGCAGATTTCGGAGGTAGACAAGCCTTCGACCCGCGATCACAATCAAAGTCGTCCCGAGAACAGAGTATCCCAAGAGCACAAGGGCCAAATCTCTGCTGATCGTCCAGAGGACAATAATGAAACTAAAAAATGTAAGAAGCGCCTCAAAAACACCGACGGTAAAACCTAGGCTTTGTGCAGTAAAACTATCAGTGTCCTGGGAGATTCTCTGATCTGGGTTGTCTATCTCTTCGATCGATTCATCATTGGGGTTTAAGACGTAATAAGCCCGGTCCGACAGATAATGATTCATCAATCGGCCCGTCAGCCACTGCCGCCAGAGCAGGCCCAACTTCGGCACCAGATAGCTCTGAATTGCACGAATAGGCAGCGCCAGAACCAAACAAAAAGCATAGATCGCGACAATCTTCCAGAATTCGTCTTGTTTATAAGCAACTAGCGCATTATCGATGTTCCGGGCAATAAAACTGATGCCCACATTGATGCCGTTGATCACCAGGATCAACAAAATGATCGCGCCAAGCAGCACCCAGGGCAGCCATCTCCCCTGGCGCAACTTGGCGCGAAACGACCAGAAAGCCGCTACACCAGCCCCGAAGAGGGCCATGATCACCACCCCCACCGGACTCTTCCAGATGGCCTCCACCTGTTGGGGAACCCCTGGCAAAAAACGACCCTGCAGATCGGGCACCACGGCACCGGTTAGCGCGAGGGTTCCGGTGAGCAGCACAAGGGTGAGCCCCACCACCACTGCCACCAGGGCGATCAAGAGCGTCAGAAACCACCAACCCGAGCCGCTGGTGGCCTCCAAGGGCAAAAAATAGGGCTGGGCCAGTCGCTGCAGCTGACCCAGCTGCTCTCGGAGGGCCTTCAGGGGATTCATGAAAGGGTCGGGCAGCGACAGAGCTTCGGGCATTGTGGCCGCCCAAGGGAATCGGCGGTCAGGGGATCAGCCGGGAGGCCAGGCCATGGGCCGGCCACCGATGACGTGCACATGGAGGTGAAACACGGTCTGGCCGGCTTCGGCGCCGCTGTTCACCACGGTGCGCCAGCTCGTCAGCCCCTCCTGCATGGCCACCCGGGCCGCCACGAGCAGCAAATGGCCGAGAAGCTCCTGGTCTTCAGGCTGCGCCTCGGCCAGCGTGGCGATGGGCTTGCGGGGAATCACCAGCACATGCACCGGTGCCTGGGGATTCACATCCTTGAAGGCCAGGCACAGGTCGTCGCTGTACACCTCTTGGCAAGGGATCTCACCCCTGAGGATGCGGCCGAAGATGGTGTCGCTCATGGGCCTTACACGCACGGAATGGGACGGGGGGTGGCACCACACCCACACAAGCGTGAGTTGGACCCCTGAGATGTTGGCACGATGTTTCAGCGCGGCTCTGCGAGGCCTCGACGCCCAAACGGTGCGCATCGAGGTGGACATCACCCCAGGACTGCCAGGGTTGCAAATGGTGGGACTCGCCGACGCGGCGGTGCAGGAATCCCGCGAACGGGTGCGGGCTGCCCTGCGCAACAGCGGCTTGCGGGTGCCTCTGACGCGGGTGGTGGTGAGTTTGGCACCGGCGGATCTGCGCAAGGAGGGTCCCGCCTTTGATCTCCCGATCGCCCTGGGCCTTCTGATCGCCAGCGGACAACTGCCAGCTGAGCAAGTGGAGGGCATCTGGAGCGCAGCGGAACTGGGGCTGGATGGAGCCCTGCGCAGCATCCGCGGTGCCCTAGCCCTGGCGATGGCAGCGCGTCAGGCCGGGGCGAGGGCGCTGCTACTGCCTTGGGGAAATGCGGCGGAAGCCGCTCTGGTGGAGGGCCTGCCGGTGCTAGGGGCTGAAACCCTGCAGGAAGCCCTCACGCTGTTGAAGACGCCCGATGCCGCTCGCCGTCCCTCGGGCCGACCACAACCCCAGCGTGCAGGCCCCGCAGAAGACCTGGCGGATGTGCATGGGGCGAGCCACGGGCGCCGGGCCCTCGAGATTGCCGCAGCCGGCGGGCATCACCTGCTGCTGGTGGGCCCTCCAGGCAGCGGCAAAACGATGCTCGCCCGTCGGCTCGCTGGGTTGTTGCCACCGTTGAGCCGCCAGGAAGCCTTGGAACTGACCTGTCTGCAATCCATCGCGGGGTTGATCCCTGAGGGAGGCAGCCTGGTGGGACAGCGGCCCTTTCGCAGTCCCCACCACAGCTGCTCCGCCGCTGCACTGGTGGGGGGCGGAGCCTCTCCACGCCCAGGCGAACTCAGCCTCGCCCATCGAGGCGTGCTGTTCCTCGACGAGCTGGGAGAATTCCGCCGATCGGTGCTTGATCAGCTGCGACAGCCCCTGGAGGATGGGGAATTGTGGATCACCCGCAGCCGCCAGCGCACCCGATTCCCCTGCCGGATCATTCTGGTGGCAGCCACCAATCCCTGCCTTTGCGGCTGGTATGGCGATCCAGCGCGGGAGTGCCGTTGCACTGAAGGAGAGAGGCGTCGCTATTGGAGCCGGCTGTCAGGTCCCTTGCTGGATCGGATCGACCTTCAGGTGGTGATGCGCCATCCGGAAGCCAAGGATGTGGCCAGGGCATTGGGCCATCTCTCCAAGGAGAATGGGGGGGAGGTTGAAACCAGCAGCGTGGTGTCAGGGCGGGTGCGGGCAGCGCGGAGGAAGATGCGCGATCGCAATCCGCACGGCTGCAGCAATGGGCAGCTGCCAGCAAAAGCGCTGCGCCCCGTTCTTCAACTTGAGGCAAGCGCCCAAAAATTGTGGGAATCCACCCTGGAACGGAGGCAGCTGACCCTGCGGGGTGGGCTGAAGGTGATGCGGGTGGCACGCACGATCGCCGACCTCGCTGGTCAGGTTGAAGTTGATCGAGCGGCCATCGCAGAGGCCTTCAGCTATCGAACCTTTGACCAGCTGGCATGAATCAGCCAGCTGGCCTCAATGGGGCAGGCTCTAGCTCCAGCGGCGCTGGCGTGTGGAACCCCGAAAGGGCTGCACACCCACAAGGGGAGGTTGGTGGAGAGCTTCTTCGCGGGGATCGCCGAAGGCATGCTGCACCATGTCGGCCATCCATCGGCCGAAGGCCGCAAGGGAAGCGAGGGGGTGGGCCATGGCGACTCCGCAAGGGACAAAACCAGCATGGTCAAGCCACGCCCGCCTGCCAATGGGAATTTGCTCGGATTGTCTTGGCAGAGTTCAGCGGCGACGACGGCGCTGCTGGGCCTTGCGCTTGTACTTCTCGGTGGGGGTCTCGTGGTGACGCAACCGTTTGAGGTCGGCAAAAATCCCGGCCTTGGACACCTGTCGCTTAAAGCGGCGCAGGGCGGATTCGATCCCTTCGTTTTCGCCGACGGTGACCTGGGTCATACAGGAGAACAAGACCACAAACAGCCTGCCAATCTAGCAAAGGCCCCCTACCCACCTCCCAGGGGATCAAGGCGCTGAAGTTTGGCTCGTCGCACTGGAGCCAGGCCAGGTCTCGTTGTACACATACAAGTGTCCGAGGGAGCGCCCTCCGAACTGCCGGCGCTTCAGACGCCAACCAGGCTCAAGCTCCAGTTTCAAGAATCCGGACCCGACTCCACCGGCACGAGCCACCACCACATCCTCCTGGCTGCTGGATTTGGTGGAGCGGGCGACCAAAAGGATGTCCCTGCCCCCCTTTACGACGCTGAGGCGGTAGGAGGTGGCCAAATCGCTGCCGCCAATGCGCAAGGAGTAGCCGTTGGCGTCGATGAACCTGCCGCAGATGCCTGTGAAATCGAAGGTGCTCAGCAAGGGGTTGACAGCTGCAGGTTTGCCTTCGCCCACGGCAAAGCAGGGGCGGGTTGGTTTGAGCTGCTCATAGATGTTGAGCTGGAATCTCTCGCCAGAGGTGCCGATCGGGGCCGCCACCAGAAGAAAGCGTGCGGGATCCACCTCTCCGGCACCAAAAAGAGACTGGGACCACCCAGGTCCACCCCCGAAAGGAGCTGCCAAGGCCGCAGCCAGGAGCCAGCCTCCGACACGACGTCCGTGCCGTGAGTGGAGAGGGTTCTGCACGACAAACAACCAAGCAACTTGGTCATGGTATGCACTCCTTCCCAGGGGAGATCCCTGGCAGGGGAGGCTCGTCGGCTGGCCCAGCTCAGGTTGGCCGGTTGATGCGGATGGCAAACAGCAGGGCGATGAGCGTGCCGGGCAAACTCGTCGCCAAAATCAAGCGAGTGGTTTGCACCCCAAGGTCGGGATCGCCATAGGCCAGTTCAAACACCGAGCCTGTGGCCGCAATACCGAGGATGCAGGCCAAGGCGAGACAGACCCCGGCCAAAGGTTTAACGGTCATGGCGATCAGCGAATCGACTGGACGTGTTCACGCTTGAAGCCGTGCTGCTTGAGCTCCTCGTTGAGGGCCAGCTCATCGGTGACGCGATCGACAAAGAGCACGCCCTGGAGATGATCCATCTCATGCTGGATGCAGCGGGCCAAGAGCCCATCGGCCTTCAGGCGTCTGGGGCGACCGCTCTCATCGCGAAAGCTCACTTCCACCACCGAGGGCCGCACCACCTGGAGGTAGACGCCAGGGATGCTGAGGCAACCTTCCTCATAGGTGTTGCAAGAGGCTCCGGCTGCCGTGATCTCTGGATTGATCAACACCAACGGCGGAGTGCTGGCCTCCTCCAGATCCAGATCGATCACGAGCAATTGCTTGGGCACCCCAACCTGGGGGGCAGCCAGACCAATGCCCTTGGCTGAGTACATGCTACGCAACATGTCGCGGGCCAGATCGCGCACGCTTTCATCCACCTTGCTGATGCGGCGAGCGGCGGAGCGAAGTTCACCAGCGCCAAGCTGGTGGATCTGCAGAGCTGGGTTGGGGTCGGGTTGCTTGGGCACAAGCACTGTGCGACTGGTCTCCTCGGCCTTGCGGGCCATCGCCGCGAAGCTGCGCGCCAAGTGATCACCTAAAACAGAAGATTCCATCCTAAGAGCTTTCGGCAGGAGGGAGGTCACGCCAGGAGCAACCCCCAGACCCCTCCCCACTGCTGCGGCGGTGGGCAGCCTGCCCACCTGGCGCGAACCCCGCCTGGTGGACGGCCATCTCTTGTGGCTCGAAAGTCGCCCCCAGGAACAGGGGCGCACCACCCTTCTGATGCGGCCGGCAGGGAACACCGACGCCCCGGCAAGGGAACTCACCCCTTCCCCCTGGAATCTCCGCAGCCGCCTGCATGGCTATGGCGGCGGGGCCTTCGCCACGGATGGCACGACCGTGGTGTTTGTGCATGACGGGGATCGTCAGCTATGGCGGCTGGATCTGAGCGATGGCCAGCCTCCGCTGGGGCCACCCCAGAGGCTGACCGACCCACAGGATCCAGCCAAAGAGGGGGATGACAGGGAAGGGCGAGCCTTCGCCGACGGCCTCATCGATGGACCGCGGGGTCGCTGGATTGGAGTGATGGAATCCAACGGAGCCGATCGGCTGGTGGCGATCAGCCTGGCGGGGGGACCCCCGCAAACCCTCCATCAGGCCAGAGATTTCTGCAGTTCCCCCGCCCTCTCCCCGTCTGGCAGCCATCTGGCCTGGCTGGAGTGGCAGCAGCCCTTCATGCCCTGGGAGCGGAGCCAGCTCTGGATCGGAAGCTTTGATGACCGGGGCGCCCTCACAGATGTGCGCTGCCTGGCGGGCTCCGATGGCAGTTCGACAGCGGCGGAATCGGTGTTTCAACCGCTTTGGATGGGGTCGCATTTGGTTGTGGCGCGCGATGGCAGCGGCTGGTGGACCCTGACGCGCTTCGCCAACGCCGAACAAAGCCGCCCGGAGGAGGCGCTGGCAGGCGAACCCCTCCTGGCGGTGGAGGCAGACTTCGGGGTGCCCCAGTGGGTGGCGGGGTTGCGCACCACCGCCTGGGATGGAGAGCAGCTGGTGGCCATGGCTTGCCGGCAAGGCAGCTGGGAGCTGGGGAGGGTGGAGGAGGTCTGCGAAGGCCCTCAGCAGCGATGGCGATGGCAGCCGCTGGCGCTGCCCTTCACAGATCTGGCCGATCTCAGTGCCGCAGAGGGTCACCTGGTGGCCGTGGCCAGTGCACCGCAAACGATGGCTGGCCTCCTGGAGATCGACCTCACCAGCGGCACCTGGATCCACACCCCTGCGGCCCCCAGCCCCTTGCAGGCCGCGGACATCAGCACCCCTGAAGCAATCTGGTTTCCAGGGGCCAACGGTGAGCCCACCCACGCTTGGTTCTACCCACCCAGGGGGGGCGCCAGCGCTGATCACCCCCTGCTGCTCCGAGCCCACAGCGGACCCACCGGCATGGCCCGCACCGGCCTCAACCTGGTGGTGCAGTTCTGGACCAGCCGTGGCTGGGGCGTGTTGGATGTGAACTACGGGGGCTCCAGTGGCTTTGGCCGGGCCTACCGAGAGCGGTTGAACGGCCAGTGGGGCGTCCTGGATGTGGGGGACTGCCTGGCGGCAGCAACAACCGTTGTGGCCAGCGGCCTGGCCGCAGCGGAGCGGGTGGCGATGGAGGGCAGCAGCGCTTCCGGCTTCACCGTGCTCGCCGCCCTGGCCGCCGGCGGGGCTCTGCAGGCCGCCGCCTGCCGCTACCCCGTGGTGGATCTGGAGGATCTGGCGCGGGAGAGCCATCGCTTCGAAGCGCACTACCTCGATGGTCTGGTGGGGCCCCTGCCGGAAGCTCGGGCCACCTATCAGGCCCGCTCGCCCCTGCAGCAGGTGGCCCGCCTGCAACGGCCCGTGATTCTGTTCCACGGGCTCGACGACACCGTGGTGCCTCCTTCCCAGAGCGAACGGCTGGCCATGGCCCTGAGCGAACGGGGAGTGGCGGTGGAGATCCATCTCTTTCCAGGAGAAGGTCATGGCTTCCGCTCGGGGGCCGTGCAGGCCCAGGTGTTGGAGGCCACCGAAGCCTTTTTCCGCCGCCACCTCGAGCTCCCCCGATGAGCGAGGCCCCGCTCCTGCTCGGGCAACCCCTCTCCATCTGGGCCCTGGCGGTAGCCGCTCTGCCTGGTCTCCTGATTGCGGGCACCGTCTTGGGGCGAGGGCTGGGGGTGCATCGCTGGGGCATCCCCGAGGCCCTGCTGGCCGGTGTGGTGGGCCTGCTGCTTGGCCCCCAGGGGCCCTGGCCCGTGCTCCCCGAAGGAGTGATGCGGCTGTGGGAGGGATTGCCTTTGCTCCTGCTCACCCTCGTCTTCGGCACCCTGTTGGTGGGGAAGCCCCTCCCTTCCCCCGGCGGCCTCTGGAAACCGCTGAGGGCCCAGGTGTTGCTGTCCCTCACCCTGGCCTTCGGCCAATATCTGGTGGGCGGCCTGGTGGTGTTGCTGGTGTTGCAGCCGTGGCTGGGGGTGAGCCCGGTGATGGCCTGCTTGATCGAGGTGGCCTACGAGGGGGGGCATGGATCAGCGGCCGCGATGGCTCCCACCTATGAGCAGCTGGGGGTGCAGGGGGCGGAGGCCCTTGGCCTGGCCCTGGCCACGGTGGGGCTGCTGGCGTCCACGCTGGTGGGAGGGTTGTTGGTGGTGTTGGCCCGCTGGCGGGGGTGGGTGGCCTCACCTGTGGCGCCCTCCGTCGAAGGACCGGCCGGGGTGGCTCCGCTCCCGACAGGTGAGGGCCTGGCTCCCGCGGATCCAGAAAACCTTCGTTTCGATCCGAGCCTGCGGCTGGTTCAGGCCCGCGCCTGGGCGGTGAACCTGGCTCTGGCGGGGCTGGCGGTGGTGTTGGGCTGGGTGTTGCTGGAGGGGCTCAGGGTCCTGGCGCCCCGCCTTGGATCCGGGTTGGGCACGGTGATTGAGGCCTTTCCGGTGTTTCCCCTGGCCTTGGTGGGGTCGGTGCTGGTGCGGCTGGCGCTGGAGCGCACCGGAACGGCCCATCTCGCCTCAGCCGTGATTCAGAACCGCGTCGGCACCTTGGCGGCTGACCTTCTCATCACCGCCGCCACGGCCTGCCTCGATCTCACCTCCTTGAGCCAGCTGTGGAAACCTCTGCTGGTGCTCGGGGTGGCCGGGCTGGTGTGGAATCTGCTCGTGGTGCTCGGCGCGGGCCGCTGGATGCTGCCGGAACCCTGGTTTCCTCGGGGCCTGATCGATTTCGGCCAGGCCACCGGTGTCGCCGCCAGCGGCCTGCTGTTGCTCAACATGGCCGATCCCGAGGACCGGGGAGATGTGCTGACGCCCTTCTCGATCAAGCAACTTTTGCTGCAGCCCCTCGTGGCTGGTGGCGTGATCACCGTGGTGGCCCCGCTGGCGGTGAACCGCTGGGGCCTGCCCGCCTGGACGGCCCTCTGCCTGGTGCTCGTGCTGCTGTGGGTGGGGTTGGCGGTGGGATTCGGGCGAGGTCGCCCAACCCTCAGCGCACCATCGCCGCCACATTCCCCCCATCCACCGTGAGCACGGCGCCGGTGGTGCGTTCAGCCCTGGCCAATGCCACAAACGCCTCAGCCACATCCTTGGCCCGCACCTCGGCGCCCAGCAGATTGCCGGCCATGTAAACCTCCTCGGAGACGCCCCGGGCAGCGGCCCGCTCCCTGATCATGGTGTCGTCCAGCAAACCGGATCGAATGCGGTCGGCGTTGACCGCATTCACCCGAACGCCGGCCGGGCCCTCCTCAAGGGCGTACTGACGCACCAGGGCCAACAGGGCCGCCTTGCTGATGCCGTAGGCCCCAAAGTTTGGGCCGGGATTAAGCGCCTGCTTGCTCACGTTGAACAGGAGCTGGCCACCCAGTCGCCCGCCGCTCTCAACGGCAGGCCCCTCAGGATCGGAGGCGTCCTGGCTGCGGAAGATGGCGATGGCGGCCTGGGCGACGGCCTGATGGGAAAAAAAGTTCAACTCGAAACAGGCCCGCAGATCCGCATCGCTGAGGGTGGCCATGGCGCCGGTCCAGGCGGCACCAGCGTTGCTCACCACCCCATCGATCCCGCCGAAATGGGCGCAAACCTGGCCGAAGGCGGTCCGCACCGCCGCAGGATCGGTGACATCGCAGGCCAAAGCCAGGGCCCGCTTGCCGCAGCGCGCTGCCACCGCCTGGGCACCCTCCCCGTCCCGATCGAGCACGGCCACATCGGCCCCCTGGGCTGCGAAAGCCTGCGCCGTTGCCGCGCCGATGGCGCCCGCCCCACCGGTGACCACCACCACATGGCGGGCCAGCGGCTTTTCAGCCGCCTTGCCCAACTTGGCCTGCTCCAGGCTCCAGTACTCCATGTCAAAGGTGTCGGCTTCGCCAACGGGCTGGAAACGGCCAATGCTCTCGGCCGCCAGCAAGGTCTGGGCCCACGCCTCTGCAATATCGGCCGTGACGGCCGCATCGGCCGCCCCCTTGCCGATCCCAATCAGGCCCACGCCTGGAAGCGCCAGAACGCGGGGAAGGGGATCCAAGGGTGTTTTGCTGCCGCCCACCCGGGCGTTCTGCCGGCTCACATACGCCTGGTAGGTGTCGATGTAGGCCGCCAGGGCAGCCTCGACCTGAACGCGCCACGTGCGCAGATCGGCCGCCATCGCAGCGCCGTCGGCCCCTGCCGCCGCCGGGGGCACGGGCAACACCAGCGGTTGGGCTTTAGTGCGAATCACATGGTCTGGGGTGGCCACGCCCCGGCTGGCCCACTCGCCGAGGCGGGCATCATCACTCACGGCGCGGGCCAGGGGGGTGGCCCGCAGATGGAGCAGCCAGCGCTGGGGACACCCGGCCCGCTCGGCCGCCCGGGCCAGAGCCCCCCGCAAAACGGGAAGCAGCGCCGCAGTTGCGGCAGGCTGCTCGGGCAGCACCACGCTGTGAAGGGAACGCTCCCCCCTGGCCAGACGCTCCTCCGCCAGGCGCACCAGCTCAATCATGCGGGAGTAGCTCTGCTCGGCCGAGGCCCCAAAGGAAAACAAGCCGTGCTGGAGAAGCACCATGCCCTCAATCTGGTCCGGGCTCTGGCGGGCCGCGGCCTCTTCCCAGGCAGCGGCGCAGGCCTTGGCCAGGGCGAAGCCGGGCATCACGTAGGGCACCAACACCACCCGATCGCCATAGACCTGGCGGCACACCTCGGCAGCGTCGGGCTGGTCCGCCAGGGCCAGAAGGGCCGTGGAATGGGTGTGGTCGACAAAGGTGTGGGGCAGAAACGCATGCAGCAGAGCCTCCACCGAAGGATTGGGGGCCGCTGGATCGAGCAGGTTCTGGCGCTGGGCGGCCACCATGGCCTCATCGCTGAGGGCCTCCAGGGATCGCAGGGCCTGCAGCGGCAGGAGGCGCACGGCGGGATGGCCTGGCGGCTCGATGGTGGCCAGATCCCAGCCGCTGCCCTTCACGCAGAGCACGGGGATCTCCTCGCCCAACAAGCCCCTGACGGTGGTTTTCACCGAGGTGTTGCCCCCCCCGTGGAGCACCAGATCGGGATCGGCCCCCAGCAGCCGCGCGCTGTAGGTGCGCAAGGCCAGGGGTTCACTGATGCCCTGGCTGCCGTAGCGCTCGATCGCCTCGCGAGCAGCAGCCTCCGACCAGCGGTTTTGGACGGGCATGGAGCAGGGACAAGGCGGCACGAGATTACGTCGCGGCACAAGGGGGCCAGCCTCAAGCGAAGCCAGATCCAACAGCCATGGCTAGCTTTCGACAAGCCAGCCGGCATTCCCCCATTCCATGGCTCTGCGCACACTCCTCTTTCTGATCACAAACCTGGCGGTGGTGCTCACGATCTCCCTGATCTTGAGTTTGCTCACCTCCCTGGGGGTACTGCCCCCCGACCTGCCCCTTCTCCCCCTGCTGTTGAGCTGCTTCGTTTGGGGGGTGATGGGCGCCTGGATCTCCCTGCAGTTCTCGGCTGAATCGGCCAAGCGAATGATGGGCATCCAGCTGGTGAGCGGCAGCGGTGGCTCCACCGAGCGCTGGCTGCACAACACCGTGGCGCGGCTGGCGGAGAAGGCAGGGTTGCCGATGCCGGAGGTGGGCGTCTACAGCTCCCCGGAATGGAATGCTTTTGCCACGGGCCCCTCACCTAAGCGGGCTTTGGTGGCGGTGTCCACCGGCATCCTGGAAGGCATGCCGGAAGACGAGCTCGAGGCCGTGCTCGGCCACGAGATGAGCCATGTGGGCAATGGCGACATGGTGACGATGACCCTGCTGCAAGGGGTGATCAATGCTTTTGTGATGTTCCTGGCCCGGGCCGTGGCCTTGACCCTGCCCAACCGCCAGAGCGAGGAGCGGGGATACGGCCCCCCTCCCACCATGCTGCTCGTGTGGCCATTGGAGGTGGTGCTTGGGGTTCTGGGTTCGCTGGTGACCGCCTGGTTCTCCAGGCACCGCGAGTTTCGTGCCGATGCGGGCTCGGCAAGGCTCACCAGCCCCAATGCCATGGCGGGCGCCCTGGCCCGCCTGGGCCAGATGGAAAATCTCCAGGACCCCAGGGATGAGCCCACCCTGGCCACCCTCAAGATCAACGAACCGCCCGGATTCCTGCGGCTGTTTGCCAGCCATCCCCCCATCGAGGCAAGGATCCGAGCCCTGCAGGCTGCCGCCCAAGCCGGCAAGCTCGCCTAGAGGGGCCTCGCTGCCCGAGATTGGCAACAGCCGGCCTGCATCGATGCAAGCGATCACCGCCTTCGGGCCAAGCCCTGAGCACCCGGAGGGATTTCTCCAGGAGACCAGCTCATCCTTTCCTCCCCTGCCTGGCCCCCAGGACCTACGGGTGCGCGTTGAGGCGGTGGCGGTCAACCCTGTGGATCTGAAGGTGCGCAGCACCCTTCCCGGGGAGGGCCCCCCCCAAGTGCTCGGCTGGGACGCAGCCGGCGTGGTGGAAGCCGTGGGGGAAGCCGTGGAGCGGTTTGCGATTGGTGATGCGGTGATGTTTGCCGGAGCCATCCACCGACCCGGCTGCCAGGCCCAAAGCGTGTTGGTGGATGCGCGCCTGGCAGGGCGCAAACCAGCCCCCCTCTCCTTTGCCGAGGCGGCTGCCCTACCGCTCACGGGCCTGACGGCCTGGGAATCCCTGTTTGAGCGCTTGGCTTTGGATCCCGCAGGGTCGGACGCCGGACGCGCCCTGCTCATTCTGGGAGCCGCCGGCGGGGTGGGCTCCCTGGCCATCCAGCTGGCACGGCAGGCGGGGCTGCGGGTGATTGCCACCGCCTCCCGCCCCGAAAGCCAGGCCTGGGTGAAGCAACTAGGGGCGGAGTCGGTAGTGGATCACAGCCAACCGCTTGGGCCCCAGCTCGATGCCCTGGGGCTGGCCACGGTGGATGCGATCGCCAACCTTCACGACACCGATCGCTACTGGGACTTGATGGCAGAACGCATCCGCCCCCAGGGAGCCATTGTGGCGCTCGTGAGCAGCCGCGGCCCGGTGGATCTGAACCGCCTGAAAAGCAAGAGCGTGCGGTTCTGCTGGGAATACATGTTCACCCGCGCCCAGTACCGCACAGAGGACATGGCGGAGCAGGGAGCCATCCTGGATCGGCTGGCTGACGCAGTGGAGGCCGGCACCTTGATCAGCACGGCCCAGACCTTTCTTCAGCCGATCAGTGCCGCCACCCTCAGCGAGGCCTACATCCTTCTGCAGGAGGGGCACAGCCTGGGGAAGATTGTTCTCAGCGGCTGGGCAGGTTGACGAGCCTGGCCATTGGCGCCTGGGTGGAAGGGCCGGGGAACGGGACGCCCCTCTCAGCGTCGGGTGGCCACCAAGACCCGGTGGCGTGGATCGCAGGGCACACGCCGCAACTGATGGAACCCCGCCGCGACCAAAGCGGCAGGAAGATCGAGAGAGAAATACTCCTCCAGGTAGGGCTCGGTGCTCTTGAGCAGGGTGGCGATGGGGGCTGGCAGACGGCGGATCACCTCGGAATCGGGATCTTGATCCACCTGGGCAATCACCCCCCCTGGCCGCAGCAAGCGGGCTGCCTCGGCAAACACAGCCTGAGTGGCCTGCGCCGGCAGCTCGTGGCAAACAAACTGCAGCGTGATCAGGTCATAAGCCCCGCCGGGAAGACCGGTGGCTTCGGCGGCAGCGTGGTGCCAGACGGTGATGGCAGTGGCGTCGCTGCTGGCCTGCGTGGCAACAGCCCGCTCCGCCTCCCGGGCCCTTGCCACAGCAAGCATCTGGGGGGAAAGATCCAGGCCCTCCACCGCGACGGCCCGCCCCTGCCGTGCCTCCAGCCAGTCTTTGAGGGCCCGTGTGCTCACCCCCACAGAGCAGCCCAGATCCAAAGCGCGCTGCACAGGCCCCTGAAGGCTGGGGGCGATGGCAGCAAAGATCGCCTGCCGAAGGCGCTGCTGCGCTTGGGCGGGCTGAAGAGGTTCGTCCGGCCACACCCGCAGAGCCATGGCGTCGGTGGCCTGCTCCGCTTCGCAGGCCGCTTGCCAGCACAAATTGCCTGCGTTGTAGGCATGGAAGCGAGCCAGGTAATAGGCAGGCGCTCGGGTGCCCGGCTGAGTGCTATCTGCGAGCAACGGCTCAGCCTGGGCTTGGAGCGCCTCCCGGCGGGCCCGCCAGGCGATGCCACGCCGCTCTGCCGTGCCGATGATCAAGCGCCGCGCTTGCCAGAACAGAACCTGACGCAACGGCTCCACCGCCAGCAGCCGATCGATCCACCACCCCAGGGGATGGCGAGAGCGCACCCAATTCGGGGGCGGGCTGGCCTGGCGCATTGCAAGGCATAGACGACTGAGCCTCCATGCTCCCTTATGAACTCCACAAAGCCACCACCATGATCAAGCGGCAGAGCCAAGCCGGGGCCCAGTGAGCGGCGTCGCGCCACCAGCTCTTCGTGAAGCAGGGGGAGTTGACCGGCTGGGCCGCCAAAACCAACCCGCCCCAAGCGCCCCGAGCAGCGGCCGACTTCCGACAGAGAAATGGGGACTCAGCCCCTAAATGAACCAATCGGATGGCGTAAAGGGTCGCGCCAAAGTGCCTGTGTAGTTGCTGATGTTCACGACCAAATCATTGGCGGATTGATAGCCAGCAACTCCATCATTAATCACCAAATAGGTGCCATTCAGGCTTGCCGAAGTGGCCACAACTATGGTCGCTGAATTGATCGCAAGAGCCTGCTTGCCGGAGGTGAAGCCGTCGGCATCACTAAAGGCATTGTTGACAAGGGTGGAGATGCTTGTGGTGGTGGTGTTGGCGGCCTGGGTGAGGGAGGTGGGCACCAGGCTGGAATTAGCTGTGGTCAGGAGAGCAATCTTGTCTGTTCCGATCGCAAAATCAGTGATCCTGTCGCGGGAGGAGGCCAGAGATTGGCCAAAGCGCACAACAAATGTATCCGCGCCTGCTCCACCGGTGAGGGTGTCAGAACCAGCTCCGCCGTTCAAGATATCGTCCCCTCCCGCCCCGTTGAGGCTGTTGTTGGCCGCATTGCCAGTGAGACGATTGGCGCCATCATTGCCAGTGCCACTGATCGCTGAACTGCCGCTGAGCAGCAAATTCTCAACGTTTGCTGGCAGGATGGTGGTGACGGAAGCGATGAGGGTGTCGCCGATGGTGGTGGTCGCCGTGGAGGTGCCAAGCTGCCCGTTGGTGGGATTGGAAAGGGAAAGAGAAAATGTCTCATCCACTTCGTCCAGATTGTCATTGAGAATCGGCACACTGATCGTGGCTGAGGTGGTGCCCGGAGCAAATGTCAACGTGCCGGCCACGGCGGTGTAATCCAGGCCAGCAGTGGCTGTGCCGTCGGCTGTGGCGTATTGAACGCTCACCGGCAAGCTGGAGGCGGCAGACAGGCTGACGGTGTAGGAGACACTCTGAGGGTTGCTCTGACCCTCAACGACCGATGCAGCCGAACTAACACTAATTAGAGGCACATCATCGTTAAGGATGGTGCCCGTGGCGGTAGCAGCACTGATCACCGCACCGGCAGGGGCAGAGAGCGAGACCGTGAAAGTCTCCGTGGATTCGACCGTGCTATCGCCTGCCACGGCGAGGGTGATGGTTTTGGAGGCTTCACCGGGCGCAAAGGAAAGCGTGCCGGAAGGGAGGATGCCCCCGACGAAATCCAACCCCGTTGCCGGGGTGGCCCCAGAGCCGGCCACCGCCCAGCCAACACTGGCACTGCCAGTGACATCGCCACTGCGCGTCACCAGGAAGCTCAAGGGAGTGGAGCCGCTGTTTCCCTCGAACGACTGACTGGCCTCGGTGGCTTGAATCGCCAGGGCGCTTGGCGCGGTCACGATCGACAGCGACCAGCCCCCCGCGATGGATCCGGAATCGCCCGAGGCGTCGTCCTGCACATACAGGCTCCAGGTCCCCGTGGGATCGGTGCCGTTGAAGACGGAGAGATTGGCGGTGTAGGGGCCAGCAGGGGCAGGGGCGTTGAAGATGTCGTTGGGCTCGAAATCCACCGGGCGGTAGCTGCCCGTGATCAGGGCGGAGGTGTCGGGGAGCGCCGCAGGGGCTTGGGATGTGAAGGTGAGACTGATGCCGTTCACGGCGGTCGAGCCCCCGGCGTCTGACATCAGCAGAGCCTTGGCTCCCGTGGGGCCCACCAAGAGGATGTCCAGGTCGTCCGGCCAGGTGTGGCTGAGGTTGGAGAGGGTGATCTCAATGGAGGCCACGAAAGCATTGCCTCCGCCAGCCACCGTGACGGTGGAGGGGAAGGGGTTGCTGGCCCCCAGCGAGGGGATGGAGATCGCTGTTGCATTGGCGGCCGTCAGCACACCGTCATCGTTGAGGATCGAGCTGGTGGCAGACGCAGTGGTGAGGGTGGCCCCATTGCTGGGGTTGGACAGAGTGACCGCAAACGCCTCTGTGCCTTCCTGGAGGGTGTCGCCCTGCACTTCCACGGTGATGGTTTTGCTGGTTTCACCCGGGGCAAAGCTCACGCTGCCGCTGGGGAGCTGCCCAGTGACGAAGTCAGCGGCATCGGCGGGGTTAGAGCCGGATCCAGACACCGTCCAGGACACCTGGGTGGTGCCGGAGGTGGAACCAGAACGGCTGATCTGAAAACTGAAGGGCGTTGCGCCGGATTGGCCTTCCCCCAAGGACACCTGGGAGGCTGTGATGGCCAGGCTGGGGGCCAAGCCCAGGCCGAGCATGGCATCCACGTTCAGCCGTCCTCCGGTCACTGTTTTCCCCGCCAAGGACGCCGTGGGAGTGGTGCTGGCGAGCAGGGCCGTGCGAATTTGCGCGGCTGTGGCACCCGGATTGCTGGCGGCATAGAGCGCCACCGCCCCGGTCACATGGGGCGTGGCCATGGAGGTGCCGCTGTAGCTGCCGTAGGTGTTTCCTGGCAGCGTGGAGGTGATCGACGATCCGGGAGCGCCGAGATCCACCGTGGTGCTGCCGTAGCTCGAAAAACTAGAGATCGCTCCAGTGTTGGTGATCGATGCGACAGCGACCACGGCGTCGTACGTTGCCGCCGTGGCGCTGCTCGTACCAACAGTGGTGTTGTAATTGGAGGGGTAATTGGCCGTTGCGTCGTTATTGCTTGTTGAATTACCGGCGGCAGCGATGAATAAAATGTCTTGCTTTGCGGCACGAATAATCGCATCGTGCAGTGCTTGGGAGTAACCCCCACCCCCCCAGGAGTTATTGCTGGCCACGATGTTGATACCGTGGCGGGTCTTGAGATCGGTGAGGTAATCGAGTGCCATGATGGCCCCCGAGGTGTAACCCCCGGTGCTGCCCAGGAATTTCGCCGAAATCATCGATACATTCCAATTCACTCCAGCCACGCCTATGCCGTTGCCTCCTACCGCACCAATGGTGCCGGCAACATGGGTGCCGTGATCATCACCAGCGCCATCATAAACGCTATTATCATTATTGAAAAAGTCCCAACCGCGAACATCGTCAATATAGCCGTTTCCATCATTATCAATGCCGTCAACAATATCAAAAGGATTCAACCAAGCGTTTGCCGCCAGATCAGGGTGTGTGTAATCAAACCCCTCGTCAATAATGCCAACAAAGACAGAATTCGATCCAGTGAAACCCTTGTTCCAGGCCAACTCCGCCTGGCTCCCAAACACATTGCTCGTGCCCGCAGGCCCCACCGCCGTGGGTGAATCACTGCTGTACATCCCCCAGAGGGAGCCGTTGGTGTAGCTGGGATCGTTGCTAACCACCTGCGGCTGCACCAGCCGATCGAGCTCCGCGTAGCGCACCTTGCCCAGCTTTTGGTAGGCGGCCAGCACCTCCTCCAGCTTGGCGCTCTCAGGCAACCGGATCACCTCCAGCACCCCCTCCCCCCGCGCCTTCATCGTGGCGGTGTGAATCAGCGTCTTGCGCGTGCCGCCCACTTGGGTTGCCGCTTGTGCTCGGTCGACCTCCGTGGCTTCAGCCGTCCACTGCACCAAAATCTGCACCTGCGGTCCTGGCTTCAGGGGGGTGGCTCCACTGGGGGGGAATGGGAGCCCATCAGGCGCACCAAGGGCCACAACCCAGCCGGATGAAGCAGGAAAAGGTGTGGGGCTGCTAGCTGGAGCTCCCTGGCCCGAAGCGGCGGGAGACATCTCAGGAGAGGCGGAAGCCGCCTGGGCGATTGGCGCGGCCTTGGGTGCGCTATTCAGGAAATCCTTGTTGCCCAGGGCAGTTCCCTGGCCCAGCGCCGATGGCAACGACTTGGCAAACGCGTTGAGGGCCTGATCCTGGAGGGCGGACGCGGCCCAGTTGGAAGCGGACGCTGGAGACCCGAGACTGGCGACTGGGCTCCCCAAGGATGCGGAAAAGCCTGAAGGGGACTGGGCACCAGCTCCTCCCACGGGCCATCCCCCTAGGGAGGCTCCACGCCGCTCAGAGGCCCAACGAAACCAGTCCTCCAACGAGAACGACTGGAGAACGGTCGCAACACGAGGTGAGGAGCTGGCCATGGCAATCAAATCAGTGGCGGACTATCTGCCTTCAAAGAAGAAGGCAGATCAATCAAAATCAATCAGCATCAGGTTAATGCTTCCCACTTGCTTCCCCCCTCGCTTGGTCTCACCCGACACCTTCCCTGCCCTGGCTGTTGTGCCCCCAGGACTGGAAACCGTTGCCGCGGAAGAGCTGGCCAAGCTAGGCGCCCTCTCCGTGAAGCCCCAGCGAGGGGCCGTGGCCTTCGCCATCGACCCCGCTGGCTTCTACAGGCTCCACTTGCAGGCCCGTGTGCCCTTTCGCCTTCTGCGAGAGCTGGCACGCTTTCCTTGCTCCACCAAGCATGAGCTGCACCACTGGGTGCCAAGAGTGGCCGATTGGCAGGCATGGCTTCCACCCGAGCGGAGCTTTCGCGTGCAGGTGAGTGGGGAGACTGCCGCGCTCAACCACAGCCACTTCACTGCCCTGGAGGTGAAGAACACCCTGGTGGATCTGCAACGCCAACGCTGGGGCACCCGGAGCACCGTGGATCGGCATGACCCCGATCTCATCCTCCATCTCCACCTCCAAAGGCGAGGCGACGCCGTGCTCAGCATCGATGGCAGTGGTGGCAGCCTCCATCGCCGGGGCTGGCGGGCTGGTGTCGGGCTGGCCCCCCTGAAGGAAAATCTAGCGGCCGGCCTGCTGGCCCTCACCGGCTGGCACGGCACTTGCCCCCTGGTGGACCCCTTCTGCGGCAGCGGCACCCTGCTGATCGAGGCCGCTTGCATGGCCCTGGGCCGGGCACCGGGGCTGGTGACCACCCCCGCTGGTGCCCCGCCGCAGGCCCGCGCGTTTGGTTTCCAGCGCTGGCCGGATTTCAACCCCTCCCTTTGGGAGGAGGAGGTGAAAGCGGCCCACCGTCTCGTCCGCTCCACCTTGGCCGATGGTCGCCCGCTGGCAACGATCGTGGGACGGGACCACAACGCCGAGGTGCTGGCCCAGGCCCAAACCAACGCGGAAGCCGCCGGCATCGCCCCCTGGATTCGCTTTGAGCTGGGGGAGGCGCAAACCGTCACCCCACCCCCCGGCCCTGGAGTCGTGGTGACCAACCCTCCCTTCGGCGAACGCCTGGGGGAGGCACAGAACTTGGAGGAGCTCTACCGAGCCCTGGGTCAGCGGCTCCGGAAACAGGCCCCTGGATGGACCCTTTGGTTGCTGAGCGGCCACCCGGCCCTCACCGGTGCTCTGCGCCTGAAGGCCTCCCGGCGGATCCCGGTGAGCCACGGCGGCCTCGATTGCCGATGGCTGCAATATGAAATCAGAGAAAGGCACGGGGAGCCCCGAGAAGAAGAGCCAGGCGATTACCAGAGCCATTAATTCATTAGGATTGCTAAGCTGTGACCAGAATGCATAGAACAAAAAAAGAATGAGATGCATTAACAATCATCACAAACTCTGGAAAATCGTCAGAGCATTGGCAAGCATTGCAGTTCTTGGCGCCACCCTTTCTAACGGTGTGGCCAAGGCCGGCCTGAGCTCTCTTGAGAATCTATTTGTTTTTGGGGACAGCATTTCCGATATTGGTAACAGTGCATCGATCAACTACGCAGCCATCGGGTTCGAGTATCCCCTCTCGCCCCCCTATGAGAGGGGGCGCTTCAGCAATGGACCCGTCGCAGTTGAATACCTCTGGAATCGCTTCAATCCTGAAGGCCCACAACTTCAAGCCTCCAGCTCAGTGGTACGAACTTTGCAGTAAGTGGCTCGAGTTCAGGCGTCACCAATTCGATTTCAAAACTTGACAGCACCCCATTCCTTTCTCCGATTGCCTTTGCCAATGCAGGAAACGCTTCACAGCTGAAGGAATTCAGCTCATCTCATCCCTTCAATCCGGACACCTCTCTTGTCGTGATCTGGTTGTTTCCCAACGACGTCTTCTGGTGGCTGGGAACGAATCAATCCGTCGGCAGTTTTGATGGAATACACCCGATCTCAGAACCCATTCTTCCAGCAAAGGTGGTTAGCAATGCAGTGGCCAATATTCAAGGTAGCATTGAAACTTTAGCCGCCTCAGGGGCTCGTCATTTTCTTATACCACGCGTCGCCGACCTGGGGAAAACCCCAGCATTAAACGGATCCCTATCCAGCCCAATCGCATCTTCTTTGACCAGAAGCTTTAACTCAGCTCTCGCGATCACACTGAACGACCTGATTTTACAAAACCCTGAGCTCGACATCGACATCGCTCCGGTCGATGATCTGGTCGCTGAGGTGCAGGCCACGCCCTCGGCCTTTGGCTTTACAGATGCCAGCAACAGTTGCTTGGACAACCTCCTCTGTCGCGATGACAATCATGTTGCCGACACATACTTTTTTTGGGATGGCACCCATCCCACTCGAAAAGGACATGCTTTGATCGGCGAGTTTCTCTATCAGGCTGTGGTCAGACCAGTGCCTGGTCCTTTCACTGCCGCTGGAGTGCCTGTGGTCTTGGCATGGAGCCGACGCCTGCGCTCGCGCCTCAAATCAGGTGCTCGACCCAATAGTCCATGCGCACCGGGGCAGCAAGGATGTCCAGGAGACTTCATGGATCCAACCTCTGAAAGGTAGCTCCTGGACCCGCGGTGGGTCATGATCCACAGGGCTTGGCCTGACCTCGCGTGTCCTCCCCCCAGGATTGCGGCGACGATCGAGCGCGCATGCGCCTCCGCTCCCTCAGCTGGGCGCTCCTTGCGGGGAGTGCCTCTGGCCTGCTGGCTCTCCTCCTTCCCTGGACAGAGGGCTGGCCGGGGAGGTTGGAACCGGCCCTGAGGGCCGCCGGCTGTGGTTTTTTCTATGGCCTGCTGGCCTTTCACCTGCAGAGGGTCGACCCTGATGATGGCCATCTCCAAGCCGGATTGGTGGGCGCCATCTGTGCCATCCGCAGCCTGGCCTCCCCCTTCCCCTGGTCCCAGGTGTGGCCCCTCTGGCCCACCGGATCGGCACCCTTCACGTTGGAGGAGATGACTGGGGTCCTGTCATCGGCAATGATGGATGGGCTGTTGATTTGGTTGCCACTTTGGTGGCCACTGATCGGCAGTGCCCTGCTGCTCCAGTGGGCCCAGCGCCTGCTGCCTGCCCCGCGGCCATGAGCCTGCTGCACGCCACCTGGCTGTTTCCCCCGGAAGGAGCGGGAGGCCGCCTGCTGCTCTGGGCCGACACCTGGCGGGTCGCCACGCCGGTGAAGCCGCAACAAGGGGTGCCAGAGCATCCCCTCACCCTCAACTGGGACGAGCTGGCGGACTGGCTGCAGGAGCATGACCTCTGGTCAGAGGCCCTGCGCCCCGCCAACGCCAGCCTCACCCTGCCCAGCCGGAGCCAAGCCGCCCGCGGGCGCCGTGTCTCGGAGGAGAAACAATGGAGTGGTTTGCCGCTCCAAGCCGGCGAACCCATCCCCCAGCAGGTGGCGTGGTGGCCCTGGAAGGTCGAAGGTCTGGCGATGGAACCGGGGGCTGCGGCGGAGTGGCTCAGTGGGCTGCCCCTCTCAGGCCACCACCCCGACCTGGCGGATGAACTGCGCTGGTGGAGCCACCTGCAGCGCTGGGCCCAGAGCCTGATCGCCCGGGGGCGGTGGCTGCCGCAGGTGGAGGAGGGAAGGGCATGCTGGCTGCCACTTCTCAACCGCGAGGGAGACCGGCGGCGTCTCGAGGAGCTCGCCACGGGATTGCCCCAGGTGGCCACCTGCGCCGTCGCCTCTGGCACCCCCACGGAAGGGGCCCTGGCCTGCCGCCGCCCTGGCAGCGGACGCCTGCGGGTGGCCAGCCTGTTGGAGGCCCTGCTGGATGGACAGCTGCGCAATGGCTTTGCCCCCGGGGGCAAAGACCTCGATCCCCTCTTGGCGGCCTGGCAAAAGGCCCTGGGTCGGGGCGATGGCCGCCTCGGCCTTGATGCGGAGCAAACCGAGCGGCTCCAAACGGCAACCCATCACTGGCGTGAGGGGGTGGCCGGGCGGGTGGCACCAGCACGGGCCTGCCTGGAGCTTTTCACCCCTGCCGAAGGCGAAGAGCTGTGGGAGCTGCGCTTCTCCTTGCAAGCGGAGGCGGAGCCCAGCCTGCGGCTCCAGGCAGGTGTGGTGTGGGGGGCAGGCGACAGCGTCTTGCAGCTCGGAGAAGTGGAGGTGCGCCAACCTGGCGAGCTGCTGCTTGAGGGCCTGGGGCGTGCCCTGCAGGTGTTTGAACCGCTCGGCCGGGGGTTGGAGAGCGCCGCGCCAGAGCAGATGCAAATCACGCCCGCCGAGGCCTTCGTGCTGGTGCGCACCGCTGCCAACCAACTGCGAGACGTGGGGGTGGGGGTGGTGCTTCCCCCGAGCCTCAGCGGCGGCCTGGCGAGCCGGCTGGGGCTTTCGATCGAGGCGGAACTGCCCAGCCGCTCGCGGGGCCTGAGCTTGGGCGAAGGGTTGGACTGGCGGTGGGACCTGATGATCGGCGGGGTAACCCTGAGCCTGAAGGATCTGGAGCGGCTTGCCGCCAAGCGCAGCCCCCTGGTGCAGCACAAAGGAGCCTGGATCGAACTGCGCCCTGGGGATCTCAAAAATGCCGAGCGCTTCTGCGCGGCGGATCCAAGCCTGAGCCTCGATGAGGCCCTGCGCCTCACCGCCAGCGATGGCGACACCCTGATGCGCCTGCCGGTGCATCGCTTCCAGGCGGGGCCGCGTTTGCAGGCGGTGCTGGAGCAATACCACCAGCAAAAGGCACCGGATCCCCTGCCGGCCCCGGAGGGCTTCGCTGGCCAGCTGAGGCCTTACCAGGAGAGAGGTCTGGGCTGGCTCACCTTTCTGCACCGCTTCGATCAGGGAGCCTGCCTGGCGGACGACATGGGCTTGGGTAAAACGATCCAGTTGTTGGCCTTTCTGCAACATCTCAAGGTGGCGGGGGATCTCAAACGACCTGTGCTGCTGGTGGCTCCCACCTCTGTGCTCACCAATTGGAAGCGGGAGGCGTCGGGCTTCACCCCGGAGCTGGAGGTGCGGGAGCACTACGGCCCCAGACGTCCCAGCAGCGAAGCGGCTCTCAAGAAGGCACTTGATGGCATTGATCTTTTGCTCACCAGCTATGGCCTGTTGCAGCGCGACAGCGAATTGCTGGAGACCATCGACTGGCAGGGGGTGGTGATCGATGAGGCGCAAGCCATCAAAAATCCTTTCGCCAAGCAAAGTCAGGCCGCCCGCGACCTGGCTCGCCCGCGCAAGCACGGTCGGTTCCGCATCGCCCTCACCGGCACCCCGGTGGAAAACCGTGTGAGCGAGTTGTGGGCCCTGATGGATTTCCTCAATCCCCGGGTGCTGGGGGATGAGGCGTTCTTCCGCCAGCGCTACCGCCTGCCGATTGAGCGCTATGGCGATATGAGTTCGCTGCGAGATCTCAAATCTCGGGTGGGCCCCTTCATCCTGCGGCGGCTGAAAACCGACAAATCGATCATTTCCGACCTGCCGGAGAAGGTGGAACTCCGGGAGTGGGTGGGTCTGGCGCCCGAGCAGGTGAAGCTCTATCGCAAAACGGTGGACGACAGCCTGGAGGCCATCGCCCGCGCCTCCTTGGGGCAACGTCATGGCCAGGTGCTTGCCCTGCTCACCCGCCTAAAACAAATCTGCAACCATCCGGCCCTCGCCCTCAAAGAGGAGGCTGTGGACAATGGGTTTGCGGGCCGCAGCGCCAAGGTGCAGCGGTTGGAGGAAATTCTCGAGGAAGTGATCGAGGCCGGCGACCGGGCCCTGCTCTTCACCCAATTTGCCGAGTGGGGCCACTTGCTGCAAAGGCATCTACAACGGCGTTGGCGCCAGGAGGTGCCCTTTTTGCATGGTGGCAGCAGCAAAAGCGAGCGCCAAGCCATGGTGGATCGCTTTCAGGAGGACCCCAGGGGCCCGCAGCTCTTTCTGCTCTCGCTCAAGGCTGGTGGCGTGGGACTCAACCTCACCCGTGCCAGCCATGTGTTCCACATCGACCGCTGGTGGAATCCGGCGGTCGAAAATCAGGCCACCGACCGGGCTTACCGCATCGGCCAAACGAATCGGGTGATGGTGCACAAGTTCATCACCAGCGGCACAGTGGAAGAGAGGATCGACCGCATGATCAGCGAGAAATCAAAGTTGGCAGCAGATATTGTGGGCAGCGGCGAAGATTGGCTCGGGGGACTGGATGTGAGCCAACTCAAGGAATTGGTGGCTTTAGAGGAGAGTTAATTGCGACAGGAATCTGCACTCCGCCTTCCGGTACATCCCTTATGGCAAGCCATGTCATTGTAGGGGCTGCAAACGTCGCCCAGCACGTGCCAGAGCCAGAGATTGTTTCCGTTTTGGGAGGTGGTGGATTCCTTGGATCCGCCATCGCCGATCGTCTCCTCAACGAAGGCCATCGGGTTCGAATCTTTGAGCGTCCCCGCATCCAGCCCTACAGGGCCTTTGCCGAGGGAGAAGGAGTGGAATGGATCGAAGGTGACTTTGGCCATCTTCCAGACATGCGTCTGGCGCTGGAAGGTGCGACTGCTGTGATCCATCTGGTGTGCACCACACGGCCGAAGAGCTCCAACGATGAACCCATCTTCGACGTTCAGAGCAACGTGATCGCGACCCTGCAATTGCTCGAGGAAATGAGACAGCTTGGGATCAAAAAGATGCTCTTCTCCTCTTCGGGTGGCACGGTATACGGCCCACCAATCCGCACACCAATTGATGAAGACCACCCCACCAATCCCACCACCTCCTACGGAATCACAAAGCTCACTATCGAAAAATACCTGCAACTTGAAAAGCAGCTGCACGGTCTACAGCCGGTCATCCTGCGTGTCGCCAATCCCTATGGTGAGCGTCAGCGTGTGGAATATGCCCAGGGAGTGGTGGCCGCCTTCCTCAAGCGAGCACTGGCGGGTGAACCCATTGAAATTTGGGGTGACGGCTCCGTCATCCGCGATTACTTGCATGTCGAAGATGTGGCGGACGCCTTTGCAACCGCCCTCCACTACAAAGGGGATGCCACTGTTTTTAATATCGGATCAGGATCAGGCACATCTTTGAATGAGTTGGTGCAGATCCTCTCGAAACAGCTCGGCCAAGAGCTTGAGGTGACCTACAAGCCAGCTCGGGATTTTGATGTGAAATCCAATGTGCTCTGCTGCAAACGTGCCCAAAAAGAGTTGCCTTGGCAAGCAAACATTTCAATGGCTGCTGGCTTGGAGCGCACCCTGGCATGGTTGCGCGATCAAAAGCAAGCCTGAGGGTTTAGCTCGCGCAAAAGCGCACAAGCAGGGTGGCCATGTCTTTCGGAGGCTGCAATTCGGCCGGATCGAAGGGGGGCACATCAGCCTTGGCGGCCATCGCCATGGGGGCAGGAGGAGGCCCCTGATCGTTCTCCACCTGCACCTCCAGAGGTTGAAGGCGGGAGAGGCCAAGAGCAGCAGCCACATCGGCAGCCCGTGCCCTGGCTTGGCGGTAGGCAGCTGCCAACAGGCTGCGCCGCTGCTCGGCGGAGCGAATCGGGTCGGATTCGGGGGTCACGGGCGACAGGCGCACGCCGGGCAAGGCGCCCACTTGGCGGATCAGGGCCTGCAGGCGTGAGGGGATGAGAACACCGCTCGTCTGCAAGGAAGCCTGGCTCAAGGCCGGCCGGCCCGCCTCGGCAGGGCGCTGCCATGTGGAGGGGGAGGAGACGCGCAACTCCCGCACCCCCAGGCCCTGGAGAGAGGTGCGCACGACGGCGAGGCGCTGCTGCAGCAGGGCAAGGGCTCCATCGCTGCTGCGATGTTCGGCCTCCAGGGCCAGCGAGAAGCGCAGCCGCTCAATCGGCTGCTCCTGCTCGGAGCTGCCCCGGGCCTCCAGCAGGGTGCCTTCGCAGCGCTGTTGCACTTCGGCCTGGGCTGTGAATGGGGCGAGGGGAAGGGCAAGGAGCGAGAGCGCCAAAAACCTCAGCAAAGATCGATCCATGCAAATCAGACCGTCGGGATTGCCAATTTACTGGCCACCCGCTACAACACTTCGAAATGAAATCATAAACGCCTGTGTTATCCCCAAGAAGGTTTCATCCATTCCCGGTGGAAACATGGCGAAGAATTCAATCTTTACTGGCTTGCACCATTCTTGCTGCGAGTTCCCTTGCCCTTGCAGCACATGCTGAAGAAAAGGTATCGAACTCAGCTATCACCATAGGGCCATGTGTGCAAGGGAGCTTTGAGAATATCTCTGTTTTCTACCTGGACTCAAGCGGGCAGGCCATAAAAACCGTGTTGCTTGCGATGAAACCCACGCTTGGTTGCGGCCAAGTTGTAGGAGTCAACATTGGCAGCTCTCGCTCCGTTGCGATTTACGGTGATCCCCTTGGCAGAGCCAGCCTGAAGAGATCGATTGGCAGCTTCGATCTGCCGCGGGAAAGAATTAATATGGACCTGTGGGCGATCCAAATTTCCAGCACAAGCCCAGCCAAGCTGACTGATGTCATGGGCCAAGTGCAGCGGGTGGTGGATCAAACACGGGACGCCATGCAAGAAACTTACAAAGAATTATCAGCCTTGTCTTATCAAGATACAAGGTTCAAGCCTGGGGACCCTGGCGTAGATGATCTCACAAGACTCGGCTTTGAAGAGGCGATTGCTTTGGGAATCGAGCCTCCCAGCCTCAGCTTGACACAAATGCTGCTTCGGCTGAACTTTGCCGATGATCCGATTGGCAATTACAATCGTGCTGCTGACAATATTTGCAGATTTTTTGTCCGCAAAGCAAACGACCCTAAGTTTAGGCTATTCAATGAGTTTGAGGGAAGGGAGCTCAAAGCCTACGATGTGCAACGCATCTTCAACGATGATCCACCACGCTCCTATCGCAGACCATTTCAGGGGTTCATGACGGCAGGCTTAAAACAACAATTTAATCTCAATACAGGTCAACCCTTTTGTGGCGATGGAGCCTTAAAGGACAAAAGAGATATAGATCGGGAAACCGAAGCTTTGGTCAGAAGACAGCAAGCCATACTGAGATTTGCCAAAGAATACTCTCAATTTCAGTACGATCGCCAAAATTATGATCCCTCTAATTTAGCCAAATCTGCATCAATTGTTGATGGCATGATGGGCCGAGTCGTTGATGCAGTGAATCGAGATATTGAAGCTTACTTCATCCGGCCAACACTATTTAAAATTAGACAAATTGTTGGCCGGAATAGGGGCGTGGAATATGCTGAAGTTGGCCGCAGCATGATAGCAGGCATCAACGGTCAGAATGCAAAGGTGGTCTCCGGCACCATCAGTTCATTCGATGATCCCACGCCTCTCAGGTTGGGAAATTGGCTCAACAATGCCAAAGATTATCTTGGAAATGAGGGATCAGTACCGAAAGTTCTTCCCAACCTCACAGGACCCAAAGCCGGCACCCTTGGCGCTTTGGCTCCCTCCCTGAGCACGTCAAGCGTGCCTCTTGTCAGCTCTTTGCTGAGCACATTGCCAACCCAGAATGCAGTGGCATTTCTCGCCGCACTCTCGGAAGAAGAGGTGCGCTGGCAGTCCCTAAGCTCCGGCATCAAGCTGGATCTGACTCCAACCTTGATGCGCGATCAAACCCAGGCCGAAGTCAAAGTAGACCTCACCATTGCCGATCCAGCCACATTTGATTCAGCCAAAGACAGCAAGGATCCAACCCAATACAACAACATCCAATTCGCCGGTTCAGACAAAACCACCATGAGGCCTTTGTCAAGAATTTCAAAAAGCATCATTGATACCAAGGTTTACGTAAACACCATGGATCTGTTTGCCCTGAGCAGTTTCAACAACCAAACCACAATTACCGGCCGCCGCTGGTATGTCCCCCTGATTGGCACCATCTGGGAGGGGGCTTTTGGCGATATTCCCGTCCTGGGCGGCTGGTTTAGTTTCAAACGGCCACCGCAAAACATTCAACATCAAAGCATCATTCTCACCAATACCTTGATTGTGCCTTCGGCCATGGGGATGGCCTCCTATTTCAACGGAAACTCAAGTGGTTATGGCAACCAGCAATTCTTCGAGCCAGCCCCGAAGTCCAGGCAAACCACCCACGGGAGTCTCTGATCCAAGGTCGGTGCAAAGCCACCTTTGCGGGGCAAGGACAATCTTCCTCATGCCGCCCGCACTGCTCCATCTCCCTCCCCAGCCATCCAACCCTGATTGAGACGCTCCAGCTGCTGCACCAGCAGGCTGAGAAACAACCCCACATCCGTCACCACCCCCACGGATTCCAAAGAGCCGCGATCACTCAGTTTGGTGACCACCGCGGGGTTGATATCCACGCACACCAACTTCACACCCGCCGGAGTCATGTTGCCCACGCCGATGGAATGGAGCATGGAGGAGAGCATCAACACCATGTCGGCACCTTCAAGGGCCTGGGCATAGGCAGCCTGGGCGCGGATCAGATCCATTTCCGTATCGGGCAGCGGGCCGTCATCGCGAATGGAGCCGGCCAACACAAAGGGCACGCCCCGCTGCACGCAGGCGTGAAAGATGCCCTCCTGCAAAACGCCCTGCTCCACCGCGGCCGCCAGGCTGCCGCAGCGGCGGATGGTGTTGATCGCCTTGAGGTGGTGGCGATGGCCGCCATGCACGGCCACCCCCTGCTGCAAATCCACCCCCAGGGAGGTGCCCATCAGGGCCTGCTCCACGTCATGCACGGCGATGGCGTTTCCGCCGAGCAGCGCTTGCACATACCCCTGGCGGACCAGCTTGGCCAGGTGGGCGCCGCCGCCGGTGTGGATCACCACTGGTCCAGCCACCACCACCACCTTGCCGCCCCGATCCCGGATGCGGCGCCATTCCCAGGCGATCTGCTCCACCACCAGCTCCACCCGCCGCTCGCTTGACACGCCTGCTCCCATAAAGGCGAAATCCGCCTCCCGCCCCTCCCGGGCAGGATCCCGCCGCAGGGTGCGCAACCCCTCCACCCCCACCACCACCTGCTCACCAGCCCGCAACTCCCGCAGCAAGCGGCACTCCACCCGGGGAGGCGTGCCCGGCCCTGCGGCCTCCTTTTGCACCACCAGGGCCCCATCCATGCGCTGTCGCTCCACCCGCCGCCACTGCCCTGCCAGTCGCACTTCCGTGGGATAGATCGTGCTCACATAAAACTCCTCTGGGGCCACCCCATCGATCTCCACCCGGGCCAGGGCGGCATCACACTCCTCCTCCTCGCTGGTCTGGGCCCCCAGATCAATCAGTCGTGCCATCACATCGGCCATCACCTCCCCATCGGGAGCGCTCACCCGGATCGCAGCGCTCGAAGGGCTGTGGCGCTGCTGACCCAAGGCAAACTCCAACACCTGGAAGCTGCCGCCGCCCTCCACGATGCGATCGAGAGTGCGGTTGATCAAGCCAGTGTCCAGGAGATGGCCCTGCAGGCGGATCGTGCGGCTGAGCGTGGATAACCCTCCGGCCTGGGCGGGGAGCCGCAGGCGAGGTTCATCGAGCCGCAGGGTGAGGCACTTGGCGGCCCCGCCGGCCTTGAGAAATTCCGTGAGGGGAGTTTCCACCACGGTGTAGCCCCGCACCTCCAGCTGCTGGCGCAGCTCGGCGCTGGCCTGGTTGAGGATCACGGTGCGGTCCACATTCACCGCGTTGCAGGCAAAGGCCAGGGCATCGGCTTCCCCCACCACCAGCCGTTGGGCAGCGCTCACCCGGCTCTCAATCAGACGGTTGGAATAGAAATCAAAGGCGGGCGGGTAGTAGAGCAACGTGCCGTCGGCCAGCGGGCAAAAGCAGGTGTCGAGGTGATAGAAGCGCTCATCCATCAGCCGCAGCGACAGCACCTCCACCCCCAGCGCCTTGGCCAGCAGGGGGTGGGCATCCAGCTCGGAACGGAAGCCATAGCCCGCCCACAACCAGCCCCCAGCCCGATCCAAGAGGGCATCACCAGCCCCCTCAAACGGCAGATCCGCCGGCAGGAGCTCCACCCGGTAGCCCTGGCGTTCAAACCAGCGCTGGAAACAGGGCTCCTCCCCCTGGCGCTCCGGGTGAAAGAAGCGGGCGATCACGGCGGTGTTCTCCACCACCACAGCGGCATTGGCCGTGAACACCAGATCCGGCAAACCCGGCTCGGGCTCGATCAACTGCACCTCGGCCCGCTGGGCCAACACCTCCCGCAGCTGAGCCCACTGCGCCGCGGCCAGCGCCTTGGAGGAGCGGTGCACATTGCCCTCCATCCAGGGGTTGATGACGTAATCCACGTCGTAGTGCTCCGGGGCGCACATCAAGAACCGGGGGTCGCCCATCAACGCCATTGCTTCGAGGTGGCGTGATCGTGGCTTGGATCGGCTGGGGAAGGGGTTCACAGCGCACCGCTCGACGGGGCAAGCACCATCGGGACACCAGGGGCAGAACCGCCGCCACGCCCTCAGGGGCCGGCAAAGGGGGCGGCATCCGGGCTGCAGACGGTGCCCAGGGGGGGCAGGAGCCCGGAGAGCACATAGGCCGCTTCGTAGCGGGCCACGCAGGCGCTCGGGTTGCGCAACACCGTGTGGCCGTAGCCATTCACGCTCAGCAGCAGGCCCTGCTGAAGCTCCCGGGCCATGGCTAGGGACGATTGAAAAGGCAGCACAGGATCGAAGCGGTGAGCGATCACCAACGCGGCCATGGGGGTTGGCGTCAGCCATGGACCGCTGTAGGGGGCGGCGGCAGCGGGCCAGGCGGCACAGCGGCCGTCCCCCCACACCACCCAGGGCCCCAAGGGGCCCGAACGCCCCTTGGCCTGCTCCGCCAGGGATTGGATGGCGGCCGATTGCCGCGGATTGGGGCTTTCGCTGCAGCGCAAGGCCAGGGTTTGCTCCGGTGCCCCCTCCTCCGCAGACAACTCCCCCAGGCCATCCCTGCTGCCGCCGCGGGAGAGGGCCTCCAGGAAGCGCCCCGCCCCCTCCCACCCACCGCGGCCCTGGCCATCGGGAGGCACCGTCTGCAAGCGCTGGCGCAGTTCGCCGAACACCTCGCCGGTGCCCAGTCGCCTCTCTCCCCAGCGCAGGGAACCTTGCCGCAGCCGGGCCAACAGTTCGGCGTAGCGGCGTTCGGTGGCGGCTGCTGAGCCCCCGGGGCCGCTGGCGGCAAACGCGCAGCGCGGACGACCAACGGCGGCGCAGCGATGCAAAAAGGCGATCAGCGTGGCCCCCGTGCCCAAATCCCGTTCCAAGCGATAGTCGGTGCCCTCCACCGCCAGGGGATTGCCGTTGTCGCCCCAGGCCAGGGGATCGGGGGCCCCATCGAGCACCAGGGCCCCGAGCGTGCGAGGGAAGAGGTTGGCGTAGGTGGCGCCGATCAGGCCGGCCTCGCCACTGGCTCGCAACCGCAGGGTGTTCTCCCCAAGGGCGAGGCGCAGCAGCTCCAGATCCCTGGCGCTATCGGCACTGCTCAGGTGGGGCAGCAACCGCGATTGGTGGCGTTCGCAGGCCCGAGCCAACTCCGCCCAGCTCTCCAGCCAGCGGCTTTGCTCGCCGCTGCTCTCCGGCAGGCTGGGGGGTCGGCGATTGCGCCAGGCCCGGGCCTCCTCCTCCGTGGGCCAACAGTGCAAGGCTGCCGGTTGGCCCCGGCTGCCCGTCCCCCGCAGCTGCCAGCTCACCAGATCCAGGCGGCTGCGCAGGGCGGGAGCGATGGCCCGGGCCATCGCTCCCAACGGAAGGGCATCGGGGGAGCCGGCCGCCCCATCGATCAGCACAAGGGCCCCCAGGCTGGGGCCCGGCCCCTTGGCCCGCAGACGCCGCACCTTCAGAGGCAACCGCTCCCCCTGGGGGAGGGCGTGATCCAGGGGGACCGAGAGCGTGGCGCACTCCACGGCCTCCGAGGAGCCAAAGCCAGCGAGGTTTGCCTCCGAGGCAGGGCAGGGCATCCAAACCAGCGCCGCCTCCCACTGGTGTGGCCGACCGGTGGGGAGCTGGGCCAGGGCCTGCCCGGGCAGGAGCGCCAGGGGCATCCCCGGGCCCACGATCGCCAGGCCGACGAGCAGCGCTGCAACGCGCCTCATGCGGGCTCCGCACCCTGGTGGCGGCACGCCACCAGGGTGGCCTGTAGGGCCTGGGCCCAGGCCCCAGCGGGGAAGGCGCGGCGATCCCCGTGGCCTGGCAACAGCCAGCGCACATCCAGCGGCAGCAGCGCCTCCACGGAGCGCACCTGCTCCGGCCAATCCCACCAGCAGTAGCGGCGGGAGGCCACCACCTGTTGCAGCCGCTCGCTCCACCAGAGATGGTCGCCGCTGAACAGCACCTGACCTTCCGTGGAGCCGGCCTCCCCGAGCACAGCCACCATGGATCCAGCCGTGTGCCCTGGCGTGGGGAGCAGCCTCAGGCCCGCAGGCCCTGCCGCGGGGTCTGACCCCTCCAGCTGGTGCTCGGCCCCCGGCGCCGCATCGGCATCGGCGCGGTGGATCCAGCGGGGACAACCAAAGTGGGCGGCCCAGCGGGCCTGATCGGCCACATCATCGCGGTGGGTGAGCACGATCGCCGCCAGGCCGCCCAGGGCCGCAATGCGGCGGGCGAGGGGAGCGCTGAAGCGGGGCGAATCGATCAGGACATTGCCGCCGGCCGCCGGGGGCCGCACCAGCAGGTAGCTGCTCGCCCCGAAGCTGAGGCGCGAGGCCCAGCCGCAATAGAGGATCTCGCCAAGGGGATGGCGCACCAGGGGGGCTGGAAACCCTTGGCTGGCCACAGCCGGGCTGTGGCGCCGCTGGAGCTCCCCAGGAGAGCCGATGGCGGCAACGGGGCAAGCCTGCTGGGCCAACAAGGCCCGCACCGTGGCCGACTCCCCCTGCGGTTGCCGGGCCACCCGGGCCTGGCCCTCGCCGGGAGCGAAGTGGTCGGGATCCCAGCGCCAACAGGTGCCGCAATCGATGCAGCTGGCATCCACGTAGAACGGGCCTGGGGCGTTGGCGGCCAGGCGGCGGGCCAGGCGGGCCATGGCTGCACGCTGAGTGGGTTGAGGCTACGCACCGGTCGGGGCGCCCCCCCTCAATCCCAGGGCCAGGGGAGGGACTGCAGCCAGTCCACCCGTGCCAACGCCTGAAGCCTTGCGGGGCCAGGGGCGGGCACCTGCAGCTCTGGGCAGGGGATGGACCGTCGGCGACCATCCGGGCAAACGGTGTGGTGGAAGGCCACATCCAGCCAGCGAGCCCCAGCGGTTTGAGCCCCCTGCAACCGGGCCTGGCTGAGGGAGCCGCGCAGCATCACGACCCCGCCGAGGGAGGCCCCAGCCAAATCAGCGCCGCGCAAGTCGGTGTCCACCAACAGGGCCCCCACGCCGATGTCGTCGCTGGCCTTGGCGCGATCCTGGGGGCGACAACCAGGCAGCGGGAAGCAGGGATGGGCGTGGGCGGAATCCTCCCGCGAGGGCACCGCCCGCACTCCCAGCCGTGCCTGCCTCAGATCCGCCCGCACGAGCTTGGCTCGATCCAACCGGGCGGAGGTGAGATCCACCGCCTGGAGCCGCGCCCAGTTCAGGTTGGCATCGCTGAGACGAGCCCTTCCCAGGTTGGCGCCTGTGAAATCGGCACCTGCCGCATCAGCGAATTGGAGATCGGCGCTCTCCATGTCGTTGCCCCGCAGCCGCGCCTTGCGCAGCTTGGCGAAGCGCAGAGTGGCGCTCTCCATGTCGACCCCTTCCAGATCAGCTCCGCTGAGGTCGGCGCCCTCCAACTGAGCCGACTCCAGGTCACAGGCGCGGCAGAGCACCTTGCGCAAGCTGGCGCCGCGAAGGTTGGCCCGCTCCAGATCGGCCCCGATCAGCACGCTTCCATCCAGCCGGGCGCCGGCGAGGTTGGCGTCTTCAAGGTTGGCGCCCACCAGCCTTGCTCGCCGCAAATCAGCCCCGCGCAGATCGGCGCGACGCAACTCCAGGGCGGAGAGATCCGCAGCGAAACAGCGGGCGCCGGGGCCGACCGCACAGGGCTTGCCAGCAAAGGATTGCCGCTTCAATTCGAGGACACCGATGGCCACAACTGGAACGAGCAGCAGGCCATGCCAGAGACGGATTCGAGGAAAAGTCAAGGTGAAAAAACAAGTCGCCTCCCCCCAGAATAGATATAGCTGATTCAGGAGAATACTCGACTATTAGAAGTGCCCAGCCATGGAAATGACTAGGCTGAGGTGTTATTGAATGCCCCTCTCTCCCCAGGGCCCCATGGGGGAACCGCCCGATCTGGAGGACGGGGGCAGCAAAGGCGGGATAATTTCGGAATCTCCGTGCGCGGCGGCCATGACCGTCTCCACTCCCGCCATCGCCACCCAGCTGGGCCAACAGGGCCTCGGCCAGCAGCCCTGGTGGGTGGAGCAGTGGATGGAGCTGATCAACTCCTACCGCTACAAAAAACGCCTGGAGCGAGCCTGGGATTACGCCCGGTCCGGCAACGTGCTGTCGATCCGCTTCGAGGGGCGGCGGGTGCATGCACGGGTTCAGGGCACCGGCGACGATCCCTACAAGGTGAAGCTCTGGCTCGATGTGCTCAACGATGAGGACTGGGGCTACGTGCTTGAAGCTTTGAGCCAGAAGGCCCGCTGGTCAGCCCAGCTGCTGGCGGGGATCATGCCGCAGGACATCGAACGGGCGTTTGCGGCCAGTGGCAAGCGGCTGTTTCCGTTCAAGTTGCAGGAGGTGCGCAGTGAGTGCACCTGCCCCGATAAGGCCAATCCCTGCAAGCACGTGAGCGCGGTGTACTACCTGATGGGGGACCGCTTCTCCGAAGATCCCTTCGTGCTGTTTCAGCTGCGGGGCCGCAGCCGTTCCCAACTGCTGGGGGAACTGGCGGAGCGGCGGCAGGCCGGGGCGAAAACCAACCGTGCCCATGTGCCCCACCCCGTGCACAGTGCCATTGCCGATCCCTCACGATGGTGGCGCTATGACGCCCCGCTGGATCCCGATTTGGTGGTGATCACGCCGGCGCTGGAGGGGGAATCGGGGCTGGAGGTGGCGGGTCCGCTGCCGTTGGCAGAGGAGCCCCGCTTCCCCGATGCCAACCGGATTTTTTTGGAACGGTTGCTCTCCCATGGCAAAGCCATGGGAGAGCTGGCCATGGCCCGGGCCATGGCAGCGGGTGCGGAGAAGGAGCCGGTGGGCGACGCGCCAGGGGAGACCCCGCGCGGATCGTGAAGGAACCGCCTTGGCTTGAGGAGCCCGCCCTAGCCGTGGTGGCCATGCTGCTGAGCAGCCACCAAGGGGCCTTTGGCACCCCCCTGCTGGCGGGTTTGGCAGGAGGCGCCACCCCTCGCCAGGCGGCCCAGGAAGTGTTTGCCGCGGATCGGGCCGTGTTGGCCCACGATGGCAGCGCCGACCCCCGGCTGATCTACGCCAACGCCACGGCCCTCAGGCTCTGGCGGCGGCGCTGGGAGGAGATGGTGGGCCTGCCTTCCCGGCTCACCGCTGCGCCGGCCGAGCGGCAGGAGCGAGCCCAGGCCCTGGCTCTGGCCCAGGAGAAGGAGGCGCTGCAGGGTTACGGGGGGATCCGGGTGGACAGCGCCGGGCGACGCTTCCGCATCGAGGGGGCCAAGCTCTGGACCTTGCGGGAAGGTGAGGGCCCAGCTCGGGGGCAGGCAGCGAGCTTCGGGAGCTGGTGGTGGCTCTAGCGCTGTACCTTGTGGCTCGGGAACCAGCGGGATCCCAAGCATGAGACCAACCGAATGAGCACCATTCGCATCGGCGCCACGGCCTATGCCTCGATCGCTGATGCGCTCCTGGCCGCCAAAGCCGATTCCCTCATCCTGCTGGGGTCTGGCCTGTTCGTTCCCACCACACTCGCGGGCAGCACGGCCCCCCGGGTCACCCTCAAGGGGGCTGGCACCGTCAATGGCACAACCCTGCGCAACGCCCGCATCTTCGATCCAGGGCTGGATGGCGGCAGCCTCCCCCTGGGCTTCACGATCCAAGATCTGTGCTTCGACTACACGTTGGGCGCCCAGGGAGCCATTCTGCTTGCGCCCACCGCCTCAGGGCTAACCCTCCAGAATTTGGCGTTCACCGGCCCCCACAAGGGTGCCCTTGGCGCCGAAGGCACCTACATCAACCTCTCCGGCAGCAAGAACAGCACCCTCAGTGGGTTGGATGTGAGCTTGAGCGCTCAAGCCGGCTACGACCCGCTGACAGGGATTGGGGGCGGTGCCTTCCTCCTCTTTGCGGGGGGAGACAATCTGCAAATCCTCAACAGCCGCTTCCAGGAAGGCGGCTACGGCAGCTCCATGCAGGTGCTGTTCACAGGCAATGCGCGGATCGTGGGCAATCAATTCAGCGGTGGGGGGGTCAACAAACAAGTCAGTCCAAACACTCCGAGGAGCGAGCGCTTCTACAACGCCGGCGGCCTCTTCAACGGCAACACGCTCTCGGCTGGAGCGTTTTTCGACTTCCAATTCAACAGTGCTGATCCCAGCGCCATCTGGGCGAACTACAAGAACAGCCATCCAGCTGCCGACGGCACCTTCCAGCTCCGCACCAGCCTTTTCAACAACAGCTTCACCATCCTCAGCGGAGGTCAAGGGATCCTGATCCGCTCCGATGCCCCGGCCGGGGTGGTGCAGGCCATGCTGAGCATCCGAGGCAACACCTTCACCAACGGCGTGGCCATCCGCAGCCGCCTGACCACGCCCTCTGAACTTGTGTTCGGGCCCAACACGATCGATGGCCTCGCCTTTAATCAGTTGCGCGTGGGGGGCGACGGTCCTGATCAGCTGAATCGTGCCGCCTCTGCTGGGCTCAAGCGCTGGATCAGCGGCGGTGGCGGCAACGATCAGCTCTATGGCACGCCGGGGTCGTTCGATGCCTTTGTGTTTGCGGCTCCCCCCAATGCCCAAACCAACTTGGACACCATCTTTGGGTTTGAGACAGGGGGGCTCCTCCCCGATCAGCTCTGGCTGGATCGGGCGATCTTTTTTGGACTGCAATCGGCGAATGGCGTGCTGGGTGCGGCTTCGTTCAGCGCCAACGCCCAGGGAGCCGCCAGCGCTGCCCTGCCCCAGATCACCTACAACACCAACACTGGCCTGGTGGCCTTCGATCCCGATGGCAATGGCCTGTTAGGCGCCACCGCCTTTGCCCGCCTCAATGGCAAGGAATCGCTCTCTGCTCAGCAGATCCGCCTGTTCGGGACAGCCGCTCTGCAGCCCCCGCCGCTGTTGACCATTTCCGCCACCTCGGCCAATCAAGCGGAGGGCAACACCGGCACCACAGCCTTCACCTTCACCGTCACCCGCACTGGCGACACCTCAAGCAACAGCTCCGCCCTGTGGAGCGTTTCCGGCTCCGGGGCCAACCCGGCGACGGCGGTGGATTTTGGCGGCGCCTTTCCCACAGGCTCCATCTCCTTTGCTGCCGGTCAGACCTCCCAAACCCTCACGGTTCTTGTGTCGGGGGAGAGCGCCTTTGAACCGGAGGAAACGTTTCTGGTGAGTCTCAGCAGCCCCGCTGGAGCCTCCCTGAATCTGGCCGCGGCCAGTGCCACGGGCACGATCGTGAATGACGACGACCCAGCCGCTGGCTTGTTCACCCTCTCGATGCTCAAGGATGGGCCCGGTGGCTCCAACTTGAGCATCGCCCCGCTGATCACCGTGGGCGAGGTCTGCGACGGCCTGGTCAGCGGCGGCAGTGCCTACCTCCCTCCAGGCAGGTTGGATGGCATGGGGGCCTACGACAACGGCGATGGCACCATCACCCTGCTGGTGAATCACGAGCTGGGGGCCAGTGAAGGGGCGCCGATCAACGTTCGGGGCCTGAACCCCAATGTGACCGGAGCACGCATCAGCCGATTTGTGATTGCCAAAGATGGCGACCACAATCCGGCCAATGGCTTTCAGGCGCGGGTGTTGCGAGGCGGGCTGGCCTTCGACGACGTGAAGAGCGTGGATGCAACGTTTGCCAAGGGAGGCCTCACCCGCCTGTGCAGCGCCAACCTGAGCGAACCCCTGCAATTCGGCAACGGCCGAGGCTTTGTCGACCGCCTCTCCTTCTGCGGGGAGGAGGGAGGCCCAGGGCGCTTTTTTGCCCTCGACCCCACCAATGCCGACCTGCACCATCTGCCGGCCCTCGGGCGTGGGGGCTGGGAATCGGCCGTGGCTGTAGACACCGGCAGCGCCAATACCGTGGCCCTGATGCTCTTTGACGACACCTCCGGCACGGCCAACCACCTCTATCTGTGGGTGGGCAGCAAGGCGCCCGCCAGTGCAGATCTGTTGCGCCGCAACGGCATCGATGCCAGCTCGGGCGCCCTCTACGCCTGGAAGGCCGAGACGATCAACAGCCAGGCAGAGCTTTCTGCGGTGGCTCTCAACACCGCTGTGGACGGCCACTGGGAGCGGCTGGGAAGCGGCATTGAGATCGCCGCCATCTCCGACGCCACCCAGCTGCGTGCCCTAGCCCTGAGCAAGGGAGCGATGCCCTTCGTGCGCATTGAGGATGGGGATGTCAACCCCAGCACGGGCAAGCAGGTGGCGTTCAACACCACCGGTGGCAGCGGGGCTGATCTCTACGGCAACACGAATGTGATCGATCTCAACCATGCATTTGCCGCTGATGGCAGCCTGCGCACCTCCCCTGGCACGAGCAGTCTGAGGGTGGTGGTGGACTCGGATCGTCTCACCGGGTTGGCGCGCCAGAGCGGGGTGCGCAACCCCGACAACATCGTTTGGGCCCGCAACGGCAAGCTCTACATCCAAGAGGATCGGGCCGTGCCCGGCGGGACCGCCGATGGGCAATTCGGCAGCCAGGAAGCCTCCATTTGGGAAGTGGATCCCCTCACCGGGTCCAAGCAACGTTGGGCCCAGATGGATCGCAGCGCCGTGCCCAGCGCCTACGGCCAAACCGACCGACAGGTGGCCGATGTGGGCAACTGGGAATCCTCTGGGATAATCGAGGTGTCACACCTGTTCGGTGCTCCGGCTGGCACGGTGTTTTTCAGCACAGTGATGGCCCACAACCTCACCAACGGCAGGATCGGCGGCCCTACAGCGCTGGTGGAGGGTGGCCAGATTCAGCTGATTCAGGTGCTGGCCTGAGGGCGTTCAGGATCGAGCAAAGCGCCAGTGGGGTGGGGTGCACAGGCTGAGACCCAGCACAGCGATGGAGGAGGCAGGTTTCACCCAGCTCACATCCACCGGCAACTCGTAATGGTCGCCCTCGGGTGGGCCGATCAACAGCCGGCCGTGCTGCCCTTGGCGAACCCTCTCACCACCGTTGATGACGATGTTCACCCCTTCGCTGGAGAGCTCGAGGATTTCACAGGTGGCCTCCGAGGAGCCTTCTCCCTCCAGCCGCAGGCGGCAGGGCGGAGAGAAGGGCAGCGCCTCCTGCTGCTCCTGGGGGCGGGAAGGGGAGCCCCCCATCCCCCGAACACGATGCAGCTCGTGAATAAACGAATCAGCTTGCCGCCCCAGGCTGGACTGTGCGGCGGACGACATCATGACCACAGGCCTAGCCCCCGGAGGTGTCTCATTTGAGTCTTTTCTCAGGATGAGGCTTGCGCGATCCGTCAAGCAAGGGATGCATACCGTCCTTAACCATCCCGCAACCAACATTCACAAAGCCCACTGCCTACAGTCCCGGCAACCAGCGGTTGGAGCAGCCATGACCACCACCCTGCCCCCCCAGGCCCAGTCCTCCAAACCCCGCCTGACCCTCCAAGCCGAGCCCATCGGACCCGATACCAGCACGATCCGCTCGCTGGATTGGGACCGCAGCCGTTTTGACATCGAATTCGGCCTGCGCAACGGCACCACCTACAACGCCTTTCTGGTGCGCGGCGAACGCACCGCCCTGATCGACAGCAGCCATCTGAAATTTGCCGACACCTGGCTGCCGCTGTTGCAAAGCCAGATCGATCCAAAGGCGATCGATGTGTTGATTGTTTCCCACACCGAGCCCGACCATTCCGGCCTGATCGGCCATCTGTTGGAGCTCAATCCCGATCTGGAAATCGTGGCCTCCAAAGTGGCGATCCAATTCCTGGAGAACCAAGTGCACCGCCCCTTCCGCAGCCGGGCGGTGAAGAGCGGCGACAGCCTGGACCTCGGTGTGAATGCGAGCAGCGGAGTCGCACACCGTTTTGAGTTTCTCAGCGCACCGAATCTGCACTGGCCCGACACTATTTTTTCCTACGACCACGGCACGGGCATTCTCTACACCTGTGATGCGTTTGGGCTGCACTACTGCTCTGATTCTCTCTACGACGCTGACCCCGGTGCGATCGCGCCCGATTTCCGCTTCTACTACGACTGCCTGATGGGACCCAATGCCCGCAGCGTGTTGCAAGCCCTCAAGCGAATGGAGAGCCTGCCGGAGATCACCACCATCGCCGTGGGCCACGGCCCCCTGCTCAAGCACCACTTACCCCTGTGGATCGGGGATTACCGGGAATGGAGCAGCCAGCGCAGCGCTGAAGGGGCCTACGTGGCCGTGGGCTACATCAGCCAACACGGCTTTTGCGATCGTCTCAGCCAGGCCATTGCCCGAGGCATCAGCAAGGCGGGCACGGCCGTGCAGCTGGTGGATCTGCGCGCCACCGACGCCCAGGAACTCTCCGCCCTGATCGGCGAGGCGGCCGCGGTGGTGGTGCCCACTTGGCCCAGCCAGGCCGATTCCGATCTGCAGGCGTCGATCGGCACGCTGCTGGCGGCCCTCCATCCCAAGCAGTGGGTGGGCCTCTACGACGCCTTCGGTGGCAACGATGAGCCCATCGACACCGTGGCTTCGCGGCTACGCAGCTTGGGCCAGCAGGAGGCTTTTGCACCCCTGCGCATCCGCCATGTGCCCGAACCGCTCGATTACCAGCGCTGTGAAGAGGCCGGCACCGACCTGGGCCAACTGCTCACCAAAGCCCGCACCATCGCCGCGATGAAATCCCTCGATGGGGATCTCGACAAGGCCCTGGGGCGACTCTCCGGTGGGCTCTACGTCGTGACAGCTCGCCAGGGGGAGGGGGAGGCCGCCCGCAGCGGCGCGATGGTGGCCAGCTGGGTGAGCCAGGCCAGCTTCGAGCCCCCGGGTCTCACGGTGGCGGTGGCCAAGGATCGGGCGATCGAGGCGCTGCTTCAGGTGGACGATCGCTTCGTGCTCAACATCCTGCGGGAGGACAACCACCAGCAACTCTTACGCCACTTCCTGAAGCGCTTCCCCCCCGGAGCCGACCGTTTCGCGGGGGTGGCCACCCTCGATGGGGTGGCCGCTGGCGGCCCGGTGCTGGGCGACGCTCTGGCCTATCTCGGCTGCCGGGTGTCCCAGCGCATGGAGGGCCCCGACCACTGGATCATCTATGCCGTGGTGGAGGAAGGCAACGTGGCTGACGCCTCCGCCAGCACCGCCGTGCACCACCGCAAAGTGGGCAATCATTATTGATCGCCCGATCTGAGGGATACCAGCCCCACATCGACGGCCTGCGCGCCATTGCCGTGCTGGCGGTGATTCTCAACCACTTCAGCGCAGGGCTGCTGCCCAGCGGCTATCTGGGGGTTGACGTTTTTTTTGTGATCTCGGGCGTTGTGATCACCGCCTCCCTCTCGGCCCGCGGCCCTTACACCAGCGTTGGGGAGCTGTTGTTGGGGTTCTACAGCCGGCGCGTGAAGCGGCTGCTACCCGCCCTGATTCTCTGCGTCGTCGTGACGGCGGTTGCGGTTTGCGCCTTTGATCCCCAGCCGCAGCAAAGCCTGCAGACGGGGATGGCAGCGCTGTTTGGCGGCTCCAACCTCCTGCTCTTTGGGCAGGCCACCGACTATTTCGCTCGCGACTCGGCTCTGAATGCCTTCACCCAAACCTGGTCGCTGGGAGTTGAGGAGCAGTTCTACCTGCTCTACCCCCTGTTGATTTGGGTCTGCGGTTTTCGCAAAGCGGGCCAGACGGGCGGGAGCCGGCGCCTGTTCGCGGTGATCGCGGTGGCGTCGCTGCTCTCGCTGGTGAGCTTTTGGCTGTTGGTGGGGCGGCAACCAGCCGCCGCCTACTTCCTGATGCCCTGCCGCTTCTGGGAACTGGGGGCCGGCGGGCTGCTCTGGCTGACCCTGCAGCGCCGCGGGGTGGCCGCCCGCCTGGCCGTGCTCAAGCAACCACGCTGGGCCTTGGCGGCCCTGGGGCTGCTGGTGGCTGTCCTGATCTTGCCCCGCGGTCTGCAGGCGCTGACCACTCCCGCGGTGGTGCTGCTGAGCAGCGCCTTGATCGTGGCCGGGCAGGGAACCAACCCCACCGGGCGTCTGCTGCGCCTCCCGGCGGCGGTGGCGCTGGGCCGCCTCTCCTACTCGCTCTACCTCTGGCACTGGAGCGTCCTGGTGCTCAGTCGCTGGACGATCGGCATCCAATGGTGGACGGTGCCGCTGCAGCTGGCGGCCATGCTGCTGTTGGCGATTGGCTCCACCCACTGGCTGGAGGAGCCGCTGCGCCAGGCTCGCTGGTCGCCGTGGCGCTGGGCCACGATTGGGCTGGGGCTGGGGACGAGCGTCCTGGCCACCCTGCCCGTTTGGGCGATGACGGGCCCTCTGCACAGCCGCCTCTACCTGGGCCGGCCCCGGGGCGGCGATGGCCTGCTGGACGGAGGACCGCTGCGGGTGAAGGGCACCGACCTGGACCCGCCCCATTGCGCCACGGACCGGTTGGACGCCACGATCCTGGCCAGCCCGGAGGGCTTCGCCGCCCAAGCCGATCGCTGCACGGCCCGCCCCCACGTGCGGGCAGGCAGGGCGCGGCCGCCGCAGCTCTGGACCGTGGGCGACAGCCACGCCATGACCTTCCTGCCCATGCTGGATCGCCTCCACGAGGAGGGTGCGATGGCGGTATCGCTGCTGGCCCGGCCGGGCTGCCCCTTCCCCGTGCCCGCCAGCGGAACCGTTGATCCAAACTGCTTCCGCTTTCAACGCCTGGTGGAGGAGAGCATCCTTTCCAGCGCCCGCCCCGGCGACGTGGTGACCATCCTTGGCTACCACCTGAGCCACTTCGGAGAGGAGGGCCGGCTGCAGGACACCCGCCGCACCTTCCTCGATGCGGCAGGCCGGCCCCTGCCCAGCGGCCAGGCCAGCCTGGGGCTCTACCTGCAGACGCTGAATGGCTTCGCTGAGCGGGCTGGCCGCCGCGGGGTGCGCACCGTGCTGATCGGAGCCGGCCCGCGCAACCCACTCAAGGACCGGTGCGACCGTGAGTGGTTCAACGTGCAACCCACGGCGCCGTGCGAGCGACAGGTGCAGCGGGAGCTGGCCAACGCCCGCGAGCTGAATCGAGCCATCGCCGCCGGGCTCTCGCCCCAGATCCTCTGGCTCGACCCCCTGCCGATCCTCTGCGCCGGAGGCTGCACCAACGGGCAGGTGTCCTCCAGCCTGCTGCGCGACCGCGACCATCTCACCGCCGCGGCGGTGCTGCAATTGGAGGCCGCTTACCGGGCCCTGATCCGCCAAGCCCCATCAGCCAGGTTGCGATCGGGCTCAGTAAGCTTTTTGCCACGTTTCGCCCCGCCCATCGGCGCTCCCCCCTGATGGCGGCCACTCCACCCAGCCCGGTTTCCAATGCTCCCGCCCCAAGCGCAGCGGGCAGTGATCGGCGGGTGATCGTTCTCCCGATCGAGCCTGGTCTCGTCTGTCTGCGGGGCCTGAGCCCGCGACGGCTGCGCTTTGAGGTGGAATACGCCCTGGAGCGGGGCACCACCGCCAACAGTTTCCTGTTTGAGGCTGGCACCGCTGCCGATGGGCACCCTGTGCCACCGGTGCTGATCCATCCGCCTGGCACCACCTACACCGAGCCCTTTTTCGCCGCCCTGTCGGAGCGAGTCGGTTCCGATGCCCCCTTGAAGGTGGTGGTGGGCGTGGTGAACCCGAATCGGGTGGAGCTGCTGCGGGCGATGGTGCAGCGCTGGCCGAATTTGGCGCTGGTGGCCTCCAATGCGGGCGCCAAATTGCTGCGCGAGCTGTGGGAGCAACAGCGGCCCGCGGCCCCGGGAGCCCCGGAGCCGCCTGCACCACCGCCGCTGCCGCCGATCGATGTGGTGCGGCAAGAGGTGTCGCGGCCCCTGGCGAGCCAGTTCAAGCTGCAGTTGATTCCCGCTCCCACCCCCCGCTGGCCCGGAGCGCTGATGGCCTTCGAGGAGAGCACGGGGCTGCTGATGAGCAGCAAATTTTTCTCCGCCCACATCTGCGTGGAGGCCTTCGCCGAAGCGAACCGGAGTAGCACAGAAGAGGATCGCCGCTGGTTTTACGACTGCCTGATGGCGCCCATGGCCCGGCAGGTGGAGAGCGTGCTCGATCGCATCGACGAGCTGCCCATTCGGGTGATCGCCCCCTTCCACGGGCCGGCGATCGCCACCAGCTGGCGCAGCTTGCTGTCGGATTACCGTCGCTGGGGCGAAGGCCAGAGCCAGGCCCGGCTCTCGGTGGCGCTGCTCTATGCCAGCGCCTATGGCAACACGGCCGCGATCGCCGATGCCCTGGCCCGAGGGGTGTCGCGCACGGGTGTGCGGGTGGAGAGCATCAACTGCGAGTTCAGCGAGAGCGAGCAGCTGCTGGCGGCGATCCGCAGCTGCGATGCCCTGCTGATCGGCTCCCCCACCCTCGGGGGCCACGCCCCCACGCCAATCGTGTCGGCGCTCGGCACCGTGCTCGCCGAAGGCGACCGCAGCAAGGCGGTGGGGGTGTTTGGCAGCTTCGGCTGGAGCGGCGAGGCGATTGATCTGTTGGAAAGCAAGCTGCGCGATGGCGGCTTCCCCTTTGCCTTTGAGCCGATCCGGGTGCGCTTCAGCCCCGATCCGCCCACCCTGCAATCGCTGGAGGAAACCGGCACGGCCCTGGGGCGGCGCTTGCAAACCGAGCAACGCAAGCGTCAGCTGCGCAGCCCCGGCGGCGGCCTTCAGGAGAGCCGCAGCCAGCCAGCGATCCAGGCCCTCGGGCGGGTGGTGGGCTCCCTGTGCGTGCTCACGGCCCACAAGGGGGAGGGGGAGGCCGCCCTTTCAGGGGCCATGGTGGCCAGCTGGGTGAGCCAGGCCAGCTTCAGCCCCCCGGGCTTCACCGTGGCCGTGGCGAAAGATCGAGCTGTGGAGGGTCTGCTGCACATCGGCGATCTCTGCGCGCTCAATGTGTTGGCGGCCGGCCGGGAGAAAGGCGCCATGAAGCATTTTCTCAGTCCTTTTCTGCCGGGAGCTGATCGCTTCGAGGGGGTGGCCACCCATCCAAGCCCGGGCGAGCAACCCATCCTGGAAGAGGCGTTGGCCTGGATCGAAGCCAGCGTGAAGCAGCGCATGGATTGTGGCGACCACTGGCTGATCTACGCCGAAGCCCAGAACGGCGGCGTGCTCGATGGCGAGGGCACCACAGCCATCCACCAGAGGCGCACGGGGGCGACGTATTGATTGGTCAGGGGGATCCTGTTCATTCACCTGCGATGTGATGACTCTCCTCTGGACTCTCCACGCTGAGGCACCTGCCGATGACTTGCAGGTGATCTCAGAAGCGGTGCTTTCGCACGTGCGCTCTCAAGCCTTCGACCCTGACGCCAGTCCCCTGGCCTGCCTGGTGCATGAAGGTGACACGCTCATCGCTGGTGGCTCGGGACGGACGGAGTGCCAGCGCCTCTTTGTGCATTACCTGTGGGTGGCCGAGGAACATCGCAGAGCGGGCCTTGGCAGCCGCATCCTCCAGGAGCTCGAAGCAGAGGCCGCCCGCCGAGGGTGCCGAGACGCGATCATCGAAACTCTGGATGATTCGGTGGCAACCTTGTATCGCCAGCTGGGATATCACTCCATTGCCCATGTGACGAACTACCTCGGTCCCTGTCATCGACACATCCTGCTCAAGCCCCACCTCAGCCACCGCAATGCCTGATGCCCTTACTCGCCCCTCCCTGCTCAACCGCCTCGCCCGGGTGCTGCTCTGCCTGGTGTTCATTCATGCGGTGATCGGCAAGCTCACAGGCTTTGACCGGGTGGCTGGGGCCATTGCCTCCAAAGGCCTGCCGCTGGCACCGCTGCTAATGGTGGCTGCAATGCTCTTGATGGCAGCGGGGTCGGCGCTGGTGATCAGCGGCTGGAAGGCACGGCTCGGCGTGGTGCTGCTGTTGCTCTTTCTGATCCCCACCACACTGATCTTCCATGGAGATGTGGGCAGCGCCCAGGAACGCATCCAGCTGTTCAAAAACCTGGCAATCATGGGTGGATTGCTTATAGTGGCGGATCAATCCACCAGGAGTTGAGGTCTGTCACAGCTGGGGATTCCCGGCCTGGCAAGCCTCAGCCGCCCACCACTTCCAAACTGATCTCAGCCACCACATCTGGATGCAGCTTCACCTGCACCTTGTAGGAGCCGGTGCGGTGGATGTCGGGCACCAGGATGTCGCGACGATCAAGAGTTTTGTTGGTGACCTTTTCAATGGCCTCAGCCACATCGCCATTGGTGACCGTGCCAAACAAAACGTCGTCGCCACCGGTTTGCTTTTTGACGGTGAAGCGGCCGATGGTGTTGAGCGCCGTGCGGAAGGTTTCCGCCTCAGCCTTCAGGGCGGCCTGGCGTTCGGTCTCTTTGGCCCGCCGGTGCTCCACCTGCCGCAGCACCGCCGCCGTGACGGGCACCGCCTTGCCGGTGGGCACAAGGAAATTCCGGGCATAGCCCGGAGCCACCTCCACCAGGTCGCCGTCCTTGCCCAGGCTCCATACGTCCTCATTGAGAACGACTTGTACGCGCTTGGCCATGGCGGCGACCCTCGAGACGGAATGAACAGGAACCACCCACCCTACGGCAGGGGGCTCAGCCTCCCGAGGCCGTGCGGGGCAGCCTCACGCGGGTGGCGAGCCCCAGCTTGCTCAGCAAGGCGATGTGCAGCCAGGTGAGATCGATCTGACGACCAAAGCCATGGCGCGCCGAATGGGGGAAGGCATGGTGGTTGTTGTGCCAGCCCTCGCCGAAGGTGAGCGCTGCCACCCAGGGGTTGTTGCGGGAGCGATCCCCACTGTCGTGGCTCACCTTGCCCCAGGCGTGGGTGGCGGAGTTCACCAGCCAGGTGCAGTGATACACCACCACCAGGCGCAGGGGGATTCCCCAGAGCACCAACGACCAGCCGCCCACGCCACTCACCGTGCCGAGCCAATAGAGGAAGAGCCCGAGCGCCACCTGCAGCGGCACAAACCAGTTGTTCAACCAGCGGTAGTAGGGATCCCTGGCCAGATCACCGGTGAGCCTGGGCACGGCCGCAAAGGCCGGAATCTCCTTGAACATCCAGAACATGTGGCTCCACCAAAAGCCCTTGTTGCTGTCGTGGTGATCGGCATCCGTATCAGAAAACTTGTGGTGATGGCGGTGCAACCCCACCCAGTCGATCGGACCGTGCTGGCAGCTCAAGGCCCCGCAGGTGGCAAAAAACCGCTCCAGCCATTGGGGCACCTGGAAGGAACGATGGCTCAGCAGCCGGTGGTAGCCGATCGTCACACCCAGGCAGGCCGTCACCCAATAGAGAATCGCCAGCGTGGCCGCAGCCTGCCAGCTCCAGAAGCGAGGCAGCAGGGCCACCAAGGCCATCGCATGCACCACCACCATGAATGCCAGGGTGCCCCAACGGCGCCCCTTGGTGGCGGGCAACTGGGGCTCACCCCGACGGGCTTCCTGCAGAGCCCGGGAGCGAGCCTCGGCCCGAGGGCCGCCGCTGATGGCCGCCACCCTTCGGGTGTGCTGGGCCGCAGCGGAGGACGGGGCGGGGAGAAACGTGGCGGTCATTCGGGACCGACTCCTGATCATTCGCGTAAGATCATAGCAATACGAATCCTGATCACTTGGGTTTTCGAGATGACCTCATATCTGGCCGTGTGGCCTTCGCGCACCTGATTCGCGTTTGGCACGCCCGCAATGGCTGGTCCCATCGGGTGCTGCCGGCGCTCGCCGAGGCGCTCGACCTGGGCCGCGTGCACAATTCCCAGCTCTCCATGCTGCGCAACGGCAAGCTCGCCTCCCCTGGCCCCGAGGTGTTTCTGGCCCTCGGCAACATCAACCGCTGGCTGGCGGATCAGGCACCCACAGGCCATCTGGATTCCGATCAGGCCGCCAGACTTCTGCAGGCGCATCCTGAACTGGTGGAAGCCCTCGCCGCTTCAGCCCTGCCCGTGGTGGATGGGGACGGCAACGTGCTCGGCCCTGGAGACCTGCTGGAGGTGTTCGTGGGGGCCCGAAACGCCCCGGCCTCCTTCGATCTCTCCATCCGCGAGGAGGAGGCCCCGAGCCTCTGCGAGGCCCTCGCCCAGCTCCTCACCGCCGGCAGGCCTTGGCGCCAATGCCGCGACCATCTGATGGCCGCCTATCCCGTGGCCAAACGCTCCCGCCGCGAGCGCTTCGCAGAAGTGATGGCCGGCCAACGCGATTTCAGCGCAGCCGAGCTCATTGCGGAATTGCCCGAGCTGCGGCGCACCCTGGCTCAACTCGGGGTGGCCGGCGAAGAGGAGCTCGGCCCGGAGCGCTTTCTCGCCCTGCTCCGCCAGAAAGCCCAGAGTTTGAGCAGTCCCACCCAAGCCGCCCCTTTGGGCAGCGTCAGCGATCTGGCCTCGGCCATCCGCCGAGAGCTGGCGGGGTGATCCCGGGCAGCAGGCACGATGGGAGGAGCGGCATGGCGAGCCCCCCATGGTTGTCTCCTCCCCCGGCAAGGCCCAGGCCGCCGACAGCGTGGCCGCCGCCCTGGAGGCCATTCACCCCCTGGCCCAGCGCCACACGCAAGCGGTGCGCCCCCGCCTGGAGCGGGTGCTCGCCGCCTTCGCCGCCGAGCGGGTGGGCTGCCATCACTTCGCCTCGGTGAGCGGCTACGGCCATGGCGATCTGGGCCGCGACACCCTCGATCGGGTCTTCGCCCGGGTGATGCAGGCCGAGGCCGCCGCGGTGCGCCTGCAATTCGTGAGCGGCACCCACGCCATCGCCGCGGCCCTCTTCGGCGTGCTGCGCCCCGGCGATCGGCTGTTGGCCCTCACCGGCGCGCCCTACGACACCCTTGAGGAGGTGATCGGCGTGCGGGGCTCCGGAATGGGCTCCCTCGCCGACTTCGGCATCCACTACGACGTGCTCCCCCTCACCGCCAGCGGCGAGGTGGACGAGGGCCGGTTGGCCGAAGCCCTCGCCCCAGCCACCCGGATGGTGTTGATCCAGCGCAGCTGCGGTTACAGCTGGCGCCCCTCCCTGTCGGTGGCCACCATCGGCCGCCTGTGTGAGCGGGTGAAGGCCCTGCAGAGCGACTGCCTCTGCTTTGTGGACAACTGCTATGGCGAATTCGTGCAAGACGACGAACCGCCCGGGGTGGGGGCCGATCTGGTGGCGGGCTCGCTGATCAAAAATCCCGGTGGCACCATCGCCCCCACCGGCGGCTACGTGGCCGGCCGGCGCGAGCTGGTGGAGCGGGCCTGCTGCCGCCTCACCGCTCCGGGCATCGGCAGCGAGGGCGGCACCGGCTTTGACCTCTATCGCCTTCTCTTTCAAGGGCTGTTTCTCGCCCCCCAGATGGTGGCCGAAGCCCTGATCGGTGCGGAGTTGGTGGCGCAGGTGTTCCAAAGCCTGGGCTACCCCGTGCAGCCCCGCCCCGGTGAGGAGCGCAGCGATGTGATCCAGGCGGTGCAGCTGGGTCAGCCGGCGGCGTTGCAGCAAGTGTGTCGGGCCTTCCAGGCCGCTTCGCCGGTGGGCAGCTACCTCGACCCGGTGCCCGCCCCCATGCCCGGCTATGCCAGCGAGCTGGTGATGGCGGGCGGCAGCTTCATCGATGGCAGCACAAGTGAGTTCTCCGCTGATGGGCCCCTGCGGGCCCCCTGGGTGCTCTACGTGCAGGGGGGCACCCACCACGCCCATGTGGCCATTGCCCTGGAGCGAGCCCTGGCCGCCCTGCTCCAGGTCACCCCCTGACAAACTGGGGGCGCTTCAGCCTCTTTCCCATGGCGCTCAGCTTTCCCGACGACTGCCGCTATGCCGACAGCCACGAATACGCCCGCAGCGATGACGGGCATGTTCGCGTGGGCATCAGCGCCTTCGCGGTGGATCAATTGGGCGACATTGTGTTTGTGGAGCTGCCGGCGGTGGGCTCCTCCGTCTCCCAGGGGAAGGTCTTCGGATCAGTGGAGTCGGTGAAGGCGGTGGAAGATCTGGTGGCGCCCCTCAGCGGCGTGGTGGAGGCGCGCAACGAGGCGGTGCTTGCCAACCCGGAAACTCTGCAAAACGATCCCTATGGCGAAGGTTGGCTGCTCTTGCTGCAGGCAAGCGACCACGCAGAGCTGGAACACCTGATGGACGCTGAAACCTATCGCCAAAAGGTGGAGGGCGCCTGAGGGGCCGGCATCCAGAGGATCAAGCACCGGCTTGAGGTCCCTAGAGTCGCAGCCACCTTTTTGGTTGCTAGTGGTCGCCCCATTCCTGCTTCGGCATCTCGGTCCCGGTGCCGATGCAAGGTTGTCAATGCTGGCTGAACTGGGCCTCTCCTCCCTTGAGGCCCTCGCCCAGGAGGTGGTGCCCCCAGCCATCCTCCTCAGCCCTGAGGCGGCCGCCGAGGGTCTCCCCCAGGCGGCGAGCGAGGCCGAAGCCCTGGCGGAGCTGGCGGCGATCGCCGCATCGAACAGCAGCCATCGCCACCTCATTGGCCTGGGCTATTACGGCACCGCCACCCCGGCCCTGATCCAGCGGCATGTGCTCGAAAACCCCTGCTGGTACACCGCCTACACCCCCTATCAAGCCGAGATCGCCCAGGGCCGGCTGGAAGCCCTGCTCAATTTCCAAACCCTGGTGAGCGAACTCACCGGCTTGCCCATCGCCAATGCCTCCCTGCTGGATGAGGGCACCGCGGCGGCCGAGGCCATGGCCATGGCCCTCAACGTCAGCCGCCGCCCTCAGGCGCGCCGCTTCCTGGTGGATCAACAGGTGTTCCCCCAAACCTTGGCTGTGCTGCACACCCGCGCCGAACCCCTGGGCATCCAGCTGGAGAGCATCGATGCGGAAGCCTTGGCCAGCCAGGGCGCCCCTGCCCTCGGCGACGACGTGTTCGGCCTGCTGATCCAGCTCCCCGGCGTGGAGGGCCGTCTCTGGGATCCCTCAAGGCTTCTGGCCGCCGCCCGGGCCGCGGGTGTGATCAGCACCGTTGCGGTGGACCCCCTCGCCCAGGTGCTCCTGGCGCCGGTGGGCGATCTGGGGGCCGACATTGCCGTTGGAAGCCTGCAGCGCTACGGAGTGCCGATGGGATGCGGCGGGCCCCACGCGGCCTTCTTCGCCACCCTGGACGCCTACAAGCGCCACATCCCCGGGCGGCTCGTGGGGCAATCCCGCGATGCCGAGGGCAATCCGGCCCTGCGACTGGCCCTGCAAACCCGCGAACAACACATCCGCCGCGACAAGGCCACCAGCAACATCTGCACGGCGCAGGTGCTTCTGGCCGTGATGGCGAGTTTCTATGCCGTGCACCACGGCCCCGATGGTCTCGAGGCCATGGCAAGCCGCATCCTCCAGCTTCGCCTCGCCCTTGGTGCGGCCCTAGAAACCCTTTCCCTGCCGGTGGATCCGGGCCCGGCCTTCGACACCTTGGTGGTGCGCACCCCCCAAGCCCAAACCCTGGTGGATCGCGCCGAAGCGGCGGGCTTCAACCTGCGCTGGGGGGTGGACGGCCGAGGCTGCGAGGAGGCCATGGCCATCAGCCTCGATGAGCTGAGCACACCCCAAGAGCTGGAGCGCCTGATCGGTGCCCTGGCCGCCGATCCCCACCAGGCGGCAGCCGCCATCGCGAGCCTGCATCGGAAGCTCGCCGAGCTCGAGCCCGGCACCAGCACAGAACGCTTGCTCCCCGGGCTGCCCTTGCGCCGTCGCCCCTGGCTCAGCCAGAGCGTCTTTCACCAGTACCGCAGCGAAACCGAACTCTTGCGCTACATCCAGCGGCTGGTGAGCAAAGACTTCTCTTTGGTGCACGGCATGATCCCCCTCGGGAGCTGCACGATGAAGCTGAATGCCGCAGCCGAGCTGCAGCCCGTGAGCTGGGCCGGCTTCAGCCAGCTCCATCCCTTCGCCCCAGCCCACCAGTGCCAGGGGTATCAGAGGTTGGTGGCCGATCTGGAGCGCTGGCTTGGGGCGATCACCGGCTTTGCTGGCGTGTCGCTTCAGCCCAACGCAGGATCCCAGGGGGAATACGCCGGGTTGATGGTGATTCGGGCCTGGCATCGCAGTCGGGGGCAGGGCCATCGCAACATCTGCCTGATCCCCACAAGCGCCCATGGCACCAATCCAGCCAGCGCCGTGATGGCGGGCATGGAGGTGGTGGCCGTGGCCTGCGATGAAGCAGGCAACATCGACCTGAAGGATCTGGAGAGCAAGGCCGCGGCCCACGCCCACCAGCTGGCCGCCCTGATGGTCACCTATCCCTCCACGCACGGGGTGTTTGAAACGGAAATCGAGAGGATCTGTGCCTTGGTGCATGCCCAAGGAGGCCAGGTGTATCTCGATGGCGCCAATCTCAACGCCCAGGTGGGGCTCTGCAAACCCGGTCTCTATGGAGCGGATGTGTGCCACCTCAACCTGCACAAAACCTTCTGCATTCCCCATGGTGGCGGTGGTCCGGGCGTGGGTCCGATCGGGGTGGCAGCCCATTTGGTTCCCTTCCTGCCCGGCCATCCCCTGGCCGCGGTGGGTGGGGGCGGCCGCAACGCCGCTGGCACGGCCATTGGCCCGGTGTCGGCGGCTCCCTGGGGCAGCGCCGGAATCCTGCCGATCAGCTGGATGTACATCCGCATGATGGGAGGCGATGGGCTACGCCAGGCCTCTCTGGTGGCGCTCTTGGCGGCCAATGTGATCGCCGAACGGCTGGACGCCCATTTCCCGGTGCTGTATCGGGGCGCCAGCGGCAGGGTGGCCCACGAATGCATCCTCGATCTTCGCCCCCTCAAGCGCACGGCCGGTTTGGAGGTGGACGACCTGGCGAAACGCTTGATGGACTACGGCTTCCACGCCCCAACGGTGAGCTGGCCGGTGGCGGGCACCGTGATGGTGGAACCCACCGAGAGCGAAAGTTTGGAGGAGATCAATCGCTTCTGTGAGGCCATGGTGGCGATCCGCGGCGAAGCGGCAGCCATCGAAGCCGGCCTGGCCGATCCCCACAACAATCCCCTCAAGCAGGCCCCCCACACCCTGCTCACCCTCACCGCAGACCATTGGGATCGGCCCTACAGCCGCCAGATCGCCGCCTTCCCCGCAGGGCCCCATCAGGCCAGCAACAAGCTTTGGCCGGCGGTCGCCAGGATCGACAACGCCTTTGGCGACCGCAATCTGGTGTGCACCTGCCCCAGCGTCGCCGAGCTGGCAGTTGAAAAAGTGGCCGCTTAGGTTAGATGGGCGACTTCCCAGCAGTGGCCCAATGGTCCATCATTGCCGCACATGTTTTCAGATCGCAAGGTTTTCCCTGTGAACTGAGGACGACCTTTCTCCCTTAGGTCTCCATGGACGGCAACGGTTTGATTCCCTCCGGGGCGAGCCACCAGGTGGAAGGAACCAATGTGGTGCGGGTTGCCTTCGGGGTGCGGCGGGCCCGTCGCACCCGTCCCGTCCGCCCAGACCATTGGGCCACGCTGGTGCTGCCGCTTCAAGCAGCTGGAGGCGGCCTTCCTCCCCTGCCTCCCCACGCGGCCTGATTCCTTTCAGTTCCTACTGATCTGTCCCATCAAGGGGCAGCCAGATTGCGAAACCGGGTGAATTGGGGTTCGAACAGCAGCTTGCAGGTGCCGACCGGACCGTTGCGATGCTTGGTGATGATCACCTCCGTGATGCCCCTGTCAGGCGTTTCCGGGTTGTAATACTCGTCTCGATAAATCATCATCACCAGATCGGCATCCTGTTCAATCGAGCCTGACTCCCTCAGATCGCTCAACATCGGGCGTTTGTTGGTGCGGGATTCCACGCCGCGGCTGAGCTGGGAGAGGGCCATCACGGGCACGTTCAACTCCCGGGCCATGCCCTTGAGGCTGCGGGTGATACGGGAGAGCTCCTGCACGCGGTTGTCGGAACCACCACCCTCCATCAGCTGCAGATAGTCGATCACCACCAGGCCCAATTCCTTGCCGGTTTCCGCCATCAGACGGCGGCAGAGGGAGCGCATTTCGAGCACTCCCGCATTGGGCTTGTCGTCGATGTAAAGAGGCAGCTTGCTCAACTCGCTGATGCCATTCCCCAGCAGGGGCCACTCCTCCTGGTGCAGCCTGCCCGTGCGCAGCCGGCCGCTCTCAATGCCCACCTCCATCGAAAGCAATCGATAGGTGAGCTGCTCCTTGCTCATCTCCAGGCTGAAGATGCACACCGGCAATTTGTGCAATTGGGCCACATTGCGGGCGATGTTGAGCACGATGGATGTTTTGCCCATGGCCGGCCGACCCGCCACGATCAGCAGGTCGCTGCGCTGCAACCCCTGGGTCATGGCATCCAGGTCGTAGAAGTTCACCGGCAGGCCCGCCAGGGCGGTGCCCAGGGAGCGGGTTTCAATCTCCTCGAAGGTGCGGGTGAGGATTTCGGCGGTGGGGGTGAGTCCCTGGCTGGGTTTCTCCTGGCTGATGGCGAAGATCTTCTGCTCCGCCTCATCGAGCACCTGCTCCATCGGCTTGCTCTGATCAAACCCCAGCTGGATCACCTCGTTGCCCGAGCGGATCAGGCGTCGGCGCAGATACTTGTCCATCACCAACCGCGCCACCTGATCGATCGAGGCGGTGGAGAGCGTGCGATCCACCAGCTCCATCAACCGCGCCGAGCCCCCCACCTTCTCCAGCTGGCCCGTATCCGCCAGCCAGGCCGCCATGGCGGTGAGATCGGTGGGCTTGCCCTGGCTGTGAAGCATCAGGGCGGTGCGGTAGATCTCCCGGTGGGCGCCCAAATAAAACGCCTCCGGTTGCAACACATCGGCCACACGGCCAATGGCGTCGGGATCCAGGAGAATCCCGCCAAGCACGGCCTCTTCCGCCTCGAGATTTTGGGGCGGCACCGACTCGGGCAGGGGCTCAAAATCGCCGCCGCGCTCTCCGCCTGCCTCCCGAGCGGAGACTCTCCGACGCCCGCCCCCCTCGCCTGAGGGCGGGGCAGGGGCTCCGTTCAGGGGCACACTCACCATCGGGATTCTCCAAGGGCCGCCGGGGCGGGGTGAACCAGGCTGCAGCAGGCGCCTGGGTCGCCTGGGGAGCTGGTGAAGATGCATCATCCCCCCGGCGCTGATCGATGGCCAGCGCCAGGCTGATCAGTCGCGGGTTGGCGCCACCGGTGCCGGAGAACGCCCTCCACACCACATTGCAAGGCGAGGGATACTGAAGCCAGCAACCCTCGATCCCCGCGCGTCACCTTGCAGCAGCATTCCTACGGCTTCTGGGGGCTCGCCTTCTTCGTCATCATCCTGGCCCGCTATTTTTTGATGGCTGGACTCGCCCATTGGTGGCTCTACGCCCGCCACCCGTCCAACTTGGCGGGCTCCCTGCGCAACAGGGCATCCCGCAAGCCATCGGCACGGTCGATCCGCCAGGACATCCAGCTTTCCGTCCATTCCGCCGCGGTCTTCGCGGTGGCCATCGCTGGCCTGCTCAAGCTCGAGCACCTGGGGTTGACGCGCCTTTACAGCCAGCCAGAGCAATTCGGCCTCTGGTACCTCGCGGTCAGCTACCTGCTCGTGTTGATCCTGCAAGACAGCTTCTTCTACGCCACCCATCGTCTCTGTCACCACCCGGCGCTCTACTCCTGGATGCATCTGGGCCATCACCGCTCCGGCCAGCCCACCCCCTGGACCTCCTTCGCCTTTGATCTGCCCGAAGCCATCCTTCAAGCGTTGTTCCTGGTGCTCCTCGTGGTGCTTGTGCCGCTGCACCTGATCACCCTGCTGGCTGTGCTCACAACGATGACCATCTGGGCCATCGTGACCCATCTGGGGCTGAGCCACCTGCCGGAGTGGTTTCCCCACCATTGGCTCGGCCGCTGGCTGATCGGCCCGGCCCACCACTCGCTGCACCACCGCCACAGCGATCGGCACTTCGGGCTCTACTTCACGTTTTGGGACCGGATCCTGGCGACGGAAGATCCCGGCTACGCCAGCAGCCTGCGGCGGAGCTCCGCCACTGCGCTTGGGCCGCAGGAGGTGAGCCCGCAGTGCTCTGGCCCAACGCCAAAGGTGCCCCTTTGAGCTGCCCACCTCCCCTAGCCTCAAGCCATGGCTTCCGTGTTCGACCCAACTGCAGCGGCACCCACCGAAAGCTTTGAGCTGATCGTGGTGGGCGGCGGCCACGCCGGCTGTGAGGCCGCCCTGGCTGCGGCCCGCCTGGGCATTCAGACAGCCCTGTTCACCCTCAACCTCGATCGCATCGCCTGGCAGCCCTGCAACCCTGCGGTGGGTGGTCCGGCCAAGAGCCAGCTGGTGCACGAGGTGGATGCCCTTGGTGGGGTGATCGGCCGGCTGGCCGATGCCACCGCCCTGCAAAAACGGGTGCTCAACGCCAGCCGGGGCCCGGCGGTGTGGGCCCTGCGCGCCCAAACCGACAAACGGCTGTATGCCCGCCAGATGCTGCAGTTGCTGCAGCACACCCCCAACCTTGCCCTGCGCGAGGCGATGGTGACGGGTCTGGTGGTGGAGGGGGAGGCCGATGGCGGTGGCTGCGCTTGGGAACCCTCCCAAGGGCCGGCGGCGCGCATCACAGGTGTGCGCACCTATTTCGGCAGCGTGTACGCCGCCCAGGCGGTGGTGCTCACCACTGGCACCTTCCTCGGAGGGCGCATCTGGGTGGGGCACCAATCGATGCCGGCGGGGCGGGCGGGGGAACAGGCCGCCGAGGGCCTCACGGAAGCCCTGCAGGCCCTGGGCTTGGCCACCGACCGCCTCAAGACCGGCACACCCGCCCGGGTGGACCGCCGCAGCGTGGCCCTCGATCAGCTGGAAGAGCAGCCCAGCGATGCCCACGACCGCTTCTTCTCCTTCGATCCGGCGGCCTGGGTGAGCGGCGAGCCCATGAGCTGCCACATCACCCGCACCACCGCTGCCACCCACCAGCTGATCCGCGACAACCTCCACCTCACACCCATTTATGGCGGGGTGATCGACAGCAAGGGGCCCCGCTACTGCCCCTCGATTGAAGACAAGATCGTGCGCTTCGCCGATAAGGAGAGCCACCAGATCTTTCTCGAGCCCGAAGGCCGTGACACACCTGAGCTCTATGTGCAGGGCTTCTCCACCGGCCTGCCAGAGGCCTTGCAACTGGAGTTGTTGCGCACCCTGCCAGGGCTGGAGCGCTGCGTGATGCTGCGGCCGGCCTACGCCGTGGATTACGACGTGCTTCCCGCCACGCAGCTGCTGGCCACCCTGGAAACCAAACGGGTGGCCGGCCTCTTCAGCGCCGGCCAGCTCAACGGCACCACCGGCTACGAGGAAGCCGCAGCCCAGGGGCTGGTGGCAGGCGTCAACGCAGCCAGGCTCTTGCGGGGGCTGGAGCCGGTGGTGTTTCCCCGGGAGGGCAGCTACATCGGCACCCTGATCGATGATTTGGTGAGCAAAGATCTCAAGGAGCCCTATCGGGTGCTCACCAGCCGCAGCGAATACCGGCTGGTGTTGCGGGGTGACAACGCCGACCGGCGTTTGACGCCCCTTGGGCGCGAGCTGGGCCTGATCGATGAACGGCGCTGGGCGATCTACACCGCCAAACAGGAGGCGATCGCGGCCGAGAAGCGGCGCTTGGAAACGGTGCGCCTCAAAGCAAACGATCCTGTGGCCGCCGCGGTGGTTGCGGAGAGCGGCGCGGCGATCAAAGGCTCACTCACCTTGGCGGAGCTGCTGCGGCGTCCCGGCTTTCACAGTTCGGATCTGCTGCGCCACGGCCTGGCCGATCCGGCCCTCCCCCGCGAGGTGCACGAAGGAGCCGAAATCGACCTGAAATACAGCGGCTATCTGGCTCGCCAGCAGCAGCAGATCAGCCAGATCCAGCGCCAGGCCAACCGTCCCCTGCCCCCCGAGATCAACTACGGGGCGATCACCACCCTGTCGGCGGAGGCGCGGGAGAAGTTGGCCAGGGTCCGGCCCCACACCCTCGGCCAAGCCAGCCGGGTGCCGGGGGTCAGCCCCGCCGATGTGACGGCCTTGCTGGTGTGGCTGGAGCTGGAGCGGCGTCGCTCCGGTAGACCGTCCCCTCCGACACCCCGTGGAGCGGAAAACACCGGTAGGGTGTCGGCTCTTTCACCCTGAGACTCCCTTGCGCCCATCGCGTCCGACGCAAGGTCTGCCCACCTCCCGCGCCTACTGGGAGCTGAAGGCCGAGCAGATGATGAATCGGGTCTTCTCGCCGGACGCGGTCATCGATTTGGATACCCTTCCTGCCGAGGCGCCAGAGAGTCGAGGGGCGGGCCCGCACCGGCCCACTGCCCCCCTCTCTTCTATTGGGGCGGGACCCAAGCTGGTGCATCCCGCAAGCAGAGGACCGGCAGGCTCAGGCCAACAGCCCAAACATCCGGCCCCCCTCACGACGCTGTTGCTCGCCTCCCTAGGGGGGGTGGGCCTGGTGGGGGCCCTTAGTGCCGTGCTGCTGGTGCAGCAGTGGGCTGGCCTGCAGCGCAGCCTCAGCCAGGAGCGCAATCTGCTGTTGGTCGAACGGCTGCGGGCCTTCGGCCCGGCCAGCAACGCCTCCAACAGCCCAGCGGCGGTCGCCACACCTCCCGCGCCCGCGTTGGATCCCATCCAACCGGTCGCCCCGCAACGCTCGGCTGAGGCCGAGGCTCTTCCTCCGCCACCCCCGGAGGAACCGTGGATGGAGCAGCTTTCGGACCTCCCACCCACCCAGGGCAGGCCGCCCCTCCTGCGCGTACCCGTCACCTCCCGCCTCACGGCCGCTGCCCCGGCGGCGTCCCCAAGCCAGGTCCAGCCGGCCCCGGGACGCTCCCCCCGACCAACAGCCTCGGATCGCCGTCCCAGCGGCCCCCCTCCCCAGCTGGTGGGCCTGGTGGCAGCCCCGGGACGTGCGGGCTCCGCCATTTTTCAGGTGGGCAACACCTCCACCAATGTGAACGTCGGAGAGGCAATCGGCACCAGTGGTTGGAGTCTGCGCGCAGCCGATGAGGAGAGCGCCTTGATCGAGCGTGGCGGCGAGGTGCGCCGGATTTCGATCATCAGTGGCGGTTGAGCGGCTTGGCCTTCTCACCCACCCCAAGCCTCCCCGACACGCCAGGCTTGCCGAGGCTGCTGCCCTCTCCCCAGCCGCTCTGGCAGGCACCATTGTCGGAGGTGGTGGACGGCCGTGCCGGGGCCAACCTGAGCGGAGCCTGGAAGCTCATGCTGCTGGGGGACGGCAGCCCCACCCGCCATTTGCAGCTGCTCACCGGTGCCCCACTCACGATTGAATTGATCGCCATGGAGGCTGAAGCCTCAGGGTCCATGGCGTCTGATGCGCCTGCGGAAGTGGCCGAGCTCAGCCCACCCCTGCTGCGGCGCCAGGTGTGGCTGAACTGCGGCGGCGAGAGCCTGGGCTGGGCGGAGAGTTGGTGGAACCAGGAGCAGGCGGAAGCCTGCTTGCGCAACCGGCAGCAGCCGATCTGGAGCAGCCTCACCGAGGGCCGCACGGAACTCTTCCGGGAGGTGGATGGGCTGGCGCTGGTGCAGGCGCGTTGGCTGGAGGAGCGCTTTGGACGGCCCGGTCCTTACTGGAGCCGGCACTATCGGTTTTTTCGTCGGGGCCGGGAGCTCACCGTGATTCGCGAGGTGTTTTCCCCAAGCCTGGAGCGCTGGCTCGGCCCAGCCTCCCCCGAACAAACCTGAAAAAAGTCAAACATCAGTCACGAGATCAAACAATTAAGCCGTGACGAATTGACGTTTTTTTCCTCCCGACAAGCATGGGGGCAGTTTCGTGCCCTGGGCACGTCCCGTTATGTCCCCTCCCCGATCAGACCCTGAGTGGCTGACTCTCACGGAAATTGGCCGTGTGTACGGCATCTCCGCTGTGCACATCGGCAAGCTGCTCCAAGCCGCTGGCCTGCGCCAGCTCGATGGACGCCCCAGCCCGGAGGCCCTGCGCACGGGCCTGGCCCATCGCCGCCACAGCAGCCCTTCCGGGCCAACGCTCTGGAATCGCCAGGGCTGTGCCCCCCACCTCGAACAACAAGGTCTGCAACCGCGGCGGCAGCGCCAGCTCGTGGATCTCTGGGTCGATCTGCTCGGTGCTCTGCAGCAAGGATCCCCCGCCGTGGTGATCTCCCCGGAAGACCTGGCCGAGGAGATCCCTGATGATCTGGTGGGGCCTGTGAACTTGAGGTTGCGTGAGCAGGGCTGCAGCTTTCAGGTGCACACCAGGCTCAGGCGGAACCCTCACGGGCTTGCTGGCTTGCCTTCTCCAGCAGTTGACGCAAGCGGTCTTCATCCGCATGGCTGAGGTTCGTGCGCAGCAAGCGTGCCTGGGGGGCATGGGCCTGGAGGCGCTCAATCACCCGATCGGGCGCTGATTCCCGCACCAACACGCAAAGGGCGGCGCTGCCGCTGGCCAGGCCCTCCCCCACATCCCGCAGAAAACCATCGTTGATGCCCAGGTCCGCCAGGGAGCCCGAGGCTGCCCCCACACCAGCTCCCACGGCGGCCCCCAGCAGGGGATTCAAAAACAGCAGCCCCACCAACACGCCCCAGAAGCCCCCGCTGGCGGCTCCCGCAGCCGTGAGGTTGATCGCCTGGTGCAGGTGCACATGGCCCTGGGGGTCGCGCTCCACGACCACCGCATCTTCGAGAGAGAGCAGCTGCTCTTTCTGGATATCCACCAGGGAGCGTCTCACCTCTTCCGCTTCACTCACGGTGGGGAAGCCAACCACAACAAGGCTGCTCATGGCAGATGGAAGGAGATACCTACAGGTTTCACCCTAGGCCGAGCCGCCCCTAGCGACGCCGAGTGGAGCGGGGGAGCGGACGGCCTGGAGCCACCGCTGGAGCTGGCTCCGCCAATGGGTTGGCTGCCGGTGGCGGTGGCGGCTCCTCCCGGCGCCAGCGCGGCACAGTGAACGATTCCTCTTCTGGCCAGGCCTCGGGCGAGGGAGGTTTTGGAGCAGGAGCCGTGGATGGGGGGGACTCCACCCCGGCCAGCTCTGAGCGGGGGGGCCTCCAGCTGGTGCCAGATTCCGAACCCGGGAGGCCTCGGCGGGAGATCGCCTCCAGGGGAACACGGGAGCGACGCGGCAATGGCGGAGGAACCTCGGAGCGCTGAAGGGGTGGACGATCACCCTCCTGCCAGGGTTCCCGCCAATCGTCGCGATCGTCGAGCAGCCAATCGAGACGGCCTTCCACCCAGCGACCCAATCCATCCAGACCACCCTGGCCTCCTCCTGGACGCTCAACGCCTCGGCCGTTGGGACGTGTTCCAGGGCGAGTGCCCGAAACACCATCCACGAGCTCGCGTCCGCGCGTCATCCATCCCTCCAGCCGTTCCTCTAGCCCCCTTCTGCCGGGGCGGAACTCTGTGCGGGGCTCGCGCCAGCTCTCCCGCGCGCCTGGGCGCTCTGGCGGAGCACCTCCCTCGTCATCAACCCAATCCATTGCGGGATTTTAGCGAGGATGCTGGCGCAGCCATTGCTCGCGAGCCAGGCCCAACAGGGCAATGGAGAGCCCCCCCAGCTCAAGGCTCCAAAGAAACACGCCCACGGAGATCCCCGACTCGCGGGAGGCTAGGGCGTCAGCGGTTCAAACACCAGCAGGCAGGTGGCATCCCAGCGACCGCCATGGAGACGCTCGCAACATTGGCGGCAGGCCAGCCCCTGGCGGCGGCGGCGGTAGGGGGAGCTGAAGCCGCAGCAGGGGCAGCGGGCCAACCAACGGGCCGGCTGCACCGGCACGGGATAGCGATGGCGCACACTCACCTCAAAGCCCGGCTGGCTGGCATTGATCCGGGCCATCCGCTCGCGGAAGTGGGGGCCATGCACCTCCCGCACCCCCAAGACCCGATCCACCCAGGCGTGAATCATTTCGTGGCACAGGGTGCTCAGGGTGGCGGTGCGGGGCAGGGGGTCCAGCAAGGGGCGGGAGAGGAGGATCTCGCAGTGGATCGGCCCCTCAGCGCATCGCCAGCGGCGGTAGAGACCCGCGGTGCGGGTGAGCCGGCCGTCGCTCCAACGCAGACTCACCAGTGGACGGTCCTGCCGCACCAGGCTGCCCTCGAAATGCTCGCGGTTGAGCTGATGAAACAAGGGGAGGAGCGGTTCGAGCGGCAATGGCCGGCAACAGGGACAAACCCGGCGGAAAGGGGGCACCAGTCTGCCGGGAGTTGCGCGGCCTGCGGCATCTTCGGGCAGACTCAGGCCGCTGTTCATCACGCGCGCATCCATGGATTGGGGACTGGCCCGGGAGATCGGCAGCAAGGCCCTGCTCGCTGGCGCTGGGGCCTTGCTGCTGTATTGGACGATCTCAGCCGTGCGCCTGGTGCTCAGTGCCCGGGGCATCAATCCGCTGATCAAGCAGTTCTTCACCCAGGTGGCCTCCGGCCAGGTGGATGGCGCCTACATGCTCACCACCAAGAATTACCGCTCCCATGTGAACCGGCAGCAGTTCATCCGCTTCCTGGCGGGGCTGCAGCTCAACAAATACCGCAATCTGCGCTCCGGCCGCCCCCGCCTGCAGGACGACCAGATGATCTTGACGGTGAAACTCAAATCCGACGACAAAGAGGAACTCCCCCTGGATTTCACATTCGTCAAAGTGGATGAGACCTGGCGAGTGGACCGCATCCAAAAAGCGGCGGCCAGCTAAAGCCCCCCGTGAAGCCCACCCCCGCCCAGCGGCAGCGCGCTGAAGAACTCAGGCGTCTGCTTCAGCGAGCCGCCCACGCCTATTACGTGCTGGATGCCCCGCTGATGGAGGATCCGGTGTACGACCGGCTCTACCGAGAGCTGGTGGAGCTGGAGCAAACCCACCCCGAGCTGCAAACCCTTGACAGCCCCAGCCAGCGGGTGGGTGGCGCACCTGCGGAGAGCTTCCCCACCGTGGAGCACCGCATCCCCCTGCTCAGCCTCGACAACGCCTTCAGCATCGAGGAGCTGGAAAAGTGGTACACACGGTTGCTCAGGGAGCTGGATCGGCTTCCACCAGCGGGCTCCCCCCTGCCGGCGTTGGCGATGGTGGGGGAGCTGAAGATCGATGGCAACGCCCTCGCCCTCAGTTATGAGCATGGCCTTCTGGTGCGGGCCGCCACCCGGGGCGACGGAGAGCGGGGGGAAGAGATCACCGCCAATGTGCGCACGATTGCGAGCGTGCCCCTTCGGCTGGACTTGGAGGTTCCACCGCCCTGGCTGGAGGTGCGCGGTGAAGCCTTGATCAGCTCCTCCAGCTTCATGGCCATCAACGCCGAGCGGCAGGCTCGGGGGGAATCCCTTTTCGCCAACCCGCGCAACGCCTGCGCCGGCACCCTGCGCCAGTTGGACCCCAAGGTGGTGGCCGCCCGCCGCCTCGACTTTTTCGCCTACACCCTCCACCTGCCCCAGGGCCAAGCGGCGGCACCAAGGAGCCAGTGGGAGTCACTGCAGTGGCTGCAGCAAGCCGGCTTCCAAGTGAATCCCCACTGTGAACGTTGCCCGGATCTGGCGAGCGTTGAAGCCTTTTTCCACACCTGGGAGAGGGGCCGTGACAACCTCGACTACGCCACCGATGGGGTGGTGGTGAAGCTGGATGATCTGCGACTCCAGGCCGATGCGGGTTTCACCCAAAAGGCCCCCCGCTGGGCCATCGCCCTGAAATACGCCGCCGAAGAGGCCCCCAGCAAGCTGCGCCGGCTCGTGGCCCAGGTGGGGCGCACCGGCAAGGTGACGCCAGTGGCGGAATTCGAGCCTGTCCCTCTGGCGGGCACCAGCGTCAGCCGCGCCACCCTGCACAATGCCGACCGCTTGCGCGAGCTGGACCTGCACAGCGGCGACACGATCGTGGTGCGCAAAGCGGGCGAAATCATCCCCGAAGTGGTGCGGGTCCTGCCAGAGCTGCGTCCAACCGGAGCTCGCCCCCTGGCCCTTCCAAGCCGGTGCCCGGAATGCAACTCGGAGCTCGTCAGAGAGGAAGGGGAGGCGGACACGCGCTGCGTGAACAGCAGCTGCCCGGCGATTCTGCGGGCTTCGCTGCGCCACTGGGTGAGCAAGGGGGCCCTGGATGTGGAGGGTCTGGGCAGCAAGTTGATCGGCCAGCTGGTGGAGCGAGGGTTGGTGCAATCCATTGCCGATCTCTATCGCCTCGATGGAGCCCTGCTGGCCAGCTTGGAGCGGATGGGAGAAAAATCCGCCACCAACCTGGTGGAGGCCCTCACCACTTCCAAAGCCCAACCTTGGCACCGCCAGCTCTACGGCCTGGGCATCCATCATGTGGGGGAGGTGAATGCCAAGGCCTTGGCCAAGGCCTTCCCCGATGTGGAGGCCCTGCGCACGGCGGCCCTCCAGGAGCCTGATCGCCTGACGGCGGTGTTCGGCGTTGGGCCGGAGATGGCCCAGTCTCTGCAGCAGTGGTTTGCCACCCCCGCGAACTTGGCCCTGCTGGACCAGCTTGCGGCCCAGGGATTCTCCCTGGCCCGAGCAGAACAGGAGGCCAACCCCGCAGGAGACCAGCCGGAAGGAGCGAGCGCTTTGCCCCTGGCCGGGCAAACCTTTGTGCTCACAGGCACCCTGCCAAGCCTGAGCCGACGCCAGGCCCAGGAGCTGATCGAGGCCGCTGGCGGCAAGGTGAGCAGTGCGGTGAGCCGCAAAACCAGCTATGTGGTGGCGGGGGAAGAGGCGGGCGGCAAGCTGAGCAAGGCCGAGAGCCTGGGGGTGGCCGTGCTGGACGAGGGGGGGTTGCGGAAGCTGCTGGGCACCCCATGAAAGGGCGAATCCCGCACAATTGCCTCCCCAGGTGGACTGATCTCAGCTACGTTCACCGCACCGGGCAGGAAGGCTTGCCCTTGTTTCCAACTCCATCTCCCCTGCGCCCGTCAACCCCGTGCCTGCCAGCCAGGAGCCCTTTTCTTCGGAACCACTAACGGCAGAGGACATCACCCTCAGCACCTCCCTGCCCCTCTCTTCCGGATTTGGCCTGGCGATGCCTGCTTCTTCAGAGGGGCCCGCCGCTGCTGCAACGCTTCCCAGACCAGGCCAAACGCCTCCGAGCGCCCCCGCCGGGGAGCTGACCCTCCAGCTCCCGGAGCACCTCTGGAACCTGCTTGCGCGCCATCAGCTGCTCCTCCCCTTGTTGCGCCAATCGGTGATTGCCGAGGCCATCGCGGGGGTGAGCCTGAGCGAGGAAGAGCGGCAGCAGGCTCAAAAGGCTTGGTTGCAACAAAAGGCAATCCAATCTCCCGAACAGCTGCAGGTGCATCTGGCGTCCCACGGCATGTCCGAGGCGGATGCCCTTTGGCAAGCCGAACTGCCGCTGCGCATCCGCCACCACAGCCATGCTCAGTTTCTCCATCGCGCTGAGCAGCGGTTTCTCAGCCGGAAACAGCAGCTCGATACGGTGATCTACAGCCTGCTGCGGGTGAGCAGTGAGGCCCTGGCCAATGAGCTCTATCTGCGCATTGCCGAAGGGGAGGCAGACTTCGCCGAGCTGGCCGCCACCTATGCGGAGGGGCCGGAGCAGGCCACCCGCGGAGTGGTGGGGCCCGTGCCCCTGCTGCAAGCCCATCCAACGCTCGCCAACGTGCTGCGCACCAGCCAGCCAGGCGAACTGCGACCGCCCCTGGCGATCGAGCCCTGGTGGCTGGTGGTGCGGCTTGAATCGCTGCAACCCGCCAGTTTTGATGAGGCCATGCAGAACCGTATGACCCATGAGCTGTTTGAAGAGTGGGTGGAAGCGGAGGTGAAGGAACGCATCAACAACAACCCATCAGGAGCAAGGGTTTGAAACCGATGGCTCCTCTCTCCACTGAAAATCGGACCAACTGGCTCGGCTTTGCTCCCTTTGCAACCCTCTCGCCGAAAGGGCAGAAGGCCCTGGAGGCGGTCGCTGAGCTGCGGCAGTTTGCCGAAGGCCAGGCGATGAGCAGCGCTGGCGCCATCGGTGCAGAGATTCTGTTGGTGCTTGAAGGGGAGGCTCGGCTCCTGGGCCAGCGGGACGGCCGACCTTTCACGCTGCAGAAGCTTGGCGAGGGCGAACTGGTGGGCTTGGCTTCGCTGCTGCGGGCCGCACCCTGTGAGCAGGTGAATGCCGCCACACCAGTTGTGGCCCTCGCCATCCCCGATCGGCTGGTGTTGGAGTTGCTGCAGCAGGAGGCGCCCTTTCGGCAGTGGTGCGAAGGCCACCTCTGGTTGTGCGAGCTCCATGGCCTACTGGTCGCCCTGGAGGATCAAAATGCCAGGGCGGAACCCTTCGAGCCAAGCCGTTGGCGTCAGCGCTTGGCCCACCTGGCTGAGGGAGCACGGCTGCTCCCCCCAGGCCAGGAGGTGTGGAAGCAGCTGGGGGCTGGGGAATCCCTGCACCTGGCCAGCGCCAATGTGCCCGGGCTAGCGATCGGGAGCCGCTTGCCTGCCAACGATTCCCTACCCCGGCCCCTGCCTCCGCTGCCGCTGCGCCTGATCGCCCTGCCGGAAGAACCAGCTGAAGCCGTCGCCATCGAAGAGGAACCCACAGCGCTCGCGGCGGCCGCGGCAGAGGGGGGCACCCTGCCCCAGCCCACCGGCCTGGATCTGGGCCAGCCCAGCGCCCAACGGGGCTTCAATCTGGTGCGCGCCAGTGGGGCGGTGGGCGAGACCAGCGCCTGCCTGCAGATGCTGGCCAAGTGGCTGAAGCTTCCCTACCGACGCGATGGGGTGGAGAAGATTCTCAGGGAGAAGGTGGCGCAGGGGCAAAAGCCCAATCTGCAGCTCTGCGGCCAGATTGCTGCGACGATGGGCCTGCTGGTGAGCGGAGCGCGGGTGGGAGCCGGGGCCGCCACCAGGGTCATGACACCAGCTTTGGTGCCTTGGAAGGATGGTTTTGCCCTTCTGGTGAGCAGCAACGCCCGCGGCTGGACCCTGGCCTCCCCCCGGGAGGGCTGGGTGCGGCTGACCCCAGCCCAGATTGCGGACACCTACCCAGAGGGACTGGAGCTGTTGCTGCTGGAGCGCAGCAACGCTACGCCGGAGCAGCGCTTCGGACCTGGCTGGTTTTGGCCAGCCCTCAAGCGCTATCGGGGGATGCTCCTTCAGGTGCTGCTCGCCTCGTTTGTGGTGCAGCTCTTCAGCCTGGCCAATCCCCTATTGATCCAGGTGATCATCGACAAGGTGATCGCCCAGCGCAGTCTCGACACGCTCCAGATCCTCGGCATGGCCCTGGTGGTGGTGACGCTGATGGAAGGGGTGATCGGATCCCTGCGCACCTTCCTCTTCACGGACACCACAAACCGCATCGACCTGCGGCTCGGCGCCGAGGTGATCGACCACCTGCTGCGCCTGCCCCTGAACTATTTCGACCGGCGGCCTGTTGGCGAACTGGGCACCCGCATTGCCGAGCTCGAGAAGATCCGCAACTTCCTCACCGGTCAAGCGCTGATTACGGTTCTTGATGCAGCCTTCTCGGTGATTTACATCATCGTGATGGTGATCTACAGCTGGCTGCTCACCCTGATCGCCCTGGCGGTGTTGCCCATCCAGATTGCGATGACCCTCTTGGGCGCACCGCTGTTTCGCCGCCAATACCGCCAGGCTGCAGAAGAGAATGCGCGCACCCAAAGCCACCTGGTGGAGGTGATCAGCGGCATTCAAACCGTGAAGGCACAAAATGTGGAAATGGTGAGCCGTTGGAAGTGGCAAGACTTTTACGCCAAATACATCTCGCGCACCTTCGATAAAACCATCACAGGCACCTTCCTCAATGAAACCAGCCAAGTGTTGCAAAAGCTATCCCAATTGCTGGTGCTTTGGGTGGGAGCCAGCATGGTGCTCAAAAGCGAACTCACCCTGGGTCAGCTGATTGCTTTCCGCATCATCAGCGGCTATGTCACCCAGCCCTTGCTGAGACTCTCCTCCATCTGGCAATCCATCCAGGAGCTGCGCGTTTCGTTTGAGCGGCTTGCCGATGTGGTGGATACACCAGAAGAATCCGATGCGGCCGATAAAGCCAACATCCCCCTGCCTGCGATCAAGGGCAACGTGGTGTTTGAAAACGTCAGTTTCTCCTTTGTGCCAGGGGGAACGGAGGTGCTCAGTTCCATCAACCTCAACATCGAACCAGGCACCTTCGTGGGCGTGGTGGGCCAGAGCGGCAGCGGCAAGAGCACCCTGATGAAGCTCCTGCCACGGCTCTATGCCCCCAGCCGCGGGCGAATTCTGGTGGATCATTACGACATCGCCAAGGTGGAGCTCTACTCCCTGCGGCGCCAGATCGGCATCGTGCCCCAAGAACCGCTGCTGTTTTCCGGCACGATCAGCGACAACATTGCCCTCACCAATCCAGACGCCACCAGCGATGAGATTGTGCAAGCGGCTCGCACCGCCGCAGCCCACGATTTCATCATGGAATTGCCCGCGGGCTACAGCACCCCGGTGGGCGAGCGTGGTGCATCTCTCTCGGGGGGCCAACGCCAGCGGATCGCCATCGCCCGCACGCTGCTGGCCAAGCCGCGCCTGATGGTGATGGATGAAGCCACCAGCGCCCTGGATTACGACGCCGAGCGCCAAGTGTGCGACAACCTTCGCGAAGCCATGAACCACTGCACGGTGTTTTTCATCACCCACCGCCTGAGCACGATCCGCAGGGCGGATCGGATTGTGATGCTCCACCAGGGCGCCCTCGTCGAGGAGGGCACCCATGATGAGTTGATGGCTCTGAGAGGGCGCTACTACGCTCTTTATCGCCAACAGGAGGCCAGCTGATGCTCTCACCCTCCGATTGGCGCCCGCCGGAAGACCCGAACTCCAGCCGGGGCGAAGAAAAAAGAGAGCGGATGTTTGCGATTGGCGACAGCGAGGATGTCGTGCTGCAGCAGTCGCGCGTTTGGGCGAGGGGCATCACCTGGGCCTTGATGGGGGTGACGGCCTTCGGATTGGGTTGGCTCGCCTTGGCAAAAACCGAGGAGATCGTCACAGCGCCAGGGAAGCTGGAGCCCCTCGGGGTGGTGAAAGAAATCCGCATGCCCGTGGGTGGCGTGGTGGACGAGATCCTGGTGAACGAGGGAGAACAGGTGAAGAAGGGCCAGGTGTTGCTCAAGCTCGACACCGAAGCCACCAAAGACCGCCAGCGGAGTTTGCTGAGCAGTCTTGTGTTCAAGGACCAACAGTTGGGCTTGAAGGTGGAGGAGCTTCGCCGCTATCTGGACGTGAATGACACCGAGCAGCGCATGCTCGTCCGCAGCTTGGGATTGGAGCAGGAGGTGTTGGATCGGCTCGAGGTGCTCAACCGGGAGGGTGCCACAGCTGAGCTGCAATACCTCAGCCAGCGCAACAAGGTGCAAGAGGTGGCCAGCAAGCTGGAAGAGTCTCGGGTGGATCGGCTCCGGCAGCTCGCGATCCTGGGGCAGGGCATCCGCCAGCTGCAAACGGAACTCGCCGATCTACGCAGCAAGTTGATCGAGCTCAACGTGAACATCCGCTATCAGGCCCTCACCTCCCCTGTGGATGGGGTGGTGTTTGAACTCAAACCCAAGGCGAAAGGCTTCGTGGCCCAAACCAGCGAGCCGGTGCTGAAGGTGGTGCCAAGGGACCAGCTGGAGGCCCGCGTGGAGGTGCCCAGCAAAGACATCGGTTTTGTGAGCGTGAACCGACCTGCTGATATCAGTATTGATTCCTTCCCCTCCTCCGATTTCGGGGTGATCAAGGGCCGGGTGCGGCGGATTGGCTCCGACGCCCTGCCGCCAGATCAATTCAAAAATTTCTATCGCGTGCCAGTGGATATTGCCCTTGATTCCCAAACACTCAAGCTGAAAGATGGCACAACCCTGCCGCTGCAAGTCGGCATGTCGCTAACGGCGAATGTAAAGCTGCGCAAGGTGACCTATCTGCAGCTGCTGCTCAGTGATTTCAAAAACAAGGCTGATGCACTCCGACGCATCTGAGGTCAGCGCCATGGGTTCTGAGGACCAAGCCAAGACGGTCGATCGGGCCGAAAGTTCTTCCACCGCCAGCACTTCCGCCGATGAAGCCACAGCTACTGTTCCACGCAGCATCTCCCGCTGGGTGAAGACGGAGTGCGGCAGGGCGAAATACCTATCGCTCTCTCAGCAGCGCGGCCCGTGGCCCCGCCTGCGGCTCTGGTGGTTTGTGCTGATCGCCGCCCTGCGCGACTGGCGATTGCCCCCTTCGCCCTAGGCCACCGGGCCGCCTGCATCAGAGGTCGTCTTCCCCCCGCAGAGCAGCTCGCGCCACCCGATTCACCAGCCACACCGCTGCCAGGGTGGCCGCCAGCCCCAGCCAGCGCACGGCCCAGGTGAGGGGATCGGCCTGGCCAGTGAGCACCTCCTGGAAACGGGCCACATCGCCGGCCAGGGCACCAAGACCGCAAAAGAGCACCGTGCCCGGCAGGATGCCGATCAGGCCAAGGCAGTAGTCGCGCAGGCTCACCTCGCTCAGGCCGTAGGCGAGGTTGAGCAAGCTGAAGGGAAAGGCGGGAGACAGGCGGGTGAGCAGCACCAGTCGCAAGCCCTCCCGACTCACCGCCTGCTCGACGGCGCGGAGCTTGGGCGCGCCCTCCAGCCGGCGACGCGCCCAGCCCTGGAGCCAGGTGCGCCCCAACAGGAACACCACGATCGCCCCGAGGGAGGCCCCCACAAACACCACAACGCTGCCCCAAAGGGTGCCGTAAAGGGCTCCGGCCAACATGGACGCCCAAACTCCAGGCAGCAACAGCGTCACCCAGAGGGCATAGAGAGGAACGAAGAGAGCGGCACCCAGCGGGCTGCGCAACAGCGGGAGAACCGCCTCCAGCCAGGCAGTGGGGTGGGGATCCAACCGGGGCAGCGGCGAAGAGTCTCAAACCCTAGGGGGGTGAACCCATGGCAGAGGCAAACGCATCACCGCTAGCCGGCGATTGCTGACAGCTGTCTGGTGACACCTCCCTCGCTTGCCCGACCATGGAGCCAGCCGCGGCTCGGCAAACAGCTCTCGCCAGGACTGCGTAGCTTTCCGAGCGTTCAAGCATTCCCCTTGAGCTTGGGTGACTCCCACCCGGGCAACAGCATACAAACAGTGGAGTCGCCAGCCGATTGGCTGGAAAGTGGATAAGATTCCATAGTTAATGAGCGCCGATCGGCTACGGACTCTGGCTCTTCCAACTATCACCCTTACCCTCTCTCTTGCCTCAGTGGCGGAAGATGGATTCACAAATTTAATTTATACTTTTACCCGCACCGGCGCCACCACCGCCCCCCTCTCGGTGAACTACATCGTTGGCGGCACGGCGACTCTTGGCACCGATTACACCGGCATCCCAACCGCCGGCGCCACAAAGTCCATCACCTTTGCAGCCGGCTCGGCCACCGCCACTGTCATCGTCGATCCCACAGCCGACACCACCATTGAGGCCAACGAAACCGTTGCCCTCACCCTCGCTGCTGGCGCTGGCTACACCATTGGCACCACCACAGCCGTC
>JBEGQC010000008.1:0-154401 GCA_041181185.1 Cyanobacteriota bacterium | reverse complement strand
CCGCGTGGAATTCTCACGCCAAGGCTGTTTCCCCACTTCTGAACCTTCGTTTGCATGCCCCAGCAGCGGCTATACACTGACTATACCACTCATTAGATCAGCGGCCTGCGCGTCATCTCTCTAACGCTCATCATCACCCGCCCGAGACATCTCATACTTTAGTTGCTTTCTCTGCATCGGGGCGGGTGCATGATGTTGTTCGGAGCCGTACAAACTGGCCTCAAGAGCTTTTGGGGCAGACTACTTCTTCGTGCAATATAGTACATGTGGAAGCATCATGCTAAGCTCATTTTCTGCAAAGAACTAGTCTTTTGTAAGGTCAGACCCATGCAGATGTTAGACACTTAAAAATTCCATGGGCGTGACTGCGTGCGTGTTTTTTCTGGCAATCCTGAACACTCTCTCAACAGAAGGCAATGAATAGCCAGCTAGAGGAAGTCAAAGATATCTTGAGAAATTCTAATTCGCTCTAGTGCAATCCTGACATCTTCATATACTTTGTCACGACGTGCTTGATTCACAACTTCCTTGGATCGTGCAAAGACTGCTACGCAGTTCAGATACATCATGTGTCTTTCTCTTATAAAATCAATAATCATGTGAATGTCATCTCCAAAGTCTTCTAATTTAAACTTTCTTCTAATTCCAAGTAAATGATATTGACCATGGCACCCCAAAAAAGATGTAAATAGTGCTGTAGCTAGGTGCTGTCTGTTTGAGATTAATGAGCTGGATTTATTAACGCTTACACAATTTGACATGATTGTGTAGACAGATGATAGATCATCTATGGCATGAGAGAAGAATGTTTCAAACTCTATTACATCAAACAGACCAACTCGATTTTCATCAGCCCTTTGCAAAGAAACATCCATTGCACGGCTTGCAACCGTAAAGATAACGTTTAAACTACGAACAAGAAACGATGGATAACAAGAGAGATTATTTGAAGTATTGCTACTGAGAGCACATTCATAAACAGCGATCGGTAGAATTGAACTAATGCTTATCAATCTCATCAGAAAAAGCCTCTGCTGCTTTCCTAATCCGAGGCTTTCTCTTTTCTCTTGCCATATTTGCATTTTGGCTTCAAGTGATAAGTAGTCTGTAAAGAAACCCAGGAACTCAGCCTCAAAACAATAGTCTACAGCCCTTGTTGTTGCACAAGTATCTGCCTCCAATTCTGCAGATCTTCTTTCACATATATATCTTTCATCAACAACTGAAGATACAAGCTCATCAAACAACCGATCCTGTTCACTAATTCCTAGATCCTTAAAATGCAGTAAATGGCCACAATACCTATGGGCATCTTCGTGGGCAATAATCCATAACAGTGATAAAGTTGAAAGATTATCAGCAAAGACCTGTCGGGATAAGCTGCTTGAAAGAAGCAAGAAGTTGTTTCGGAGCATATCGGGAATCTTGCCTCCATAACCTTGGGTACTCAGGCTTCCTGATGTCTCATGAACTAATTCATCCTTGAGATCATACCCCGAAGAGTAGTCTACAAAGGTATTGATCAAGGCGCATTCTGGATCGCGCAATTTTAGCAAAGAATCCTCAGTATCTGGTAAGGATATCCCAATTGGAATATCCCAGAGCGCGAGCAACGCTTGCGTTGCATCTTCAATTGCTATTAGTGTACCGAGATTAATTAAGATTGTGTCCGGCCTATCATTAGAAACAAATGCTCCAATACGAAAGTCATCAACACCCTCAAATTTGAAATCTAAAGAAGTTCTTCGGTACGATACAGCGGGCATGGACGAAGAATAAAAGCCTAAGCGTATATCAAGCAGCCCCAGACTGGAAGCCTTGTACATACCATTAAAATAGGAATCCACAGATAAGGCGAGGCGCTTTTGGACTATCTTCTCTACTTTTTCATAGGTGTTTATCATATTAGTGAATGCCTGGGATCTATATTCACGAACTGTAAATCCTCTCCTGATCTCCCAATGAATTACAGAAGATCCTGGCCAGATAACTTTACGACCCCATGCTTGCATTACACCACTCCTTGAGTCCTATTTTTACTAATAGTGCCGCAACATAAAAAGCGGGTATTCCCCCACAGATCGAAACAATTAAATCAGCAATTAATAAAACAGCATCTTTTCTGTCCTTTTCGGATTCGTTTTCTAGAAAGTATCGCCGAATATTGGAATCATTGCAAATCGCATCTCTTAGATCATTCCCTTTATCATGAATCCACGCTTTTCCAAGCTCCAAGCAAAATGGTCGACTGGGAGGGGCCATTCCTAATTGCTTGTTGGAGATGCAAAAATATCCAATTGATGCATAGAGCGTATCTACATCTGAGTTAAGGGCTGTATCAAGTGATTTGTCATTGGCGCTTTTATCTGGATCCATATAAAAATAACTTTCGATGTAATTTTAATGGGTAGATGATGGAACTGAGGGGCCTAAGTCTTGTTCGGCAGAAAACATTACATCCCAATAGGTGTTCCAGAAGCAAAAACGGCTTGAAATGGAGAAGCTCATGGACCGTGAATAGTCTTGATTGCTTCTTGCCTGAATAGCCCTGAACCACAGCAACCGGTTTTGTGAGATAAAATGTATAATATCAATATACGCGGGATCAAGGCTGTGGCGGCTGCTCCTTAACATTTTGCAGTTTTCTCGAAAGGCTTGATTTCCGATCCTCCGAACGCTGAATGGACGGGTCCGGTATCGGACTGAAGGCCGTTTACGTGGTAAGCCTAAGAAGACCATGGCTTGGTGGGGATTTGCTCGGAAGCGTAGTTATGGGAATGGTTGTCAGAGACTGGATGTGGTTAACATGGGATTTTATACGGACCCGGTATCCACTTGCTCGTAGCGAGCGTTGGCTAGAGGAGGTCTGCCGGGCTGACGACACCCATGGGTCCACGATTCAGCACGTGCGTGTAGATCATTGTGGTTTTTAGATCACTGTGCCCTAATAATTCCTGGATAGTGCGAATGTCCTGCCCCCGTTCAAGAAGATGGGTGGCAAAGGAGTGGCGCAAGCTGTGACAACTTGCAGGCTTGCTGATGCCAGCTGCCAGTATCGCTTGCCGTACCGATTTCTGGATCAGACTCGGATCGAGGTGATGGCGTCCCTGTTGCCCTGTTGTTTCATTGCGCCACCGGCGTTGTTGGGGGAAGACCCATTGCCAGCCCCATTCTACCGGGGCATTCGGATACTTACGCGCTAAGGCATTCGGGAGCACGACACGGCCCCAGCCTTCTGAAAGATCGCGCCGGTGAATCTGTCGCACCCCGGCGAGATGGCCGGACAGCTGTTCCGAGAGCCGTTCGGGCAACAGGGTTCGTCTGTCCTTGCCGCCCTTGCCGTCACGAACGATCAGTTCGCGCCGCTTGAAATCGAGGTCATGCACCCGTAGGCGAAGGGCTTCCATCAGTCGCAAACCACTGCCATAGAGCAGACCAGCCACCATGGCATCACTTCCCTCAAGCCGTTGCAGCACCGCACGTACTTCCTCGGGGGTGAGCACCACTGGCAAACGTCTCGGCTTGTGGGCCCGCACCAAACGGTTGAGATCCAAATCCCGCTCCAGCAACTCCCGATACAGGAAGAGCAACGCTGAAAGCGCCTGGTTCTGGGTGGAAGCGCTCACGTGCAAGTCCACCGCCAGGTGGGTGAGGAAGGCGTTCACCTCCCCGCTGCCCATCTCCCGCGGATGGCGCAGGTGGTGAAAGCGCAGGAAGCGCCGCAGCCACTGCTCGTAGGTCGCCACCGTGCGGCGCGCGTAGTGGCGAGCCTGAAGTTCTTCGCGATAGCGCTGGATCAGCCCGGGAGGGCGCGGGAGACTCGGCATCAACCGCCCTCAGAACACAACACAAGAATTCCCGGCCACTCCCATCTCCATGGGAAGCGAGTGGGAGCTGCTTGGATCAGGGACTGGTTAAGACCCCAACTCCACCACCAGCGCCGAATGGTCTGAGAGGCCTTCTTCCCGCAAGTGGTGCAGATAGCGCACCTCCTTCACCTGGGGGTTCAATGGAGCCGACACCAGGGCATGGTCGTAGCGGAAGCCGTGGCCGCTGCGGGCGCTGATCCAGCTGAATTCCCGCGCCTTGCCGTGCCGCACCCGCCAGGCATCCACCCAGCCCTGTTGCAACAGGGCCTGAAAGAGATGGGTGCAGGCGAAGGTGCGGGTGTCGGAATCGGCGAAGGGGATGCCGCAGTTGAAATCGCCGATCAACAGCGACGCCTCCTGCCGCCACGGGGCCGGCAACGCCAACAGGGCCTCGAACAGGGGCACCTGCGCTTCTTTTTGGGGGAAGCGCACCGCCACCAGCTGCAGGCTGGCGCCGCCGTCGTCCTCCTCACCCCCCTCCCCGGGCCAGGGCAACTCCGCCTGCAGCATGTGCACCGGTTCCCCCGGCGCCTGGGCCAAGGGGCTGGCCTGGAACGGCCAGCGGCTGGCGATCAAAATCCCGTTCTCCCGGCCCACCACCGGCGAGAGCACCTGCTCCCCCAGGCCCCCATCCGCCAGGGCCTCCAGGAGGGGATCGGGCCCCCGGCCATCAAAACGGCGCACCTCCTGGAGGATCACCGCATCGGGGCCAACCGCCGTGACCGACTCGGCGATCGCCTGGCGCCGGCCACCGCCGCCATGCAGGATGTTCCAACTCAGCAGCCTCATGCGCCCGCCGGGCCCACCTCCTTCCAGCCCCCCACAAACACCTGCTCCTTCCAAGCGGCAAACATCCGGCGGATCTGGGCCTCGCTGCTGCTCACCCGGATCTCATGGTTGAGGGGGCTTTCCCGATTGGGGCTGTAATCGGTGAGGTGCAACACGTAGGCGTGGTGGTCGCGGCTGAGCTGCTCCTTGTTGGTTTTCCAGAGCAGCAACTTGCGCACCATCGTCGCCCCCCGCAACACCTTCACCGCCACCGCCCGCTCCAACACCGTGCTCACCGGCAGGCGAATCTCCGCCACGCCCCGCTCCATCTCCGGGATGTCGGCGATATCAGAGAGCTGGCTCAGGCGCACATGCTCCGGCGTGGCCTGCTTGTCGTCGCGCAGCCGCACAAACTGGGGCGAGATCAGGCTGCAGAGGGGCAGGCGGCGCACCCCTTCCCAGCGGCGCTGGCTGGCGTGCCAATCAAGCACCATGCGATCGATGCTGCTGCCCTGCGACGTGCGCGACACCACATCCAAACAGGAGAGTTCGGCCACCAGGCCCGGCTCGATCATGCGGTAGCCCACCTGGTCGCTGTTCACCTCCACGTAGTCGCTCTCCACCGCCCGCTCGGCGAGCTGTTGGAGCAGAGAGGCCCGCAGCTCATCGCTGAAGCCACCCCCCACCCGGCCCACCAACTGGAAGCTGTCCGCATCGATCGGCACGGCGAGAAGCAGGCTGTGGAGCAGCCCTGCGCGATCGTCGATGCCCTCGGAAAAGCCCACCACCGCCAGATCCAAACTGTGGCGCGGCTTGATCTTGAACATCCCCGCCGACGTGCTGCGCACCACGACCCCCTCAGCGCCCTCCTTCTCCACCCACTGGCGGTAGTGGGCAAACACCGTCTCCCGATCACCCGTGCTGCGCTCCACCACATGCACCCGCTCACCGCCGCTAAAGAGCTCACTCGCCTTCTCCAGCGCCTCTCCATGGCGAGCAGACCAATCCTCGCCATCCAGGCTGTAGATGTCGAACACGGCGTAGCAGAGGCTGCCCACCTCGGCGTCGTCTGCGGGTTTGCGCGCCACCCGCGTCACATCGTGCACGCGGGGCCGCTGGCCATCCGTGCGGCGCACATAGAGCTCCCCGCCCAGAAATGCCTCCTTCACTCCCGCCGCCGCCAGCTTGGCGCTCACCTCCCCGTGCAAGGGCGCCCCCACCCGCACCGTGCCGCCTGGATTGAGGGTGAGGCAGACGCCCTCGCTGTAGAGCAGGCAGGTGAATTCCCCATCGATCTTGCGGCTGATCACGTAGTCCTCCGCTGCGGGCAAGCGCTGTCTGGCCGTGTCGATGTCGAACGCGCGCATGCTCTCGCCCAGCTGGCGGCGCCGCCAGCGGGCCTGCCGCAACCACTCCGGATCCCGCAGCCCATCGGCAGGGCCCGTGGCATACGGGCCCTGGAGGGTGCGCAGGGTTTGGGGATCGAGCAGGGGGCTGAGGGCTTCCGCCCCCCCTGCCCCGGGCTCCTTGCTGGCGCCTTGGGACGGAGCCTTGCTGCCCGCTGCGCCCCGTGTGCGCCTGGCGGGCGCTGGTTCGGTGACGTCCGTAGCCAACGCATCCCCGCTGGCCTTGGCGCGGCTGCCCTTCTTGGCCGCCACTGGCGAGCCGGCGGCAGGGTTGGCAACCTCTTCCGGCTGCCCGGCTGCCGTCTCCTTGGCCCCAGACGTGGCGGCGGCCTTGGCGCGCCGGCCGCTGCGGCTTCTTGGCGGTGCCGTGGGCTCAGGGCCAGCCGCCTGTTCGGTGGAGGGGGCTACGGGGGGTTGGGCCGCAACGTCGCGGGAGCGGGGGGGTGTCATGGCGTGGCAGGGTCGGCTGGGCTTGCAGGGTCGGCTGGCGTGGCCGGGGCAACGGCATCGGGCCGCTTCAGCTCGGCGTTGGAGAGGTGCAGCAACAGGGCGTAGCGATCCCCCTGCACCCGCCCCTCCAAAAAGCCCCGATAGGGCACGCTGCCGCGGCGAAACACCAACGGATCGCGGCCCCCCTTCCCCGCCCCCACAAGCATCAAGCTGGCACTGGCGGCGAGTTCACTGGCCATGCCAAAGAGAAAGTCGTAGGTGAGGCCATTGATGTGCAAGATCTGCAGCAGATCGCTGAACACATAGCGGCGCACCGCCTCCCGCTTGGCGACCATCCGGCCCGTCCAGAGCAGCGGCAGGGCGGCGTTGGTGTTGGCTTCGGCCCGCACCAGCGGACGCCGGGCCAACACCTGGCCACTGGGGGAAAACACCAGCTCGTTTTGCTGCACCTGATACACGGGCTTTTCCTCCGGGTTGATGAACACCCGCGAGAGAAACCACAGGCTCTGGCCGAAGCGTTCCATGTCCACCTCCGGATCCCCGCTCACCAGCGCCTCAGCGATCGCCGCCGGTTCGCCAAAGCGCTCCTGCAGAGCATCGAGGTCGTGATCCACGGTGGATTTGAGCAGGCGATGGGTGGAGGGGAACTCCCCATCGGGCCCCACCCAGCGCAGCCGCTCCCGCACCCGGGTGGCCACCGCCTTCACCACGGCATCGCGCTTGCGGCTATCGGAAAGATTGATCTCTGGCATGGCTTCAGAGCATGGTGAAATCCAGATCCGCCCCCATTTCCGCCTCCGGCTCCTCCTCCTGCTCCTCGGGCCCGCAGGCCGCCGCTTGCTCCAATCCCACCAAACGAATCGTGTTGGGATCGCCGATCAACAGCCAGGCGCCGCCCTCCTCGCTCTGCAGCAGGAAGGCAGGATCGGTGTCGAAGCCGCCCCGCCAGCTGAAGGGGAAGGTGAAGATCGTGCCCGCCGCCAGGGCCGCTCCCAACTCGCCGCTGGGGCCACCCTCCGGCTCCAGGGCATAGGTGAGCCGGATGCTGTGCTCCAAGAGATGGTCTTCATCCACCGTCTCCTCCAACAGGATCGGCTGCTCGAAGCTGGAGGGCTGCTTCGCCAGGGGATGGCCCTCCCCATCCACCGCCGCCAGGGTGTCGTTCTCCAGCCACTCCCCCGCCGGCGAGAGGTGGGCCATGGCGGTGCCGCCATTGGGGATCAGGGTGCGGCCATCACTGGCGAGGGTGGCCAGGCTGCAGCGCTGCCCCTCGGCATCGAGGGTTTCGATCGAGCGGCTGCCGTAGAGCTTGCCGCGATCCACCTTCACCATGGCAAAGGGAGTTTCGGCATCGCCGTAGACAAAGCGCAGACTGCGGGGCATCAGGGAGGTGGACGACAGGAGCCCCTCAGGGGGCCGGATCCGAGGGGCCGCAGAGGCGCTCCACGGCAAGCAGAGCGTCTTCAAAGGCGCGGGGGCCATCGTCCATGGGACGGCAGCTCACCCCCCGATCGTCAACGTAGGCAGAGGCCACGGGTTTGCCCACACCGCTGGCAATGGTGTGAAAAGCGAAGCCGTGTTGCTCCAGCCAATCCCGCAGCCGCGCTTCGGCTTTGCGGCCCGCGGCGGAGCTGGGATCCTCCGCCGCCAGCCGGGCGGAATGGATCACCACCTCAGCCCGCTCCGCCAGCGCCCGGGTGAACTCCACCGCCCCGGCAATCGGATCCCCCAACTCCTCCGCCCCGCGCCCATAGGTGCGATCGGCCAACACCCCATCCACATCCAGACACACCCGCGGCTTCTGGGCCGCTGCAAAGCGGCGCTTGCGGGCTTCGGCGCTGCGCCCTGACCCACTGGGCGGCGCACCTGGCGCCTCCGCGCCCTCACCCTCCGGCACCGGCGGCGGCGGCCCCGGAATGGCCTGCAACATCGCATCGATCGCCGCATGGCCCTCCAGCCAGGGCTCGCTCAGCCAGTCCTCGCCGCTCCACAGGCGGGAGTAGTGGGGCTGGGTGTGGTGCATCCCCGGCAGGCGGAACCAGGCGTTGAGGCTGCCGGGCTTGGGCTGCTTGGGAAAAATCTCCGGCTCCTCCTCCAGCTGGTGCCGCTCCCAGCTGGTGGCGATCGCCTTCACCATCGCCCACACATGGGCCGTGGGGGCGGGCTCGGCCAGGAGCACCCAGAGGTGGTAGCCACCCTTGCCGCTGGAATCCAACAGCAGCGGGTCGTAGCCCCGCTCCGCCAGCTGGCGCCACCACTCCAGGGCCCCCGCCAGGTTGCGCCGGGCCCGCTCCGCCGCCCCCACCGCCTCCAGGTCGTGGTTGTCGATGTCGATCGCCAGCCAGCGGCTGGTGCCCTCCTTGCTCTCGGCATGGAGGCCGATCAGCTGGGGCCGGTGCTGGCGACGGCTGGCGAAGTGGCGCGTCAATTTGTCGAGGGTCACCATGTCCTGGCCGCGCATCGAGGCGATGGGCAGGGTCATGGCCTTGTAGGAGCGGCCCTGCTCCCTGGCCTCATGGGGCGCCAAAAGGGAGTACTGCCCCCACACATCCTTGCGGTTCACCAGCCGCTCCATGGCCCAATCGGCCAGCTCGGAGGAGCGGGCTTTCCACTCCTCACCGATGATCGCTTCGCTGGCCGCCATGGGGCTCCGCACCCGCCGCTGGCTCCATCCTGATCACTGCCGGGCGCTCCGTCGGCAGGGCCCCTGTTCAGGGCAGAGCAGCCAGCGCCTGATCGAACGAGGCGATCCAATCCTGGTTGGCCTGCAACTTGCCGGCGTCCTTCAGCGTCGTGAGAATCTCACGACCACGCTGCAACAACTCCCTGCGATCAGGGATCGGAAGCAGGGCATCGAGGGAGCCCAACTTCCAGCACGACACCGCCACATCCACTTGCCACTGCGTGTTCGCTGGATCCCGCTTCGCCAGGCCTTCTCGAATCGCCAGAGCCGCCTCATACGCCGCCAGAGCACCGGGCCCATCCCCCTGGGCCATCCGCACATCGCCCTGGCCAATCGCCCCCAGCGCCTCGAACCTCTCCTGCTGGCGCTCCCGGGCCCGGGTGATCACATCACCAAAGGTGTCCCCGGCCTTTTGCAGGGATCCCTGGGCGATCCAGGCATAACCCAGCTGCAGCGCCGTCTCCAAATCGCCGGGCACGGCCGCCAAGGCCAGCTCGAAATAACGCACGGCCTTGCTCAGATCGCCCCGCATCACCGCCAGTTGGCCCACATTTTTGGCCGCTTCCGCCTTCTTGCCTTGTTCGGCGGCCTGCAGTTGGGAGGCCGCCGCGATCAGCCGCTCACTGGCCTCCACCTCCCGCTCAAACATGTCTTCCGCCAGCAGGCTGTCGCCGGCCGCCATGGCCTCAAAGGCGGCCTTCAGGCCAGGCCGCTCGCTGGCGGGGGCTTCGGCCACCCGGCGCAACATCTCCGCCAACACCTGCTGCTCCCCTCGCTGCCCTCCCATCGGCGCGCCCTGGGCCTGGCCTTGGGCCTGGGCCGCCATGCCCCGCTCCGCTCCCGTCACCAGCTCCAGCCACTCCTCCAGATCCGGCAACACCGGTAGCCCGGTGGCCGCCGCAATCGCTTCAATCAGGCGGCGGGTGTCGTCATCCCAGCCGCTTTCGGTGAGCGTCAGCACATTCCACTCGCCCAGCAAAGGCTGGAGGGACGGCGGCAGCGCGGCGGTGGGGATCTCCTGGAGCTGGGCCTCCTCCACCAGCAGGGGCACCACGGTCAACTCCTGGCGCTCCCCGCTCGCCAGGGCCGTCTCCAGCTCATAGCGCACCGTGTCGGTGGGATCTTGCAGCCGCGGCAGATTGGTGCCATCCGCCCAGCGGCGGCCGATCACCGCCACGCAGGCCTTGCTCGCGGCCAGGGCCTGGTCGATCTTTTCGCGCCACTTGCCCGCCCCGATGCTCGCCACATCGCGAAACACCCGCTCCCGGCCAAAACCGATGCGCAACCAATCCCACACCCGGCCGCTGGCGCCCCGGGCATCATCCCGGCGGTAGCTGATGAAGATGCCCACCCGGAAGGCGCTGGGGTTGGTGGCGGCCATGGCGCGTCAGCCCGGTGGCTCCAGGATCGCAGGTGGCTTGGGCAGGGGGGCCATGCTCACCCCCGCAACGATGGCCTGAGCATCGGAGGCCAGCCCGTGGCCGCCCTCTGATGCACCTCTGGCTCAACCCTGACCCTGGCCCGTCGCCAAGGAGGGGCGCAGGTTGCGCAGGCCGCTCAAAAACATCGGGATGAACTGCTCCACCAACTTCTCCGGTTTCTCCTCCCAGACCCGCTTCACCGCATACAGCCGTGATTTCTGCAAATCGGCGGAGAGCAACGCCTGGGGCAGCCGCTCCAACACGTAGCCCGGCCGCTCCCAGGCCGGCAGGGTGTTGGCGATCTCCACCAAATTGCCCAAGCGCCGCAGTTCCGCACCAGCCGTGATATCCATGCCGGCCTCAAAGGCCGCGTGCTCGATCATCGCGTATTTGCGCTTGGCCGCATTCACGCGCACGCGGTGCTCTGGGCTGCGGCTGGCAATCTGGCCCAGCCAGCGGCTGCCCCAACTCACGTGCGCCGCTTCCTCGGGAAGGATCTTCTCCAGGGTTTGGCGGATCGCCACGTTTTCCTCGCTGGCCGGTGCCTGGCGCAGGGCGGCGATATGGGCGGAAAAGGCCTGGCAGCCCCGCTTTTCGGTGGCATTGATCGACGCCAGAGCGGCGATCAAGCTCTCTTCCTGTTGATACGCATCGCCGTTGCTGCTCTCGGCGCTCTTATCGAGCAGCCGATTCAATTCATCGATGTAGGAGCCGCTCTTCGGATTGCCCATCTCCTCCCCCAGGTCATAGAGCAGATCGGTGAGCCACACCGCATGGCGGGCCTCATCACTGATGTGGTGGGAGAGATCCCGCACCATCTCGCGTGGTTTGCCATCCAGGGCCTCGATCAAGGCGGTGAGCTCCTGGCAGGAGCGCTGCTCATTGAAGCGATAGCTGTTGAGAAACAGGATCTGCAGTTTGCGCTCTTTCACCACCTCAGCCATCACCTGTTTCGGCCCGACGGTGTTGAGAATCTTGCGGGGATAGGTAACGGCCATCAGCAGGGGGGACATGTCTTGGCCCGATGGTAACGACGCCAGAGCCAAACAGCGGCTCAGATCGGCGGCGACCCACAGGCGCAGCGGCGGCGCCGGGCTGAGGCCAGGGAGATTTGTATGGTGAAAGCCCCGGGCGTCTTCCCTTCCCCATGGCTCCCCTCGCGAGCGGCCTCTCACGCGTGTCCCGGCCGTCGCCCCCACCGCCTCGCCACCCCCTCCCCCGATGAGACGCCTCCGCTCCCTCTCGCTCCTGTTGCTCAGCACCAGCGCCGCCGCAGCCCTGGCCGCACCGTTCAAGCAAACCCTGCGCCTGCAGGGGGTGACCTTTGTGGTGCAGGCCGTGGGGGAGGGTTCCACCCAGCTGCTGCAGGTGCGGGCCAACAAGGGCATGCAGCCCTATCCCCTGGTGAAGCAGGAGCTGATCGGGCGGGTGAGCAGCGCCGAGGTGGAGGATCTCAACAGCGATGGCCAGCCCGAGCTGGTGGTGTTCGTGCAGAGCGGCGGCAGCGGCAGCTATGGCAGCGTTCAGGCCTGGAGCGCCGGCAACCGCCGTCTTGAACCGATCATCCTGCCCGAGCTCACCGGCAAGCTGGGCCAGGGCTACATGGGGCACGACCGCTTTGCTCTGGTGGAAACCAACCTGGTGCGCCGCTTTCCGATCTACCGACCAGCCGACAGCAACGCCAAGGCCACCGGCGGCAGCCGCGAAATCGTCTACAAGCTCGTGGCAGGCGACGTTGGCTGGCTCTTCCAACCGATCCGCCACACCGACATCCCCCCCCAGTGAGCCTTCCGCCACCCCTGATGGTGCTGGGCACCAGTAGCGGGGCGGGAAAGTCGCTGATGAGCGCGGCGCTCTGCCGCGCCCTGCTCCGCCGGGGCGAGCGGCCCGTGCCCTTCAAAGGGCAAAACATGAGCAACAACGCCTGGGTCGACCAGGGGGGGGGCGAGATGGCCTACTCCCAGGCCCTCCAAGCCTGGGCCGCCCAGCTGGAGCCCGCCTGCGCCATGAACCCCGTGCTGCTCAAGCCCCAGGGCGACAGCACCAGCGAGGTGATCCATCTCGGCCGCTCCGTGGGCCTCGCCCGCGCGGAGACCTACTACCGCGAGTGGTTTCGACCCGGCTGGGCCGCCATCCGCCAGGGGCTTTCCCAGCTGCACCAGCGCCATCCCGGCGGCCGCCTGGTGCTCGAAGGGGCCGGCAGCCCGGTGGAGGTGAACCTCCAGCCCCGCGACCTCACCAACCTGCGCCTGGCCCAATATCTGCGGGCCCGCTGCATCCTGGTGGCCGATATCGAGCGCGGCGGGGTGTTCGCCCAGATCGTGGGCACCCTGGCCCTGCTCCGGCCGGTGGAACGCCCCCTGATCCAGGGGCTGTTGATCAACCGCTTCCGCGGTCGCCGCGAACTCTTCGAGCCGGGGCGCCGCTGGCTGCAGGAGCACACGGGCGTGCCTGTGCTCGGGGTGATGCCCTGGCTGGAGGAGCTGTTTCCGCCGGAGGATTCCCTCGATCTGCTCGAGCGGCGCGGCGGCAAACGGGAGGCCGCCCTGGAGATCGCCGTGCTTCGCCTCCCCTCCCTGAGCAATTTCTCCGATCTCGATCCCCTGGAGGCCGAGCCCTCCGTGCGTTTGCGCTGGCTCAGCCAGGGCCAGCCCCTGGGCCAGCCCGATGCCGTGGTGGTGCCAGGGAGCAAGCAAACCCTGCGGGATCTGGCCGCCCTGCACCGCAGCGGCCTCGCCCTCCAGCTGCAGCGCTACGTGGGGGAGGGGGGACAGGTGTTTGGCCTCTGCGGCGGCCTGCAGATGCTCGGGCGGGAGGTGTGCGATCCGCAGGGCCTCGAAGGCCACAGCGCCGGCAGCTCCACCGCCGCCGGCCTCAACCTGCTGCCCCTGCGCACCGTCTTCGCTGCGGAGAAGGTGCTCAGGCAGCGGCGCAGCGCCGCCCTCTGGCCCCCGGCCCAAAGCGGCGAGGGCACGGCGCTGGCGATCGAAGGCTTCGAATTGCACCGGGGCTTGAGCCACCTGCTCCCCCACCCCGATGCCGCCCCCTGCCAGCCCCTCTGCCACGACCCCGATCTGGGCTGGGTGCAGCGCCACGACCCCCAGGGCGGCCTGGTGGCTGGCACCTACCTGCACGGTGTGTTTGAAAGCGGCCCCTGGCGGCGCCGCTGGCTCAACCAGCTGCGGCAGCGCAAGGGGCTCGCCCCCCTCAGCGAGGATCAGCCCCACCACAGCCGCCAACGCGAGGCGCTGCTCGATCGGCTGGCCGATGCCTTCGAGCGGCATGTGAACCTGGAACCATTGCTGGGGCGCGGTGGCTGACTCCGGGTTGATGCGCATCCACTGGCCCGACGGCAGCCAAACATCGGTGTCGCCTGGCGCCGACTGGCTGGAGGCGGCCCGGGAGGCCCATGTCTCGATCCCCACCGGCTGCCTCGGGGGCAGCTGCGGCGCCTGCGAGATCAGCGTCAACGGCCACACCGTGAGGGCCTGCCTCGACGTTGTGCCAGCCGACCCCAGCGGAGAGCTGATGGTGGAGTTCTGCATGGATCCCACCTGGTGAGACCACCGCTCGTCAGCCACCCGGCCTACTCAGCCTCCCTGCCGGAGGGCCACCGCTTTCCGATGGCCAAGTTTCAGCTCCTGGTTGATCACCTCCGCCGGCTCGACCTGCTCACAGCCGAGCAGCTCCACAGGCCCCTGCCCGTGCCCCGTCGCTGGTTGGAGCTGGTGCATCCCCGCAGCTATCACGAGGCCTTCAGCCGCCAACGCCTCAGCACCGCCGAGGCGCGACGCATCGGCCTGCCCGCCACGCCGGAGGTGGTGCGCCGCAGCTGGCTGGCCGTGGGAGGCACGGTGCTCACCGCCCGACTCGCCCTGCGCCATGGCCTGGCCTGCCATCTGGCCGGCGGCACCCACCACGCCTTCGCTGCGGCGGGCAGCGGCTTCTGCATCTTCAATGATGTGGCCGTAGCGGCCCGGGTGCTCCTGGCTGAGGGGCTGGTGCGGCGCCTGCTGGTGGTGGATCTGGATGTGCACCAGGGGGATGGCACCGCCAGCCTGTTTGCCGGCGACCCTCGCGTGTTCACCTTCTCCGCCCACGCCGAGCGCAATTTCCCGCTGCGCAAGGCCCAAAGCGATTGCGACCTGCCCCTGCCCGATGGCATGGAGGATGGGCCCTACCTGGCTGCGGTGGCCGAGGTGCTGCCCGATCTGTTGAGCCAAGTGCAACCCGATCTGGTGTTTTACAACGCCGGCGTGGATCCCCATCGCCAGGACCGGCTGGGGCGGCTCTGCCTCAGCGATGGGGGTCTGCTGCAGCGGGAGCGCATGGTGCTCGAAACCTGCCTGCGGCAGCGGGTGCCCGTGGCCACCGTGATCGGGGGCGGCTACGACGCCCTCGATCCGCTGGTGGAGCGCCATGGCCTGGTGGTGCGCGCCGCGGCGGAGATGGGGCTGCTCTACGGCCTGTGAGCGGTGGCCGTGCAACTGGTCACAGGCCGCTTTGGCTGGCGAGGTGTTGGGCGAGGCGGAAGGTGAGGGCCAGGCTCGTGAAGGTGGGATTGGAGGCGCTCCCGGTGGGCAACACCGATGTGCCAGCTACATAGAGGTTGTCCACCCCGTGCACGCGGCAGTTGCCATCCACTACGCCTTCGCGGGGGCTGGCGGCCATGCGCGTGGCGCCCATGTGGTGGTACAGGCTGTAGGCCTTGTCTTTCCAATTCAATGGGCCATCGCTCAAGTAGGGGCTCAGATGCACCCTGGCGATTCCAGCCCCCTCCAGCGAGACCTTCACGGCTTGGAAGTAGGCCCGCAGGGCCGCAAGGGTTTGATCCCCCAGCAGCCACTGCACCACCGGTCGGGCGGCACCGTAGGCGTCCGTTTGATCCGAGAGCAGAATCCGGCTGTCTCTGAGAGGCTCCGATTCCGCATTGCCCATCAGGAAAAAGCGAGCGTCGCGGGGGAGATTGGTGCGACCTTTGACATAGCTCGCCACGATTGGCACCAAGCTGGAGGGGGAGCGGAGCAGAAGGCGCAAATCGGCAAGGCCGGAGCCCTCCCCCCGCTGCCCCCGCAGACGCCGCACGAGGCGTCGCGCCGCTTGCAGGGGCGATTGCGGCGAAGCTTCAAAAGCAATGTTGCCTGTCACATTCAACAAAGAGTGGGCGATTTGCTCGCTTTGACTGAGTTGCAATTTCGGCAAATACTTTTGCTTGCCCGCCACAAAGCTCGCAAACAAATGCTGAAACAATCGCCAGTTCAATGGCTCCAACCTGGCCCCATAAAAGCCCACATGATCCTGGTAGTAGCGGCCCACCAGATCATGGCCATTGCCAAGGCCGAGCCGCCCAGCCTGCTTGGAAGCCAGCAGCAGGCGTGGATTCTCGATGCCTCCACTGCAGAGCACGATGGTGGGGGCCTTGAGCAGGGCTTCCTTGCCGGAAAGGGAGCGCACCCGCACCGCCTCGGCCACGCGACCGTCCGGTGAGAGCTGCAGATCGACAACCTTGGCATCCAATAGACAGGTCACCCGCGGCGAGCGGGCGATGCGCCCCTTGAGGTGGGAGGCCAGATAGGCGATCGGACTGTATTTGGAGAAATTGATCTCCAGCTGTTGGCTGGGGCCAAACCACTGGCGCAAGCTGTCATCGCGCCAGAGATCCGCCGCAAAAGGCAGGGGGCTCAGCGCCAGAAACTCTGCGGCCATTTGGTAGTACGGCTGCAGCTCGGCGTGGCTGATCGGCCAGGAGCCCCGGTCGGGCAGAAAGGCACGCTCGCTGAAATCCAAAGGCAGAAAGGGCAGGGCTTGCCCCCCCCAGCGGCGACTGGACCCCCCGAAGCCCATGGCCCGGGAGTTGAGGATGCCCGAGGGCACATCGCCGCTGTTCAACTCCTCCGGCACCGCGGAGAGCGCATCTGTGTCGATCAGCCCCCCCTGCTCCACCAGCAGAATCCTCAACTGGCTGTGGCTGAGCAGGTGGGAGGTGAGGGCCAGGCCCATCACTCCGGCCCCCACCAGACACAGGTCGGCGCCCAGATCATCAAGCTGCTGGGCCTCGTCAAACGAGACAAACATCGCTCAACTCCCGCTCCGATCCGCCTGAGTGTCAGCCAACAACTGCTGCAACACGGGCGCAACTCGGGGCATGGCCTGCAGCGTTTGCACATGGCCGGCGATGCGCTCGGCCCTGCTGGTGGAGAAGAGCACACAACCCTCCGGGTTGTTGAGCAGTCCCCCCATCAGCAAAAGCTCGCTGAGCAACCCTGGCCGGGTTGGATCCTGCCCCGTGCGCTCCGCCCAAGCGAGCAGGAGCTGGTCGAGGCTGGAGCGCATCTGCTCCGTTCGCAGCGGTGTCTGAAGCACGCTGTGGGTGAAGAGGGGCCCAGCCGCGTGGGCCGCAAACCAGCCGGTGTCGGTCTGAAACAGATGGTCAGGAATCTGCACCACCCCCTGAAAGGCAGGCCAGCGCGTCAGGATCGACCAGGAGGCGCTGCGGCCAGAGCCCAGGCCGTAATGCCTGATTTTTCCCTCTCGCACCAAGTTCTCGAGCAGCGCGATCACCGCCTCGTTCACATGGCCGCTCTGGCCCTCGTGCAAGAGGAAGTAGTCGATGTAATCACTGCCAAGTTTGCGCAGGCTGGTTTCCAAACTCTCCCGAATCGCCGCTTCGCTGTAGGGCGTGCCGCCTGCCTGCTCCCCCGAGGCTGGGCCAGGGGGCCCCGCCGTAGGGAGCGGCGGGGCGCTTGCGGCGACTGGCTCAAGCCCGGGAGCCTGCCCCTGGGGCTTTGGCGGGATCACAGCCATCGCCAGATCCCCGGATCGCCAGCGGCGCCACACCTTGCGGTGGAGCGCCCTGGCGATCGGCATCATCGGCCGCAGCAGCGGGGGAATGGCACGGGGAGCCAAGCCAAACTTTGTGGTGATCGTGATCTCTCCCCGCCGCCCCCGCGCGAAACGGCCCACCACTTCTTCAGCGAGGCCCATCCCATAGAGCGGAGCGGTGTCGAAATGGCGGATGCCCTGAGCAAAAGCGAGTTCGAGCAGGCGCAATCGGCCTGCGGAAGTGAGCGATGCACCCATGATTCCAGACGTGCCGAAACCGAGTCTTGAGGGCTGGTGGTTTGGCAAGGATTCCAGGTGAGATCTCAGGAGATCGCCGGCGAGAATAGCAGCTTTAACGCGAGGTTTTGGGCGAGACTTGCGGGGGCGATCTGCCATCAGTACCAGGCCAATACCTATCTCTTTCACTGCAGAAGCTGGTGGTCAACAGTGACTGAATCACCCCAAAGACTTGCATCCACTCGGGGCCCCTTGGGCCAACAGGGACATCAGCAAGGCCAGCGGATCCCCTTGCAGCTCAGCCGTCCTGCCCAGAACATGGTCCGCCCCGGCGGTCCGCAGCCGCTGCTCGTAGGCCTCCCTTTGGCGTGCCTGCTCCGGCAGGTGGAGGTGGGGCGGGGCGACCGCCAAGGCGAGAAAGCGCTGATCTGGCCTGCACTCGCGGGCGCGCAGCACGGTTTCCACATCCGCCACGGTGTCGCCCAAGTAGGCCACGGGGGGCCCCCCCCGGCCGAGCGCTTGGCCTCGCCCGGCCGCGAGCTGCTCGGCCAAGGCCAGCAGGCCCGTGGGATCGGGTTTCTCCGGCGCATCCCCCATGGCCACAAGGGGCGGATCGGGGATCCCCAGCCGTTCCTCCAGCAGAAACCGGGCGGAGGGGGGTTCCGCGCCGCTCACGAATCCCCACGCCAACCCCGCCGCGCTGAGATCGGCAAAAAAGTCGCCTCCCACCAGCAGGGCCTCTTCGCGGATGAAGCCTTGCCACTCCGCTGGCGGGCCACTGGGGTCACCGCCGAAATAGAAGCCGCTGAACACCTCCGCAACGGCGTTGAGCTCGGGCAGGGCCACCGCACCAGATGGGGCACCCGCATCGGCACCGGCCAGCTGGTGGCGGCGCAGCAGCTCCAAGCTGGCTTCCCAGTCGTTGTTCCAACGCCCTTCGCCCTTGAGGGCATCAATGGCCGCCGGATCCGGACACCAGCCGCTGAAATGCTGCACCGTGGCGCGAATCGCCCGGCGGTAGCTGGCACTGACATCGCGGATGACCCCATCCAGATCAAACAGCAGGATGGCGCTGGCGGGGAGCGGCGTGGAGGGGCTGGACAGGGCGAGCAGAACGGCCTGGCTGGTACGTTAGTGGTTTGCTCGCTGGCCTTGAGCGCAGAGACCATGATGGCACCAGAGAGGGATACGCAGGACCCTGCAGCGGTCTTGGCCGTTGAGGAGGCTGCCGAGCTGCCTGCAGCGGCGGAGCCCACCACTGGTCGCCCAGTGATGCGCGGAGGCAGCGCCGCTCTGGCCACGGCCACCATTGATGAGGATGGGGTGCCCTCCGGCTACACCCCGAAGCCAGATGAAGGCCGCTTTCTGTTGAAGATTCTTTGGCTGCCCGACAACGTGGCCCTGGCGGTGGATCAGATCGTCGGCGGTGGCCCCAGCCCGCTCACGGCCTATTTCTTCTGGCCCAGGGAGGATGCCTGGGAAACCCTGAAGGGAGAACTGGAACGCAAGAGCTGGATCACGGATAACGAGCGGGTGGAAATCCTCAACAAGGCCACCGAGGTGATCAACTACTGGCAGGAAGAGGGCCGGGGCAAGAGCTTGGAGGAAGCCAAGCTGAAATTCCCCGATGTCACCTTCTGCGGCACCGCCTAGAGCCCCTCAGGGCTCCGCTCTGGCTTGCACTGAATCGAGCCAGGGGCGTCAGGCACCCCCTTCCGGCAGAGGCCCTCGGGCCTCTGCTTCAAATTGGGCCACCGCTGCCTCCGTATCCGCATCGATCCAGAGTTCCCGGGCCAGGCTCGGGGCCAGGGTGAACGTGTCGATTCCGGCGGCGGCCAGGCGGCTGATCTCCTGTGTCGACCGGAGACTGGCCACCAGCAGACGGGTCGTTGAGCCCACCCCGGACAGACATTGCTGCATGGCCATCACCTCGGCGCAGCCATCCCTGCCGTTCCGGCTGATGCGCCCGAGATAGGGAGCCACGTAAGTGCAGCCCAAGGCGGCCGCCGCCAACACCTGGGGGATACCGAAGCAGGCGGTGAGGGTCACCCGTTCCCCTGCGGCAACGAGAGGCTGGGCCGCTAGAAGCCCCGCCTGCGTGAGCGGCAGCTTGACCACGATCCGCTCTGGTGCCAAAGCCAAAAGAGCTTTGGCGCAGGCGAGGAGGTCGTCTGGCGACGCTCCCCAAGCTTGCAGTTGGAGTTCGACGCAACCCAAAGCGGAGGCAGCGCAGCTGAGCTCCTCCAAAAGCGACAGCGTGCAGGGGAGGCCTGCACGCTGCAACAAGGTGGGGTTGGTGGTGATGCCAGCGAACATCCCCAACGGCCAAAGCTCTGACCAGGATTGGGGATCGGCCGAATCAATCAGCAGACGCAAAGCCAAGGCGTTTCGGGCTGAGCTTTTGGGGCTCAGCTGCCGCGGCTGGCGGAAAGGCGAGCCCTCGCCTGAGCCAGGGCATCCTGGGCCTTGAGCTTCTCCGGGCTGGATTGTTGACCTTCGAAGGTGCGAGCCGCTTGCTCAGCGGCCTCAAACTCGCGCTCGGCGGTGGCACGATCAATGCTGCCGCCCAGCTCGGCACCATTCACCAACACGGTGACCTGGTTTGACTCGACCTCGGCAAAACCACCCATCAGGGCGATGGAGGTCCAGGAGGAACCTTCCCGCAATCGCAGCACACCGCTCTCGAGAGCGGTGAGCAGGGAGACATGGCCGGTGAGCACCCCCAGCTGGCCAGTGCTGCTGGGGAGAATCACTTCGTCGACGGGGCCGTCAAAAACGCTCTGATCAGGAGCGAGCACACGTAAGTTGAGGGTCATTGGCTCAACCCTTCTTGGCGTCGGCGAGAATCTTCTCGGCCTTGGCCTTCACTTCGTCGATGTTACCCACCAGATAGAACGCCGCTTCGGGAAGCTCATCCAATTCGCCGGCCAGAATCATCTGGAAGCCCTTGATGGTTTCCTCCAGTTTCACGTATTTGCCAGGCATGCCGGTGAACACTTCAGCTACAAAGAAGGGCTGAGACAGGAACTTCTCAATCTTGCGGGCCCGATCCACCGTGCGGCGATCGTCTTCGGACAGTTCATCCAGACCCAGAATGGCGATGATGTCCTGCAGTTCCTTGTAGCGCTGCAAAGTGCTTTGCACTGCACGGGCGGTGCGGTAGTGCTCGTCACCCACCACGGCCGGCTGGAGCATCGTGCTCGTGGAATCCAGGGGATCAACGGCGGGATAGATCCCCTTGGAGGCCAAGCCGCGGCTGAGCACGGTGGTGGCATCCAGGTGGGCGAAGGTGGTGGCGGGAGCTGGGTCGGTCAGGTCGTCAGCAGGCACGTAAACGGCCTGGATCGACGTGATCGAACCCTCCAATGTGGAAGTAATGCGCTCCTGCAATTCACCCACATCGGTGCCCAGGGTGGGCTGGTAACCCACAGCCGAAGGCATGCGGCCCAGCAGAGCGGACACTTCAGAACCGGCCTGCACAAAGCGGAAGATATTATCAATGAAGAGCAGCACATCCTGCTTGTTTACATCACGGAAGTGCTCCGCCATCGTGAGAGCAGAGAGGCCCACGCGCATGCGAGCGCCGGGGGGCTCATTCATCTGGCCATAGCAGAGAGCCACCTTCGACTTGGAGAGGTCGCCGGCGTTGATCACCCCGGATTCTTTGAATTCTTCGTAGAGGTCGTTGCCTTCACGGGTGCGCTCACCCACTCCACCAAACACCGACACACCGCCGTGCTCCTTGGCGATGTTGTTGATCAGCTCTTGGATCAACACGGTCTTGCCCACACCAGCACCACCAAACAGGCCCACCTTGCCGCCCTGGCGATAGGGAGCCAGAAGGTCGATCACTTTGATGCCCGTCTCAAACACCTTGGGCTTGGTTTCCAACTCGGTGAGCTTGGGGGCTTCCCGGTGGATCGGGGATCGGAGGCTGGAAGAGACCGGACCCTGCTCATCCACCGGCTCGCCGAGCACATTGAAGATCCGACCGAGGGTGGCCTCTCCAACGGGAACGGAGATGGGGGCACCGGTGTCGAGGGCGTCCATGCCCCGCACCAAGCCATCGGTGCTGCTCATCGCAACGGCGCGCACCCGGCGATCACCCAGAAGTTGCTGCACTTCGGCGGTGAGCACAATGTCTTGACCGGCAGAATTCTTCCCCCGAACAAGAAGAGCGTTGTAGATCCTGGGGAGCTTGCCAGCAGGGAATTCGACATCGAGCACCGGCCCGATCACCTGCTTAACAATGCCTGTCGTGCCGGAAGCGGCGGGTGCAGCGGCTGCCATAAAAAAAGGAGAGGGGCGGGAGGGCGGAGCGGATCTCCAGACCCGCTGAAGCGGCCAAACCTTACCACCGCGCCTTGCCGGTTGGGGCGCCCCCGCCCGAAGTGAGAGGGGGCCAGGGGAGTTCGGTCACCCGCACAACGCAGGGGTTACGTCAATCATGGGCTGACGCATAAGTTGGCACTCGAAGGGCATGAGTGCCAGGTCCGCTTCGAGCCTCTGCTCAAAGGCTCTGCTTCAAGGCCTGGTTCCGTCCCTTTCGCAATGCCTGTTGTTTCATCTCTCCCATCCATCCATGGCAGCTGTTTCCCTCAGCGTCAGCACGGTCAAGCCACTCGGCGACCGCATTTTCATCAAGGTGTCTGAATCCGAAGAGCGCACAGCTGGCGGCATCCTTCTGCCAGACACGGCCAAGGAAAAGCCCCAGGTCGGTGAGGTTGTCCAGGTGGGTCCTGGCAAGCGCAACGACGACGGCTCCCGCCAGTCCCCTGAAGTGAGCGTTGGCGACAAGGTGCTCTACAGCAAATACGCCGGCACGGACATCAAGCTCGGCTCGGATGAGTATGTGCTTCTCTCTGAGAAGGACATCCTCGCGATTGTGAACTGATCAACGTCTTTTTCTTCCACCTGTAACCCCTTCATTCATCACCATGGCCAAGCGAATCATTTATAACGAGCAGGCCCGTCGTGCCCTCGAGCGTGGCATCGACATCCTGGCGGAATCCGTCGCCGTCACCCTCGGCCCCAAAGGGCGCAATGTGGTGCTTGAGAAAAAGTTTGGTGCTCCTCAAATCATCAATGATGGTGTCACCATCGCCAAGGAGATCGAGCTTGAAGATCACATCGAAAACACCGGTGTTGCTCTGATCCGTCAGGCCGCCAGCAAAACCAACGACGCCGCTGGCGATGGCACCACCACGGCCACCGTGCTGGCCCACGCCATGGTCAAGTCCGGCCTGCGCAACGTGGCCGCTGGAGCTAATGCGATCACCCTCAAGCGCGGCATCGACAAAGCCACCGATTTTCTGGTGAGCAAGATCGAAGAGCACGCCCAGCCGATCAGCGATAGCAATGCCATTGCCCAGGTGGGCACTATCTCCGCCGGCAACGACGAAGAAGTGGGCCGCATGATCGCCGACGCGATGGACAAGGTGGGCAAGGAGGGTGTGATCTCCCTGGAGGAAGGCAAGTCGATGACCACCGAATTGGAGGTCACCGAGGGCATGCGCTTTGACAAGGGCTACATCTCCCCCTATTTCGCCACCGACACCGAGCGCATGGAAGCGGTGCTCGATGAGCCCTACATCCTGATCACCGACAAAAAGATCGCCCTGGTGCAGGATCTGGTGCCTGTGCTCGAGCAAATCGCCCGCACCGGCAAGCCCCTTCTGATCATCGCCGAAGACATCGAGAAGGAAGCCCTCGCCACCCTGGTGGTGAACCGTCTGCGCGGTGTGCTCAACGTGGCCGCCGTCAAGGCCCCTGGCTTCGGTGATCGCCGCAAGGCCATGCTCGAAGACATTGCCGTGCTCACCAACGGCCAGCTGATCACGGAGGACGCCGGCCTCAAGCTCGAAAACGCCAAGATCGATTCGCTGGGCACCGCCCGTCGCATCACCATCAACAAAGACACCACCACCATCGTGGCCGAGGGCAACGAGGCGGCTGTCAAGGCCCGCTGTGAGCAGATCCGCTCCCAAATGGAGGAGACAGATTCTTCCTACGACAAGGAGAAGCTGCAAGAGCGCCTGGCCAAGCTCAGCGGTGGCGTGGCTGTGGTGAAGGTGGGTGCTGCCACCGAAACCGAGATGAAGGACAAGAAGCTGCGCCTGGAAGATGCCATCAACGCCACCAAGGCGGCCGTTGAGGAAGGCATCGTCCCCGGTGGTGGCACCACCCTGGCCCACCTGGCCCCTGTCCTGGAAGAGTGGGCCGCAGCCAACCTCTCCGGCGAGGAGCTGATCGGTGCCCAGATCGTGGCCCTCTCCCTCAACGCTCCCCTCAAGCGCATCGCTGAAAACGCTGGTGCCAATGGGGCAGTGATCGCCGAGCACGTGCGCAACAAGCCCTTCAACGAGGGCTACAACGCCGCCACCGGCGAATACGTGGACATGCTCGCCGCTGGCATCGTCGATCCCGCCAAGGTCACCCGCTCCGGCCTGCAAAACGCAGCCTCCATCGCCGGCATGGTGCTCACCACCGAGTGCATCGTTGCCGACCTTCCCGAGAAGAAGGAAGCTGCTCCCGCTGGCGGTGGCGGCATGGGCGGCGGCGACTTCGACTACTGATCGCCCCCCCGTCCAGCGGTTTGCCCCCGCTGCACCAAACCAACTCAGGAGGGCGCAAGCCCTCCTTTTTTTTGGCGTGGCCGATGGCGGCAGGGGGGTGCAAATACCCTTCCAATCAATCCAATGGTGCGTTCCAACACCCCAACGCCGGCGTGCCTCTGTAGTCGCTGAGGACGCTGACCGTAGTTGTGTCGAGCAGAAAATGGCGGCCGGCCAGGGGAGGCAGATCCAGCCAGCGGGCCGCCAACACCCGCAGCAGATGGCCATGGGCCACCACCAGCGACGGCCCCGGGCCCTGCCGCAGCCGAGCGATCACCCGATCCACCCGCGCCCCCACCGCCTCCGGGCTTTCCCCGTCGGGACAGCCGTCGCGAAAGACCAGCCAGCCCGGTGTCGTCGCCTGGATTTCTGCGCTGGTGCGGCCTTCGTAAGCGCCGTAGTTCCACTCCATCAAATCGGCATCCAGCTCCAGCCTGGCTCCGAAGCCCGCCAGCTCGGCGGTGCGCCGGGCCCGCGCCAGCGGGCTGCAGCACACCCGTGCAAATGCCAGCTGCTCCAACAACGGTGCCAGGGCCCGGGCGGCCAGCTCGCCCGCTGGCGTGAGGGGGATGTCGGTGGACCCTGTGTGCTGACCCGAGCGGCTCCAGGCCGTTTCTCCGTGGCGCACCAGCACCACATCGGTGGATCGCAGAGTCAGGGGGAGCATGGGAGATCCAGTAGGGGTGCGGTCTAGGCCAGGCGAAGGAGGTTGATTGTTAAGAGACTGCGAAAGCCCCTCGGTCGGGGCGGCGCTGTTCACACCGCCAACTAGCATGGGGCAACTGTCTTTCCTGGCAAGCAAACCTTTAATCATTGCCCCTTCAAAATAAACAAAACATGACAACGACCCAACCTCCATCTTGGAAAGCCAAATTGGCCGATCAAATCCCCCCCCAAATGGCGGAGGAAATCGACACCTTTGAAAACCAGATGGTGTTGCGGTGTCAGGGCAAGATCGAAGACAAGGTGTTTGCGGAATTGCGGCTGCGCCGCGGCGCCTACGGACAGCGCTACGACAACGGCTATCGCCACGATGGCGAAAAGACCCAAGAGATCGATTTTCCCCATCCCGAATTGACCAAGGGCCCCGAGACCAAATGGGAAGCCCCTGGCATGCAGCGGATCAAAATTCCCTACGGTGGCCTGTCCTCCGAGCAGATGGAGGTGCTGGCGGACATTGCGGAAGAGTATTCCGACAACATCCTGCACATCACCACCCGTCAAGACATCCAGCTGCACTTTCTTTCGCTGGAGGATGCGCCCGACATGCACCGGCGCCTTGCCGCTGTGGGCATCACGGTGCGGGAAGCCTGCGGCAACTCAGTCCGCAATGTCACCGCCTGCCCCCTGGCTGGTGTCTGCCGCGATGAGGCATTTGATGTCACGGGCTATGCCAATGAAACGGCCAACTACTTCCTTGGCCACCGAGATGTGCAGGATTTTGGCCGCAAATTCAAAATTGCTTTCTCCGGCTGTTCGCAACACCCCTGCGGCCTCACCTACATGCACGATCTGGGCTTGACCGCCCGCAAGCGCATCCATGAGGGCAAGGAGGAAATCGGTTTTGAGATGCTGGTTGGCGGCGGCCTCGGGGCCGTTCCCCATCTGGCCAAACTCTTTGACGAGTTTGTGCCTCCCGAAGAATTGATGCCCCTCTCCCAGGCCATCGCCCGCGTCTATGCGCGCCTGGGAGAGAAGAAAAACCGCAACAAAGCTCGCATCAAGTTTTTGGTGCAAAAGCTCGGTATCGACGAGTTTCGCCGCCTCGTTTTGGAAGAACGGGCCAGCCTGGAGCCCGATCCCAGTTGGACCGAATGGCTCAACGCCATCCCCCAATACACGGAAACAGGCCTTCCCACCCCGGTCAGCGAAGGGCAGGTGATTGATCTGGGTAATGAGCAGGAGGCCTATGAGCGGTGGCGCTCCACCAACATCTATCCCCAAAGACAACCGGGATTTGTCTGCGTCACCCTGAATCTGCCCCTGGGTGATCTCACCGCCCAGCAGATGCGAGGCCTGGCGGATGTGGCTCGCCGCTTCACCCCCGACGCCACCCGCACCACAGTGGAGCAAAACCTCTTGCTGCGCTGGATCCATGCGGCGGATCTGCCCGCCCTCTACCTCGCCCTCAAGGCCCTCAACCTGCACGCCCCCGGCGCCCAAACCATCGCCGATGTCACCGCCTGCCCAGGCACAGACACCTGCAAACTCGGCATCGCCAGCTCCCGCGGATTGGCGGGTGAATTGCGGCAGCGCTTGGCCCTGAAGGGCTATCAATACGACGAGGCCGTCAAGGACATCCGCGTGAAGGTGAGCGGCTGTTTCAACTCCTGCAGTCAGCACACGGTGGCGGAAATTGGCTTCTACGGCTCAAACCGTCTGATTGATCGGCACCGCGTGCCCCATCTCCATTTGATTTTGGGGGGAGAGTGGGATAACAATGCCATGCAGTATGGCCAGTCGCTGGGGGTGATTCCGACCAAGCGCGTGCCCGAGGTTGTGGATTTCCTGCTAGATCTTTATCTGAAAGAAAAGCAGAATGGAGAAAAGTTCTCCCAGTTTGTCAATCGAATCGGCAAAAAGACAATCAAGGAGCGTGTGCAGCCCTTCACAGAAGTTCCCCCCTACGCGGTGGATCAATCCTTCTACACCGACTGGGGCGATGCACGCGAATACACCATCGGTGACATCGGCATCGGCGAGTGTGCAGGTGAGGTGGTCTCCCTGACCAATTTTGATGTGGCCAAGGCCGAGAGTCTCAATTTTGATGCCACCTTGTTGCTCGAGGGTGGTGGAGAAAATGGCAACATCCAGAAAGCCGCCGACAAAGCAATGGCCGCGATGGTGAAGGCCGCCCAGGCTCTACTTAAAGTTCAAAACATCGATATTGCCGATGATCCAGAGGTCATTCTCAAAGATTTCCGCCGGTATTTTTACGACACGGAGCTTTTCTTTGACCCCTTCGTGCGTGGCAAGTTTGCGAGCTACCTCTTCAATGCCTATGACAATCGACAGCTCCCGGCCTCCCTCGATCGGGCCAAACAGGCCGTGGAAGAGGCGCGTCTCTTCATTGAGGCAGCCTATGAGTGCCACACCCGCATGGTGCAGGCCGGCATCGCCACACCTGAAGCCTTCCAACGCTGGTTCAAGGAACGGCAGCCCGTGAGCAGCTGATTGCCTCCCGCACCAAACCGATTGAAATCAACTGTTGATCAGCCCAATGGATCTCGAGCGTTTTTGCCTTAAATTTCTCGCCCGCCAAGGCCAAGCAACGGTGGATGAGGCCAGCTTCATCCCTATTTTTCACGACTGGATCCGCCTGAAAACATTGCCCGGCACCCTGATTGATGTGGCGGACTATCGCCATGTGCCGGAAGGGCCGGGAATCATGCTGATCAGCCACGAAATCAACTACGCCATGGAGCATGGCGACGGCCAATTTGGCCTTTCTGCCCAACGCAAGCTGGGGGAGGGTTCCACACACCAAGAGCGCATTTTGACTCTTGCCAAACGCCTGGCCCTGTTTGGTTCCTTGCTGGAAGCGGACGAACGCTTGGCGGGTCAGCTGAAATTGGAGGGCGGAGCCTTCCTTTACAAGGCCAATGACCGACTGCTCGCCCCGAACACGGCTGAAGCTTTTGCCTCCCTTCAACCCGACCTGGAAGCCGCTGCCAGCCAGCTCTACGGAGGAGCAACGGTGACGGTGACGCGATTGGAGCAGGATCCACGCGATCGCCTCACCGCCCTTGTGGAAGTGGCAGGTCCGCTGGAGCTGGCCGCTCTGGTTTAAGCGAACCGTGGGCCATCATTCGCACCCTTGCGCCTGCCATTGCGCCATCAGTTGATCGGCCTGGGCCGCCAAGTCCGCCCCAGCAACGGTGAAAAACGTGAATCTCTGCCTGTTGCGGTAACGGATCGGATGGGTGGCTTCCAACTTACGCTCAGCCTCCAACCGGCAGCGGTTCCAGGCGGCGTAATTGATCGTTGTGAACCGACCATCCCTGGCATTGGCGCCTTCCGCTTGCAAGGCCAGGCGTGGACAGAGGCGACCCCGAATGGTGCGCACCAAAGCCAGCTCCTGCTCCATGGCGCGGGAGGCCAAGGCCTCTCGTCTTTGACGAAGTTCGCGACAAGCCTGCACATCCGCGGCATGGGCCCGTCCGCCCAGCCCAAGCAACAGGACCAGCCCGGGAATCAGCTGCCAACGCCTCTGGACCGCGCGGCTGGTCATCCGCTGGCCCACCATGGCTGCACCCTCAACCGGACGCCGACAACTGCTGGGGGGACAACGGGGACTGCCGGATGGCGGCGTCGCGTTGCAACTCTCGCTCCAACATGCGAATGCGACTTTCCCTGAGGCAAAATTTGCAGCCGCCGCTGGTTTGCAAATGCTTCTCCGGGGTGATCGTGATCAGCTTCACCGGATGGCGGGTGCAGCGGATTTGGATCGGGGTCTTGTAGCTCTTGTAAAGGATCAGGCTGTAGTCGTAATGGTCAGCAAATCGAGCCCTGGCCCGTTGCAGAAACGTCTCTTTGCTGATCGGGCTTCCCATGCCTTCAGCACATCAAGGAGTGATAGGAGATCCTGACAGGTTTTTCACTGACAGAAAAGGTTGGCAACCTTCCGCAATGCATCTCCGTCCACCTCAACGGCGGCGCGGCTCAAACACCAGGGCGACACCGTTGTTGCAATATCGCAACCCTGTGGGTTTGGGGCCATCCTTGAACACATGGCCCTGATGGCCGCCGCAGCGCTGGCAGTGGTATTCCGTGCGGGGCACGATGAGCTTGAAATCCACTTTGGTGGCCACCGCCCCGGGGAGGGGCTGCCAGAAGCTGGGCCAACCCGTGCCACTTTCATACTTCGCGCCAGCATCAAAGAGAGGGAGCCGGCAGCCGGCGCACTGGTACACCCCCTGGCGCTTTTCTTGGTTCAGTGGGCTGCTGAATGGCGGCTCTGTCCCCTCCAAGCGCAACACCCGATAGGCTTCTGGGGTGAGGCGACGCTTCCATTCAGCTTCACTCAACTGCCATCGCGGGTCTTTGGCCTTGGAAGCGGCCTCAGCCCTGCCAGCACCAGCCCAAACAGGCCACGAGCCCGTCAAACCAACAAACAAAGCGCCCAAACCAGATCGGAGCCAGGCACGGCGGGATTGGGTCACGTTTACCTAACCCACCCAGCCCGCGCTAAGGATGACCGCGAGGACAAGAAAAATGGCCATCAAGGTCCAAGATACGCGGTTAAGAGTGGCCTCGGCACTGCGGGCACTGGTGAACATGCCACCGCCACCAGACACCAGACCCCCTAGCCCATCCCCTTTGGGACTGTGCAACAGGATGGTGATCACCAAGAAGATGCCCGTAAGCATCCAAATCCAAGACAAAACGGATTTCAGCATGGCAAAAGCTTAGGGCTTAGACCCGCAAGGCCTGGGCAGGCCGATCCAGGAGCACTCTCGCTCCGCTGGGCTGGATCAGGGATTCACCGGTCATCCGGGCTGGCTTTGGCAGGCCGAGGATGTCCAGCAGGGTGGGGGCAATATCCGCCAAACCGCCACCCTCACGAAGCTTTACGTCTGTGCCGTGGCCTGGAAGTTGACGTTTTTCGCCCTCCACCAGAATCACCGGCACAGGATTGGTGGTGTGGGCTGTCCAGGGTCGACCATCCGGCCCCTGCATCACCTCCGCGTTGCCGTGATCCGCCGTGATCAACATGGTGCCGCCCATCTTTGAGGTGGCTTCCAGCAGCTTGCCCACACAACGATCCACGGTGGTGATGGCCTCTTCGGTGGCTTGCAGTTGGCCGGTATGGCCCACCATGTCGGGGTTGGCGTAATTGATCACCACCAAGGAATAGATGCCTTTGTTGATGGCGGCAATGCAGCTGGCGGTGAGTTTTTCGGCTGACATGGCGGGTTCCATGTCGTAGGTCGGCACACGTGGTGAAGGCACCAGATGCCTGTCTTCGCCTGGGAAGGCTTGCTCGATGCCGCCATTCATGAAATAGGTGACATGCGGATATTTTTCAGTTTCGGCGGTGCGGAACTGGCGCAGGTGGTGTTCGGAAACCACTTGACCGAGCAGTCCATCCAAGGATTCCGGGGGAAACGCCACGGCCACGGGCAGACCTTGCTCGTATTGGGTGAAGGTCACCACGTAAAGGGGATCGATCCTCTCCCTGGAAAAGCCGTCAAAGTCGGAGCTGACCAAGGCCCGAATCAGCTGGCGCACCCGATCGGGACGGAAGTTGAAACACACCAACCCATCGCCAGGTTCCAGCAAGGTGGGCTGGAAGCGAACCGGTTCAAGAAATTCATCACTGATGTTGGCGGCGTAGGAGGCAGCCAACACGTCAGATGGAGTCTCATCGCAGAGGGAGCTGGGCTCTGTGAGCAAGCGATAAGCCTTTTCGGTGCGATCCCAGCGGTGATCGCGATCCATGGCCCAGTAACGGCCGCAGAGGGTGGTGATTTCGCCCACACCGGCGTCTTCAATCAGAGCGGCGATCCGCTGCAAATCATCCTGGCCACTGGTGGGGGGGGTGTCACGGCCATCGGTGATGACGTGGATGCAGACCTTTTTCAGCCCGCGTCCAGCGGCCCAACGCAACAATCCACCCAAATGGTCGAGGTGGCTGTGGACGCCGCCATTGGAGCAAAGACCCAGCAAGTGCAGGGTGTGACCGTTGGCAGAGAGCGTGTCGGCCAACTTGTTGAGGACCAGGTTGTGGGCGAGGGAGCCATCGCGCACAGCCTGCGAAATCCGCACCAACTCCTGGCGGATGATGCGCCCTGATCCGATGGTGAGGTGGCCCACCTCCGAGTTGCCCATTTGGTCATCCGGGAGGCCCACCGCGGCACCGCTCGCCGCAATCAAGGTGTGGGGATAGGCCTCCCACAGGGCATCCATCACGGGGGTGTCTGCGCACGTGATGGCGTTGGATTGACCGGGTTCGCTGTAGCCCCAGCCATCCAAAATGGCCAAAACAACGGGCGCAACTGGAGGGGCATCAGTGAGATGGAGCACCGATGTGGCCGCCGTTTGTAGGGCCTGCTTAGAAGGAGGGATGGAATTCACCCTAGGCCTGCTCGCTGATGGGTCCACTACCAAGGCAAAACTACATCCACCCCTTCCATTGGCCAGGGGGGGGTGACAAAGCGTCAGGCTTTGGGAACATCGGGCGAGCAAACGTAGCCCCTAGCATGGAGGTTGCGCGCTGGGCAAAACGCTTGTCCGAACTCCCCGCCAAGCCCGGCTCCCGCATCGAAATCCTCTCCGCCCAAGAGCTGGGTCGCACGCTTGACCGGCTCGCCTCCCAGGTGTTGGAGTCGGCCTCCAATTCCCATGACCTGCTCTTGCTGGGAATCCCCACCCGGGGCGTCGCTCTGGCAAGGGTGCTTGCCGAACGGCTCAGGCCCATCGCAGGCCATGCCATTCCCCATGGCAGCTTGGACCCCACGTTTCACCGGGACGATCTGGCGCGGGTGGGCACGCGCCTGGTGGAGGCCACCTCCTTGCCTGAAGGGGTAGATGGCCGGATGGTGGTGCTGGTGGATGACGTGATTTACACCGGTCGGACGGTGCGAGCAGCGCTGGAGGCGCTGCAGGCCTGGGGACGGCCCAGCAAGGTGCAATTGGTGGTAATGGTGGACCGCGGTCACCGGGAATTGCCGATCCAGCCGGATTTTTGTGGACGCGTCGTGCCCACTTCCAGGCAGGAGAGCATCCAGCTCTGCCTGCAGGCGGTGGATGGGGAGGAAGGGGTGTTTCTCCTGCACCCTTGAGGGCTGGGCAGGCTCTCTACACCTTGGTCAGCTCATCGTCGCGAAAGTGGGCACGAAACTTGCCGAAGGCCACCACGACTGGAAGGGTGGGGCTGAGGGGGCGCCCCTTCCAACCGTCGATCACGCTCACCACCTCCCCCTCCTGACCCTGCAGGTCGAAGGGACGGCCCCGATGCTCCGGATGCGTGTACACCACCACGCTGGAACTCACAGTCACCCGATCGCCCGGCTCCATACACCCTCGCGTCTCGGCGTCATCTTGTCACGCCCCAGCCGCAACTGACGCCCGCGTCAAGGTTGGCAGGTGGCCTCCGGCCCCGCATCCACCACCCTTCCCCCCAACGCCCGGCAGGCTTCGCCAAAGGCCTGCCAGTCGGGAACGCCGGCAGCCACCCGCTTCTGAATGAGCGCATCCAACCGTTGTCGCGGGATGGTGTAGGGCAAGGGCCCATGCGATTGCACCCGTTTGTTCTCCTCCTTGGCCAAGCCGGCTTCAACGGTTTTTCGCAGGGCCAGGCTGCGTTGACGCCAATAGGGATGGCTGAGCCCGTTGAGTGCAGAGAGGGCCTCCCACCACTGCCCTTTGGCGGCCTGCACCTCCGCACGCTCCAGGTCGGCTTTGTTCTTCGCCCAAATCTGTTGAAACTGCCGCACCATGGCCGCCACCCCGGGATCACCGCCGCGGGGGGCACTCAACCGCAGCAGGGCCACAGCCTGGTCCAGTTTCCCCTGCTCAAAAGCGGCCAGGGCGGAGCGTTGCAGCTGGGCCTTCCACTGCCGCAAGCGCTGCAGATCCCCATCGGTGCCCGCCTGGGATCGCACCAATTCCTCTTGCAACCCCAACGCCTGCTCCCGCTTTTCGGCCCCCCACAGGCGCTGGGCGGCCTCCCGTCGGCAGCGGCCCGCATCCTCCTGGGCCGGCGGACTCGGAACCCACTCCAGGGTCTGCAGGCGCCGTTCCAACTGCAGGCAGACCTCCAACCGTTGATCGGCGGAGGCGGCCCTCAACTGGCGCGTCAACTGCTGCTTCCAAGCCCACAACCCCGCCATGCCGAGGGTGAATGCCAGAAAGGGCAAGCCCACCCAGCGGTGAATTCGCGACAACTCCCTCGACAAGGCTCACCTGGACCAAGGCCGCTGCACTCAAGCAGAAGCAGGCCCTCAACGCACTGTCCCCAACACCAGCCGGGGGAACGGCTGGCCGGTTTGCAGATCCTCCCCTTCCACCTCCAGCTCTGCACGGCCATTGATGGAAAAGCGCAGACGCCAGCGGTCGGCGCCCGCAACCGCCGGTGGGGCCAGGGGCAACAGCGCCGGGGGTTGGGCCCAGGGACGCACCGGCGCTGCTCCCGCCAGACGGGGACGAATCACCGGCACGCCCCCTTCAAACACCACCTCGCCGCGCTCTTCAGGCAGGGGTTCGCCAAGCACCAGCTCCAGGGCGGACTGTTCGGGATCGCTGCAGGCCAACACCAGCTCCAGGGGCTGGGGCGAGGGCCAGAGCTGACCGGCCAGAAACAGCGGATGCCAGAGATGGCAACGGCTGCGTCGATCCCAAAACCGCAGGCACACCCCCCGGCTGAGCACATCTTTGATCCGGACCCCCGGGGTGAGGGCCAGCGCCCCCATCGCGACCGCCTCCACGGGCCGTTCATCCCGGAGGGGCACCGAGGGCAGCTGCTGGCGAAGCAGCTGGCGCAGCCAGGGCAGTCGACTGCTGCCCCCCACAAGCAAAACCGCATCCAGCCGAGAGAGATCGAAGCCCTCGCGCCGGGCCGCCGCCCCCATGGCCTCCAGCACGCCCTCCAACACATCGCGCAGACCCTGCCGATCCAGGAGCTGCTCCAGCTCGGGGCGAGTCAACCGCAGTTCGAGGGGGGGGCCCGTCTGGGGGGTGACGATCTGCAGAGCCTCCTGGTGGCTGCTCAAGTGACATTTGAGGGCTTCAGCGGCGCCCAGCAACTCCGCCGTGAGGGGCTCAGCGGGGCAGAGGGCCGCCGCAATCCAACGGTCGAGATCCCGGCCGCCAAGGGGCACTCCGGCCTTGCCCAACACCTTGGCCGTGCGCAACTTCTGGCCGCTCTGTTGGAGATCTCGGCCGGCAAAACGCAGCAGTTGCGCCATGGGGGCCGCCTTGCCCTCACCCCCCTCCAGAGCCACCAGGGAAACATCCAAGGTGCCACCGCCAAAGTCCACCACGAGCACCCGGCACCCTGGCGAGAGGCCACTGCCGATGGCCGCGGCGGTGGGCTCATCCACCAAGGCGATTTCGGGCACGGCCAGCGTCTGCATCACCTCCTGCAACCAGCGCCGGTAGCCCCCGTAGCTGTCAATCGGGGCGGTGAGAATCAAGCGATGGGGCTCCAGATCGGCCGGGAGCGCCTCCCAGATCCTGCGCAGAAGAAGGGCACCCGCCTGCTCCGGGCTCAACCAGGCGCTCGAGGGCCAGACGTCTTGACCCGTGGCCGCTGGGCCGTCTTGGGCACCGATCCAGCGCTTGAAATCGCGACACAAGCCAGCGCCTGAGGCATCCGCCAGGCCGGCCTCCAACACCTGACGCCCGATCAAGGGGTGTGACTGGCCAGGCTGGCTGAGCCACAACAGGCTTGGCACCACACAAGGGTCGGCCAAGCTGTACGGAGGAACCGGCAACAACCTTGGCTCGCCAGTCTCCTCCTGCCAAGCCACCACGGTGGTGCTGCTGCCGAGATCGATCGCAAGGGTTCCCGCCATGGGCTGGATGGAGCTGATTTAGTGTGAGGGAAATGCGTAGGCCTTTGATGCAGAGCGGTGCCGATCTCAACCCGAAAGAGCTGGCGCAACGCGCCGAAAGTTTGATTCGCCACTCCAGCAACCGCTATCTCACCACCGTGCGCATCGCCTATCGGGCCAAGCAGCGCCGCTTTGACGATTTCGACGGCCTGTTGGATGAATCGATGGTGAAACCCGTGCAGAGGGCCATCGTTGAACTCAGCGACGAACAGGACCAGCCAGACCTGCTGCCTGGTTGAACCAAGCGGGTGCTTGAGCGCGAAGGTCAGGGCTGGCGTCTCGCCTGGGATCCCCAGCGGCAACCCTTTCCCGTGTTGATCGGCGGCGATGGCTGGGCCAGCGAACTCACCGCTGCTGAGGCGGCTGCGCTGCAGAGAGCCCTGCAGCTGGTGCAGCGGCAACATCGAGACCTGGTCGACACGCTGATGGAGGAGGAAACCATCAGCTTGGAATTCACGGGCAGCCTCGACCCCCACCAACCAAGCGACCAGGGGAACCTGTGGGTGGGCCTGGACGGGGATCGGCAGAGCTGGGCCGTGCGCTTTGTGTTGCAACCGGCCCCTGGCTTGCGCGGCCTGGAAGGTGCTTGGGTTTGCGGAGCGGCTGAGCATTTTGCCCGGGCCTTTGCCGAATTGACCTGGAACCAGCCGGGAGGGCTGGGCCTCCCCGACCCATTAGACCCGTCGCCGCAAGGGGATTGATCAGGGAAAATCATCATTGGCCTTCTCCCCATCCTTCCCCCAGCGAACCTGACGTTTTCCTGATTTTTCCCCAGGCCCAGCCCCGGTTGGATCGGCGATCTGAAGCGCCGTGTGGAAAACGTGGCCAATGGGGCGGGTCAGCCTTGACGACGGGTCACCCCAGCCTCTCCCGCGCACCCTCTTGACGGCGCGACCCTGCAAGCGGCAGTTCCCATCAGCTGTCTTTTGTTAAGACATGCGGCCAAAGCGGGGGCACGCCGGGATTTGACGCGGCGGCTGAGCTGTGGAGAAGTGGGGGGCAGTTCGGAAACAACGGTTGATGGTGACACCGGGACGACACCAGGGCATGCCAGACGAGGGCACGGTGAGCCTCCGCGCAGAGGTGCCTGAGTCCCTTTTGGTGGCCATGCGCACTTTCATTGATCACCACCCCCATTGGGATCAATACCGCCTGGTGCAGGCGGCGTTGGCTGGCTTTCTGGTGCAGCACGGCAGCCAGGATCGGGCCGTGACCCGCTGCTACCTGGCGAATCTCTTCCCCGGGCACAGGCGCTTCGATGAAAGCGCCAGCGCCGTCGTCCGTCCCCACCATCCGATGTCACGCTCGCAGCAAGCGGCCTGAGGGGTCATGGGCCTAAGGCTGACTGCCGAGGAGCTCGTAAATCCGCAAGGCGCTGGCCTGCGGCACAGGCAGAATCGAGAGTCGATTCCCCCTGCGCACGACGGCCAGCTCCTCTTCAGCAAAGGATTGGCGCAACGCGTCCAGGGAGAGAAGAGTGGCAAACGTGCGCAGGTGACGCAGCCGCACACAATCCCAACGGGGGGCCTCCGGTTGGGAACGCGGGTCGTAGTAGTTGGAATCGGGGTCGAACTGGCTTGGATCGAGCAGGCCCGTTTCGCACACCTCCATCAAGCCAACAATGCCGGGGGGCGAGCTGTTGGAGTGGTAGAAAAAAGCACGGTCACCCACCTGCATCGCCCGCATGAAGTTGCGCGCTTGATAGTTGCGAATTCCATCCCAAAGGGTGCTCCCCTCTCTCTCCAAATCGGCGATGCTGTAGGCCTCTGGCTCGCTTTTCATCAGCCAATGGGCTGGCCATGGGGACGGTTCAACGCTCATGGCAACGCCTCAACCAGCGCGCGGAAATGATCGCCCCTAGCCTCAAAGTTGCTGTATTGATCGAAGCTGGCACAGGCCGGCGAGAGCAACACGCAACGGCAAGCCAACTGCAGGGCCAGCTCCTGCGCCGTGAGGACGGCCTCATCAAGGGCGTCGCAGCTGGCCACGATCCCGCCGTATCCATCGCCTGCGAGCAGGTCTGCAAAGGCTTGCCGGGCCTCTCCAAAGAGCACGACAGCAGCAGCTTGACGATGCAGCTCCCGCAGCCAGCCCCGGGCGTCCCCCTCCTTCGCCTGCCCCCCGGCGAGCACCAACAAGGGGCCAGGCAGGGCCTTGAGGGCGACTTCCGCCGCGTCGTAGTTGGTGGCTTTGCTGTCGTTGACCCAGGTGATGCCCGCTTGCTCGCGGATGCGCTCAAGGCGGTGGGGCACCCCGGGAAAGCAACGGAAGGCGGTCTCCATGACCGCGGGGGCGAGCCCCGCCTGCAGGCCCACCGCCACGGCCATCAGCAGGTTTTGGCGGTTGTGCTCTCCCGGCATGGCCAAACAATCGGCCCGCAGCAGGGGGCCCGCTGAACCCTGCACCATGCCCCCCTCCACCCAAAGGGCGGGAGACAGGATGTCCGCATGGACGTGGCGCGGGCCTGCGGTGATCCAGAAGGCCTGGTCCCAGCTGGCGGCATGGGCCCGCAGATCGGCATCATCCGCGTTGAGAATGCGCACGCCGGAAGCCTCCAAAAGACTGCGCTTGATCGCCCGATAGCGATCAAGGGTGCCGTGGCGTTCCAGATGGTCCGGCGTCAGGGTGGTCCAGACCCCGATGCGCGGGGCTACCTCCGGGGACGCCTCAATCTGGTAGCTGCTCAGTTCCACCACCAGCCAATCCGGTCGGCGCCCGCTCCCGAGGCAGTCCAGCGCCAATTCCGCGGCGGAGAAGCCCACGTTGCCGCACAGCGGCGCATCGAGACCGCCTTGGCAGAGCAGGTGATGCACCAGATGGGTGACGGTGGTTTTGCCATTGGTGCCCGTGATCCCGATCCAGGGGATCCCCTCCATGGCTTGCCAAGCGGGGGAGATCTCCCCCTGCACCCGCACCCCCTGCTCGCGAAGGGCCTCCAGGGCGGGGTGGTCCCAGCGGATGCCGGGGCTAACGATCACGGTGTCGGGCCGGGGCAGGGCGGCAAACGTTTCGGCCTGCAGCGGTGCATCCAGGCGCACGGCAATGTCTTCCCGGCGCAGGCGGGCGGCCTCGCGCTCCAGCCCTTCACCTGAGCGACTCTCGAGGAGCAGCACGGAGTGCCCCAGGGCACGCAACAGGCGCGCAGCGCCCTTGCCTGAGCGACCCAACCCCACAACCACGGCGCTGGATGGGTGGGACTGGACAGGGATGGTCTCCATCAACCCTGAAAAAGGAAGTGGGCGATACTGGAATCGAACCAGTGACTCCTACCGTGTCAAGGTAGTGCTCTACCTCTGAGCTAATCGCCCGTTCGAGGGGACGCGAAGGCCTCGGGTGATGCCTCCTCTGCCTGAAGGGGACCTTAGCAGCCAGTCCAGGCCCCGAGGATCAGCGCCGCACCATGCCAATGCGCCACCTTCCCCGCTGGGTGGGGGAGGCACTGGTGATCTCCAGCTCTCCGCGACCCTCAAGTTGCAGCCGTTGGCCTGGCTCCAACACGTGGCTTGGCGTGGTCACTGGGCGCCAATCCACCAGCAGAGCCCCCTGGCGAATCAGGTCGGCCATGCGCGTGCGCGAGAGGCCAAAGCCGGCTGAGGCCACCGCATCCACCCGCAGGGAGGCTTCCACGGTCTGCAGGGCGCGGGGTACCCGCTGGGGGGGGAACTGAAGTTCTGCCAAGGGCCGCACCGCAAAGCGCACCTCCACACTTCTCACCTGCCCCAGGCAGCCATCCAGCCATGCCGCCAGCTCCTCGCTGATCACCCCCTGGGCTCCCCGATCGCCCCTCAGCCAGAGATCCCCCACCTCACCGGCGGAGGCCCCGGCCTGATGGAGCCCCTCCCGCATCTCAGAGGGGGTGGCGGGGTCAAAAAGAAAATTGCCGCTCAATTCCAGGCCCATCAGCCCTGGCGCCGCTGTCGCATCGGGGGAGACGCTCTCCAGGCGTTGCAGGAGCAGCCGGCGCCTCAGCGCCCCGCCGTAACCGCCGTCGCTGCTGAGCTGTAGATCGCTGCGCTGCGCCAGGCGCGCCTCCGCCGCCAGCCGCACCGGTGGGTCCAAAAAGGGCGTCCAGCAGGGCTGCCAGGTGCGCAGGGCCCGCTCGGCGGCCGCGCAGACCAGCTCCACCTGGCTCTCCAGGGAACCCGCCGTGGCGGAATCTGGGCCGCTGGAGTCCTCCTGACCGGGCGTAAAGGATTCCATTCAGGTCTCCCCCAAACGCACCACCGCCTTGGGGCGGGCCTGCTGCAACAGCGCCCAGGGCACCTCCGCCCCCCCCGCCGGCTCAAGAAGCAGCAGCCAGCTGCCCTCCTCCAACCGGTTGCGCAAGGTTCGCAGGCGGTCATCCACCTCGGAGCTGACGCTGGCCGCCGCCACAAAACTGCCCAACCATCCCGAGCCCATCCCGAGCAGGCCACCCAGCAGGGGTTCTCCCCAGGGACCCAGGGCCGAAAACGTTTGCAAATCCGTGATCTGCGTGAAGGTGAGGCCAGCCAGAAAGCCAAAGGGAAGCAGCCAAAGGGCCATCCCCCTCTGGCGGCGACGGCGGGCGACGGCGGGATTGAGGGCCTCCACCTGCTCCAGAGCTGTTTCGCCGGGTCCCACCGCCACCAGGCTGGCCAAAGGCGGCTGCAAGGCGGCGAGCTGATCGCGCAACTCCCGCAGCCGCTTGCGGCTTTCCAGCACCACCACCACCGTCATCCCCATGGGCTCCCTCCGGAAGGCATCACCGCTGCTGTCTACACTGCACCTCCGGCCGCGGTTCGCGGTGCACCCCCCGCCCATCCCGCTCTGCGTCCCCACACGCCGGACATGACAAAGGTTTTGGTTTCCGATCCCATCGATCAAATCGGGATCAACATTCTCTCCCAAGTGGCGCAGGTGGATGTGCGCACCGGGCTGAGCCCGGAGGAGCTGAAGCGCTGCATCGAGGACTACGACGCCCTGATGATCCGCTCGGGAACCCAGGTGACCGCTGAGGTGATCGAAGCGGCCAACCGCTTGCGGATCATCGGTCGCGCCGGGGTGGGGGTGGACAACGTGGATGTGCCAGCCGCCACCCGTCGGGGGGTGCTGGTGGTGAATTCCCCGGAAGGCAACACGATCGCCGCGGCGGAGCATGCCCTCGCGTTGATGCTCGCCCTGTCGCGCCATGTGCCCCAGGCCCACGCGAGCATGATGGCCGGCGGCTGGGACCGCAAGAGCTATGTGGGCAACGAGCTCTACAAAAAGGTGCTCGGGGTGGTAGGTCTCGGCAAGATCGGCTCCCACGTGGCCCGCGTGGCGAGGGCCATGGGAATGGACGTGGCCGCCTACGACCCCTTCATCTCGCCGGAGCGGGCGCAACAGATGCAGGTGCGGCTGTTGCCGATGGCCCAGCTGTTTGCGGAAGCCGATTACATCAGCCTCCATCTGCCGCGCACCGCGGACACCGAAAACCTGGTGAACGCAGAACTGCTGCGCACGATGAAACCCACGGCGCGCCTGGTGAACTGTGCCCGGGGCGGAATTGTGGATGAGGCCGCCCTGGCGGAGGCCTTGAACCAGGGGGTGATCGGCGGCGCCGCTCTCGACGTCTTTGCCAGCGAACCCCTGGCCAAAGACTCCCCTTTGCGCAGCGTGCCCACCCACCTGATTTTGACCCCCCACCTGGGCGCCTCAACGGCGGAAGCCCAGGAAAACGTGGCGATTGATGTGGCTGAGCAAATCCGCGATGTGCTGCTGGGCCTGCCTGCCCGCAGCGCCGTGAACATCCCCGGACTGACGCCGGAGCTGCTCAATCAACTCAAGCCACACCTGCTGTTGGCCGAAACCCTGGGCCAGCTGCTCAGCCAGATGGGTGGGGGTCAGCTCAGTGAGCTGGAGGTGCGATTGCAGGGCGACTTTGCCAACTTGCAAAGCCAACCTCTCGTGGTGGCGGCCTTGAAGGGGATTCTCTCCACCGCCCTGGGCGACAGCATCAACTTCGTGAATGCGGGCCTGGAAGCCAGAGAGCGAGGCATCAAGGTGCTCGAGGTGAAGGACGATGGCAGTCGCGATTTTGCTGGCGGCTCCCTGATGTTGCGTTCAAAAAGCAGCAAAGGGGTTCACAGCGTCACCGGGGCGGTGTTCAACGAAGGCGACCAGCGCATCATCAGCATCGACGACTTTCCGGTGAATGTGGCCCCAAGCCATCACATGCTCTTCACGCGCCACCGCGACATGCCAGGCATCATCGGCCAACTGGGGTCGGTGCTCGGAGAGCACAATGTGAACATCGCCTCGATGCAGGTGGGCCGCCGCATCGTGCGGGGGGATGCGGTGATGGTGTTGAGCCTCGATGATCCGATCCCCCCCAGCCTCCTGGCCACCATTCACAGCATCAATGGCATTCAGGAGGCCCATCCGGTCAGCCTCTGATGGTCTCCCAAGCGGCTAGCGCGGCCCTGCGGGGATGGTGGAAATTGTCCTTGCCCTTGCCAGGGGAGCTGGAGGAATCCATGCTCTGGCGGCTGCCTCAGTTGGGCGTGCACCGTCTGGCGGTGCAGCATCACCCCGCCAGCCCCTGGGAGCGAGAGCTGGTGGCTTGGTTGCCCGAATGCGATTGGCCGACAGCCAACCGGCAAGCCCTGGAAACAGCCCTGCAACCCCTTGCAGAGCCCTTCGCCCTGCAGCTGCCCCCGATCCTCTGGGAACGGGTGGACGATGAGGATTGGAGCTCGAGCTGGAAGCAGCATTGGGCCCCCGACCCCATCGGCCAGAGCCTGCTTGTCTTGCCCGCCTGGCTGGACGAGCCTCCTGAAGCGCAAGGGCGGCGGGTGATCCGCTTGGACCCCGGCTCCGCCTTCGGCACGGGCTCCCACCCCACCACCCGGCTTTGCCTGGAGGGGCTGGAGGCCCTAGGGCTGGCTCGGGTGCGGCGCGGGGAAGCTCCAGCCACCAGCCCCCTGGAGGGCTTGCGGGTGGCTGATCTGGGCTGCGGCAGCGGCCTGCTCGCCCTGGCCGCCCACGCCCTTGGAGCCGCAGCGGTGTTTGCCGTGGACACCGACCCTTTGGCCATTCGCGCCACCGATGCCAACGCCGCCCTCAATGGCATCGGATCGATCGCTGCCGCCGTTGGATCCACCCATGCCTTGCAGAGCCTTCTCCAGGGGGTGCCAGCTGATGTCTTGCTCTGCAACATCCTGGCGCCGGTGATTGCCGACCTTGCCGGCGACTTCAACCAGCTCCTGGCACCCAGCGGCGAAGGACTTCTCAGTGGCCTGCTCGTAAGCCAAGCGGATGGCTTGATCGCCTCTCTCCAGGCAACGGGATGGCACGCGAGCCTGGCGGCTGTGGAGGCTCCCTGGGGTCTGCTGAAGATCCGGGCGGAAAAGGCGGCATCCTGCTGAGCCCACAGCGCGATCCCCGCCGGGGTGGTAAATCAATTGGTTGTCACTCCAGTGATCTGGAGCGAGTCCGTCTGGTTTCAACGCATGGCTTCCTACAGGGTCACCTTCAAGAACCCCGACAAAGGCCCCGATCAATCCATCGAGGTGCCCGATGACCAGTACATCCTCGATGCGGCTGAAGAGCAGGGCTTCGATCTGCCCTACTCCTGCCGAGCTGGGGCTTGCTCCACCTGCGCGGGCAAGGTCATCTCAGGCAGCGTGGACCAATCGGACCAGAGCTTTCTGGACGACGACCAGATCGCAGCGGGGTTCGTCCTCACCTGCGTGGCCTACGCAACATCGGATTGCACGATCCAAACGCACGCCGAAGATGATCTTTGAAGCCTTGCCCCTGACCAAAACCAGCTCAGCCAATGCGTTATCAGGGAGCAGGCTTGACTGTCGTGACATAAGGCACACTGATCAGTAGCCAAACACTGATTGGGGCTTTCCCGAGTCCGGCCCGGAACTCCCCAGGAATGGCACTGGCGGATGTATGACTAGCGAGCCCAATGGTCCCAGCTTGCTGGCGACTGTCAGCTCAAACAACTTTTCCATGGCTGAATATCAGGTCACACTCATCAACGCCACCGAGGGCCTCAACAAGACCATCACCTGCGCTGATGACACCTACATCCTGGATGCGGCAGAAGAGGCAGGTATCGATCTGCCCTATTCCTGCCGGGCTGGTGCCTGCTCCACCTGCGCTGGCAAGCTCACGAAAGGAAAGGTCGACCAGTCCGACCAAAGTTTCCTTGATGATGACCAGATCGAGGCTGGCTTCGTGCTCACCTGCGTCGCCTACCCCCAAGCCGACTGCACAATCGAAACCCACGCCGAAGAATCTCTCTACTGAGCTCTCGCCAAAGCGTCCTTGTTGAGCCACCCTATTGGGTGGCTTTTTTGTTTTTGGGAGGTGCGGTGCAGCCGGTTCACAGTGTGCTCAGCCACGGCAGTTTGCACACCAGCCCAGGTGGGCAGTACAGCTACAGAGTGCTCGGACCCTGCTGTCGCCTCTTTGATCGCGAAGAGCTGCCCTGGCCGTGCTGCAGGCTCGCCTGGCGCAGCAAGGAGCCCAGTTGGCGGCGCATCGGTCGTCGCTTTGTGCCCGATCTGGCAGCGCGGCGTTGCCCGTCCTACGCCGTTGAGCTCCTCCAACCGGGCTCCCGGCCCACCGTCACCGTGATCACCCTGTTTCCCCAGCGCCTCAGCGCCGAGCTGCAGGAGTGGTGGTACAGCAAGTTGCCCGCGTCCCTGGAGCCCGGCAATCAACACCCACCCCTGCCAGCAGAAAAAAACGCCCCCCTGGGGGGGGCGCAATAGCTGGGGAGACCCAGCTGCCAGAGCCTTGATTCGCTCCTGCTTGGTCCTTAGAAGTAGATCTTCCCGCCGCCCCACTGCTGTCCTTGCACCTTGGGGGCGACCAGGATGTAGCCAGCCATGAGCCGCAGGTCGTTCTCATCCAGATCCCTCATCTTCACAAAGATGTCGCTGCTTTTCATACTGGGATGCACATCGGCGATGCTGTATTCGCCGTCGTAAGACATGGGGTCTTTGAGGAAATCGACCAGGGCCGCCACCGAATCCCTGGGCGGGGTGGCCAGGGCCAGGGTTTCAGGATCGAGACCAATGTTTTGATTGGTTTTGGTGATGCCACCGGCGTGGCAGGTGCCGCAGCTGTTGTTGAACAGCTTGCGGCCAGTTTTGATCTCGTTTTCGCTGAAGGTGACAGTCGCACCATCCGGGCCAGCGGGCACCGTGAGAGTTGCCGCATCCCACCGCGCCGCGGTGGCAGGGCCAGCGAAACAGACGAGCAGCGCCATCGCCAGGGGAACAACCAGCAGGGATCTGGCAATGGCGCGGACGGCTGAGCGAAGGGTGGGGGCCATGGAAGAAGCCGAAGAACGGGCGGACGGGCCGCACTGAGCCCTTGTATCACGGGGGGGTGGGTGGGGTGGCAGGGCCGACGCGAACTGTTGCAGGGAGCGTCACGGTGAGAAAGTCCTTGGCCAGGAGCGTGGCTGGGAAAATCGCCTGCGCCTCCTGCAACAAATCCTCAGCTGTGACGGCATTGCCTGCCACATAGCGGGGGCTCAGGTGGGTGAGGGCCAGCTGCTTCACCCCGGCGGCCAGGGCCGTTTGGGCCGCCATGGTGCTGGTGGAGTGTTGGCGCTGGAAGGCCAACTCGGCCTCGCCATGGGCAAAGGTGGCCTCGTGAATGAGCAAATCAGCCCCCTTGGCCAACGCCACAGCCGCCTCGCTGAACAGGGTGTCAGTGCAATACACCATGCTGACGCCCGGCTGTGAAGGGCCACAGAGGGCAGAGCCCTCCACAACGCGCCCATCCTCGAGGGTCACGGTCCGCCCGGCCTTCAGAGCGGCATAGATGGGGCCAGGAGGGATCCCCAGGGCCCTGGCCTGCTCCACATCGAACCGTCCCGGTCTGGGCCTTTGCTCCACCCGATAGGCGAAGGCGGGCACCCGATGGGTGAGCGGCGCGACGCGGACGGTGAGATCCCCATCCTCCAAGAGGGGGGCACCGCTTTTGGCCGCCTCTCGCACCGTATGCACCCGAATCGGATAGCTCAGCCGGGTGGATGAGGTGCGCAGCACCCCATCGAGGTAGTCCTTCAGGGGGTCAGGGCCATAGAGATCCACCCCATCGCAATGGCCGGAGAGGCCCAGGCTGGCCAGCAAGCCGGGGAGGCCGAACACATGGTCCCCATGCATGTGGGTGATGAAAATGCGCCGCAGCTGGGATACGCGCAACGGGCTGCGCAGAAACTGGTGCTGCGTGCCTTCGCCACAATCAAACAACCAAAGCTCCGCCCGCTGGGGGAGGCGCAGGGCCACGGCGGAAACGTTGCGGGAACGGGTGGGCACCCCAGAGCTGGTGCCAAGAAAGGTGACCTGCACGCACGTGCCTCCGCCGCGAAAATGCTGACACGTCCCCTGGCAAGCCCGGGGCGTCCCCGCAACAATGGCCCATGATCTCGCCCCACCACCGCGAGATCCTGTCGATCCGCCCCGTCGTGCGTGACCCGTTCCCCCTTTCTCCCCCTGTTGCTCCTGGCGGCTGTGGCCGCGTCGTCGGTGCCCCTCGCCGGTGGGGCCCGCATGGGCGCCGGGGTTGATGACCCGCATGCCCGTTCCATCCGAGTGCTCCTGCTGGAAGCTCCACTGATCACCGTCGGAGCCGCCGGCAAGCAGGGCCTCCAGTTGCGCGATCAAACGGGGCGACTGCTCCTGAAGCTTGATCCAGGCAGCCAGTTGCAGGTGCGCCGTCTAGGCAGCTCCCTCAGCCTGCAACCGCTCATCAAGGGCGGCGAGCCGCTGGGGGCCGTGCCGATCCCCTTGCCGACCAGCAACCCACCAACGGCAGTTGGCGAGGCCCCGCCGGAGCACCAGGGATCAGCGGCGCCCCGCCCGTTGCCGCTGCAAGAGTTGCGGCTGGAGCCCATCCACCCCCAGGACGTGTTGGTGCTCAAGCAACGTCGCTACCGAGGTTCGCTCCTGCTTCGGCCGGAGGGAGCTGGGTTGCAGGCGATCAATCGCTTGCCCTTGGAGAGCTATCTGATGGGCGTGGTGGGCAGTGAAATGCCCAGCTCCTGGCCCCTGTCGGCCTTGAGGGCCCAGGCTGTGGCCTCCCGCACCTATGCCCTGCAACAACTGCGCCCCAAGGCCTCGTTCGATCTCAAAGCCACCGTGACCAGCCAGGTCTACAAGGGCGTGGAAGCCGAATCGAGCGCGGTTCGCCAGGCCGTGGTGAGCACCCGCGGCCAGGTGCTCCTGCACGGCCAACAACTGATCAACGCCGTGTTTCACAGCAGCAGCGGCGGGATGACGGAAAACAGTGGCGAGCTCTGGAGCCGCCAACTGCCCTACCTGGTGAGCGTGCCCGACTTTGACGCGAGCAGCCCCGTGAGTCGTTGGCAGAAAGCCTTTGCCCCCGAGGATCTGCGTCAGGCCTTTGGGGAGATCGGGGGGGCCAGCGCCATTGAGCCCCTGCAAATTTCCAAAACCGGACGGATTCGGCAGGCCAGGGTGATCGGCCCGGGAGGGGAACTGGTGCTCAGTGGCGCGGAATTGCGCGAACGGTTGGGGCTTCGCAGCACCATGGTGAGTTTTGTCTTCGAGCCAGCGGAGCGACTGGAGACGGCAACCCCCGGGATCTCCCCTGCGGCGCCCGCGCCAGTGAGCGACCAGTCAACGACCGCCGCCCCCGATGGGATGGAGGCCGCCTTGGCAGCCCCGTCACCCCTGACTCCCGGCCAGCCGGCCTCCTCCTATCGCCTCACGGTGAAAGGGAGGGGCTACGGCCATGGTGTAGGACTGAGCCAGTGGGGGGCCTACGCCCTTGCCCTGCGCGGGAAGAGCTATGAGGAGATCCTCCGCCATTACTACAGGGGAGCCGTCCTGCGCACCTACTGAGCTCGCCAAGCAGCCGGGCGGGGGCCTTCAGCTGTTGGACCTGCCCTCGGCGGAGGCCGTGGCCCGCCACGCCGCCGAACTCCTGCTGGCAGCCTGCCTGGAGCAACCACGCCGCCCGTTGGGGCTGGCGACCGGCCGCACCATGATTCCGATCTACGCGGCCTTGGCCGCCCTCGTGCAAGAGCGCCCCGCCAAGGAGCAGGAGACGCTGCGACGTCACTGGTGCAGTTTCAATCTGGATGAATATGTGGGGCTTGGTCCTGAGCAGGCTGGATCCTTCGCCACCGAAATGCGCCTGAGCATTGGCCAACCGCTGGCCATCCCTCCCCACCAAGTGCACCTGCCCAACGGGCTGGCGGATGATCCTGAAGCCGAGGCCATCCGCTACCGAGAAGCCCTGTGCCAGGCGGGCGGGGTGGGCCTGCAGCTGCTTGGCTTGGGCCTGAACGGCCATGTGGGTTTCAACGAACCCCCCTGCGCAGCCAACACCACGGCGCGTTGCGTCCAGCTGAGCGCCAGCACCCGACGGGCCAATGCCAGCGCCTTCGGAGGCGACCCGGCAGGTGTGCCAACCAGGGCCATCACCCTTGGTTTGGCAGAGATTCTGGAAGCTGATCGCATTTTGTTGGTGGTGACCGGCGCCGCGAAGGCGGCCGTGCTTCGCCGGCTGCTCGACCAGCCCCCCTCGGCGGAGCTCCCCGCCAGCTGGCTCCACCAGCACCCTTCGGTCTCCCTCCTTGCGGATCCGGCAGCGCTGAGCGGCTGATCCAACAGGGGCCAGCTCAAGCCATCAGCGCTTCCAACACCCCTTCATCGGCCTCCAAATTGGAGGTGACACTGCGCACATCATCGAGCTCCTCAAAGGCATCGAGCATGCGCAACACAGCCCTGAGCACCTCTGGATCGTCCACCCGGCAGGCGGTGTTGGCGATCCAGCGGTGATCCCAACTGCTCAGGGGCCAGCCCTGGGCCTGCAGCCCGCCTTGCAGGGCTTCGAGATCCTCGAAACGTCCAATCACATCAGCGCCCTCTGAATCCAGGGTGTAGCTCAGGGCCACGGGGCCGCCTTCCTCCTCCAGGGCCAACAGTCCCTCCAAGAGGGCGTCCTCTTGGAGAGCGGGCTGTTGGATGCGCAGCAGCGATCGCTGATCGAAGAGATAGGCCACGCAGCCGCTCTCCCCGAGGTTGCCGCCAGCTTTGTTGAACACCAAACGCAGATCAGCGGCGGTGCGGTTGCGGTTGTCGGTGAGGGCTTCCACCAGAACGGCCACCCCTGCTGGCCCGTAGCCCTCATAGCGCACCACCTCAAACTGGTCTCCCGCCCCACCTGCCTGGCCGCTGCCCTTGGCGATGGCCCGCTCAATGTTGCTGTTCGGCACCCCTGCAGCTTTGGCTTTCTCAATGGCGGTGCGCAACTGAAAGTTGCCCGCCGGATCGGCGCCAGCCCTGGCTGCCACGCTGATTTCACGACCAAGACGCGTGAACACAGCACCCCGCTTGGCGTCCACAACAGCTTTGGTGCGCTTGATCTGGGCCCATTTGCTATGGCCTGCCATGGCGGGGGTGAATCCGTAAGACAGAGGGGAAGAGAGGGGATGTCAGGAGTCGACGGGGAAGACCAGCTTGGGCTGCAACCTCCCCGTGGGCTCCATCTTGGCCAAGCCTGCCAGGTTGCCATTCGGGGCGATCACCACCACGGCCTCGCCGCTGGGCCACTCCTGATTGGTCGACTGGGGCTGGCCGCACTGCCAGCGAGGTAGATCCTCTCGGGAGAGGAGATGCTGTGGCAAGTGGGAGAGCACCACGAGGGGATCAAGAAGGGGCGGGGGCCGGTCGTTGAGCGCCTCAAAGGGAACGCTTTGGCTGAGCTGAAAGCCAAGGGCAGCGGTGCGTCGCAGCGATGCCAAAGCTCCACCACAACCGAGGGTTTCACCTAAATCCCTGGCCAGGGAACGGATGTAGGTGCCAGCTGAGCAATGAATCTCCATCTCCAGCGTTCCCTGCTCGGGATCCCAGGCCAACAGCTCCAGTCGATGCAGGGTGACCGGGCGGGGCGGAAGCTCCAGGGCTTGGCCAGAGCGCGCCAGGGTGTAGGCACGTTTGCCCTGCACATGGACGGCAGAAAAGGCGGGGGGCCGCTGCTCGATCGCGCCACGGAAGGGGGCCAAGGCCAGCTCCAGCTCTTGGCGGAGCAGATGCCTCGGCCAGGGCTGCTGATGGAGGACCTCACCCTGCAAATCATCGGTGTTGGTGCGCACCCCCAACTGCACAAACGCCCGGTAAGACTTCTCACCGGGCAAATAGGGCAGCAGCCGCGTCGCCGGGCCAAGGGCGATCGGCAGCACACCGGTGACGGCAGGGTCGAGGGTGCCCCCATGGCCCACCCGCTTCAGCCCGTAGGTGCGACGCACCTGAGCCACGCAAGCGTGGGAACTGGGGCCCGCCGGTTTGTCGAGCACCAGGAAGCCGTAGGTCACCTGGGCGAAGGCGGTCAAAGGGGCTGATTGAGCGAGGCGTTAAACGGCGGCAACAACGTTCACGCGCTTGCGGTTGCGAAGAGCTCGCTTGATGCTTTCAAACTGCACGACCCCGTCGGAAAGGGCAAACAGGGTGTCATCCGCACCCCGCCCCACATTCAGGCCGGGGAGCACAGCGGTGCCGCGCTGCCGAATGATGATGGATCCGGCGGAGACAGTTTCGCCGCCATAGGCTTTCACGCCAAGCCGTTTGGCATTGGAGTCCCGGCCGTTGCGGGTGGAGCCTGTGCCTTTCTTGTGGGCCATGGAAGATCAAAGGATGAGGAGTTGGTGGATGCAGCCTGAAGCAGCAAACAAGGGAATTTGCGCGGGCTGGCAGGGGACCGTCAGCTGAAAGATTTTCCGCCCACTTGGATCGACTGCACAATAACCCTGGTGAGCTCTTGACGATGACCGGTCTTGCGGCGGGTCTTTTTCTTGCGACGCATTTTATAAACAAGAATCTTCGGTCCGCGCCGATGGGCCAGCACTTTGAGCACCACGCTGGCTCCCTTCACGTAGGGCTGGCCGAGGGTGGTGCCTTGTGCACCCTTCAGGAGCAGGACGGTTTCGAGGGTCAGCGTGCTCTCCACTTCGGCATCCAACCGATCCAGATCGAGGTAGCGATTGGGCTGCAACCAAAATTGCTGGCCCGCAGCTTCCACGATGGCGTACACCTGGCCGTCCTGGGGCTCAGCCGCTGTCCCTTGAGTGGACTTGACCGATGGGGTGGGGCGTTGATCTGTCGCCCCAGGGGATGCGGTGGCCGCGGGAGGCGAATCTGCGGAACTCGAAGGGGTGGATGCACTCATGGTGAGGGAGGCGCGGGCAGGCTGGAGCGTGATGCCCCAATTGGGCCTGTGACCGCGGCAATCGGAAGACAAACAAAGATCTTCCCGTTCTGAGCGTCGATTCGTCAACATTTGGTTGCACGACCGGATGGACAGGCCACCGCGCCGCCCCGATGAGCGAACCCGCCCTCACCATCGCCAGCCTTCTGCGCAGCGCAGCTCTTAAGGAGGCTTGCGCCTTCTGGCTGAAATCCGGGCGGTATGCCCTGATCCCCATGGAGGCCGAGGATCCAGCGAGCACATTGCGAACAAATTGGGAAAGTTACGATGCAATTCTTCTCGAACAAGGTGCCTTCCCGCCGGAGCTCTATCAGGTGCTGCGGGAGGAAAAACTGCTCCTGCCGGCCGTGGTGATCGGGGAAGTGACCGGACGCATCGAGTATCACGATGCGGAGGTCCATCTCCCAGCAGACCAGCTGGAGCAATTGCCCTACAGCCTGGATGCCGCCGTTTCTCGCTTTTTGAGAAGGGGACATTCCCGCAACGGAGCCTTGGCGCACGGCTCCGGCACCGATACGGAAGAGCGGTGGAAATTGGCCAACCGCCTCAAGGACCGACTGGGTTACTTGGGTGTGTACTACAAGCGAGATCCCGAACGCTTTTTCAGGAATCTAAGTGACTCCGAGCGGGAGGAACTGCTCCGCTCCCTAAGTCGCACGTACAGAGATCTCTTGGTGAGCTACTTTCGAGATCCAGCCGCAGCCAATCAGGCCCTAGAAAGTTTTGTGAACACAGCTTTTTTTGCCGATTTACCGATCACAACAACGGTGGAGATTCACATGAACCTGATCGATGGATTCTGGAAACAGCTTAAGCTTGAAGGGCACAAAAATGATTTCCTGCAAGACTACCGCTTAGCTCTCTTGGATGTGATGGCACATCTCTGTGAGATGTATCGGCGGTCCGTTCCTCCAGATCGATCGATTGCACCCGCCTCAGATCATCGCAACCTTCTCCAGGAGCACGCTTAAGATGACCGCACGCAAAACATACATTCTCAAGCTTTACGTTGCCGGCAACACACCGAACTCCATGCGGGCACTTAAAACTTTGCGCAACATCCTGGAAACCGAATTCCGCGGGGTCTACGCCCTAAAAGTGATCGATGTCTTGAAGAATCCACAGCTCGCAGAGGAAGATAAAATCTTGGCTACGCCAACCCTCGCCAAGATTTTACCCCCGCCCGTGCGACGAATCATCGGCGATCTATCCGACAGGGAACGGGTGCTGATCGGCCTTGACCTTCTCTACGAGGAACTGGTGGATGAGAGCTTCAGCCTGGAAGAAAGCAATCCTGAGGTGGCGTCCGATCCACTGGAGGCAGACGGCTCCATGGTTGAGAACAGTGATCCCATGGAAAGCTCCTGAAGTCCACATACTCACGACTTAACCATTTACCTTCTCCCACATGCCATGCAGGACCCCATTCCCCTCCCCTTACCCTCCAGCACACTCCTTCAGGTCCAAAAACTTCCAACGGGAATCGAGGGGTTTGACGACATATGCCATGGTGGTTTGCCCATCGGCCGTTCCACGTTGATTAGCGGCACCTCTGGCACTGGCAAGACTGTTTTCTCGCTCAACTTTCTCTATAACGGAATCAGGGATTTCAATGAGCCCGGTATCTTTGTAACCTTTGAAGAATCGCCTTTAGACATCTTGCGCAATGCTGCGAGTTTCGGCTGGCACTTGCAAGAAATGGTGGAACAAGACAAACTCTTTTTACTCGACGCCTCCCCAGATCCTGAAGGCCAGGATGTCGCTGGCAGCTTCGACCTATCAGGCTTGATCGAACGCATAAATTATGCGATTCGCAAATATAAAGCCCGTCGAGTTGCGATCGATTCTATCACGGCAGTCTTTCAGCAATACGACGCAATCTCAGTGGTTCGCAGGGAAATTTTTAGACTGATCGCGCGACTCAAAGAAATTGGCGTTACCACCGTGATGACCACTGAGAGAATCGATGAATATGGCCCGATTGCTCGTTATGGAGTTGAAGAGTTTGTCTCCGATAATGTCGTTATTCTCCGCAACGTTTTGGAGGGAGAGAGAAGAAGACGAACGGTCGAGATTCTTAAGTTGCGGGGAACCACCCACATGAAAGGTGAGTTTCCTTTCACGATGGGAAGCCATGGTGTCAACATCTTCCCCTTAGGTGCGATGCGCTTAACGCAACGCTCTTCTAACATCCGCCTCAGCTCTGGCGTTCCCAGGCTGGACGAAATGTGCGGTGGGGGATTTTTCAAAGATTCCATTATTCTGGCAACAGGTGCAACTGGCACCGGCAAGACACTTTTGGTGAGCAAATTTGTAGAAGATGCTTGTCGCAGTAAGGAGCGAGCCATCCTTTTTGCCTACGAGGAATCGAGGGCTCAGCTTCTCCGCAACGCCACCAGCTGGGGAATTGATTTTGAGCAGATGGAGCAGGATGGATTATTAAAGATTATTTGCGCCTACCCCGAGTCCACCGGCTTAGAGGATCACTTACAGATCATCAAAACCGAAATCGGTCAGTTCAAGCCCTCAAGGATGGCGATAGATTCGCTTTCCGCCTTGGCGAGGGGCGTCAGTCACAATGCATTCCGTCAGTTTGTCATTGGCGTGACAGGTTACGCAAAGCAGGAAGAGATCGCCGGCTTCTTTACCAATACGTCAGAGGAATTTATGGGTAGTCATTCGATTACCGATTCTCATATTTCTACCATAACTGACACGATCCTTTTGCTTCAGTATGTAGAAATCCGCGGTGAGATGGCACGGGCACTCAATGTGTTCAAAATGCGGGGATCGTGGCATGACAAAGGCATACGTGAATTTGTGATCACAAGCAATGGACCCGAAATCAAAGATTCCTTTACCAACTTCGAGAGAATCATCAGCGGCGTCCCCCATCGCATCACCACCGATGAACGGAGTGAGCTCTCCAGAATCGTTCGTGGCGTGGAGGACAGCTAAACGAAGAACCTGCCGCTGTATGCGGTTTTCAAACTGGCCTCACTCAATGACGACCCATGCCATGATGCATAGGGGGATTTGAGGCAACCTCTCAGGAATGAAAACTGGCAATTCGCAAACACTCCGTTAAACTATTAACGGTTTTGCATCCTGCATTTTTGCCGGCACCCTGCCTCAAGACCTGCTAAAAAGTCGCGTGACATCCAGTCTTACTGTGCTTACCGCTGATTCTTGGAGAGAGAAACGGATACTGATCACGGGGGGGGCTGGCTTCATTGGCTCGACATTGGCTGAGCGATTATCAAAAAACGGTAGTCAGGTCACAGTGATTGATAGCCTCGTACCGGAATATGGTGGCAACCTCTTTAACTTGAACGGTTGCGCTGATAAAATCCGGATCAATTTTTCCGATATTCGCGATCCATATTCTCTACAGCCCCTGCTAAGGGATGTCGATTTTCTCTTCAATTTGGCCGGGCAGACAAGCCATATGGATTCTATGAGCGACCCCCATACGGACTTAAACATTAATTGTTCCGCTCAGCTTAATCTGCTCGAAACCTGTCGAAGCGTCAATCCTTCGATTCGCATCATTTTTGCCAGCACGCGCCAAATTTATGGCACTCCAGATTACCTACCAGTCGATGAAAATCATCGGATTGCTCCAGTTGACATCAACGGTATTCATAAGCATGCCGCAGAGCAGTACTTCACCTTGTACCACAAGTTGTATGGAATTCGCTCTGGCATACTTCGACTCACCAACACCATCGGCCCTCGCATGCGAATCAAAGATGCGCGGCAAACGTTTGTTGGAATATGGATTCGCCGATTAATTGAAAATCAACCGATCGAGGTTTGGGGTGGGGAGCAACTCAGAGATTTCAATGATGTTGAGGATGTCGTCGATGCCATGTTGCTGGCAGCGTTGAATGAGAGCTTCTACGGGGACGTTTTTAATTTAGGAAGCTCAGACAAAATCAGCTTACTCGCCCTGGCCCAGTTGATGATCAACGACTATGGATCTGGAGATCTTGTTGTTAAGGATTATCCTGTCGAGCGCAAGAAAATAGACATTGGTGATTATTATTCGTCCCATAATAAATTTAGCTTACTCACGGGTTGGTCGCCCCAGAGATCGGTCGAACAGACATTGAAGCGGACCATCTCCTACTACAAAAGCAATATCTCATACTATATCTAATCCTGATCATTCCCCCCTATGGATAAGTTTGTACCAGACTCTCTCAGAAGCCGAGCAAATTTTCCCCTGCAGGACAGCCTTCATTACAGGTCTGTCATCGAAGCCTCCGTTAACCAAGTCGTCCGATCTGGCCAAACCATTCTTGCCGATGGCGTGAAATGTTTTGAAGAAGATTTCGCAAGTTGGCTGGGCGGGGGTCTCACTGCAGACCACTGCATAGGTGTGGGCAATGGTACCGATGCTCTGGAACTTGCGATGCGTTGTGCAGCGGTAGAACCCAATGATGGAGTCATCGTCCCCTCGCTTACAGCTTACGCTACAGTTGCTGCTATTTTGCGGGTTGGTGCTCAGCCCATTTTCGCTGATGTGGAAGCAGAGCGACCTGTAATCGCTATAGCGGATGTCGAACGACTTCTGGGAGGATGCGATGGTCGGCCAAAAATTAAAGCTGTCATTGCCGTGCATCTTTATGGCGAAGCCTGCGATTTGCTCGCTTTGAGAGAACTTTGCTCTCGCTACGGCGTGGTTTTGATTGAAGACTGCGCCCAAGCGACAGGCACATTATTTGAGGGGTCTGCTGTCGGAACCTGGGGAGATTTCGCTGCATTCAGCTTTTATCCCACAAAAAACCTCGCTGCTCTAGGCGATGGGGGGATGCTGGTCGTTGGGCCAAACGGAGGGCCGACAACAAGAGAGTCCGCAAGAAGAATGCGGTTTTACGGATGGGATCACAATAGAGAAGCTGTTCAATTTGGAGTCAATAGTCGCCTAGATGAAATCCAAGCTTGGATCTTGAGGGGCAAACTCGCCGATCTGCCCCAAAAGATCGAGGCCCGTCGTAAAATTGCTTTACAATATGATCAGTTGCTGCGACCCAGAGCAAAACAGCTCGGCATCGTCTTGCCTCAGGAACAATCGAACTGGCAACACAGCTACCATCTTTACGTCATTACTGTGGATTCAAAGCAAAGAAACGAGCTGTTGCAAAAGGGGTTGGCCGATGGCATCCCCTATTCGGTCCACTATTCCTTGGCCTGCCACCAGCACCCTTACATTGCAAAGCAAGCCGAGTTTGCTGATCTTCACCTACCCAATAGTGAAGCAATGTCCAAATCAGTTCTAACTCTGCCCATGAACCCTTATTTAATAGAAGAGGATATCGTCGAAGTGTGTCATCACTTGCAGACCCATCTTGACGCTAGTGAACGTAGCGTCACTACCCAATCGGTATGATGGCTCACTTTTCTCGGTTTTCTTTTAGCTTAATTATTCCCATTTACAACAGCGAAGATACGATCGAGCGCTTGGTGAGTAGGTTGGAGTCCCTTGAGACCTCTGTTCCTTGGCAGGTTATTTTCGTTGATGATGGCAGTCCGGATCGTAGCCATACTGTATTGCAACATCGCCTCAAGCACTCGCCTCTCTCAGCTCTCTTAATCCGGCATACTCGTAATTATGGTGAACACCAGGCGGTGCTGACGGGTTATAGGCACGCGGAAGGAGAATACTTTATCAATATCGATGATGATCTTCAGAATCCTCCAGAAGAGGCTCTTCGCCTCCTTGATCACGCCACGTCACGTGACTTAGATGTCGTCTACGGAAATTATATTACGAAGAAACATAATATCTTTCGTAATCTGGGAAGCGCCTTTGCCAATTTTACCGCCCGTTCACTGCTTGATCTTCCCGAATCGTACTACCTCTCGAGTTTTCGCTGCGTCAGTCGGTTGATCGGAGAAAAGATCACAACCATCGACAGCCCCTATGTTTATATCGATGGTCTGCTCTCGCAAGTCACCAACCGGATTGGCAGCCTGGATGTGCGCCACGATCAGCGGGACGAAGGTGCCAGCAATTACAACATGCGCCGGCTGATCCGCCTATGGCTTGTGATCCTCACCAGCTTTTCACTCATGCCCCTCCGATTTGCCAGTTTGGTGGGACTCGGTGCCGCCGCTGTCGGAGCTTTGAGCCTCTCGGCAATACTTGTCAGTGCGGCGATCGGGAAGGAAGAGGTGGCAGGCTGGGCTTCAGTAATCTCATCGATCCTCTTTTTTGGGGGGATCCAATGCCTGTTGCTCGGTGTATTGGGCGAATACATCGGGCGGATCTATCTCACGGTTTACGGAAAACCTCAATCACACATCCGTACGATCGAATGTTTCGGCCAGTCCAAGCGTCCTCTGGAGCGGCACCCCGTTCCGGCACCTCTCAGTTGATGAACCCACCGGAAAGACGAAAACCCCTCCCCCTATTTCGTTTCACTGTGGTGCGTTTTGGCATCGTGGGGTTACTGGGAGAATTGTTATATTTCCTTCTATACGGAATCTTTCTTGGCTTAACCAATCACACTGCTACGACCCTCGCTCTGGCTGGGGGTATCTGTATTCTCGTTAATGCCTACAGCCATTCTCGTATTACCTTTCGGGTGAAGTTCAGTTGGAGATTGATGCTTGGCTATCTACAGATTCAGTTGCTAGGTTTCGGACTTGCCTTTATCAGTGGCCTGGCTCTTGAGAAGCTTGGGACTGGCAAATGGCTGATCGCTTTACTGACCTACACGCTCTGGACCGTTACGTCTTACTTCTTGACATCCACCTTGTACCAAAAGGAAGGCGGACGACAACACCATCCCAATAGCATGGCTTGGAGGCGCTGAACTGACATGCAGATTGATGAATATCGGAAATTGGCAGAATTAGAGAGTGAAATGTGGTATTTCGATGCTCTGCATCGGCGCATCATGTTTCCCCTATCTCCCTTTTATGGTCAGGCAGCCAGGCTCCTGGACGCTGGGTGTGGCACGGGCGGTTTGATCCGAGCCCTGCGGCGCGAGAACCCCCATTGGCACATCACTGGACTCGACTTCTCAGCGCTGGCCTGCTCCATCGCCCGCCAAACCACAGATGCGGAAATCGTGGAGGGGTCTATCACCGCTCTTCCTTTTGAAGATGCAAGCTTTGAGATTCTCACCTGCGCTGATGTTCTTTCCCACATCAGTGATGGCAACTTAGCATTGAGGGAATTCAGCCGTGTGCTGCGACCAGGAGGCGTTCTGGTCATCAATGTGGCTGCGTATCAGTGGATGTGGTCGTACCACGATGATGCGGTGCAAACTCGTCACCGCTACCGCAGAAGTGAACTGGTGCGGATGGTGAAGGACTTTGGCCTGATCCCCTTTCAGGCAAGTTACGCCAACATGATCATCTTCCCCCTCATCATCGCGCGGCGCAAAGTGCTGCCGCCGAAGTCACCAACAAGTGATGTGCAGACCTACTCACCGCTAGTGGATACTTTTTGTGGGAAAATGGCAGAGGTTGAATATCAGTGGCTCAAGCGTGGCGGCAGCTTTCCCACTGGATGTTCCGTTTTCTTAGCTGCTCGTAAGCCCTTGGACCCAGATCCATGATGCAAACTTTGCATTTCATTGGCAAAGACTTCTCCACGACAGATCGCCAGGGTTAATCTTTGGAGTTGACAGGCAGTCGCATCAGCTTTCTCGAGAGCCTTCATGGTTAGGACGTGACCAAAATCTCTTCAAAATCTTGGCTCCTCCCGTGGGTCCTTGTGGTTCCTCTGCTGGCCCACCTTTCATGGGGTTTGCGCCTTCCACGCCAAGTTCATGGAGACGAACTCTGGACGTTGACTGAGGTTCTCTCGAAGTCGTGGGAGCAGATGTTTGAGATGGTTTTGAAACGGGATAATCACCCACCTCTTTATTACTACATTGCCAAGGGCTGGATGGTGCTCACCCATGGCGGCATCCCCCAGCTGCGCTGGCTCTCTTACTTGTTTACCGTTCTGACCATCTGCGCTCTGGCCTGGCTTTATCGCAGTCATCGACAGAGCGAAAAGATATTTGCCCTTGGCTTGCTCGGCACCAACCCACTGCTGACGTATTACTCCGCCACGGTGCGTCCCTACTCCCTCGTGGTGCTGTTGGCGGCAGTCATGACGATCAGTGCGTTTCGGCTCAACCGCCAAAAGGCCGATGGGTTGCTCTCCTCCCACACTGCCGAGTCGGGATTGGCCACCCACGACTGGCGCCAAACTGGCAAGTCGAGACGATCTTGGTCTCTGCTCTACTACGGATCGGCCCTGCTTCTTGCTCTCACCCACTACTTCGGCACCCTTTATGTCTGGGTGGCCCTTGTCGGTGATCTCATCACCCGTAGGATCGAAACAAAACCTTGGAAGGGTGCACTCCTGCTTGGGCTCACGGCTCTTTGGCCAGTTGCCCAGATCCTGTTTGGCTCTGTCGATGAACAGTCAAAGTCGAACGCCTGGGTCCGGGTTGTTTTCTTGATCAGCACGGTCAACAACTTTCTGGCAGGGACTTTCCCTCTGCTGATGATCTCTAAATCCATTCCTCAATATACGTTTGGGGTGGTTTTGGCACTGCTCCTTCTTTGCATCACCCTAAGGCCTGTGGCAACGTCCTATTGGAATCGCCTCAGCCGCCAGCCATGGAGTCTCTCCTCTTTTCTGGCTGCGGATGAAATGTTTTGGTCGCTGGTCTGCGCGGGGGTGGTAGCGGTGGGTTGCCTGGCCGATCTCCTTCTACCTTTCACCACCCCCTATTACTTTCTGGTCTGCTTGCCAGCAGTGGCCATCCTGCTCGCCAAACTTTTTTCAGCCTCCATCCGCGATCGCTTCACGGGCACTCTCTGCTTCCTGACGATCCTTGCCATCGCGATTCTGCAGATCTCACTGACTCAGCAACGGTTGGCCCTCCCCTAAGGAGGCCGGATTCATCTACCTTGAAAACAGATCAGCCAGCGATAGATCAGCCAGCGTGAGATCTAACCATCAAGCCGTTCAAAGTCGGCCAACACCTGAGCTTGGTTGTGCAAAACACCCAAGAGATTCAACCGATTTTGACGTTTGTTTTGATCATCGCACATCACCAAAACGCTGTCCGGTCCATCAAAAAAGGCGGCCAACACTGCCGCACTCTCTTTTAAACCCCTGGCCAGCTCCTCGTAGCGTTCAGCAGACTCAGCAATCGGGGCCAGTCTTTGCAAGACCTCCAACATGGCAGTTTCACTAGCTCGTTCAAACAATGCAGGATTGACGACTTGATCGACCCGCAGAACACCTGTTGCCAACTCTCCCTTCTCGGCCAATTTTGAGGCTCGTTGAACAACCGTTTGAATGGCGTTGAGCTGACCTTCCTTGCGAAGCGATTGAAGCAAGACAACCCGAGACTTGGCCTCACAAACATTTGCAAGTACTCGATGCTGCTCTCCAGAGTGCCCCGCTGCAATCGCCTGAACAATGTCTTGATCCCATCCATCATCCTCCAGAAGACTGATGAATCGTTGCCTCAGAAACTCAGAAAGATCGGCACACAACTCATCAGCTTGCGCTTGGGAGCCTGGCAACAGGCTCTGCCATTGTTCAGCCGATCGCTGTAGAAGTAGGGACACATTGAAGCCCCATCCGTGATGCCAGAGGATCTGCATCACGCCATTGCCTGCCCGTCTCAAACCATAGGGATCAGAGGATCCACTGGGCCGTTCCCCTCGGGAAAAATGACTGAGCAACAACTCAAACCGCTCGGCTAAAGCCACCACCGCACCAGGCTCCGATTCGGGGAGTGCGTCGCCCGCACCACGGGGCCGGTAATGCTCGAGGACAGCCAGGCCAACCGCCGGACTTTCGCCTTCCGCTAAAAGATACTTCGCGCCCATCACGCCTTGAAGTTCAGGAAATTCGCCCACCATCTGGCTCACCAGATCGTGCTTGCAAAGGTGAGCGGCCCGTCGAGAAGCATGGGCCACCGCCTCGGAAAGGTGAAGGGATTCCAGCAAGACGTCGGTAAGCCACTCAAGCCGCTCCGTGCGATCGCGCAAGCTGCCTAGACCTTCAGCAAACGTGACTCGCGAAAGCGCTTCCCGCCGATCAATGCTGGCCACCGCATGGTCAGCGTTCAGAAAGAAGGCTGCATCTGCCAGGCGAGCGCGAAGCACGCGCTCGTTGCCTCGCCTCACCGTGGCTTCTGCTTCGGCAAGGCCATTGCTCACACAAAGAAAACGCGGCAGCAGAGCCCGTTCTGCGCTCAGGGCCAAGGGATCGGTGGGTGCATCTGGTTTGAGCAGGGGCACATAGCGCTGATGGGCCCGCATCACCGTGCTGAGCACTTCAGGGGGGAGGGAGAGAAAGGCAGGCTCAATCACCCCCTCGATCACCCGCGGATCTTCCACCAAATCGACCAGCTCGGCAAACAACGACTCCGGCAAGTCCAGGCGCCCCTCCTCTCGGGCCGCAGCCGCCTCCAGCTGGGCGCGAATCGCCGCAGCTCGGGCCGGACGGTCGACCAGCACATCAGCGGACGCCAAGGTGGCTCCATAGGCTGCAGCGTTGGGAATGGCCACGGGGTCTGGCTGGAGCCTGTGGCCTCGGCTCAACCGGCCGCTCTGAATCGGAGGATCACATCCCGGCAGATCGACGGGAATCACGTCCTCATCAAGGAGGGCCACCAGCCAGCGCACGGGACGGCTGAAGCGACTCTCCCCTTGACCCCAACGCATGAAGCGACGCCCTTGCAGCCCCCAGATCCAGGCAGGGATGCACTCCGCCAACACCTCCACCGTGGGGCGACCCTGCTGTCGTGTGCAGGCAAACACAAACGGACCTTTTGCCGTCTCTCTGACCTCCAGGAGCTCGACAGGCAGGCCACAGCGCTTGGCGAACCCTTCTGCCGCAGCTGTGGGAACCCCATCCTTGAAGGCCTGCTGCGCAGGGGGGCCCTTGTGCTCCTCCTGCCTATCGTCCTGCTGGAGGGGCAGGCCGTCGACAAGCACCGCCAACCGTCGCGGGGTGCTTGTGACGGCAATGGATCCGAAGCCCAGCCTGGCGCCCTGCAAATCCCTTTCCAGCTGATCCTTGAGCTGGGGAAGGGCAAGGCGGGCAAAGTCTGCCGGCAACTCCTCTGTGCCGATCTCCAGAAGAAAAAAGGCCATCCAAAAGCGCCTGGGCGCTGCTGAGCTCGATCCGACTGTATGGAAGCGTGGGGCCTGGCTGGGCCGCCAAGATCGAGCCAAGCTTCCCTCTTGACGTCTTGGCAAGGACATCCAAGGTTGGCGGGCCCATGGCGCGGTTTGTGATGCTGCGACGGAGTCCGTTTGTATTCGCTCTGTTGATCGTCTCCTTGCTCTGGGGGCTGGCAGCGGAGAGCAAGCCCAAGCTCTACGATCCCGACCCCCAGGCCTGCCAGATGGAGGTGATCCGCCAAAGCTTCCGGGCCAACCTGCTGCCTTGGCAAGATCAGCCCGCGGTCGTGCAGCAACGGCTGCGCCAGCTCCAGGCGGCCATGACCATGGACAGCCTGCGGGAGTGCCAAGCCAAGGGACTTCTCAAGCCCGAACAGGTGAACGCCCTTGAGGTGGAACTGGAACTCACCCCACCTGCCCCAGCCGGGGCTCAGTCGCCTGTGCGCCCGTAAATGGCCAGCTCTTGACCTGACCGCCAGGCCCAAAGCTGATCGCCATAGCTGAAGTGCCACCACTCCTGGGGATGCTGGGCAAATCCCGCCCCCGCCATCGCTTCGGCCAGCAGGCATCGTCTGCGATGCCACTCGGCCGCTGGTCCAGAGGGGTCGGCCCGGGCCGCCTCGGCGTGGTGGAGCGGATGGGAGATCGGGCCGATCGCATCGATGGCTCCGCCCATCTCCAACGGATCCCCGAGGGCGCTGGCCAGGGTGAGATCCACAGCGGCACCCGTGCTGTGGGGCGGTGGCGTGGCAGGGTCCTCACTGGGGGGAGCCCAAAAACCGCCCACCTCCTGCCGCACAGCGTCCCAAGCGGGTCCCGAACCCTGGGGGTCCAAGCCCTGGGCACGATAGGCCTCAGCTGTGGCGTGGGCCACCATGAACCGCTGCACAGCCACCGGCCGCCAGGCATCAAAGATCGCCAAACGCCAGCTGGGTTCCTGCCGTTGCAGGCGCTCCTGGGCCGAGAGCAAACGCTCCACCACCCCCTCCCGCAACCGAAAGGGGCAAACGTCTTTTCCGTAGGGAGCCCCAAGGCTGGCGTAGGGGTGGGGTTCCAGGCGGAGCAACACAGGGGGGAGGGGCACCAAAGGTTCTCCCCCATCCCGAATCGGGATGGGACTCCAGGGGCGCAGGGCCATCGGTGGGTCAATTGAGCTGGGCTGATTCCAGCAAACGCTGGCGCTGATTCTCCAAGGCCTCGCGCAACAACGGCACCCCGGCCAATTGGGGATCTGTGGCAAAGAGCTCCTGGGCCACCCGGCGCGCATCGTCCAACACCTCCCCGTCTTCGCTGAGCGACGCCAGGGCCAAATCCGGCAAACCGGACTGACGGGTGCCGAGCACTTGACCTGGTCCCCGCAGCCGCAGATCCATCTCGGCGATCTCAAAGCCGTCGTTGCTGCGCACGAGCACCTCCAACCGCTGGCGCGCCAGCGGGTTTTTGCTGTCATTGATCAGCAGACAGTGGGAGGCCGCCGCGCCGCGGCCCACCCGGCCCCGCAACTGGTGGAGCTGGGCCAGCCCAAAACGCTCCGCGTGCTCGATCACCATCACGCTCGCCTCCGGCACATCCACCCCCACCTCCACCACCGTGGTGCTCACCAAAACCTGGCTGGCTCCCGAGGCGAAAGCCTGCAGGGCCCGTTGCTTCTCCTCGCTGGCCAGCCGTCCATGCAGCAGACCCACCGTGAAATCGCCAAACACATCCTCAGCCAGATGGCGATGCACCTCCACCGCAGAGCGCAGATCCAACTTTTCGCTCTCCTCCACCAGGGGCAACACCACATAGGCGCGCTGGCCGAGGCCAACTTGCTCCCGAATCAACTGCCAGGCGTCCTGCCGGTCCTCAGGGCGCAGCAGACGCGTGTGCACCGGCGTTCGGCCCGGCGGAAGCTCGTCGATCTGGCTCACATCCAAGTCGCCATAGACCGAGAGCGCCAGGGTGCGGGGAATCGGCGTGGCCGTCATGGTGAGGAGGTGGGGTTGCAAGCCCTTGGCCAACAACCGGTTGCGCTGGCGCACGCCAAAGCGATGTTGCTCATCCACCACCACCAGACCGAGCCGCTGAAACTGCACAGGGTCCTCAAGGAGGGCATGGGTGCCCACCAAGAGTTGGAGCTGGCCATTGGCCAGATCCTGCAACAGCTGCCGCCGCCGCCGAGTCGGCGTGGAGCCTGTGAGCAGGGCCGTGCTCACATGCAGCTGCGCCAACCAGGGTGAGAGCTTGCGCAAGTGCTGCTCAGCGAGCACTTCTGTGGGGGCCATCAGGGCGCCCTGGCATCCAGAGGCGATGGCCGCCAGCAGCGCGGCGAGAGCCACCACCGTTTTGCCACTGCCCACATCACCCTGGAGCAACCGGGCCATGGGCTGGGGCTTGGCCAGATCCTGGTGTATCTCCGCCAACACTCTCTGCTGGGCGCGGGTGAGGGGGAAGGGAAGCAGGGCAAGGAAGCGGCCCAAGAGGCTCTGGTCCTGCTCACCGGTGGGCTGGAGACTCGGGGCCTCCCTCCCCTTGAGGCGCTGGCGGCGCAGGCCCAGGGCCAGCTGCAGGAGCAAAAACTCATCAAACACCAACCTGCGCCGAGCCTGTTGCAGGTGGGCGGGATCCATGGGGCGGTGGATCTGCTCGATCGCTTCGGCACGGCTGGGAAGGTGCAACACCTCCTGGCAGAGGTGGCGGGGTAGAGGATCAGGCCAGTGCCTCACCAGGGGCAGCACCTTGGCGATGGCCTGGCGCAGGCCATCAGCGCTGAGCCCTTCGGTGAGGGCATACACCGGCACCAGCCGGCCAATCTGCTCTGAGCGCACCGGGCTGGAGGGGCTCTCCAACACCTCGATCAAGGGATCGGTGAAACTCAACCCCCAGGGCCCTTCCTTCACCAAGCCGCTCACCGCCACGGTGCAGCCGGGGGGATAAAGCCGCTGCTGAGATTTCAACCACCCTGGGCTGGCAAAGCGACGGCCGGCAAAAAAGCGGCTCACCTTCAAACGACCGGTGACATCTTGAAGGTGAAGCTCAAGAAAGGAGAGGTTGGGATTTTTTGCGCTGGTGGCGGTGTGGCAGCGCCGCACGGTGGCCACCACCGTGGCCGTGCTCCCCGCCACGAGGGAACCGATGCGCACCAAGTTGGCGTAATTGAGGTAATCACGGGGGTAGTGCTGCAGCAAATCCACCACCTGAAACAGGCCCAACCCGGCCAAGCGGGTGGCCAGGCGGGGCCCGATCCCCGGCACCTCGCCGAGGGGTGTGGTGGGTTCCAGCCTGGGCTGGCGGGAGGTGGTTGGGGCAGGCTGGGCGCCGTCCTGCGAAAGGCGCAGGCGGGGGGGGGCCACAGGGAGGGGCGGCCGCGAACGACAAAGGAGTTGGTGCAATCCCTGGCGCAGCTGGCAAACCAGCTGCTGGCGACGGGGGCCGCTGAGGTCGCCGTAGCGGCTGAAGCCCTGCCGCAAGGTGTCCAGCTGCTGCAGATCCTGTGGAGCCAATCCCCCGGGCGGATCCGCCAAAGAACGCCGCACAAACCCACTGAAGGTGTCTGCACGGCCCTGAAGATCGCCAAAGCCGCGATCAGCTTCCAGCTGAGCTGCCCTCTGCAAGAGCTCGCACCAGGATCTCAGGCTTGGTGGGGAGGATTCAGCTGGCTGTCGTGACGCCACAGGCGTTCGGCATGGTGGGCCTGGAGTCGGCGCTGCAGGCGTTGGGCAGTCTCGGCCATTTTGTGGATCTCCTGGCGGTGATGGAGCAGACGACGGCGGCAGGTGCGCAAGCGCGGCTGCTCCATCTCCAGATCCACCGTGCGCAGCAGCACCCCCATGGGCGTCGGAGACAGGCCTCCTGCCTCCGGGGGCATCATCGGTAAGCGCAATAGATTGGCCGGTGCCCCCTGGGGCTCAATCTGGCCGTTGAGCACGGCATCCAACAGGGGTACGGGCACCGCACCGACCACCAGGCCGGCGCGCATCAACTCCAGATTCACGCTGTGGGAGAGGTTGCGCAGCCGGCGGCTGAGGGCGACCTCCCAGCCCTCCAAACAGTGCAGGAGATGCAGGGGATCCCTAGGCAGTTGGCCTGAAGACCAAGGCATTTCAGACGGAGATGGAATCTCCTCCAAAGCCGCAAAGAGAGCGGCACTCCAACTGCGGGAGGGGGAGGACTCTTCCTCTTCTTCAGAGGCCCCGTTGGTGCCCGAAAGAGGCTGGAGCGGCATGGGAAAGGCCTCTCCCCTCTGCGGAGGACTGAGCTGGAGCTGGATCGAGCCCGTTGGCAGAGCGTCACCTCCCCCAAAAGAGATCGGCATCCCGCCTTCCAGACCGAGTTCGGTCATGCCTCGCTCAAAGGTGTGCAGCAGCCGGGATTGCTCCCTCAGGGCCAGCCGCTGGCGCTCCCCGGCCATCTGGGCAGCCAAATGGAGCAGCTGCTCCACCGTGAGAAACGCACAGCAGCGGCCCACCAAGCTCTTCAACCGGCTGTGCAGATGCTCGCGAGCCGATGAATGGAGACGGTTGTATCGGCGCGGATGCACCTGGGTGGCCATGTGGGAACAGGCCTGATCCAGGCTGGCGGGGAGCACCTCACGCAACACCTGAAGGTAGAGAGCCAGGTCGCGGTAGAGCTGGGGAACCTGCTGGTCCAGCCGGGCCTGGATGGCGCCAAGAGAATGAATGCCGGAACCGGCAGGCTCCCTCACCTCAGGCCGCCTTGCCCATCGCTGCGACTTCGGAGGCAAAGTCGCTCTGTTGCACTTCAATCCCTTCACCGAGGGTGTAGCGCGTGAAGCGACGCACGCGAATGTTTTCGCCTGTTTTCGCAGCGGTTTGCTTCACCAATTCCCCCAGGGTGAGGGAGCCATCACGGATGTAGGGCTGGTCGAGCAAGGCCAGCTCTTTGAGCCGCTTGCCAATGCGACCCTCGACAATCTTGGCTTTCATCTCTTCCTTCTTGCCGGCCAGATCATCACGCCCCATCTCGATCGACTTTTCTCTCTCCACCACCTCAGGGGGGATGTCGTCGGTGCTGACATATTCCACATTGGGGCAGGCAGCGATCTGCATCGCGACGTTGCGGACCAGCTCCTGGAACAAGTCGCCGCGGGCAACGAAATCCGTCTCGCAGTTCACTTCCACCAGAACGCCGACGCGACCACCGGTGTGGATGTAACTGCCAACGATTCCTTCAGCCGCGGTGCGGCCGGCTTTCTTCTCTGCACTGGCAATGCCTTTCTGACGCAACCATTCGACGGCTTTCGTGAGATCGCCATCGGTTTCCTTCAGGGCTTTCTTGCAATCCATCATGCCGGCGCCGGTCTTGTCGCGCAGGTCTTTGACGAGCTTGGCGCTGATCTCAGCCATGGGAGGGGAAATAGGGAGCAAACAACAATCGGAACTTGACCATTGAGGAGGAGGGCTCAGCCCTCCTCCTCCGCACGATCCTGGGAGCCATGGCGGCCCTCATTGATGGCATCGGCGAGACGGCCCAAGACGAGCTGAACAGAACGCACCGCGTCGTCGTTGCAAGGAATGGGCACGTCGCAGAGATCGGGATCGCAATTGGTGTCGAGCATCGACACAAGGGGAATGTCGAGCTTGCGGCACTCCAACACGGCATTCGTCTCGCGGCGCTGATCCACCAAGACCACGACATCGGGAAGACGACGCATGGTTTTCAAACCGCCCAGATACTTCTGGAGGCGATCCAGCTCGCGCCGCAACACGGCGGCTTCTTTTTTCGGGCGCATGGCGATGGCGCCGGAAGACTCCATGCGCTCAAGATCCTTCAGGCGATCGATGCGGGCTCGCATGGTGCTCCAATTGGTGAGCATTCCTCCAAGCCAACGCTGGTTGACATAGGCCGCGCCGCAACGGCTGGCCTCCTGGGCGATCACCTCGGAAGCCTGCTTTTTGGTGCCAACAAACAGGAAGCGCTTGCCGCTACGCGAAGCATTGCGCACCCATTTGTAGGCATTGTTCATGCAGACGGCTGTCTGCACCAAATCAATAATGTGAACGCCATTGCGCGCGCAATAGATGTAGCGCGACATTTTGGGGTTCCAACGACGGGTCTGGTGGCCAAAATGGGCACCAGCCTCCATCATCTCGGCAAGAGTGACGACAGCCATGGGTTTGGGTTTCGGGTTGGCCTCCACCTGCCAGGGATGTTGCCAAAGCGGCATCCATCACCCGAAACATGCAGGTGTGCGGAAAGGTTGAACTCAGCTAACTTACCAAATGGTCAGCTGAAGCCCTGCCGCCGCGCTTCGGCAAACAGCTCCCGCACACCAAGGCGATTCAAGGGCAAGCGCAGCAGCTCCATCGCCCAACGGGCCTGGCCATGGCGCAGCAGCCAAGCCAAGAGGGGCCGCAGGCTGCGTTCATTGAGGAGGCCACCAAGGGTGAGCAACTCCCAGAGGAGGCGATGGAACCAGGTGAATTGGATGATCGTGCGCACCCGGCGGGTGGGATGTTTGCGGAAAAACACCAGTCCCATCCGGGCCCGCTCGCGCTCAACCCGAATCAGATCTGGAATCTGCGCAAGCGTCAGCGGAGGGTGCCAGTGATAGCCCACGGCTTCTGGCGCCCGCACGAGCACCACTCCCAGCTGGCGCAGCCGTTCGCCCAGCTCCAGATCCTCCCAGCCATAGAGGTGAAAGCCGGTGTCAAACAGGCCTGCCCGCTCCAACACCTCCCGATCGATGGCCACATTGCCGGTGGCGAAGTAAGCCCAGGAAAGATCGGTGAGCTTGTGGGGCTCGCTGGTGGGGTGATCGAAGTTGGCGGTGTTGATCACGGCGCCATAGGTGAAGCACAGCCGGTCGCCCCTCTGCCGCCATGCCGCCTCCAGCGCGCGGCCATGGCAAACGAGGAAGGTGGGTGTGACCACCAGGTCGCTATCGATGAACACAATCACATCCCCCCGGGCCTCCTCCACCCCCCGGTTGCGCCCCTTGGCAGGACCGCCATGCTCTTGGCAAACCAGGCGCACATGGGGAAGGTCCCCGGCCTCACTCTGGAGCCAGCGCACGGTGTCATCGCTGGAGCCATCGTCCACCACAATCACCTCGTAGCGGTCCACAGGCGGCTCCAGCACCTGCTCTTCCAAGGCCCGCAAGCACTTCTGCAGGATCGGCAGACGGTTGTAGGTGGGGATGACGACGCTGAGAAACATGGCTGGGGCTGGGCATGGAAAAGGGGGGATCCCCTTGGATCCCCCCTGCCAGAAGCTCCCGCGGGGAGCACCTAGGGGTCAGGGCACTCAGTCGGCCGCGCCACCATTGCTGGCGGTGCCGGTCACACCGTTGCCTGCCCCTTCGCCACGGCCATCATTGCGGAGCTTGCGCTTCTTGAACTTGCGGGCATAGGCGCGATTGCGCTCCTGCTTTTCTTTCTTGAGGTTGCGGCGTTTGGCCATGCGCGAGCTGCGTCTGAATGAGAAAGCACAACCCTAGCCAATGGCGCTTCCCTTGCTCGGAAAAAGCCATCCTGCCAGGGCTGCCTCGCTCTCAGAGGGCGAGAGCTGGCTCCTCGCTCCACAGGCGACCATCCTCCATCTGCACCAAGCGGTCGGCCACATCCAGGATGCGGGGGTCGTGGGTGACCATCAACACGGCGCAGCCCTGCTCGCGGGCCAAGGCCTGGAGCAACATCACCACATCCCTGCCGCTTTGGCGATCTAGGGCGGCGGTGGGTTCATCCGCCAAGAGCAGGCGCGGCTGGGCCGCCAGTGCACGGGCGATGGCCACCCGCTGTTTCTGCCCACCGGAGAGGTCATGGGGAAGCTTCCCCATGTGATCTTCCAAGCCCACCGCCCGCAGCCACTGACGCGCCAGATCCCTGCGGCCCCGATAGGAGAGGTCGGGCAGCAGATCCGAGCCCATCTGCACGTTTTGCTCGGCCGTCAGACAACGCAGCAGGTTGTGTCCCTGAAAGATCATGCCGATGCTCTGACGCAACCGCTGCCGATCGCCCCGGCTGCACCCCCGCAACTCCTGCCCAAGCACCCGCACCGAACCCTCCATCACCTGCCGCAGGGCCCCCACCAAGGTGAGCAGGGTGGTTTTGCCACAGCCGGAGGGGCCCGTGAGCAAGACCACCTCACCAGGCTGGATCACCAGGTCGACCCCCTGCAGCACCTGGCGCCGCGTCGAGTCCCGCCCATACCAATGGCTCAAGCCCTGCACCTCGACTGAGGGGATGGCGTCTGGCATGGCCCTAAAAAATTTCGGCCGGATCGGCGTCGGCCAGCTTGCGCATCGCCAAGAAAGCCGAAGCCATGCACATGGTGAAAATCATCGCCAGCACCATCAGCGAACGGCCCGCTTCCATGTAGACGGGCAGGTTGGTGCCCTTGCGCACCAACACGTACAACACCTGCCCGGCCAGCCATGCCGGCAGAAAGCCCAGCACAGAGAGGAGCACACCCTCTCGCGCCACGACTCCGAGGAGATTGGTGAGGGGGTAGCCCATGGCCATCAGCGTGGCGTATTCGGGCAGATGATCGCTGACATCGGAATAAAGGATCTGATAAACGATCACACAACCCACCACAAAACCCATCGCCGCTCCAAGGGTGAAGATGAAGCCGATGGCGGTGCTGCTTCGCCAATAGTTTTTCTCAAATTCTTCAAAGCCTTTTTTGCTGTAGATCGCCACATCCTTTGGCAACTGGCGGCGCAGACGGTCCGTCACGGCAGCCGGATCAGCCCCTGGAACCAAGCGGATCAACCCAAGCTCGATGCTGCCTGGCGGGGTGTTGGGCATCAGCTGGAGATAGGTCTCACTGCTGGTGAGCATGTTGCCATCGGCGCCAAAGGATGGCCCCAAGGAGACCAGGCCCGCTACCCGCACCCGCTTGCCCGCCACCTCGGTCTCCACCGTGCGGCCCTCCTCCAGCCAGCGGGCAATGGGGCCGTATTCCGGTCGCGAACGCCCATCGAAGAGCACGCGCCCCCGCTGGGTGAGCAGACGGGGCTGATCCCCCAGGGCGGGAGGCACAAACAGCGGATCGCCCGGTTCAAACCCGATGGTGAGGATCGAGCGGGTGGTGCGGGTCTCGGGATTGCGCCAAAGCAAGAGGTTCCAATGCACAGGGGTGGTGCCGGCGATGGCTGGATCGGCCATGGCCTGCACCAGGCGCCGCCGGGGGAAGCCCGCCATGGCGATCGAGCTCATCGTGCGTGGGCTGATCAGCACCAAATCGGCGTCAAAGAGCTTGTGCAGGGTGACGCTGGCATCAAAGAGGCCATCGCGAAAACCCAGTTGCATGAACATCAAAATGCCCGCAAAGCAGATGCCTGCCAACGCCACCGCCAACCGGGCGGGCTGGCGGGTGAGAAGCAACCAAGCCAAGGGGATGCGACGGCCCTGCCATGGGAGGAACACCCTCCTCATGGCTGCAGGCGAGCAATCACTTTGAGACCCGTCAGAGCCCGCACCCGCCTGGCCTCCTCAGGGGCCAGACCCACTCGCACCTCCACGATGCGTGCGTCCACATCGCCGCTGGGGTCTGTGGAGAGCACCTCCCGCTGGCGCACTTGGGGACTGATGCGGATCACGGTGCCCTGCAGGGTGCCTTTGAAGCCGCCGTTCTCACTGGTGAGCACAACGCTCTGGCCCAGACGCACCCGATCGATGTCGCTTTCATAAACCTCCAGCAGGGCCTCCATCCGCTCACTGGCACCCAACTCGAGGATTCCCTTATCGCCGGGGCGCTCTCCCACCCGAGCCACAATCCGCAACACCGTGCCATCCATCGGGGCCCGCAATTCAGTGTTGGCGAGATCCGCCCGCACCCTCTCCAATTCGGCGCGGGCCACTTGCCACTCCCCTTGCAACTGCAGATATTGCTGCTCGCGTCGATCCAACTCATCAGCGCTCAGGGCTCCCACCTGGGTGAGTTGGCGGTAGCGATTGAGCTCCCGCTGCTCCACCTGCAGGCGCCGCTGCAGGTTGGCCAGCCGGGTGAGAATCAACTGTTGCTCCGCCTCCAGGGTGGGGCCGGTGTCGAAACGGGCGAGCAACTGGCCCTGGCGCACCGGATCGCCTTCATTGACCAGAAGGTTGGTGAGCCGAGGGCTTCCGCCGATTCCCGCGATCGGAGCCGCAAGCACACGAATGTCCCCCGCTGGCTCCAGGCGGCCGAGGGCAGCAACTGCTTCGGTCGGTCTTGGCGCCACCGGCTTGGCTGGGGTCCGGTTCACCGTCGCCGGCGCCCGATTCGGCAGAGCAAGCTGGCGAGTGGCCAGCAGAGCCGTCAAGGTGAGGGCCGAGCCAGCCAGGGCGGCCACCAGAACGAGGGGGAGGGGTCCCCCCGGCAGCCGCGGGCGGGAATCCTTCTCAAAGCTGGGTTCAGGGGTCAACCCCGTCCCTGATGGGCTGGCGGCGGGGGGTCGTCGAACAACAGGGTCTCGATGTAGGTGTTCGCCCACTCCGGGTTGAACGCCTTCTCGAGCACCCGCCGCGTCTTGTCGTTCTGTTTCTGCTGCTGGCAATAGCGGAGCTGCCCTTCCCAGCGCGCAACCGTAGCGGGATCGTCCCCACTCTGACGGTTGGCTGTGGCGCAAGCAGCAGCCAACAGCTCCAAATAGGCCGCCACCTCCTCAACAAACCAGCTCTCCTCCTCGGCGCTGCGGGGCCGAACGAAGAGGACATGGGGAGAAAAGATCGATCCCCAGGCGGGCAGCTCCCTGACCTCGCCAAACGGAGGCCGGGAGCGTTCGCTCAAAGCGGTGGCCATGCCCTGGGGCAGCCCCCCATCCACAGGGGAGAGATCCACGATCGCCGCAGACACCACGCCGCGGCCCGCCACGATGTCGGCGCCGAACACCGGCAGGTCGAAGCACGGCTCGGGGAAGAAGACGCAATGGAGAATTTGCAAGCCAGCCCCCAGGCGCGCTGTTTCCAAGTGCAACTTGCGCAAGCCCCGACTGCGGTGCAGCTCGTTGCGGATGAAGAGCCGCTCCCCATCCAGGCTGCCGCTGATCGCTTCCAGGGCTGGGTCCAGGGCCAATGGCTCCAGCTCTGGCAGCCCCTCTCGCAACGCGCGAATGCGGGACGCCAGGGCATCGACCAGGGGATGCACCCCCAGGGAAAGCTCGTCGAGGGGGCGTTCCAGTCCCTTCGGATGGAGCTCGCCGCCAGCGGGGGCGGGCTCAGGGGCGGAGACCTGGCTCATCAGCGGGACCCAGCAGCCAGCAGAATGGCGATCCTGCCATGCATTCATGAGCCAAACCGGAGGTTGTTGCACCCCGTTGCTGCCGGCCCTGGCGGAGCCCACCTGCCAACGGCTGAGCAACGGGGTGGAGCTGGTGAGCCTGCAGATTCCGGAGGCCCCTTTGGTGTGCCTGGATTTCTGGTGTCGCGCCGGCAGCGTCTATGAGGCCCCGTCGGAGTGCGGCATGGCCCACTTCCTGGAACACATGGTGTTCAAGGGAAGCGAGCACCTGGCCCCTGGCGAATTCGACCTGCAAATTGAGGCCCTGGGCGGCAACAGCAATGCCGCCACCGGTTTTGATGATGTGCACTACCACGTGCTCATCAGCGCAGAGGCTGCTCCGCGCGCCCTCGATTTGTTGCTGGAGCTCGTGCTCTCCCCCCGGCTGGAGCCGGAAGCGTTTGCCATGGAGCGGCTGGTGGTGCTGGAGGAACTGGCCCAGAGCGAGGACCAGCCCGAGGAAGTCGCCCTGCAACGCCTGCTGGAGCTGGCCTGTCCCCATCACCCGTACAGCGTTCCCATCCTGGGGCGACGCCAGGGGCTCCTCAGCCATGCCCCTGAGGCCATGGCGGCCTTCCACCAGAGGCTGTATGGCGGCGGGCGTTGCGTGCTCGCCCTCTCCGGGGCCGTGCAGCCAACCCTGATGGAGCACGCCTGCCAGGGGCCTTTGGCGGCACTGGCCCTCTGTGCGGATCCCGCGCCCCTTCCCCCGCTCTGTGTGGTGTCAGGAGAGCATCGGCTGGCGCTGCCCAGGCTGGAGGCTGCCCGCCTCTTGATGGCCTGGTGGCAGCCCCCCGCCTCCCATCAGGAGGAGGTTTTGGGGGCCGATCTGGCCAGCACGGTGCTTGCCGAAGGGAGGCGCTCCAGGCTGGTGGAGCGGCTGCGGGAGGACCTGCGGGTGGTCGAAAGCATCGACCTGGACCTCCACACCATGGAATGCGGCAGCCTTGCCCTGTTGGAGGCCGTGTGCAATCCGGAGGATCTGCCGGAGGTGCGCGCCGCCATCACCACGGTGTGGCAAGAGGTGATTGAAACGCCCTTGGGGCAGGAAGAATGGGAGCGGGCGCGGCGCCTGGTGAGCAACAGCTACCGCTTTGGCCTGGAGGCCGCATCCGGTGTGGCGGGCCTGATCGGCAACTCCCGGCTGTGGGGTCGCCAACCGAATCTGGCGACACCATTGGAGATGCTCCAACGCTGGAGCCCGGAGCGACTGCAGCAGGAGGCTCTGGCCAGCCTCAATCCCGATCGGGCCTGCGTGCTCGAGGCGGTGCCCGCGTGAGCAAGAGCATGGCCTTGGATCTCGAGCACAGAACGTTGTCCGGCGGATTGCCACTGGTGCTGCTGCAGCGCCCTGGTCCCCGGGTCCTCTCCGCCCGGCTGGTGATTCGGGGCGGAAGCAGTGCCGATCCGCACCAGCAACGGGGCGCCCACCAGCTGTTGGCTGGGCTGATGACTCGCGGCTGTGGCGATCTGGATGCCGAGGCCCTGGCCGACAAGGTGGAGGGCGCTGGGGCAGCCCTGCGGTCCGAGGCTTCTGAGGATGCCCTCACCCTGGCCCTTCACTGCGCGGCGGAGGACGCCCAAGACCTGCTGCCCCTGCTCCTGTTGATGGTGCGCCAGCCCACCCTCCAGCCCGATCAGGTGGATCTGGAGCGCCAACTCAACCTGCAGACCCTGCAACGGCAGAGGGAAGATCCGTTCCAACAGGCCCACGACCAATTGCGACAGCTGCTGTTCGATGCGGGTCCCTACGGCCACGACCCCCTGGGGGTGGAAGCCGACCTGGCCGGGCTGGAACGCCACCATCTTCAGCCGCTGGTGGATCAACTGGGGGACCAGGGGGCTGTGCTGGTGCTCTGTGGGGATGTGCCCGAGGGGATCGAAGCGCTGCTGGATCGCACTCTGCGGGATCATCCCTGGAAGGTCGGGGCACCACCGGCAGCCCCGCCGGTCTCCCCTCCAACGGCGGCCAGACCCATCGGCTGCCTGCGGGAGGACACCGAACAGCTCGTGCTCCTGCTCGGCGCCGGCACGGTGCCCTACGGCCATCCCGATGCCCTGGCCCTGCGGTTGTTGCAGGCCCACCTTGGCGCAGGCATGTCCAGTCGCCTCTTCCTGGCCCTGCGGGAGGAGAGGGGGCTGGCCTACGACGTGGGGGTGCACTTCCCTCCCCGCTGTGGAGCCTCCCCCTTTGTGGTGCATCTCTCCACCTCTGCGGAGCGGGCAGCCGAAGCCACCTCCTGCCTGCTGGAGGAATGGCTGCGCCTCTTGGAGACCACCATCCCGGCAGAGGCCCTGAACCTGGCCCTGGCGAAATACCGGGGTCAAGATGCGATGGGTCGTCAGACCTGCGGCCAGCTGGCGGATCGGACCGCCCTGGTGCTCAGCCATGGCCTGCCCATCGATCAAATGGAAGCGCAGCTGGAGCGAGCGGGCCATCTCACCCCGGCCGATCTGCTGGCGGCCGCGGGCCGTTGGTTGCGCCAGCCCAGCCTCAGCCTGGTGGGTCCCCCCGCCTCCCTCCAGGCCGCCGAGCAGGCCTGGCACCACCATCCCCTCAACTCTGCGGTGGCTGGGCGCTGAGCTTGCGATCGAGTTGGGCCGCCGTCAGCAGGAAGGTGCCACGCCGGAAGCGCACGGCGAGCTGATCCCGAAGCCGCCGCTCCACCACCACGCCGATCTCCTCCGGATCCACCAGATCTGGGGGTCGCAGCATCGGCATTGGGTCGGCGGTCTTGAGGTAGGGCACAGGGCCATTGAGGCGCACCTGGTCTCCGATCTGGGGGCCTGGTGCGCTGGCGGGTGATGTGGACATGGAGTTCCCCGCATCGGGCAGGTGATCCCCACTTTGCAGGGGGAACGGGCTGCTGCAGGATGGGCCCGGTTCCATTCGATCGACGTGTTGCGGGCCTTAGCCACCTGGAGCGGCGCCATCGCCGGGCTGTTCCTGATCCTGGTTGGCGGTTTGGTGTCCGCGGCGGTTCCCTTCCCTGAAGCCGCAGGTTGGACGCTGCGCCCCCTCGGCGTGACCCTTCAGGTTCCCGCCCTGCTGCTCACGGCGCTGGTGGGAGGGCACCGCACGGCGCTGCTCGCCGCTGTGGCCTATCTCTCCATGGGCTTGTTCCAGATGCCGGTGTTCCATGAAGGTGGGGGGATGGGCTATCTGCTCGATCCAGGATTTGGTTATTTGGCGGGCTTCCTGCCCGCCGCCTGGCTCAGTGGCAAGCTGGCGCGCCAGAGCGGCATGGATGGGCCCCTGCCGCTCACGGGCGCAGCCGTTCTGGGCATCCTGGTGATACAGCTTTGCGGGCTGGCCAATCTTCTCTTAGGCGGCTTGGCAGGCCGGTGGGGTGGAAGCTTGCTGCCTTTGGTGTTGGGATACAGCCTGGCCATCATTCCCCAGCTGCTCCTGTGCTGCGCCGTGGGCCTGATGGCCTGGCTGCTGCGTCGCCTTTTGCTGGTCTCCACGTGAAGACCCCCTTCTCCCGGGGAGGTGCTCCCTATTGGCGCTGGCTTGCCCTGGCTGTGGCCCTGGCAGGTGTGCTCCTCGATCAGCTCAGCAAGCGCTGGGCGCTCGAAACCCTCCCCCCCGGAGTAGCCCAAGCCTTCCTGCCTGGTCTGCTCAACCTCCAGCTGGTGAGCAACACCGGCGCGGCATTTAGTTTGTTCACCGGTGCTCCCAAGCTGCTGGGGCTCGTCAGCCTGGTGGTGAGCGGGGCTGTGCTGCTCTGGATTTTGCGTCTTCCCCTCAAGGGTCCCTGGGAGAGCTTGGGCTTGGGCTTCCTCCTGGCGGGGGCTTTGGGCAATGGCCTGGACCGCTGGCGAATCGGAGCGGTGGTGGACTTTCTGGCCCTTGTGCCCATCCAGTTCCCCGTCTTCAACCTGGCGGATGTGGCCATCAATTTGGCGGTGCTTTGTTTGCTGGTGCATCTCACCCGTCCGCGGCGTTCGGGGGACGACTTCCATGGCTGAACGCTGGAGTCGGCTCAAGCGCTGGGCCGCTGCCGGCCCAGCCCGATCCAAGCCAGCCCATGTGGTGGTGCATGTGCCATCGCAACCGGCCCGCAGGGTGGTGCTGCATGGCTCCTGTTATTTGATCGGTCGGGATTCGAACTCCGATCTGCAGATCGATCACCCAGCCGTCAGCAGACGCCACGCCCTCCTGGAGCGCCATGGCAGCCACTGGCTGCTCAGTGATTGCGGCTCCACCAATGGCCTCTGGTGGCACGGCCGCCGGGTGCGGCAATTGGTGCTGCGCCATGGAGACCAGGTGCGCTTTGGTCCCGCTGAGGAAGGGGGCTTGCCGGAACTCAGCTTTGAGCGCCTGGCCAATCCGCGGCTGCAGCGAGCTTTGCAGCAGGGGGGTGCGGCGCTGGCCGCCCTCACGGGGGTCTCCCTGGTGTTGCTTGCCCTCTCCGCCCTGCGCATGCCCATCCGTGGCTCCCTGGCGGGAGTTCGCGGTCCGCTGGTGCTCTATGACCGCACGGGTCGACCCATTTCCTCAGCCGAGGATCAGCGGCATCGGGAGCTGGGACGCCTTGGCGACTATCCCCCTGTGCTGATTGATGCCCTCCTGGCCAGTGAAGACAGCCGCTTTTGGTGGCATCCTGGCGTGGATCCCATCGGCACCGCCCGGGCCCTGTTCACCAACGTGCTCGGCGGACGGGTGCTCGAGGGTGGGAGCACCCTGACCCAACAGTTGGCGCGCAGCCTCTACCCCGATCTGGTGGGACAGGGGGAAACGCTGGAGCGCAAGTGGCGGGAGCTGCTCGTGGCCCTGCAGTTGGAAGCGCGCTTCAGCAAGCGCGACCTGCTGTTGAGTTATCTCAACCGCGTCTACCTCGGCGCCGGTTGGGGCTTTGAAGACGCCTCCCGCCGTCTTTTTGAAAAGCCCGCCAGCAAGCTGCAAACCGATGAGGCCGCCCTGATCGTGGGCCTCCTGCCCTCCCCGAATGGCAATGATCCCTGCGTCAATCCCGCCGCAGCTCTGGCCGCCCGCAACGGCGTCTTGAACAAGATGGTGGACACCGGTCGGCTGGCCGCCGATGAGGCCCGCAAGGCACGGCGCCAGCCCATCGAGCTGGCCGGCGGCGCCTGCCGGGGTGTGCAGCGGCAGGCAGCCCCCTTTTACAGCGACCAGGTGCGCCGCGACTTGGAGAATCTGGTGGGGCGCGAGGTGGCCTCTGAGGGCAACTTTCTGATCGACACCCATCTGGATCCAGGCCTCCAGACGGGTGTGGAGCGCCTGTTGCGGCAGCGCATAGAAGCCAGCCGCTCCCTCGGCGTGAGCCAGGGGGCCGTGGTGGTGTTGGACCAGAAAACCGGCGGGATTCTGGCGATCGCCGGAGGGCGCGACTATCGGCAAAGCCAGTTCAATCGGGCCACCATGGCTCTGCGCCAACCCGGAAGCGCCTTCAAGTTGGTGCCCTACGTGGTGGCGATTGAGCGGGGGGCCCGGCCCAGTGATGGCATCGCCTGCGGTCCACTGCGCTGGGCGGGCCAGTTGTTTGACAGTGCCTGTGGGGGCACCATCAGCCTGCGGCAGGCCCTGGCCACCAGCAGCAACACAGCCGCATTGCGCTTGGGCCGTCGGGTGGGCCTTGAGTCAGTGGTGCAAAAAGCAAGGGATCTCGGAGTCACCAGCCCCCTCCAGCCGGTGCCAGGACTGGTGCTTGGCCAGAGTGAGGTCACCCTTCTGGAGCTCACAGGCGCCTACCTCGCCGTGGCCAATGACGGTCTCTGGCACGCTCCCAGCACAATTCGCAAGCTCACCGATGGCGAGCACTGCCCAGCCAAGGGGGAAGAGAGCCGTTGCCGCCTCGCCGCCAGCGGGGGCAAGTCCACCCCGACGACGACCCGGCGCGTGATGAGCCAAGCCACCGCCCGCACCATGCAAGAGCTGCTGCGCGCGGTGGTGGGCAGCGGCACAGGAACCGCCGCCTACGTGCACCCGGGCGTGGGCGGCAAGACCGGCACCACCAATGAGGGGCGTGATCTGGTGTTTGTCGGGTTTGACCCCACCCGCCAGTGGGTGATGGGCATCTGGCTGGGCAACGATGACAACGCGCCCAGCCAAGCCAGCAGCGCCTTGGCCGCGGCTCTCTGGAGCGAGATCATCCGCTCCACATCCCCTTCCCCGTGATGGTTCACCCCATCGGTTGCTGATGCCTCGCCTGCGTCTCTGGCTTTGGATCGCCATCGCCCTGGTGGTGTTGTTGCTCGTTGGCGTGGTCCTGCAAGGGGTCAACCAGTTGCTCTGGCAGCTGAGTTATTGGCTGCCTGGATGGCTGGTGGGGCCTCTGCTCCTGGTGGTGCTCGCCGCGGTGGTGCTCGCCCTGGCCCAGTTGGGCTGGCCCTGGATCCAGGCCATGGGTCGCAACGCCAAAACCCGCAACCCGCAGCCCCCGGAGCAGGCCAGCAACCGCCGCGAGGCGGCGGCCCGCAACCTTGAGGCCATCGATCAAACCCTCGTGCAGGTGCGCGATGCGGTGGAGCGTCAGGCCCTGCGCCAGGAGCGGGAGCGGATGCAAGCGGAATTGGAGCGAGGCGATGTGGTGATTGCTGTGTTTGGCACCGGCTCCACAGGCAAAACCTCCCTGATTCGGGCCCTGCTCAAGGAGCTGGTGGGCACGGTGGGAGCCGCGATGGGCTCCACCCGCACGGTGACCCGCTACCGCCTGCGCCTGCAGGGTCTCGCACGCGCTGTGATCTTGGAGGACACTCCGGGGATCCTCGAGGCCGGAGAGGCCGGCCGGGACAGGGAAGATGCGGCCCGCCGTCAGGCCGCTCGCGCCGATCTGCTGCTGCTGGTGGTGGATGGTGATCTGCGGGCGGCGGAGTGGCAGGTCTTTGAAACCCTGGCCAGCGTGGGCAAGCGCCTTCTGCTTGTGCTCAACAAATGCGACCTCAGGGGCGAGCAGGAGGAGCAGCGTCTGCTCACCTTGCTGCGACGGCGTTGCGCGGGACGCATCCTGAAGGAGGACGTGGTGGCCGTCAGCTCAGCCCCCCAGAGCGTGCCGATGCCTGGAGGGCGTCCCTACCAACCGGCGCCGGAGGTGGAGGCGCTGGTGCGGCGGATGGCCGCCGTGCTTCACGCCGAGGGGGAGGAACTGATTGCCGACAACCTCCTGCTGCAGTGCCGAGAACTGGGGGAAGCCAGCCGGCAACTGCTCGATCGGCAACGCCGACAGGACGCCGAGCGGATCGTGGATCGCTACATGTGGATCGGCGCGGGTGTCCTCCTGGTGACTCCGCTTCCGGGCGTGGATTTGCTGGGCACAGCGGCGGTCAATGCCCAAATGGTGATGGAAATCGGCAAGGTGTATGGCGTGCAGCTCAGCCGCGCCTCCGCCCAAGATCTGGCCTTGTCTGTGGGGCGAACCCTGGCGGGCCTGGGGCTGATCAAGGGGGGGGTGGGGCTCCTCACCAGCGCTCTCACCCTGCAGGTGCCCGTGCTGCTGGTGAGCCGCGCCATCCAAGCCGTTAGTGCGGCTTGGCTCACCCGGGTGGCGGGGCAGAGCTTCATCACCTACTTCCAGCAAAACCAGGACTGGGGAGATGGCGGGGTTCAGGACGTGCTGCAGCGGCAATACGATCTCAACCGGCGGGACGGGGCCCTGCGCCAATTTCTCGAGATGGCGCTGCAGCGAGTGGTCGAGCCCCTTCAGCAGCAGGGGCGCCAGCTGCCACCACGGCCTGGCCCGCGCTCCCGAGTGCCTCGAGAGGTGGAGGACGCAGGGGGCCCGAACGGTCGAGAAGGATGACCATCAGCAAATACAGCAACCCGATCAGCACCGAGATTGCTCCTGTGATCAGCGCCACCCAGCGGGGACGGGGAGATGGGGGAGTCATGGGCATGGGGAACGCTCCAAACTCTGGTGCACAAGCTGGGCCAGCTGCTCCAGATCGGTCGCACGGGTGTGGGGGTTGCCTAGCACAGCCTTGAGGTGATGATGCCCCTGATAGAAAGGGCGGGAAAGCATTAGGCGATGCTCTAGCAACAGCTGGCGCGTGGCTTGGCTCCAGCGGGCACTGACCTGAGGGTCGATCCCCTGAGGCCGAAACGCCAACAGATGGAGCGGGCCACTGGCAAGCAGGAGCCGCGGTTCGGAGGCCAGCAGGGCCAACAGCTGCCGTTGCCGGGCGAGCGCCGCTGTCAGAACCGCCTCCACACCCGCCCAGCCCAGTTGGCGCAAACCCAGCCAGAGCTTGAGAATTTCAGCTGGCCGGGTGCCCTGCAGACCTTCCTCGCCGCCGTGGCCGCCCCCCCAGCTGGGCTCCATGTAGGGCAAGCCTGTCTGGAAGGTGGCTTGCAGGCAGGAGGGATCCGCCACCAGCAAGAGGGAGGAGGTTTTGGTGATGCCAATCACTTTTTGGGGGTTCAAGGTGATGGAATCCGCGCCACCGATGCCTGCGAGCAGGGAACGGTGCTCGGGCACCAGGGCAAAAGCCGCCCCGATCGCCCCATCCACGTGCAACCAATGGTCGTGCTCCCTGCACAGCTGCACCAGGGGGGCCAGCGGATCCACCGCTCCCCTCACCGTGGTGCCTGCTGTGGCCACCACCGCGATGACAGGGATACCCTCTCGCCTCAGCCGCCCTAGGTGATGGTCCACCAGCTCCGGCTGAAGCCGGCCCTGTGGGTCGACAGGCAGGCGGTGGAGCGCTCGGGACGGCAGGCCCATCACCCGCACAGCCTTCTCGAGCGAGACATGGGCATCGGCACTACAAATCACCACAGCGTCCTGGCCGGCGTCGGGGCAGCGCTGTTGGCGCGCCACCACCAGGGCCATCAGGTTGCTCAAGGTTCCTCCGCTGGCAGGCACCCCTCCAGCGCCGGGCGGCAAGCCCAGCCGCGCGGCAATCAAGGCGCAGAGGCTGCGCTCCAGACGCCGCAGGCTTGGCGAGAGCTCATCGGCCAAGAGATTGTTGTTCAGACCCGCAGCAATCAGCTCCGCCACCACAGAGGCCGTTAGCGGGGGAGGATCCAGATGGGCCAGCGCCCCCGGATGGCCCGGGTGGTAGGCCCCCTCCATCACCAGCTGCAGATCAGATAGCAGCCGCTCCGGCGGCAGACCTTCGCGTTCTGGCTCCACTGCGGGCAGCACACTGAGCCCGGGAAGAGGGGTTTGGGAGCCGGCCCGGCCCAGCCAACGGCAGAGGAGGCTGGCGGCCTGATGCAACATCTCCTCCAGCAGCGGATCCGGCTGGAGGGGATCGGCAAAGGGGGCCAGCTCCACTGGATGGGGCGAAGGCGCCAAAGGCTCCAAGGGGCTGTTCAGCAAAGGGTTGGGATGGGAGGGCGGCTCAGCGGGATTCTCCGTGGCGATGGAGGGAGGCAACCAGTTCGGCTTCCATTCTGCCGCTGGCCTGGCTGAGCTCGGCAAGCGCTACAAGGGAGCCATGGAGGCTGCCACGAACCATGAGCTCTGGATGGCGCGCTTGCTGCGTCGAGCGGATCGCCTCGGGGCACTCGGTGAGGTGCCCGTTGCTGCGGTGGTGCTCGACGGGGAGGGAAGGGCGGTGGGATGGGGCAGCAACCGCCGCCATCACGGGCAGGACCCCCTGGGCCATGCCGAGTTGGTGGCGCTGCGCCAGGCGGCCATTGCCCTGGGCACTTGGCGCCTCAATCTGTGCACGCTGTTGGTGACCTTGGAACCCTGCCCCATGTGCGCTGGAGCCCTGATCCAGGCACGCATGGGCACGGTGGTGTATGCCGCTGCCGATCCGAAGCGGGGGGCGCTTGGAGGTTGCCTGAACCTGGCCAGCGATGGCAGCGCCCACCACCGCCTGAAGGTGGTTTCTGGCCTGAAGGCCAGGGAGGCTGAGGCGCAATTAAAGGCCTGGTTCAGGCAACGGCGGCAACAGCAGGAGCGGTATCGCGGAAACGGGGAAGCTCGCTCTCGAGGAGGTTGAGCAAAAGGTCCACATTGGCCGAGGTGCTGTTGTAGCCCATCAGGCCGATGCGCCACACCTTGCCAGCCAGCGCTCCCAGGCCGCCTCCCACCTCAATGCCATGGGCATCCAGAAGGTGGCGACAGAAGGCCTTGCCATCCACCCCATCGGGGATTCGCACGGTGGTGAGGGTGGCCAGGCGAAGCTCTTCAGGCACATGAAGCTCCAAGCCAAGCCGCTCGAGGCCCTGCCAGAGCCGCTCGGCCGAGCTGCGATGCCTTGTCCAGGCCTGCTCCAGCCCCTCTTCCGACAGCAGGCGAAGGGCTTCACGCATGCCGAAATTCATGTTCACGGGTGCCGTGTGGTGATACACCCTGTCGGTGCCCCAATACTGGTTGAGCAGCGACACATCCAGATACCAATTGGGCACTTTGCCCTTGCGCTGGCTGAGCTTGGCCTCGGCACGGGGGCCCATGCTGAAGGGTCCCAGCCCGGGGGGGCAGCTCAAGCCTTTTTGGCTGCAGCTGTAGGCCAAGTCCACCTTCCATTCGTCGAGGAAGAGGGGCACGCCGCCAAGGGAGGTCACCGTATCGAGAAGGAGCAGGCAGTCGTAGCGACGGCATAAATCACCGATCCCCTCCATGGGCTGACACACCCCGGTGGAGGTTTCGGCATGAACCATGGCCAGCACAGCCGGTCTGTGGGTGATGAGGGCCTGCTCCAACTCCTCCAGGCTGAAAGCCTCCCCCCAGGGCCGCTCAAGGGTGATCACCTCGGCGCCGTAGCGACCAGCCATGTCGGCCTGGCGCAGGCCGAAGTAGCCCATCACAGCCACAACCACCTTGTCTCCAGGCTCCACCACATTGGCAATGGTGGCTTCCATCGCCGCACTGCCGGTGCCGCTCATAGGCAAGGTGAGCCGGTTGTCGGTCTGCCAGGCGTAGCGCAGCAATTCCTGCACCTCCCCCATGAGCTGGATGTAGAGGGGATCGAGGTGGCCGATGGGGGTGCGCGCTAGGGCCGCCAGAACTGTGGGATGGGCGTTGGAGGGGCCGGGCCCGAGCAGCAAGCGACTCGGCGTGTCGATGGGCTCCAGCGGAATCCTGTGGGTGCTGTTGATGGGGGGCAGGACGGGGAGTGGAGCCAAGGTCCGAGGATTAGTGATGTGGGCCGAGATTAGGCAAACGTTGCGCCTCAGCGAGCGCGGACATTGTTGGAGGCCAAGCCCCGACAGAGATGCTCAAAGGGAGGACGAACAACCGCCTGAATCGTTGCCGCGTCGCCTTGGCCAGACTCGAGCAGCTGTTCGCAGACCACTTCACCTAGGAGGGCAATGCTCCGAACCGTCGGTCCAGTCGGCACACCCAGGCTCTTGTAGGTGTCATCAAGGCCGTTGAGAACGCGCTCATCCAGCAGGGAAACGTCGCCGGCGATCAGGGCGTAGCTGGCATAGCGAAGGAAATAGTCCATGTCCCTCAGGCAAGCGGCCAGCCGCCTGGTGGTGTAAGCATTTCCCCCGGGCAAGATCAATTCGGGATCTTCCAACCAAAGTCGCTGGGAGGCCTCGCGCACGATCACAGCGGCTTCACGATTGATCAACTCAACAGCAGCCAGGCGCAGGGCCGATTCAGCAAAAAAGACGTTCAAGCGGTCGACCGCATCACGATCGAGGTAGCGCCCGAGCTGGTCATAGCGGCCGATCAGCTGGCCGATGGCATCGCGCATGGGGGGATCGACGCACTGGTGCGGAAAGTAGCACTCACTTTCCAGCAAGACGGCAGTCGGGGGGCGGATTGACGCCAAGTTGACAGAAACGGTTACGCAGGCTGGCGGCGCCCCCTGACCTGCTACGGAGCAGGCCCGACCCGCCCCAGGAGGGGCAAATGGTCGCAACGGCTACAAGAGTTGCAAGGATCGCTCCTTACGGTCAGCCCGCTTGCCTTTCGGGCACCATTCCTCCCTGGCTCATTTCCATGGCTCAGACCGCACAGGATGTCCTCCGCCGAATCAAGGAAGAGGGGATCGAACTGATCGATCTCAAATTCGTGGATCTGCACGGAAAATGGCAACACCTCACGGTCTGTCAGGACCTGATTGACGAAAGCGCCTTCAGCGAAGGTGTGGCCTTTGATGGCTCCTCGATTCGCGGCTGGAAGGCGATTAACGAGTCAGACATGGCGATGGTGCCGGATCCGAAGACCGCTTGGATCGACCCCTTTTACAGCCATAAAACCCTCAGCCTGATCTGTTCGATTCAGGAGCCGCGCAGCGGAGAGCCCTATGGCCGCTGTCCGCGAGCGTTGGCGCAGAAAGCCCTCAGTTACCTCTCCTCCACCGGCCTGGCCGATACGGCCTACTTCGGCCCCGAGCCGGAATTTTTCATCTTTGACGACGTTCGCTACAAGAGCAGCAACGGCGGCAGCTTTTACCAGGTGGATTCCATCGAAGCCGCATGGAACACCGACCGAGTGGAGGAAGGCGGCAACCTGGCCTACAAGGTGTTGCTCAAGGAGGGCTATTTTCCTGTCGCCCCCAACGACACCCTCCAGGACATCCGCTCGGAAATGCTTCTTCTGATGGGCTCCCTCGGAGTGCCGATCGAGAAACAACACCACGAAGTTGCCACGGCCCAGCATGAATTGGGCATCAAATTTGACGAATTGATCAGCGCGGCTGACAACGTCATGATTTATAAATATGTTGTACGTAATGTCGCCAAGAAATATGGAAAAACTGCCACCTTCATGCCCAAGCCGGTCTTCGCCGACAATGGCAGCGGCATGCATGTGCACCAAAGCCTCTGGAAAGGGGGTCAGCCACTCTTTTTCGGGGAGGGCACCTACGCCAACCTTTCGCAGACAGCCCGCTGGTATATCGGCGGCCTGCTCAAGCATGCCCCCAGTTTCCTGGCCTTCACCAACCCCACCACCAACAGCTACAAGCGTCTGGTGCCTGGTTTCGAAGCGCCGGTGAATCTGGTGTACTCCCAGGGCAACCGCTCTGCCGCCGTGCGCATCCCCTTGACAGGCCCGAACCCCAAGGCCAAGCGGCTGGAGTTCCGCTCCGGTGATGCCCTGGCCAATCCTTACATCGCCTTTGCCGCCATGTTGATGGCAGGCCTCGATGGCATCAAGCACCAGATCGATCCCGGTGATGGCACCGATGTCGACCTGTTTGAGCTCTCCGCCGAAGAGCTGGCCAAGATTTCAACCGTGCCAGCCTCCCTCAATGGCGCCCTCGAAGCCCTTGATCGCGACAAGGATTATCTGCTGGCGGGTGGCGTATTCAGCGAAGATTTCATCAATAACTGGATCGCCCTCAAATATGAGGAAGTCCAGCAGCTCCGCCAGAGACCCCATCCCCACGAGTTTGTGATGTACTACGACGCCTGATCAACGCAAGCCAATAGAGGCCTGACTCTTTTGGGCGATGTCCATCTCTGGAATGGTCAAACCGTTGACCATTCCAGAGTTTTTTTTCGGGACGTTCTAGCGGACCAGGAGGAGCGCCAACACCATGCCGCAGCCTCCCCAGCGAAGGGCACTCCAAAACTGCTCAGCTCCACGGCCTGTGGACCGCAAAGCCTCTGGCAAGGGATCGAGAAGCCGCTGGCTGAGCGCCAGATGCTGTCGGCGCCGCCGCTCGGCGCGTCCGGGGGTGTGCCCCTCCGAACGTCCTCTGCCAGCAGGCCTGCCTGTCACAGCCAACAGGGCCTGGAGATGGTGGAGGAGTCGGGGAGAAGGATCGGGCCGGCGGCGTTGAGAGCCTCGCCTCATGCGAGAAGACATCCAGCGACAACACACGAGGGATGATGCCACGCCAGGATGTTGGGTGTTTGGCATGGCTGCCTTGCCTGAGCCCCCTTCTCTCCCCCGCATGCCCCCTGGCAGCTTGGCTGCGGGAGGAGCCTCCTCCCCCATGGCGGGCTCCTCGAACTGGCCGCCGGAATCCCTTGCCCTCGCCCAGCAGCTCCAACGGTCCTTGAGCATCGACGAGCGGCAGTGGCACCGCCTGAAGGGCCAAAGACCCAGGCGGGCCGCCGAGCAACTGGCCGCCGCGTTGGTGCAGCTTTTGGCGGCGGATGACCCCAAAGTCCACGCCGCCACCCAGGGCCGTCGGGATGCCATCGATCTGGTGGAGCATGCCCTCGGATGGCTGCGGGCGGAGATCAGCGATCCGGGCTGTCCGACCCACGCCCGTTGAAGCGGGCCCGGCGGACTGCGACCTGCAGACGATTGCCCCGGGCGCTCCAGCGCACATCATCAAAGCAGTGATGGATGATGAAGAGACCCCGTCCTGTCAGGGACTCGGGGTTGGCAGGCAAACACTGAAGACGCGCCTGGCTCGGGATGCCAGGACCCTCATCTTGCACCTGCCAGATCAGCCAATGGGGAGTGAGGATCCGGCGCACCCGCAGGCACTTGCAAGGATCGCAGCCATTGCCATGGCGCACCGCATTCACCAACACCTCCTGCAAGCCAAGTTGCACCTCCATGCGGGCTCCAGGCGCATGGCGAAGCGGCTCCAACAAAAGATCAAGCAGGGGCGCAAGCTGAAGCGTGGAGGGTGTAATGAAATCAGCCCAGCGCAGTGCCATTGTCCCGCGTGCAGCCGCTTGCGGCAGACTCTTCGACCTTAACTCTTAGGGGCTCGCAGTGCAGCCTCTGTCCTGTCCAGAAGCACCGGATGCTTCAGCAAGGCGTCCATCAGGCGCACGCCCCGCAGCTGATTGATGAGGGGCATGTGGCCCTCCGGCGCAGTGATCGACCAGGTGAAGCCTGAGGGGTAACGGGTCCAGACCCCATCCTGTTTCCAGCCCAAAAGAGACCAGAGGTCCTCCCAACGCCCCTGACAGCGCCGCAAGATCTGCCCTTGCACAGAAAAGCCAAAGCGCCCCAGGGAATAGGTGAGCCAGAGCCGATCAAGGCTCTCCAAATCCAGCGCGGGCAACGCAGCCACCTCACTGAAGTACACATAGCCCCGTTGTTCGGCCGCGGAGCCGGCCAGCTGGCGCAGGTGGCTGCTGGTGAGCCTGTCAGCAGCTTCAAAGTCTTGCTGGAGCAGATGGGCCTGCAAGGGGCCGTAATCGATCGCGGCCGCGCTGCGAGCGATCAACCAACCACCGGGGAAGAGATCCAGCCACGGTGCATCAGGAAGCTGATCGGATGATTCCGCCAACAGCTGCAACAGAAAGCCACATCGCCAGGATTCCCCCTCCCGATCGGCGGAGCGGAGGCGCTCACCGATCAGGGGAGCCAGGTCCCGGAGCTTTTGGCGCAGCGGGTTCACGAGGGTGCGCGCCTTGCGATCGGAGCCCTGGAGGAATTGATCCAGGAGTTGGTCAGCCCGAAGCGTGCTGGGGGCTGGAGCACCGGAGAGCATGGCAGGCGGTCGGCTGCAGGTCGCAGTCAGCTACCGCCCACTATGTCAGTCCAAAAGGCCCCGTTCCTGACACTGCCTAAGATCTCCTCATTTCTCCCAGGGATCACCATGCCCGCCTCGATTCAATTTTTTCAGGGTGTGGATGAGCCAACCGTTCCCGATATTCGTCTCACCCGCTCCCGGGATGGACGCACCGGCCAGGCCCTTTTCGTCTTCGAGGAACCCCAGGCCCTTGCCCCGGAAACCATGGGCGACATCACTGGCATGTATCTGGTCGATGAGGAAGGACAGCTGGTCAGTCGTGAGGTGAAGGCCCGCTTCGTGAATGGCAAGGCCAGCGCCCTGGAAGCCACCTACACCTGGAAGACCACCAGCGATTTCGAGCGGTTCATGCGATTTGCCCAGCGTTATGCCGACAGCCATGGACTGGGCTTTTCCGGCCAGGATGAGCAGAATGGTGATGAGGCACAGTCAGGGGACCAAGAGGCTTGAGCTTCGGAAACTGGCTGGGATTAGCCGCCCTTGTCGCTGCCCTGCTCCTCCTTTGGAGCCTGCGTGAAGCCCTGGTCTTGCTGTTTGCCGCCGTGGTGTTGGCCATGGCCCTTTGCACCCTGGTGGGCACGGTGCAACGTCGCTTGGGGAGCCAACGGCCCCTGGCCTTGGCCTTGAGCCTGCTCGGTGTGGCGATTCTGCTTGGGATCGTGGCGACGGCCATCATTCCCCCCTTCATGGCGGAGTTTGCGGAGTTGCTGCAAAAACTCCCCACCGCAGCCCAAACGCTGCTCAACCTGATCAATCAGGCGATGGAGGCGGCCTCGCGCATGCTCTATGGCAACCGGGATGGGGGCCTGAGCTGGCTGCGGCAAACGCTCACGCTGCCCTCGTCGGGGGGAGGCGGCGGGGGTTTGGTGGACAACCTCAGTGGCGGGGTCTGGCGTCTCCTTGGCATGGCAGGCAACCTGGGCACCGGCTTGCTGCAGACGATTTTTGTCATCGCCGTGGCTCTGATGATCACCGCCCAGCCCACCGCCTACCGCGAAGTGGCGCTGCTGCTCGTGCCTGGTTTCTACCGCCGTCGCGCTCGTGAGGTGTTGCTCCAGTGCGGGGAATCCTTGAGTGCCTGGATGGGGGGGGTGTTGATCAGCTCCCTCTGCGTGGGCACCCTGGCCGCCGTGGGCCTGCTGTTGCTGGGGGTGAAATTGGTGGCTGCCAATGCCGTCTTGGCCGGCCTGTTGAACATCATTCCCAACGTCGGACCAACGTTGAGCACGTTGTTCCCCATGTCGGTGGCCTTGCTGGATGCCCCATGGAAAGCCTTGGCCGTCTTGCTCCTATACGTCGTTGTTCAAAATCTGGAGAGCTATGTCATCACTCCTTCCGTGATGCACCACCAGCTCAAGCTGCTGCCCGGCCTCACCCTCACCGCCCAGTTGCTGTTCACCGTGCTGTTCGGACCTCTCGGTTTGGTGTTGGCCTTGCCCCTGGCCGTCTGCCTGCAGGTGATTCTGCGGGAGGTGCTCATTCATGACGTCTTGGACCACTGGACCCCGCCCTCATTGCGCCCATGAACGCCCGCTATCTCATCGGTGCCCTTGCCCTGGTGGTCACCACCCTGTTGGTGTGGCAGCTGCGCTGGGTGCTCTTGGTGCTCTTCGGGGCAGTGGTCCTGGCTGTGGCGCTCGACGTGCCGATCACCTGGCTGCGGCGGGTGTTTCCCCTCAATCGCCCCGCTGCCTTGGGGGTGGTGTTGGGGGCGGTGTTGGGCGTAGGCGGCCTGCTCTCCTCACTCTTGCTGCCTGAAGTGATCGAGCAGGCCACCGTGCTGCAACGCCTCATCCCTGCCCTCCCTGCCCAAATCAACAACCTCATCCGCGAAGTGCCTGCGCTTCAAAGCCTGGAGGAGCAGATCCTCAGCCAAGCCTCCTTGGAGCGCGTGCAACCGATCGGTGAGCAGCTGCTCGGATTTGCCGGTGGGGCTGCCAACAGCACCATCCAAACCCTGCTCATGGCCCTGTTGGCCGTGCTCCTCGCCCTCGATCCCCGCAGCCATCAGCGCCTGCTCACCGCATCCACCCCCAGTTTCTACCGGCCCCGGATGCAAGTGCTGATGCGTGAATCGCGTGAAGCCCTCGGTGGTTGGCTGGCGGGGATGACCCTTTCGGCCGTCGTTGTTTTTCTCACCACCTGGGCCGGTTTGGCTCTGCTGAAGGTGCCTTTGGCCCTGCTCTGTGCCTTGGTTTGCGGGCTGCTCACGTTTGTGCCCACCATTGGCCCCACCCTGGGCACCCTGTTGCCAATGGGCGTGGCCCTGCTGTTGGTGTCGCCTGGAAAGATGGTGCAGGTGTTGATTTTGCGGTTGATTCTGCAAAACCTGGAGGCTTTTCTCCTCACCCCGCTTCTCCTCAGCCGCACCGTGAATCTCCTGCCCACGGTCGCCTTGGTCTCTCAGCTGTGCCTGGGGGTGCTTCTCGGACTGCCCGGTGTGTTACTAGCCCTGCCGCTGGTGGTGGTGCTTCAGGTGTTGGGCAGAGAAATGCTTGTGCACGATGTGATGGATCAGTGGGATGCGGCTTGACTCCTGGCGGCAATCCACCAAGGGTCAGGTTCAAGAAGCCCGTTGGTACATCCGCCAGAGCGAGGGCATGAGAGCCAGAACTGTCACGGCAAGCAGATGGGACTGGATGGCCACAAGCAGTGTTGTGAAGGTGAAGTGATCCAGCAACAACCTGAACTCTGACTTCAAATCGGCCAGGGAAAGGAGCAGCAAAAGCAGGGGAATGGCAGGTAGCTGGCGAGCGCTCATGATGCAGTGTTCTCAGTCCCGTCCCAATGAAGTGATGTCACGGGCGTGACAGGAGAGGCAACAAAGTGGGCGCCAAACCAATGCTGGACCAACTGCCCACGGCAATTCCCAACGCCAGGGCAATGGCAAACCAGAACAAACTGCTGCCACCAAAAAAGATCAGACCGATCAGAGGCAAAAGGGTGGTGAGTGAGGTGTAGAGCGATCGTGTGAGGGTGGCGTCGACGGCTACATCCACTTGCTCGGTCAGGGGCAGATCTGCGAGGGCACTCTTCTGTTCCCGGATGCGGTCGTAGACCACAACCGTATCGGTGACGGAATAGCCGGCCACGGTGATCAGGGCAACGGCAAAGAGGGAATCCACTTCCACCCCCCTGAGCAGGCCGAGCCAGGCAAACAGGCCGCAGGTGATCAGAACGTCATGGGCGAGACAGAGCAGCGCCAACAGCGCGAAGATGCCGCTGTAACGAAAGCTGATGTAGGCCGCGATCGCCGCAAAGCTCACCAACAGGGAGAGCAGGCTGCCTCGCAACAGGCGCGAGCCGAGGGTGGGTCCAATCGTGTCGATAGAGGTGCCATTGCTGCTGAGGGGGCCAAGCACGGGCTGCAGGCCTGCCATCAGAGCCTGGCCTTGGGCAGGGCTGAGGGCAGGAACACGAAGCACCACGGAGCGACCGCCATCGAGCACCTGGACAGCCGAGGTGGCCAGGTTCGGGATCTGCTGACCCGGTTCGGCCGGCAGGGAAACGCGCTCCAGTTGGCGCTGCAGATCGTTCACCGTGAGGCCTTGGCAGGCGCTGCCGCAGTCCCGCTGGAGCTGAATCTGCGTGCCACCTGTGAAATCCAAACCTGGCTTGAGCGGACTGCCAATGGCGGGATTCATCCAACACAGCGCCAAGCCGAGCAGGCTCAAGGCACAGGCAAGAGCAGAGCCCCACCAGGCCAGGCGGCGATGGCGATTGATGCGAAAACGGGGTTCAGGATGGGTCAAGGGGGGATCTCTCCTCAGGCAACCGTTGCTGGCAAACTGTTTGCCGGCAAGAAATAGGTGGGTCGGCGCAGGGCCGGGTAGCTCATCAGGATGCGCAGCAAGGTGCGGGTGCAAGTGAGGGCGGTGAACAAGCTGAGCACCAGACCAATGGCCAGGGTGACAGCAAAGCCCTTCACCAGGCCTGTGCCAAGCAGAAAGAGCGCTGCACAGCTGATCAGGCCAGTGACGTGACCATCAAGGATGGAAGAAAACGCCAAGGAAAATCCGGAATCTATGGATCGAATCAGGGTGTTGCCCCCCCGCAATTCCTCCTTCACGCGCTCAAAGATCAGCACGTTGGCATCCACGGCCATCCCCACTGAGAGGATGAAACCGGCAATGCCAGGCAGGGTGAGGGTCACCGGGATGAGGGCATAGATGGCGAGGTTGAAGAGCGCATAAAGGCTGAGAGCCACCACGCTGACCAACCCGGGCAGGCGGTAGACGATCGCCATGAAAAGCCCAACCAGGGCAAGACCCGCCAAACCAGCCAGAAGACTCCTGCGAATGTTGGCTTCCCCGAGGGAGGGGCCCACCGTGCGCACTTCCACGATCTTCACCGGCAGGGGGAGGGAACCTCCCCGCAACTGCACTTCCAAATCGCGGGCTTCTTCGGCGCTGAAATTGCCTGTGATGCTTGCGGCCCCTCCGGTGATGCCGGCCACCTTGAATTGATCGCCCACGGTGGCCTCGCTGATGGAGCGGCCGTCGAGCACAATCCCAAGCACGCGATTGGTGCCAGCCAGGCCTTTGGTGAGAGCAGCGAATTTGTCGCCGCCTTCACGATTGAAATTCAGCGTCACATCCCAGGCGTTGCCGCTGGTTTGCTGCACTCGGCCGGCGCTCACGAGATCCTTACCAGTGAGCACAGGGGGGTCATACAGAGCCACCATGCGCTTGTTGACCTCCTTCTCCAAGAGCTCGAGCTGCTGCACTTCCGAACTGCCCTCGGGCACGGAAAGGCCCAAGGCCAGCAAGGCCTTTCGCAACTCCTCAGGGGAGAAATCCGGCGGGGGCTGGTCGCTGGAAGCAGGGGCGGGAGCACTTTCCCGGCGGCTGCGCAACACGGCCTCCACTTGCCGCTTCAGGGGAAGCAGGGCACGAAATTCCTTTTCACTGCCTGGCTTTTGGGGGCGGAATTCCAGCAGAGCAGTGGTGCCGAGCACCTTGGCGGCGCGGGTGGGATCCTGCTCGCCGGGCAGTTGCAACACAAGTTGATCATTGCCAACCGTATTGAGTGTGGATTCGGCCACACCCAAACCATTGATACGCCGCTCCAGCACATCTTTGACGGCCTCCAACTGCTCCTTTTCCACTCGGGTGATCGATCCCGAGGGAAGCACCTGCAGGGTGAGCTGGCTTCCCCCTCGCAAATCCAACCCGAGGCGCAGGCCATAGTTGGCCAACAGGGCTCCAGCGGCGATGGCCAGGGCCAGGATGAAAGCTAGCCAACCTTGAGATCTTGCCATTTCAGATCAGGCCAAGTTTGAGTTGGCGGGCCGCTTCCACGATCTGATGGGGCTGGATGATGGTGAGATTTTCCAAGTTGCCGTTGTAGGGAGTGGGGATGTCCTGGGAGGAAAGACGCACGGGGCGGCAATCGAGATCATCAAAGCAATGTTCCGTGATCAGGGCGATCAGCTCAGCCCCGATGCCGCCTGTTTTCATGCATTCTTCCACCACGATGACGCGATGGGTTTTGCGCACGGAACGGCAGATGGTGTCGAGATCAAACGGTTTGAGGCTGATCAAATCGATGAGCTCCACATCCACCCCTTCCTGCTCGAGTTGCTCGATTGCTTTCAAGCAATGATGGCGCATCCGCGAGTAGGTGAGAATGGTGACATCCTTTCCCTCGCGCACAAGCTCAGCTTGATCAAGAGCGCAAATGTATTCTCCCTCAGGCAATTGCTCGGAAAGGTTATAAAGCAATACATGCTCAAAGAACACGACTGGATTGTCGTCGCGAATCGCAGCTTTCAACAACCCCTTGGCATTGGTGGGGGTGCTGCAGGCAACGATCTTGATCCCGGGAATCGCGTGAAAGTAAGCCTCCAAGCGCTGGCTGTGCTCCGCCCCCAACTGCCGGCCCACTCCACCGGGCCCCCGCACAACAGTTGGGATGGTGTAATTGCCGCCGCTGGTGTAGCGGAGCATCCCCATATTGTTTGAAATCTGGTTGAAGGCCAGCAGCAGAAATCCCATGTTCATTCCTTCCACGATCGGGCGCAGGCCCGTCATCGCAGCACCCACCGCCATGCCCGTAAAGCTGTTTTCAGCAATGGGAGTGTCAAGAATTCTGAGATCGCCGTATTTCTGATGGAGATCCTTGGTCACCTTGTAGGAACCGCCATAGTGGCCCACGTCTTCGCCGATCACGCACACGTGTGGATCCCTGGCCATCTCCTCATCGATGGCTTCCCGGAGGGCATTGAAGAGAAGGGTTTCGGCCACGGTGAAGGCTGCTGCCACAAGTGGGGCCAACCTATCTCAGCCGCCGGCGGCAAAGGTGCTGAGGATGAGCACTGAGAGGAGCATGCCTGGGAGCAGAAGCACCACCAGCAGGCCGAGATCGTGAACGGTCATGCCCCTTGGCAAGCTGGCTCAGTCTAGGAAGGGCGCTGCGGCTCTGCAGCCCTTTGCCGCTGGGAGAGAACCCACAAGCTGCGCAGGAATGTGAGCGCCAGCCCCAAGCCAATGAAAGCAAAACTGAAGGTGGCCAAAAACGTCATTCCCACCACGAGGGTTTTCACCGCCGTGCCGATGCTCTGGGCCACCTGGCTGTTGTAGTGAGGCGGATGGGCGCCGTAGTACGCCACCACCCTGCGACTCAGCGCCAGGCACAACCAGGCCAGCACTGCACTGGTGAGGGCACCGCTCAGGAAACTGAGAGGACCTTTGCGGAGCTCAGGCTGCGCCTGGTCGGCAGAGGGGGGGGTGGACGACATCGGATCGCTCATGGGGGGCTGCCTACACCAGGCTGACACCTGAATCCCTCAGGGCGCAGCACCAGCTCTCCACCCCGGCAACCTGCAAGGCCTCCGCCAGGGCCTCCTGGACCCGGCCTGCAGCTTGAACCGTGCCGAAAAGGCCAAACACCGTTGGGCCAGAACCGCTCATGGCCACAGCCATGGCCTCGGGGCTCTGCTGCAACAGCTCCAAGGCCAGGGCGACCGAGGGCACCTCTGGCGCCACGACAGCCTGCAGATCGTTTCTCAGGGGGGGCAGTGGCCCCTGCCCGCGCAGACCCTGCAGCAGGGGGCTCTGCCGCAGAGCCTGGCGCCGTTGTTCAAAGTCAGCCTCCTGGCTGAGATAGAAATCACCGCGCCACTCCTGGCAGCGGCCATAGGCCCAGGGGGTGGAGACCGACACCTCGGGGTGTTTCAGCAGGAGCACGCCCAGGGGCGAGGTGGGCCCCGGGCAGGCCTCCAGCCGCTCACCCCGGCCAAAACACAGCTGGCTGCCACCCTCAAGGCAAAAGGGCACATCGGAACCCAACTGGGCGGCGAGCTCAGCCAGAACGGTGCGGGGCGTGGCCAGCCCCCAAAGGCGATCCAGGCCGATCAGGGTGGCAGCCGCATCGCTCGAGCCTCCAGCCAGACCAGCGCCGATCGGAATGCGCTTCTCCAACAGGATGTCGACGCCCCGCTCCTCCAGGCCGGCATGGGCTCGCAGGCGCTCAGCCGCCTTCACGATCAGGTTGTCTGGCCCCAGCGGCAGATCGGAGCGGTTGCAGCGGAGGGTGATCTGGCCATCGGCGCGGCCAACGAAATCGAGCTGATCGGCCAAATCGATCGACTGCATCAGCATGGCCAGCTCGTGATAGCCATCGGGGCGCAAACCAAGCACCTCCAGATGGAGGTTGATCTTGGCCGGAGCGATCACGTGGCAATCAGCCATCAGGTTGGTGGACATCGGCCCCGGGGACAGTGGCGCGATTCAAGCTGGTGGCCAGCGCGACCCATTGCGAGGGAGAAAGCTCCTGAGGCCTGGCCTGCAAGCTCACGCCCACCTCCGCCGCCATCGCCGCAAGGCGCTCCTCGGGCACCATCCCCGCCAGGCTGTTGCGCAACATCTTGCGCCGGGCTGCAAAGGCCCGGCGCAGCAGCTGCTCAACCGCCACCGCCAGCTCCTGGGGGAGACGCTGCTCAGGGGGGGAGGGGTCGATGCTGATCACCTCCGAGTGCACCTTCGGAGGTGGTTGAAACGATCGCGGCGGCACCCCACAAATGCCCTGGCAGTGGCCAAGCAACTGCATGCGCACACTCAGGGCGGAGTAGGCGCTGCTGCCGGGCACAGCGCGAAGGCGCTCCCCCACCTCCTTTTGCACCAAAAGCACCAACCGGCTGTAGGGGGGGCTGACGGGTCGATCCAGCCGACCCACCAGCCTCTCGAGCAGGGGGCCTGTGATGTTGTAGGGGATGTTGGCCACCACTTTGTTGGGTCCTGGCAAGCCCGGCGGCGGCAGGGCGATCGAGAGCACGTCCCCGGTCAGGAGGTGAAAGCGGGGATGGCTGGCAAAACGCTGCTGCAGCCCCTCCACAAGATCGCGATCCAGTTCAACCGCGGTGACCTCGGCAACGCGGGAGGCCAACAGAGCCTCCGTCAAGGCTCCGCGACCGGGCCCCACCTCAAGCACATGGTCTGTGGGAGCCAGCTGGGCGGCTTCCACGATGCGGCGCAACACCTCCTGATCCACCAGCCAGTGTTGGCCAAAGCGATGGCGGGCCCGATGGGCAGCGAAGGGAGCGGGGGAAGCCATGGGTTGGAACCACTGTCCCAAGATGGCAAGTCCGAAGCCAAGGCGCAGGGGTTGGCCCTCGCAAGCGCTTGGGATGCAGCAGCTGCCCAACCACACCCATGACCTGTCACCGCGCATCACCCCTCAGGCGAAGCAGGCCCTCTGAGCCGGCATTCCTTCAGAGACACGGCCGCAGGGTCTTGATGGTGGCCCTGTCTCTCCTGTGGCTCACTTCCGCCCAGGCCAAGGCCGAGAGCCGCACGGCTGAATCGATTTGGAGCGAGAGTGATGCCCAACAGCGCGCGATCGAGCAGATCCCCTTGGAGGATCGATCGGGCATCAGCAACACCCGTTGCCAGGAGGTTGGGGTGGGGCGCATGGGCAGCCTGCCGCGTTACCGCTGCACCGTTTGGTTTGATCCCACGCCAAAATCGCCGGCCCCTGCTCAGCAACCACCGGCGCCCGCGCCTAGGTGAGCCGCACCCAACGCACCGCCGCGCGTCGGGGTGGGAGGGGCACCAAGGCCGCCACGAGCTCCACGGGCTGCTCGGCCAGGTGGGGGTGCGCTGCCTGCCAACAAGCCCAGGCTCGCTCCAGCCGCAACCGCTTGGCGCGATGCAAAGCGGCCAGACCATCTCCATCGCGAGGCGATGAGCCCCTGCCCTTCACTTCCACCAGGAGCAGGCGGCCCGGCTTGCTGAGCACCAGATCCAGCTCGCCCCAGCGGCAGGACCAATTGCGGCAGACCAGACGCCAACCCCGGCTCTGCAGCAAGCGCAGGGCTCTCTGCTCAGCCCAGCGACCCTGACGCTGGCGGGAGGAGAGTGGCATGGACGAGGGAGGCCTTGAAGAGGGATCTCCTAAAGATTCCCAAGGACTACAGCCCGCCCCAGCCGGCAGCCCAACAAACCCATGGCCAACCCCACTGCAAGGAGGGGATCCGAACCGGAATCGCCTAGGCAAATCCCGGAAAAGCAAGTAGGGTCTGAAGGAAATCTTCACAATTGAGCCAGCGAGCGTATGTTCACCCTCGACAAAGCCACCCAGATCTTTCCGGAAACCCTCAGCGCCGATGCGGTGCCAGCGATCACTGCCCGCTTCCGCCTGCTCAGCGCTGAGGATCAGCTCGCCTTGATCTGGTTTGCCTATTTGGAGATGGGTCAGACCATCACAATCGCTGCCCCCGGAGCGGCTCGCATGCAATTTGCTGAGCCCGTTCTGAACCAGATCAAGGCGATGGAGTTTCCACAGCAGAGCCAGGTGATGTGCGAACTGGCCAATCGGTCCGACACCCCGATTGGCCGCACCTACGCCAGCTGGTCGGTGAACATCAAGCTCGGCTTCTGGTATCAACTGGGCGACTGGATGGCCGCTGGTCTCGTCGCTCCGATCCCCAAGGGCTACCAGCTGTCCGCCAACGCCGCTGCCGTGCTGAATTCCCTCAAGGGTGTGGATCAGGGGCAGCAAATCACCTTGCTGCGCAATTTCGTGACAGACATGGGCTACGACCCAGCCAAAGGGGAGGGGCAGCGGGTCATGGAACCGATCGCAGCTCCCACACCTGAGGAGAATCGCCAAAAGGTGTTCATCGAAGGGGTGATCAATCCCACGATCAATGCCTACATGGATCTGCTCAATGCCAACGATTTTGATGCGTTGATTGAACTCTTCCTGCCGGATGGCGCCCTCCAGCCTCCCTTCCAAAAGCCGATTGTGGGCAGAGAGGCCATCCTGCGCTTCTTCCGGGAAGACTGCCAAAACCTCAAGCTCCTCCCCGAGCGCGGCTACTCGGAGCCAGCCGAGGGGGGCTTCAATCAAATCAAGGTCACCGGCAAGGTGCAAACACCATGGTTTGGCGCTGGTGTGGGCATGAATGTGGCCTGGCGCTTCCTGCTCAATCCCGAAGGCAAGATCTACTTCGTGGCCATCGATCTGCTGGCCTCCGCCGCTGAACTGCTCAAGTTCGCCCGTTGACGATCGCCACCCGGCGCGGCCTCCTGCTCGCCGCCGGAATTGTTCTGGGTTGGTTGGGGAGCTGGCTGGTGCTGCTCCCCACCAGCCTGTCCCACCTGCACCCCGTCCTGGTCGGCCTGGCCGTGGTGGGTCGCACCCTGCTCCAGACAGGCCTGTTCATCGTGGCCCACGACGCGATGCACGGCACACTCTGGCCGGGCCAGCCAAGGGCCAATCACCGCATCGGAGCGCTGGCTCTCCAGCTTTATGCGGCGCTCCCCTACGCCAACTGCCGGGCGAATCACGAGCTTCACCACCGTCATGCGGGCAGCTTGGGCGATCCCGACCACCACGGCGAGGCCAAACCGGGGCTGGCCAGCTGGTATGTGCGATTCATGGCGGCTTACCTCTCGCCCTCCCAACTCACAGCCCTCGTGCTGGGCTGGCTGGTGCTCGCCGGCCTGGCCGCCACCTTCTCGTCCAGCCCGGTGGCCAACGTCCTGTTGTATGGCGCCCTGCCTGTTTGGTTGAGTTCCTTGCAGCTTTTTTTGGTGGGCACCTTCCTGCCGCATCGGCCCCTCGCATCAGGCCCGGGCCCTTCGCCTGAAGATCACCAGCCTCGCAGCTTGAACCTACCGGGATGGCTTTCTCTGCTGGCCTGTTTCCACTTTGGCTATCACTGGGAGCATCATGCCTTTCCCCATCTGGCCTGGCATGAGCTGCCGGGAGCCAAGCGCCGCATCAAGGAAGCCTTCAGGTCCAGCCCTCAATTCGCGTTTCCCTTATCAGGGCGATAACGTGCGGTTATCTAACCGTTACCGTCGACCCAGTGCAGACAATGGCCCATTCCACCGTGAGCGTCTGGACACCTGAAGAGCAGGCGATTGCGAGGGAAGCCTTTGATCGTGCCCACCATCGAGCGGTCAGCGATCTGATCAACAAAGTCAAAGGGCATGCCTCAGGGGTCGGTTCCGTTGATGCCCTGTGGCAACTCCACGATTTCCTCAGCACCCAGCGGCACGATATGGAAGGACGATTTGATTTTCGCCTGGAAGGTATTTTATTTGTCTTTGCCAGCTTCGTCAAAGATGGCCTGCTTGCTGTGGAAGAGCTCGATGGGCTTGAGGGCGAAAAACTAGCCAAAATCAAGGCGATGGCATTGTTTTGATGGCTTGCAGTTTCTAACGCCGGTCTTGTCATGTTGGAGCCATTCGAGGCATGTGTTTTGCCTGCAGGGTGGATATCTTGCGGCAGGCCTCTAGATCCATCTGTTCAACATAGTTTTAAGACTGTCGAACCTTGCCTAGGGTCGACCCTACGCGACCATTGCGAGAAACAATAATTTCAAGGATGTACTGATTCTTGTAATCGCGTTCAAGCCGATGCACCATTGTTTAGATCGATGCTGAAAAAGGATGCCTTGGACAAGCCAACGACCTAGAGGTTGAATTGATTGTTAGTGGCGATTCGTTGTATGCGTGTTGAAGAGCTGGTCGCTTGAATTGGAAACGGGCTGATGCCATAGCTCGCACGGAGGTGAGCTTCGAAGAAGAGGAGGAGAGGGGTTAGCTTTGACGCTGATCATGAGAAACATGGACCCATCTTCTCCTTCATGGGGCCCAGGCCAGGCCATCAACCAGGCGCTGTTTCCAAAGCCCAGCCAATGGCTTCAACAAACGGTTGTCTGCCTTCTCCTGCTTCTGGCCATCATTTTGCCGGTTGCGGTGCTCGGGGCACGTCCGGTTTTGGCAGCGATGGACTATGCCAAACAGGTGTTGATCGGCGCCGATTTCCACAGTACGGACCTGCGCGGCGCCACCTTCAATCTCACCAACCTGCGAGACGCGGATTTCTCAGGGGCTGACTTGCGTTTGGCCAGCCTGTTTGGCGCCAAGCTGCAGGATGCCAATTTCAACGGTGCTGATCTGCGGGAAGCCACGTTGGACAACGCCGTATTGAAGGGCACGGATCTGCGGGGGGCCTGGCTTGAAGATGCCTTCGCCTTCAACACCCGCTTTGAGGATGTGCGCGTCGATGGGGCCGACTTCACCCATGTGGATCTGCGAAACGATGCGCGCAAAGCCCTCTGCGCCGTTGCCACGGGCCGTCACCCCATCAGCGGGCGGCTGACCCGAGACACCCTTGAATGCCCCTGAAGCCAAGGTTTCTGCCATGTCATTCGATGCCCGCAGCAAACAACGGCTTGAAGCGCTCGGCCGCACGCTGCCCAAGAAAATCGAGCCTGCCGCTTCCCCCACTGAGGCTCCAAACGGAGCACCACTGACGGCTGGCGTGAGGTCCCGCTCTGGAGAGGCTGGCCGCCACCGTTTGGAGCGCGAAGAGGATCCAGCTGCACTTTTCCGGGCCCTGATGACAGCCAGCCCGGACGGCAGGGTGCCCCCTCACCTGCTCGATCGGCTCCGCGAACTAGAGGGTTCACGCCGGCCAGCCCCTGCAGGGGAGTCGCCAACGCCTGCCCCGGCCCGAGGCAGCAAGAGCAGCTCGCCCAAACGTGCCAGCCGTCGCACGGATCGCCGAGCCAGCGACGATCAAGACCTCTACACAGCGTTTGCCCAGCTCTTGCTGGAGGATGAGGAGAGCCCGTAAGGGAACGATCGATGCAGCGATCTCCCACTACAGCGGGGGAACTGCCGAGGTGTGGATGGATGCATCAACCGGATGGCCCCTCGGGCTGATGGGGGGTGCAGGCTTGCGCCAAAGCTCCGTAGAGGGCCCAGCGACGCTGGAGCTCTGCCTGCGCTTGGCGCTCAAGCCTGCGGGCCCGATCGGGATCGCTGTAGCCCAACATGCGAAAGCGATTTTCCGTGGCCATCGCTTCTGCAAGCGGTCGCCGAGGTTTGGCACTGTCGATTTGCAGCGGCGTCTGGCCCTCCGCCAGGCGGCGGGGGTCGTAGCGGTAGAGCAACCAGCGGCCCGACTCCACCGCCAGCCGCTGTTGCTGCAACCCTTTGGCCATGTCAATGCCATGGGCAATGCAATGGGAGTAAGCCAGAATCAATGAGGGACCGGGATAACTCTCCGCCTCCAAAAAGGCTCGAATGGTGTGTTCATCCCTGGCCCCCATCGCCACGCTGGCGACGTAGACCGAGCCCGTGCTCATCGCCAGGAGGCCCAGATCCTTCTTCGGCGAGCCCTTTCCCCCGCTGGCGAATTTGGCCACGGCCCCCATCGGGGTGGCCTTGGAGGCCTGCCCACCGGTGTTGGAATACACCTCGGTGTCGAGCACGAGCACATTCACATCTCGGCCAGAGGCGAGCACATGATCCAGGCCGCCATAGCCGATGTCATAGGCCCAACCATCGCCTCCCACCAGCCAGACGCTGGTTTTGACCAGGGCATCGGCCAGATCCAACAGGCGGGCTTCAGGGGAGGATGGGCGCTGTTCAGGGCTCAGCACCTCAAGCACGGCCTGGAGGTGGCGCTTGAGGGCCGCCACCCGCTCCCTCTGGGCGTAAACAGCCGCTTCATCTCCCTGATCCAGGGCCGCTGCCACCAGAGCTTCGACCAGCGCTGTGGGGAGAGGTTCCCGCCAGGGCGTCTCTGCCGTGATGGCTGGCGTCAGCAGCTGCAGGGCCATGGCCCGTTTCTGATCGAGGGCCACCCGCATGCCGTAGCCAAATTCAGCGTTGTCCTCAAAGAGGGAGTTGCTCCAGGCGGGTCCTTGGCCCGCCGCATTGCTGCTCCACGGGGTGGTGGGGAGGTTGCCGCCATAGATGGAGCTGCAGCCCGTGGCATTGGCGATGAGCAGGCGATCGCCGAAGAGTTGGCTGACGAGCTTGAGATAAGGCGTTTCGCCGCAGCCCGCACAGGCGCCAGAAAACTCGAAAAGAGGCTGCTGCAGCTGTTGGTGGCCGATTTTGTGCAGGTTCAGGCTGTCGCGAGGCACCTCGGGCAACTGCAGGAAAAAATCCCAGTGGCCCCGGGCCTGCTCCCGCAGGGGGCGCTGAGGGGCCATGTTGAGCGCCTTGCGTTTGGGCTCCTGCCGATCGCGGGCGGGGCACACCTCCACACAGAGCTGACAGCCGGTGCAGTCCTCAACGCCCACCTGAATGGTGAAACGCTGGCCGGTGAAGGCTGGATCTCGGGCAGGGGCTTCACGGAAGCCTTCGGGCGCAGCTTGCAGAGCCGCAGGGCTGGCCACCTTGGCGCGGATCACCGCATGGGGACACACCAGCAGGCATTTGCCGCACTGCACACACAAGTCGCTTTCCCAAACCGGCACGGTGGCGGCGATGTTGCGTTTCTCCCAGCGGGCGGTGCCCGTGGGCCAGGTGCCATCGCAGGGCAAGGCGCTCACCGGCAGGGCATCTCCCCGGTGGGCGAGCATCGGGCCAATCACCTCCCGCACAAACGGGGACGCCTCGGCCAGTCGCTGGCTGGCTGCAAGGGCAGCGGCAGCCTCGGGCCGTTCGGCGTTGGCCACGGGCACCTCTAGCCCCTGCCATTCGAGGGGGTGCAGGGCCGCCAGGCTGGCATCCAGGGCTTGCAAATTCATGCGCACCACCGCCTCTCCCTTGCGGCCGTAGCTGTGGCGGATGGCCTCCCGGATGCGCTCCAGTGCCTCCTGGCGCGGCAACACGCCACTCACCGCAAAGAAAGCGGCTTGCATCACCGTGTTGATCCGACCTCCCATGCCGGCTTCCCTGGCCACCTGATCAGCGTTGATCTGCCACACCTGCAGCCCCAGCTCCCGCACCTGTTGACGGGTCGCAGCCGGAAGAGCCCCCCAGGTGGCGGCAGGCTCGTAGGGGCTGTTCACCAGAAGGGTGCCGCCGGGCACCAGGCCCTTGAGCACATCGAGCTGGGCGAAAAAATCCCATTGGTGCACCGCCACCAGGGTGGGACGCTCAATGAGGTAGGGCGCTTGGATCGGGCGGGGGCCGAAGCGCAGGTGAGAGACCGTGACGGAACCCGATTTTTTGGAGTCGTAGACGAAATAGCCCTGGGCGAAGAGCGGGGTGCTTTCGCCGATGATTTTGATCGTGTTTTTGTTGGCGCCCACTGTGCCATCGCTGCCCAAGCCATAGAACACAGCCCGCACCTCATCGCTGGCGTCGATGCTGAAACGGGTGTCGACAGCAAGAGAGAGATGGCTGACATCATCCTGGATGCCAACGCTGAAGTGATTGAGGGGCTGAGCCAGGGCGAGATTGGCAAAGACCGCTCTGGCCATCGCCGGGTTGAATTCCTTGGAGCCCAAGCCATAGCGGCCTCCGACCACCCTGGGGAGGGGCCCATCCCCATGTTGCAGCTGCCACTGCTCGGCGATGGCCGTCACAACATCGAGATAGAGCGGCTCGCCGGTGGCGCCAGGCTCCTTGCAGCGATCGAGCACGGCGATCGCGCCAGTGGTCGCCGGCAAAGCGGCCACCAACCACTCCGCCACCAGCGGGCGAAACTGACGCACCTTGAGGACGCCCACCCGCTCCCCCTGAGCGGCCAGGTGTTGGGCGGTGGCCACAGCCGTTTCGCACGCCGAGCCCATCAGCACCACCACCCGTTCCGCATCGGGGGGCCCCACGAAGGAATAGGGCTCATACACCCGTCCGGTGAGCGCACCAAACCGTTCCATGGCCTCCCTCAAATGGAGGCTGAGGGCCGCATAGAAGGGATTCACCGCCTCTCTGCCCTGGAAATAGACATCTGGGTTTTGGGCCGTGCCACGCAACATGGGCCGCTCCGGCGTCAGCGCACGCTGCCGATGGGCCCGAACCGCTTCCGCGGGGATCAGGGCGTGCAGAAGGGCGTCGGAGAGCGCCTCCACTTTTTGGATTTCATGGGAGGTGCGGAAGCCATCAAAGAGATGCAGGAACGGCACACGGCTGCTCAGGGACGCACAGGTTGCGATGGCAGCGAAGTCGGCGGCCTCCTGCACCGAAGCGGAGGTGAGGATGGCGCAACCCGTGGCCCGACAGGCCATGGCATCGGAGTGGTCGCCGAAGATCGAGAGCCCTTGGGCGGCCAGGGCGCGTCCCGCCACATGCACCACAACGGGGGTGAGCTCCCCCGCCCAGCGATAGAGGTTGGGGATCATCAGCAGCAATCCCTGTGATGCCGTGAACGTGGTGGTGAGGGCCCCGGCCTGCAGGGCCCCGTGCACCGTTCCGGCGGCCCCCCCCTCGCTTTGCAGCTCCACCACACTGGGCACAGCCCCCCAGAGATTGGGCTTCCCTTCAGCGCTCCAGCCATCGGCCCATTCGCCCATCGGGGAAGCCGGCGTGATCGGGTAGATCGCGATCACCTCGTTGAGGCGGTAGGCGACGTGCGCCACCGCCTCGTTGCCATCCATGCAAGTCATGCGGTTCATGGGCTGGTCTCCGCATCGTCGTCCACCACGCACAGGGCAAAGCCCACGTGCACCAACACCTGATCGCCCACCCGCGCCTGCGGCAAACAGGCCAGGCTCACCCGCTGGCGCACCCCACCGAAATCCACCTCAGCCGTGCGCCAGAGGTCACCATCCCCATCGGGGGGGGAGGGGTTGGCGATGGAAAGAATCTGCCCTGGTATGGCCAGGCACATGGCTGGTGGGGGCAGCTTCTGATTTGGTTATAAAGCAATCTCCCGACCCGAACCGCAGGCGGCCCTGCCAGCCGGTTACGGGCCCGATCCGGCCACCTGGGTGGCCCAGGCCTGCCCAAGAGCCAACCCCCCGTCATGGCAGGGCACCTGCTCTCCCCACAGGGGCTCGATCGCCCGTTGCCTGAGTCCCCGCAGGCACCCCTCCAACAGCGAGCGGTTTTGAAAACACCCCCCTGCCAGGGCCACCTGGCGGCAACCGCTCCAGGCTGCGGCCGCAGCGGCCCCCCGCACCATCCCCTCCACCAGCGCCCGCTCCACCTGCCAGGCAGCCCGCCGGGGACAGCCGCCAGCGGCCCGGTCGGCCAGCAGTGCCCGGAGTAGGGGCTCCCAGTCCCAGCGGCCAAGGGGGAGGGTGCGGGGATCCTGAGGGGAGCAGGCCACCAGAGGCAAGCGCCAGGGCTCGTGCGCCGTTGATCGGTCTGCGTGGCGATCCTGCGCCAGTTGCCCCCGGGCGGCGGCCCCTTGCCAGCGCAAACCGCCCTCCCCTTCGTAGCTGAGCCGTTGGGCCAGACCGAGCAGGGACGCCACTCCATCCAGGAGGCGGCCCAGCGAGCTGGTGAGCGGGGCGTTGCAGCCAGCGGCCATGGCCTGCAGCAGCAAGGCGCGCTCCTGGGCTGAGAACGCTTCGGTGGTCAAAGCGGCGCCAGGGTGCGCCAGGGCCCATGCACCGGCAGCGGCGAGCAGCCCCAAGCCGCAGCGCCGCGGTTCGCGGCTGGCTCGCTCCCCTCCGGGCAGGGGGAAGGGGCGCAGGGCAGCCAGCCGCTCCCAGCGCAGATCCCCATCCCCCAGCCCATGGATCAGCAGCAGCTCCCCACCCCAGAGGCGCTCCTGCCCTGGAGGGGTGCCTGGCGGGGCCCCGGCCGCCGCCAGGCCCAGCCCATCACAGGCCACCACGAGCAGGGGGGGCTGGCGACCGTGCTCGGCGAGCACCGCCAGTCCATGGGCCAGATGGTGCGGCACGGGGGTCAAAGGGATCCCATGCCGATCGGCGAGGGGCCGCGCCAGCTGGTGGCTCAGATAGCCAGGGTGGGCATCACAGGCGAGGCTCGTCACAGCCATGGCGGGAAACGACAGCTGGCCCTGCAAGGCGTCTTGCCAGCGGCTCTGGACGGCGGCGTCGGCCACATCCCCCAGATGGGGAGCCAGCAAGATCCGATCCCCCATCACCAGAGCTGGGGCGGCTTTGAGGTCTCCTCCCAAGGCCAGCAAGGCACCAGCCGACTCCCGGCCGGCGGCGGCAGGACCCGCGGGCCCCTGCCAAGGCAGAGCTTCCGGCACAAAGCCCCGAGCCCGTCGCAACAGCGCCGGCCGACCGTCGATCACCTGCACGAGCGAATCATCGAGGGGCCTGGCGATCGGCAGGTCGTGCACCAGGAAGGCATCGGCGATGCCAGCCAAACGCTCCACGGCTTCGCCGGGGGAAATGCAGAGGGGCTCTCCGCTGCGGTTGCCGCTGGTGGCCACCAGGGGGCGCCCCACCCCGCGCGCCAGCAGCCGATGAAGAGCGGAGGCCGGCAGCATCACCCCCAGGGCCGGGCTGCCGGGCGCCACGGGCTCCCAACGCCCATCGCTGTCAGCGAAGCGGCGACGAAGCAGCAGGATCGGCGCCGCTGGATGGCGGAGGATCCGCTCCTCGGCGCCAGAGCAATGCAGCTCCTCCGCCAGCGGCCAGGGATCAGCGAGGAGCAGGGCAAAGGGCTTGGCGGGTCGGTGCTTGCGTCGTCGCAGGCGCTCCACGGCTTGGCGCTGGCTGGCATCCACCAACAGCTGGAACCCTCCCACGCCCTGCAGGGCGAGGATCTGCCCGTCAAGCAACAGGCGTGCCGCAGCGTCCAGAGCCGCCTCCCTGCCTGCCAGGGGGAGGCCCGCTTCGTTGAGCAGGCTCAGCCGGGGGCCGCAGACCGGGCAACTGATCGTTTCCGCGTGGAAGCGGCGGTCGGCCGGGTTGCTGAACTCCTTGGCACAGGCGGGGCAAGGCGGAAAGCCCGCCAGGGTGGTGTGGGCCCGGCAGAAGGGCAGGGCGGTGGCCAGGCTGAAGCGCGGTCCGCAGGCACAGCAACTGATGAACGGGTAGCGGTGGCGACGGGAGGCGGGATCGTCCAACTCCGCCAGACAGCGGGGACAGGGGGCCCGGTCGGCGGAGAGGCCAGGGGCCACCAGGGCTTGGCCCAGGGGCACCGCAGGGGCCGCCGCGATCTGCACCCCCTGGGGCCAGGGGGGATCGGGCGGATCCAGCCAATGGGCCTCCAGCTGCTCCAGCCGGGCGGCATCGGGGAGCGCCGCGGGCAGGGCCGCCAGGAAGTCTTGCAAGGCCGTTTGCAAGCCGCAAAGGTCGATCTCCAAACCGCCGAAACGGTTGTGCAGCGTTCCGCGCAGCTGCCGCGCGCTGGCCAGACGCTGCAAGGCCGGTCGAGCCCCCACCCCCTGGAGAACACCGCGGCACCACACCTGCAAACGGGCCGCTTGGCCGGCCGGATCGCTCACCCTGCCGGTTGCCTGATCAGCGCCGTTGGCAGCAGTGCCTCCAGCAAGGCCCCGATGCCCTCCCCGCTGCGGGCAGAGGTCTCCAAGACCCGGGCGCCTGGGGCAACCAGCTGGAGATGGCGGTGGACGAGGGAACGATCAAATCCCACGGCCTCGGCCAGATCCAGCTTCGTGAGCACCACCAGATCCGCACTGCGGAAGGTGGCGGGATATTTCAGCGGTTTGTCCTCCCCCTCGGTCACCGAAAGCAGAACCAGACGGAGATCTTCCCCCAGATCAAAGGCAGCCGGGCAGACCAGGTTGCCGACGTTTTCGATCAGCAACAGATCCAACGCCTCCAGGGGATGGCCAGCCTCCGACAGGGCGTCAAGGCCCCGATGCACCATCGCCGCTTCCAGATGGCAGGCCTGACCCGTGGTGATCTGCATGGCGGGCAGCCCGGCTTGGCGGAGCCGGCGGGCGTCATGGTCCGTGGCGAGATCGCCCACCAGCGCCGCCAGACGCTGGGTGGGGGGCACCACGCCAGCCAAACGCTCCAGCAAGGCTGTTTTGCCGGAACCGGGAGACGACAGGACGTTCACCACGCGCACTCCAGCGGCGCGAAAGTGCTCACGGTTGTGGGCGGCCAGATGATCGTTGTGGGCGAGGAGCGCCTCCCCGAGCACCACCTGCCGGCCCGGAGGGTTGGAGGACGAATGGTCTTCTGCCTGCTCAGGCAAGCCGCAGGCGCAGTGACGGCACATGGCGGGGAGGGCTCAAACCGCAAAGACCCGCCGTCACGCTAGGCGCGTTGCGAGCGCTCGTCTGCAAGGGAGAGGCAAGGCCGCCTGCTTGGGCATGGCCAGGCTCGGGTCTGCCCCAGGTGCTCAGGGATGGAGCTCAACGGCAAGGAGCGTCAGCTCCCGGCCCTGCAACAACTCACGACACGGGCGTCCGCAACCGGGACAAACGGCCCACCCCTCAGGCGCGAGCACGTCCTTTCCGCAGTCCTGACACCTGAAAGCGGCAGGCACAACCTCGATCTCCAGCGTTGCCCCCTCAGCGCAGGTCTGCGCGAAGACAATCTCAGCGGCGAAGCGCAGGGCCTCGGGATCCACTCCCGCCAAGCTGCCAATCCGGAGCTGGATCGCGGTCACCCGCTCCGCAGCCTGGAGAGCAGCCACGGCCAGCACCCGCTCGCCAAGCGCTTCCATCAGGCTCAGTTCGTGAATGGTGCGACTTGGAGGGGCGCCGTCCAGTCTGGGGGTCGTTGCGACGGGCGGCTATCGCTGGCCAAGGATTTGCAGGCTTGCCAACCTGGTGGCACAACGTTGTGCCGTGATGGAGAGCAAGGACTGGCTCTGGATCCTCCACCCCGCCCTGGCCGTCGCCGTGGTGTACCCCTTGATCGGGATCGTGGCCCGGTTGGGGCTGCAAACCCGCCAGCGGCGCGAAGCTGGCGCCAAGCTGCCCGCCACCACTGGCCGTGACCACAGCGACTTGGGCCGCTGGTTGGCCATGGCGGTGGTGGCCATTGTGCTGGTGGCGCTCACGGTGGTGATCAGCACCGCCGTCCCCCTGGCGGACTTTCGAGGGGGTGCCGGCCGGGGTGGCCAGCTCCTGCTTGTGTTGGTGGGCAGCGCGGTTTCCCTGGCCGCTCTGTGGAGGGCGAAGGCCAAGGGGTTGCGGCTGGCCTTCGCCCTGATCACCTGGATCGGCGTGCTCACCTTGGGAGCCCAGCCAGAGGTGTTTCGCCTCAGTGACAACCCCCTGCAGCCCCAGTTCTGGAGCTCCCACTACTGGAGCGGTGTGGCCGTTGTGGGGCTGATGCTCTTCTCCCTTGCCGCCCGGCCAGAGATCCTGCGGGAGCCGCGCTGGCGCCGCCTTCACCTGGGAGCGAGCCTGCTGGCGGGGGTGTTGTTTGTGAGCCAGGCGATCAGCGGCAGCCGCGATCTGCTTGAAATTCCCCTGCACTGGCAAAAACCTGCCCTGGCGGGCTGCGATTGGGCCGCCAGGGTGTGCGCCCCCCCATCGCCCGCACCTCCTGCAGCGCCTTAGGACGCACCAAGCAAGCGTTGGGGGCTGGTTGGTGCAGGTGTCAAAACAAAGCCTGAACCGCAAGGTTCAGGCTTTGTCTGCTCAGCCATGGTGCCCTGTGGTGAAAGGGGCGTGACTGCGCGGTCGATGGATCGTCTGTGATCACGGCTTTTCAGTTGTGGGGCGGAGCTGCTGGCGCCGGCCTCCTGGGGCCAGGGGTCTAGCAGGGTTTCCCATGCCTTCCGGGGCACCTAGAGCCCTTTGAGGGAACGAAGCTCATCAACGGTGCTTGGAGGGTCAGCTTGGCTTCAGGGATCTGGGCATGGGCTGAACCAGGGAAACCAGACGTCGCTTGAGAGTGTTGGAGCAGGGTCCAAACGTCAGCGGGCTCCTGGAATCTGATTGGGTGGCGTGTCGTCCAAAGGCGCCTCCTGATCCGCTGCGACCATTGTGCTGGCATGGCCCAAGAGGGCACAACAAAGTCCGGTGGATTCGTCACGGGACTTGATGGACAGACACCTGTCTTGATGAAGCAAACTTGATGAAGCAAAAGCCATGAACTTATGTAAGGCACCGTTGCAGATCCCAGGGCTGGCTCTATAGCAAAGGAGAGGCAGGCACCAGCAGCATGACAACCCTCCGCTATGACATCACGGCCATTTCAATGCCGCTGTGGTTTAATACTTATGGGGATCATGACCACAATGGCAAAATATTTGTTCTCAGCAAATACAAAGATATTCTTGCCTACGTCAAACGCGTCCAGGCCAACAAAGACCACACCGCTGAGCAGCAACAAGACCTGGCTGAGCAACGCGAATCCCTAGCCAGGACCCATGGGCTGGAGCACGATCCCCTGCGCAAGGAGGAATGGCTTCCCGCCACTGCTGCTGCAGCTAAGCGGCCCCATCCCCTCATCGTGCCCCTCGTTCTAAGAGGGGCCCTGGGGGACACCCTGGAGATCCACCTGGAAAATGAGCTGGAACCCGATGAGGAGCACGGCCCGCGCCATGTGGGCCTGCATCTGATCGGCCCGGGCGGGGAGTCGGCTGCCAATGACGGCTCCCACGTCGGGGCCAATCCCTCCAGCTTGGTGCCCCCTGGAGAACAACGCCAATACACCTGGCATGCCCTGCACGAGGGCGTGTTTGTCTTTCACGATGCGGGCGACTTTCGGGGCACGGAGGCTGGCACCAATGCGCATGGCCTCTTTGGCGCCCTGGTGGTGGAGCCCGCTGGTAGCCGCTGGAGCGATCCTGAAACCGGAAATGATCTGATCCACCCTTTCAGCAAGGAGATCCTTGGCACTGGGCTCTATGTGGATGTGCACCAACGCCACAGCGCCGATCTGGAGTGGGGAGCGAAAGTGCCCTTTCCTGATCCCTTCAACCCCGATTCCCTCACCCAGGAGTACCCAGACCCCCGAGCCTCCTTCCGGGAATATGTGATCTTCATCCACGATGAGCCGGAATGGGCGGCCCCCCACAGGCGCTTGGAGAGCAATCCCTGCGAGGAAGAAAGCGCCAATCAAGACCAGCTCGCCCATCAACACACCGCGGGCACGCTCATGCCGATCAGCTATCGGGCGGAGCCGATGATCTCGCGAGAGCGGGAGCTGTGGCGGCGCATCAAAGCAGGGGAAGTCGATCCCAACAACATCGTGGTCAACGAGGAACAACACCATTCCAGTTGGATGTTTGGCGATCCGCAGACACCAATCCTCAAGGCCTATCTGGGAGACCCGGTGCGCATCCGCCTGGTGCATGCCGGCGTGAAGGAAACCCATGTGTTTCATCTGCATGTCTATGAATGGCATGCGATTCCCTATCGGCGTGAAAGCAATACCATTGATGCGATCACCATCAGTCCGCAAACAGGGCACACATTCATTCCACTCTATGGCGCTGGAAACAGGCAAATGGTGCCAGGAGATGTGATTTGGCATTGCCATCTCTATCCCCACTTTCATCATGGAATGTGGGGAATCTTCCGAACATTCAACACCTTGCAATCTGGGATATCTGGTGATTATTTCCATGGCGAGACGGGTGAAGTGCTGCTCGAAGACGACCCCCTGCTGGTCCCCTTGGCTTCTGCGGGGTTCTCAACGGCACTCCGGGAGCGCAGGAGGCTGGTGCGACGCCTGGGTCACTACCCCGACCTCACCCCCATTCGGCGCCTGGTGCCGCTGCCGGATCGGCAACCGCCTCCGGAACCCACGACGCTGCGACCTGGATTCCCGCTTTGGTTGGCTGGAGAAGTCAACCAAAAGTCCTACACGCCACCCTGGCACAAGCCCCGAGCAGAAGCTTCCCTGGAAGGGTGGGATGTGGTCAACTACGACTATCGCGATCCCACCCCCCTTGAGCTGGCGGCGTTCAACAGCGACCCCAGGCCTGGTGAATTGTTCACCACATTCCCCTACCCCGATCGGCCCACCACCCTGCATCGCGACGCGCTGAGCGGGGCGGAACTGCTTCCCTCCAAAACGGTGACTCACACGATTGATGTGTTGATGACTCCGCTGGCCTACAACGATGACGGGTGGTGGGATCCCCACGGCCATCTCTATCTCCTTGCCGATACACCCCATGGGGTGCCCACCTTTTCTGAGGTGGTGAGCCAGGCCTACGAGGACGCTTTGGCGGAGACGGCCCGCCGCTACCCCTGTCTGGAGAGAGGCGAGCAGGAAGCCCTCGTGCGCGAGCAGGGCCTCAGCTTGCCAGCCACCCAGCAAGAGCCCCTGTTTTTGCGCTGCAACCATAGCAATGTGTTGCAACTGAGCCTGCACAATCGCCTGGAGCGCCATATCCCGGGCACACCCTTTGATTCGGCCTGGCCCAAGGGGATTGAGCAAGGCTGCACGCTCTTCGCCAACTACCGAGGCGAATGTGGTCTGCATGTGCACATCGTGAAATTTGATCCCATCGCATGCGATGGAGCAAGCACGGGATGGAACTACATCAGTTCACCCAGGTTCGGCAAGAAGATGGTCTATCGATGGTGGGCCGATGAGGAATTTGGGACCATCTTCACCCATGACCATATGTTTGCTAATTACAGACAAAAGCATGGGCTTTTTGCGGCCCTACTTGTGGAACCCAAAACCGCTACATTCCACGATCCACAAGACCTCTCCCGTCGCATTATTGCCGGCCAAAATGCTGTGATTGCCTATGAAGAGGATGGCGAAAGCAAGGCCTATCGAGAGTTTTGCCTCGGCAATGGCGATTGGGTCCCCCTGTTCAAGCGGGCCCAGCCCATTCAAGACGACCGCCACGGCGGAGGCTTCGCTGGGTGTGCCTGCAGCCGCCAAGGGGTTCCCGTGCCTGCCGACCACTGGAGTGGTCTGACCTCCCACGACCACAGCGAAGGTCATGGTCACGTTCATGGTCATCGTCATGGGCAGGAGCGCCTCCATGGACGCAGCGGCTGGGGGGATGACAGTTCCCACCACGGTGATGGCTGCTGCGGCCCCTTCGTCGCCTCGGCCCTGGTGGGCAGCAAAACCCACCGCCACATCCTCTCCCTCGCCTACGGCAAGCCATTGGAGCCACCGCCCGAGCCGGATTCCCATGGCGACAACGGCGTGTTCGGCCTGAACTACCGCTGTGAGCCGTTAGCAGAACGGCCGCGGGATCCCAGTGAGTGGTTCAGCTCCAAATCCTTTCTTCCCAGTGAGGGGAAGAGCTGGGGAGCGATGCGGGCCATCAGCAGTGGCGATCCAGCCACGCCGCTCTTCCACACCTGGCCAGGCGAGCGAATCCGGCTGCGCTTGTTGCAAGGCTCCCACGAGGAGCAACACAGCTTCCAGATCCATGGCTTGCGCTGGCGACGCTTTTGGAAGGATGCCCGCTCACCGCTGCGCAACCAGCAGTCGCTGGGCATCTCCGAAGCCTTCAGCTTCGACATCGAGCAACCGGGCTACGGGCCCGGTGACTATCTTTGGAAATACGCCTCCGCCATCGACCTCTGGCTGGGCACCTGGGGGCTGATCCGCAGCCTCGATCCCTCCCAAACGCCCGCCGAACGGCTGCCCAGGCTGCCTGGGCCCAAACCAGCGCTGGCCAGCCCTTGCCCGCCCGCCTTGGAGCAGTGCCGGCGCTACAAGGTGGTGGCCCGCCACCGCACGGTGGCCTACGGCCCCGCACTGGCCGATCCCTTCGGCCTTGTGTATGAACTGCACGACTGGGCGCCGCCGGGAGGGCCTTGGATCGGCGGTGGGCACGATCCCATCCATGAGGAGGGCTCCTCGCGCCTCAGGGTTGTTGACGAGGCAGGAGGGTTTCCGCTCCACCTCAACCCCCTGGTGTTGCGCTGCCGTCAAGGCGAGTGGGTGGCCGTGGAACTCTTCAACGACCTGCCGCCTGAGCTGGCCGTGGAACCCCTCGCTCCGGAGGTTCCCTTGGAGGATCGCTCCAGAAAGGTCTCCAACCGGGTGTCGCTGCACGCGGACCTGGTCAGCTTCGATGTGCGCCAGGCCGATGGCAGCAATGTGGGCCTCAACCCGGACGGCACCGTGCCCAACCGGGGTGATACGGACGATCCTGCCCTGCCCTCCCGCACCTATCTCTGGCATGCGGATGCCCCGGTGGGGGCGGTGGGCCTGATGGACATGGCCGATATCCGCAACCATCGCCACCACGGGTTGGTCGGAGCCCTGGTGGTGCTGGATCCCCACTGGACGCCGGTGGATGGGCCTCACGGCGAGGGTTGGGTGGGTCCCAGGGCGAGCCTGCACAACTCGATCGACGGCAGCCGGGAGGAAGAGATGGTGCTGTTAGCCCAGGATGGTCTGCGCTACTTCCTGCATGGCAACCCCAAGCTGCCCCTGGCCGATCCGGTCGATGGCGATCTGGAAGAGGAGCTTGATGATGAAGATCAAGGCCTGAAGGGCTTCAACTACCGCAGCGAACCCTCCAGCCATGCTCGCGGCTATGCCTTCACCCCATCCACACCCTTGATTCAGGTGAATCCCGGAGACAGGTTGCGCCTCCATGTGTTGGGAGCCTGTGATCGGCCGAGGCAGCATTCCTTCACCCTGCATGGCCACAGCTGGCAGGAATGGCCCCATCTCGGATCCCACAGCCCCTGGATGGCCTCCACCTCAGGCATCACCTCTGGCACGGTCCACAGCTTCGATGTTGTGGTGCGCAGCGAGGCGGGCGATTACATGTACCGCAGCGGTGTCCTCAAATGGGTCGTCGAGCAAGGGATGTGGGGCCTGATGAGGGTGTGCCGCTCTGTCGACGTTGAGCAGGCGTTGCTGGAGGGCGACTGAGACCCATTCCGCCAAAGCCATCCCTAATTTTTCAACAGCCTCCTTTGCCAACCTTCACCCTCTTGTTGTCCTTTCCATGACCAGCCCTCTCCCCCATCGCGACTCCCTCCTCGGTCGATGGATCTACGTGTGCAACTGCGGGCCGGCCTGCTCGTGCGGCCATCGCAGCAGCCATCCCAGCCACTGCCCGTGCGGGGATGATTCTGTGCTCAGGCGTGTGTTGGCTGAGGATGAATTGAATTTTTATGTCTCCCAAACCGGGGTGGATGACCCCAGCAATGAAATGGGTTCCGTGCCCTTTCACTGCGCGAAAGGCCGCCCTCTGCAAGGTTTCCCCAAACTCTGGCAAGCAGCAAGCCATGCAGAGGGTGAGGAGTATGCAACCGGTTGGGGGCGCAGCAGCAAAGAGACTTCGGCAGAAACGAAGGACTGTTGTGGGTCTTAGGGCCCTTTGCCCAGGGCCATGTCCTCAAGGACAATCGAGTAAAAACCAGGGTCGGGAGTGTTGCCCTTGGGTCAACGCGGGCGTGGTGAGTTGACGCAGAGAGGTCAGAGGGGACTGTTGGAAGAGCTCAGGGGCAGCCAAAACAGCCGAAGTGAAAAGGGTGGTCAGCAGACTGACCACCACCCCTTCCCGTAGGGCGCGCCGTCGCCACGAGGTGGCCAGAGGACCTGCGTCATGGGGTGCCAGGAGGGCTCCAGCTGGCCTGCACAAGGGTGGCAGGGGCCCTCTGGTTGCCATCAACCGCTGTGCTCGCGGGAGCGCCGCTGGCCGCCGCGGCAGATGGAGAGGCCGGGAGAGCTGGTTGGGCATGGCGGCGATAACAGCTGGCAGTAATTCTGACGTCAACATTGTCCTTTCTTCCGCCTGCGTCTTCAAACCCAAAGGCCTCGCTGGCGAAGCCTCGAGGGCTCCCGAGACCCTCACGAATCGCAGCCTTTCTGCATAGGGTGGCAGCCACGATGTCGTTGAAGAGGCGATGAGCACCCCATCCCTGCCAAGCTCGAAAGATCTGGCCCACTATCTGGAGAGCCGGGGCGAACTTGGCAAACCCTGGCTGTGGCATTTGCTTCGCTTGAGCAAACTCAAAGAAAACAAAGACAATCTCACTCCCGAGGACTATCTCCAGCAACTGCAAGAGGCCCATGCCGATCTGATGCGTCTCGGTGAATTTTGGAAAGGGCGCGAGCCCGAGGTCTTTGGCGGGGCCTACGCTCCCGCATCCGTGATCGAACCCCTGCCCGGCTCTCCAGAAGATCGATGACGTCTGCAGCCCAAGAGCGCCACGTCTACGGCATGGCTCCGCAAATCCGCTTCACCCTTGTGGCGCTCTACGCCGCCTTGGTGTTGCCGCTGCCGCTGCTCGCGCCAGACCCCCTCGTGCCCTACTTGTGGGGAGCGACGATTCTTGGGCTCTTCCTTCTACTGGCCGTCACCAGTGAGCAGGTGATTCTTCAGCCGCAAGGTCTCCAACTCACCCACCCCCGCTGGTGCAACTGGTGGCTCAAGCGGGGCTGGCAGCTTGAGTGGCGGCAGGTGGAAGGTCTCACCCCCGTGGCCACAAGCCAGGGTGGACGGGTGTTTTACGTGCGGAGCAGATCACGAGCTCTCCAGCAGCCCTCTCAAGAGTCCAAGGCTTACCTGCTGCCCCAGCGGGTGGAGCGCTTTGATGACTTTCTCAACCGTTTCAGTGAGCTCAGTGGGGTGCCGACGGACGGGGTGGCGCGCATCAGCCCAGCTTGGACCTATCAGCTCTTGGCTGTGATGAGTGTGGCGCTGTTGGTGGGAGAGGTGATCTCCCTCGTCAGGCTGAAATAACCCAGCTCAGACGATGCCGCATCGCCAACCTATGCCGTTCGGGTGCCGTTGGTCTGTTGAAGCACAACAGGCGCTTTGTCGACGGCTGACTCCTCAGGCTCAGGCAAGGTGTCCAGGCTGAAGCGATAGCCCTGCTGACGCATGGTCTCGATGCCGCCCCCTTCCCCCAAACCCGCCTGCTCCAGCTTGCGCCGCAGGGTGAGCACCTGGGTGTCCACCGAGCGGGGGCCACCACTGAACGGCGGCCAGGCCATGCGCAGCAGCTCCTGACGGGTTCTCACCACTCCCGGGGGCATCAACAGGGCGCAAAGCAAGGCAAATTCCCTGGGGCTGAGTTCCACCGGTTGATCCCGCAAGGTGACTTGCCTCAACAAGAGATGCACCTCCAGGGGACCGACGCAAACCCGCTCCTGCAGACCCGATCCACTGCGTCTCAAGAGAGTGCGGCAGCGGGCTGCGAGCTCTTCGAGGCCAAAGGGTTTGCGCAACACATCATCAGCTCCGGCATCCAAAAGGGAGACGACCGGTTCGGAGCCGGCGCGAGCCGTGAGCACCATGACAGGGCAATGGAGCTGGGACGCCAGCCTCAAAGCAGAGGTTTCCTCCAGAAGCTCCGCACTCACCAGCAGATGGGGGGCCTGGCCCTGACAGATCTCTAGAGCTTCCCGGGCTGTGCCCACAGCCGCTGCGAGATGGCCATCTTGGCGCAATCTCTGGGCCAGTACCGTGCGCAGAGTGGCATGGGGATCGACAACTAGCACCCTGCGCGCATGGCCGCCGTAATCAGGTTCATTCGGCTGTGCCATGAGAGTCTTAATATGAGATCAAGCGAGATAAGCTTCTTAACACAATAACACCGGAATTTGCGAAGCCCACCCTCCAGCATGGATCTCTTGGACTCTGGCGGGCAGGGCCGCATGTCGTTCGGTTCTCAGGGGTGGCTCCTCCGCACACAACCCTTGCCTGAGCGCCAGAATGGGCAAAGGGCAAGCCCTGTTCATGACTGCTCTGCAACATCCCGACGCCATCCGCCACTTTCAATCTCTCTGCGATGCCTGCCAGGAGCTGGCCCATCGCCACCACAGCCCCTCGGAGCTGCGGCTCTATGCCGATGGCTACTTGCACGCATTGCGTCGCACGGCCGTGCTCGATCATCACTCCCAACGCCGGCTGGAAGAGCTGATCGATCGCTGGATCATGGATCCATCAGGATTTTTGGGCCCGGATGGCAACCCACGCACCCTGTTGGAAAGAGAGCTGCGCTGACCAGTTCTGCAGCTCCAGCCAAGTTTGGGAAGCGAAGCCTCAAGAGGCGAGCTGAATGGCGAGTTTCTCGCGCAATTCGCCGCTGTTATACATCTCCAGCAAGATATCGCTGCCGCCAATGAATTCGCCTTTCACATACACCTGAGGAATGGTGGGCCATTCAGAATAATCTTTGATTCCCTGGCGGATCTCCATGTCTGACAGCACATCAAAGGTTTCAAAAGGAATCCCCAAGGCCTGAAGGATCTGTACAACGTTGTTGGAAAAGCCACATTGGGGCATGAGCTTGCTGCCCTTCATGAAGACAAACACCGGGCTACTGGCAATCAAATCTTCAATGCGTTGCTTGAGTTGAGCGTCCATGAAGAAAAATGGTTGGATGAAAGACTGTGGGAAGCAGTCAGGAAGGAATGGCTGTTTGCACAGCCAGGGCATGGATGGCCTCAGTGGCCAGTTCACTGCGCAAGGCGCTGTACACCATCTGGTGTTGCTTCACCCGCGAAAGGCCGGCGAAGGATGGCGACACCACCTTGACCTGAAGATGGTCGCCCCCACCGGTGAGATCCTCCACCTCGACACTGGCATCGGGCAGAGCCTGCTGGATGGCAGAGCGCACATGCTGCGGATGAACCATGGCTTCAACCACAAAGTTAGAAGGAATCTAGTTGGAGTTGGCGCTGGGCGCCGTGTAGGGGGTGGTGGCAAAACCAAGCTCCAGGAGTTGCTGGTAAGCCTTGCGCCCGGTTTCAGTGGTGGGCGTCATGATTTTCACCACCTCCACAAGCAGGGGAATGGCGACGCCGGGCTGATTCTGACGGCGGAAGAGGGCCGCCAAACGCAGGTTGGCGTCAACAAATGCCTCAGTCATCTGCCGTGCCTTGTCGTCCATCTCCCGCGGAATGCGTGCATCGAGACCCCGAAAGGCCCCGCTCAGGTCGCGGTAGAGAACCTGGGCCGTCTTGCTGATCGATCGGGCCTCATCGTAGATGCGGCGAGCTTCGACAAGATTTCCGGCGGCAGCCGCCGCATCGCCTCGGGCCAGCAAGGTTTTGACATTGCCCAAATCAGAGGAGCTGATCGCTGCTCCAGAGCCGCTATCCGGCCCTGCCTGGGCCAACGCTGGCGTCAGCACGGATGGCAACAAGACAGCGCAAGCCAGAACTCCGCAACAACCAGCCCGACGGAGGCTTAAGGAAGACAGGAGCCTCTTCACGGGCTGGGAAACGCAGGCAGGCGAACTTTACGGGGGGGAGATGGGACGACCCGCCGCCGCTCGGGCCGCTTGCTCGGCCGACCGCATCGCCGCGGCCAGCTGCTGGGTGAACGCACGGGCCGTTTCCCGACCCTGACCTGCGGGGCGAAGCGGTGGACCAAAACAGAGGGCGGCCCGATCTCCTGGGCGCGGCGTGGCTTGGGAGTAGCCAATGCCAACCGGCACCACGTTCACAGGCACTCCCTGCCCCTCAGCCAGTTGGGCCAGCCGTGCCAGCCCCTGATGCAAGTGAATCGGTCCGTCCTCCCGTTGGATCCGCCCCTCTGGAAACACCACCAATTGCTGCCCCCTGGCGAGCAGATCAATGGCCAGCCGCAGACTGGCCATGGTGGGGCGGCCTTGATCGACAGGAAAGCAGCCCAGGCGATGCAAAAACCACCCCTGCACCCCCACCATCTCATCAATGGTCACCATGAAGCGGCAATCGCGTCCCGTCACCCGACGACCGGCGGCATAGGGCAACAAAAGGGCATCCCAGCGCGCCCGGTGGGTGGGAGCCAGCAGCACGGGGCCCTCGCTGGGCAGATGGTCGCGACCTAACACCGTGACGCCTCCAAAGAAGGCCGGCAAGGCCACATCCTGCGTGAGGAGCATCGCCACAGGAGCCAGCCAAGGGCTGATGCCATTGCACACAGCGCTCTCCCGGGTGCTCAGGGGCGCAACGGCGGGCATGGGAGCGGGCAGACCCCCCACTGGCTCAGCTTGAACCGGGGCAGATCCCTGATCGGATCGACCCTGCTGCTGCCAAACCTTGGAGAGAGCGGCCAACACCTCACCCTTGGTGGAAGAAGGACACTTTGAAATTAGGGGCCAGCGCTGCGCCCGGGCGAGGGCTGGAGGCAGTTGATCCTGCGGCCGATACGGTGCTTACCATTCCCGCTCCATTCCGACCACCATGGCCAGCCTCGGCGTGAATATCGATCACGTGGCCAACGTGCGTCAGGCCCGTCGCACCGTTGAGCCCGACCCGGCGACCTATGCCCTGTTGGCGGAGCTTGGCGGGGCGGATGGCATCACGGTGCATTTGCGGGAAGACCGCCGCCACATTCAAGATCGAGACGTGGAGCTGTTGCGTGCGACGGTGCGCACCCGACTCAACCTGGAAATGGCCGCCACAGAGGAGATGGAAGCTATTGCCCTGCGCTTGCGGCCCGACATGGTGACCCTTGTGCCGGAGCGCCGCGAGGAGGTCACCACGGAGGGCGGACTGGATGTGGTGAGCCAGGTGGGGCGTTTGGGCGAGATGGTGGCGCGGCTGCAGGGGGCTGGAATTGGCGTGAGTCTCTTTGTGGATGCCGATCAGGCCCAGCTCGATGGCTGTTGCGCCACAGGAGCCCGCTGGGTGGAGCTGCACACCGGCAGCTACGCCGAGGCCGGGTGGGAGACCCAGCCCGAGGAGCTGAGACGGCTGGAGGAGGCCACCGATCTGGCGCGCCACATGGGCCTGCGGGTGAATGCCGGCCATGGCCTCACCTACCAAAACGTCGAGCCCATCGCCGCGATCGCAGGCATCGAGGAACTGAACATCGGCCACACCATCGTGGCCCGTGCTCTGGCGGTGGGGTTAACCCAGGCCGTGCGCGAGATGCGGGCCTTGATCCACAATCCCAGGAGAGAGCCTCTCTTTGGCAGCCGACAACCATGAGCACCACCTACCACTTCATCGCCGCCAGCGAGGCTTTTCTCACCGAGGAAGAACCCTTGGAGGAGGTGCTGCGCGAGCGCACGCGCAACTACCAGGAGACCGGCAAAGCGATCGATTTCTGGCTGGTGCGTCGTCCTGCCTTTCTGGAGAGCGCAGAGCTGGCCGCAACGGCAACGGCGGTTCCTCGCCCGGCTGCGGCCGTGGTCTCCACCGATGCACAGTTCATCACGTTCATGAAACTGCGGCTCGAGTTTGTGCTGCGCGGCCAGTTCGATGCGCCCAGCCGCTCCATTCCCGATCCCCTGGCCAGCCTGGAGGCCACGGCCACGCGCTGAGGCCACAGCGACCATCCCGCGAGCCGCTTGGCCTAGCTAAAAAAGACCCAGGAACTTCTTGCGCGTTCCCCCTTCCTCACCCGTATCCGGCTTGGAAGATGGGGGCCGGCCTTGCCCCCCATCCTGCTGATAGCGGGGCTTGGCGTCCCCAACCGTGAAGACGGCTTCTTTGTTTTTCCACCAGACCCAGTCGCGGATCGGTGGCGTGTCGCGCAGCTCAGCGCGGCTGAGGCCAAGCCCCAGGCGGGCGGAAGCATCCAACAACACATCCAACATGGCCTCACCATCGCTGCAGCGAGCCAGGGCTTCGTTGGTGCGCTTGGCACCATTGAGCGCTTTGACAAGCAAAGCCACGCGCTGAGCGGTGGGCAGGCTGCGCAGGTCAGGGGGCCCCTCAGGGGCGCCTGATGGTGGCGAATCGTTCATGGTGCTCCACTGCTCCCCCAACGTGCGATCGGGGCACCGTAGCGGCTGGCGATGGCGTCCCTGCCAGGTGGAGGTGACAGGAGAAGCCTTCAGAGGTCACACTGGAGGGGACAACAAATGCTGCATGCCCTCGCTGCTCCCGCCCCCACGCCACTGGGTCATCGGGGATGTTCATGGCTGTGCCGAGGCCTTGGCCCACCTATTGGCATTGCTCCCCACGGGAGATCGGTTGGTGCTCCTGGGCGATGTGATCAACCGGGGACCGGCGATCGAGGAGGCCATGGAGCTGGCCTGGGGGTTGGTGAGCAGCGGCCGGGGGGTCTGGCTGATGGGGAATCACGAGAAGAGGCTCTTGGAGGCTTTGGCGACCCAGCGCGGGGATCTGTTTCGTCTGCTCGCAGGCTGTGACACCTATCGACAGCTGGGCGACCGCACCTGCCGCCTGTGGATGGAGCGGCTGCAAGGGCTGCCAACCGCCTACTGGGGGACGGACTGGGTGGCCACCCATGCAGGCTTTGATCCCATCAGCTGGGCGCCAGACCTGAGCATCCGCTTGCCGTTCTGGCAGGCCTACGACGGCCGTTATGGCGAGGTGATTGTGGGGCACACCCCCGCCCAACACGTGCGGCGCCTCGATCGCATCCTGTTGATCGACACCGGTGCCTGCTACGGCGGACGGCTGACGGCCTACTGCCCAGAATCCGGCGATCTGCTCAGTGTGCCCGGCCCCGCGGTCGCCCCCTTCCCCCACGACACCCTGGCGCACCAACGGTGCGCACCTGTGGCCTAAGGACCGATGGGGACCGGTCATTGCTGACCCTCTACCGCAGCAACCGGGCTGAAGTGCTGGCCCAGCTCCTGGCGGCCCAGCTCAGCCACCCCCCCCCCGGACCACTCGAACCGGTGCAAGTGGTCGTCAACACCTGGCCCACCAGCCGCTGGCTGGGGGAGTCGCTGGCGCTTCACCTTGGCGGCATTGCGGCCCATTTGCGCTTTCCCTTTCCCGGCAGCCATCTGCGGCGCGTGGTGCAGCTGATGTTGGCCGAGGGGACGGGCACGGAACGGGAGGCGGAGGCTGATCCTTGGCGGGCGATCCACCTGGTGTGGTCTGTGCTGGAGGAGCTCCCGGGCCTCGCCGCCGAACCCCAAGGCGATCTATTGCGCCTTTGGCTGTTGAACCGTCCCCGCTCAGGCCGGGTGGATCGTCCCAACTGGCAATTGGCCCGGGCCATCGCCGATGCCTTCGACGACTATGCCCTCTACCGACCGGATCTGTTGCTTCAGTGGGAGGCGGGGCAGGATCTTGGCGAGGCCGGCCAGCCCTTGCCCCCCCAGCAGCTCTGGCAGCCCATGCTCTACCGGCGCTTGCGGCAGCGGCTGGCGGCCGAACCCTTCGGCCTCAAAGTGATGGAGGTGATCCGCCGGCTGCGCGCTGGGGAGGGACACACCACAGCGCTCAAGACCCATCTCGGTGAGCGGCTGCGCCTGTTTGGGCTCAGCAGCATGGCCCCCATCCAGGTGGAGCTGCTCCAGGCCCTCGCCGCCTGGCTCCCCGTCGACCTCTACCTGCTCAGCCCCTGCCCGGGGCTGTGGCAGCGTTGCGTGGCGCGGCGGCAAGCCCTGAGCGAGGCCCTGGCTCTGCGCCAACCACTGGACGGGGAGTGGCTGCGGCAGGCTCCGCCTTTGGAGGCGAGATTCGGGCGGATGGGCGCCGAATTCCAGCAGCTGTTGGAGGGCACCGGTGACGCCCAACTGAGCCAGGAGCGGGAGGAGGATCTGTTCCTGCGGCCCACCCGCACAACCCGCCGCGCCAAGAAGCCTGCTCCCGGCTCGGCAGAGGCGCCATCGCTGCTGCATCAGCTTCAGGAGCATCTGCTCAGCCAGGAGCTCCAACCGGTGCTTCACCTGGCCGATGGCGATCACTCCCTGGAATTCCATGCCTGTCCAGGTCCCCTGCGGCAGGTGCAGATCGTGCGCGATCGGGTGCTCCAATTGCTGGCCTCCGATCCCAGCCTGGAACCTCGCCACATCCTGGTGATGACCCCGGCGGTCGAGACCTTCGCCCCGCTGGTGGCCACGGTCTTTGGGGATCGGGACGCCACGGGTGTGGATCTCCCCTGGCGCCTCACCGATCGCAGCCAACAACAGGAGGGGGGGGTGGGGCGCACCTTGCTGGAGATGCTCACCTTGGCCGGGGACCGGCTGACGGCCACCGGCCTGGAACGGTTGCTGGCCTGCGAGCCCTTGCTGGCGCACTTCGGCCTCAGCCCCGAGGACTCGGCAGGGGTGACCGAGCGGCTGCAGAGCTGCGGTTTTCGCTGGGGACTGGGGGCCGCCGATCGCCAGGGCGATCCAACCCACAGCCTGGGCTGGGCCATCGACCGGCTCCTGCTCGGCCTGGTGCTCCCCGACACGGATGGCACGTGGCAGAGCGACACGGCGCCCGCCCGCCCCCCGAACCCCATGGAGCTGGGTGGGCGCACCCTGCACCTGTTGCTGCGACTGAAGCACTGGCTGGCGCTGTTGGCCGAGCCCTGCCCCTGCCGAGCTTGGGTGGGGAGGCTTGGGGATCTGTTAAACGACCTCTTTGGGGATGGCTCCCCCCCGGGCTCGGAGCAGGCCGCCGTGCATGGTGCCCTGGAAGAGTGGCGGCTCAGTGCCGCTGGGAGCGACCTTCTGCTCGAACCTGCCGTGGTGGCAGCGGTGTTGCAGGAGCGTCTGACGCTGGAGAGCGGCCGATTTGGCCATCGCACAGGCTCCCTCACGATCAGTGCTCTCGAACCGATGCGCGCCATTCCCCACCGGGTGCTGATCTTGATGGGTCTTGACGCTGGCGTGTTTCCCAGGCAAGGGGAACGGCCAGGCTTTCATCTGATGGAAGCCGGCCGGCGCCTTGGCGACCCCAATCCAGCCGACCAGGATCGATACGCCTTGCTGGAAGCCCTGCTCTCGGCCCGGGATCGCTTGCTGATCACCTGGAATTGCAGGGACGAGCGCACCGGCGTGGCCAAGCCCCCCGCCGCCCCCGTGCAGCAATGGTTGCAATGGCTGGAGAGCCGCTTGCCTGCGGGGGAGGCCCGCGCACTCCAGGTGTGCCACGAGCCCAATCCCCTGGCTCCGGCCAACTTTCAACCGCGGGGAGCGCGGCCCCCGGCCAGTTGCGATCGCCGCTTGCTGGAGGCCTGTCGCCACCTTCAGGCTGGCATCGCCCCGCCTGCCCAAGGACTGGCCAGGGCGTCGCAGGGGAGCCTGGACGGCGAGACCCCCGCAGGGGTGGATCCCTTCGAGGAGCTGCGGGGCTGGCTGATGGCTCCCCAGAAGGTGTGGTTGCGCGAGCTGGGGATGGTTGCGGGCGAACAACGCGAGGCGGTGGACGACCTGGAGGCCCTGGAGTTTGAGGAGCGGGATCGGGCGGCGCTGTTGCGAGAGGCGCTTACCGAGGAGCCCGATCGCCCCGATGCCCGGAGCGAGGGTGAGAGCCGCGCTTGGCTCGGGCGCCATCGGGGGGAAGGACGCTTCCCGCCGGCCCAGGGCGGAGCACTGGAGGCCGAGACCCTGCAGGAGCGCTGGCTCAGCTTGCTGGCAACCCTGGAGCCCCTGGGAGAGGAGCGAGTCGCGGCCCTCCAGTGGGGCCCCTGGGCCGGCTCGACCATCCTGCGGGGGGATGCGGTGGTGCTGGTGCATCTCGCCCGGGAGCGGGTGGCGCAGCGGCTGGATCTCTGGCTGCAGCTGCAGTTGGCCGCGGCGGCCCTGGAGGAGGCTCCGCCGCGACGCGCGGTTTTGATTGCCCGGGGGGCTGGGAAGAAAAGAGACAACTTCGCCATCCAGTGCACCTTCGTCGCGCCCGACCCAGCCGAAGCGCAGCGGGAATTGGCCCGGCTTTGGCAGCTCCGCCAGAGCTGGCGCACGGCCTGCTGGCCCGTTCCTCCGGAAACCGGATGGGCCTGGCTTGAGCATGGGGAACCCGCCCCGGGCAGCAAGGAGTTTGAAAAAGTCGCCAAAGTGTGGAGCGGTGACGGCCACCTCTCCAGAGGGGAAGCCACGAGGGAGGAGATGGAACTGTGTTTCGGACACCAGCGCTCCCTGGAGTCGCTCCTCCAGGAGCTGCCCTTCGCGGCTTGGGCCCCACGCCTCTTCGCCCCCATTTTGAACGCCGTCGTTCCCGCTAAGGCGGCGCGACGCTGATGGCCCCTTCCTCCGACACCATCGCGCCGCCCCAGGCCAGCCAGGATTTCCACCCCAACAGCTTTCCGTTGGATCCCGGCATGCGGCTGTTGGAGGCCAGCGCTGGCACCGGCAAAACCTTTGCCCTGGCCCACCTTGTCCTGCGGCTGGTCACCGAGAAGGCCATCCCCCTGCCCCGCCTGCTGGTGGTGACCTTCACTGAGGCCGCGGCCGCCGAATTGCGGGAGCGCATCGGGCGGCGCCTGCAGCAGGCCCTGAGTGCCCTGCAGGATCCTGAGAAGGAGCCAGCCGATGCCGTTCTGGCGGAGTGGCTGGACCTGCGGCGCCAGGAATCAGCGGCCTCGGGAGCCGGGGAATGGGAAGTGCGCCTGCTCCTCGCCCTGGAGGACCTGGATCGCTCAGACATCACCACCATCCACGGCTTCTGCCAGCGCAGCCTGCAGCGCCACGCCCTCGAAGCCCAAAGACCGCCGGGGCTCACGCTGGACGTGGAGAGGGAAACCCTGCTGGAGCAGGTGGTGCACACCTACTGGCAGGAGCAGGTGCTGCACCTGCCCCTGCCCCTGATCCGAGGCCTGAGCCGCAAGGGCCTCCAGCCGGACACCCTGCTCTCCCTGCTTCGCACCCTGGATGGGGATCCTGGATTGGCGCTGGATCCCCTGCCTGTCGAGCTGCCCGTGGACGCCAACCTGGCCGCCGAACTGCCACGACTCTGGCAACAGCGCTGGCAGCACTTCAAAGCGCAGTGGCAGCAGCGGGGGGCTGATCTGTTGGAGCGCCTTTTCGCGCAGGCCCGCGACTGGCGCGACCAAGACGTGAGCTATCAGCCCTACTGCCTCAAACCCACCCCAAAGAAGAACGGGGGCGTCGTCGATGCCTTCATCGCAGCGCAGCGCGATGGCGAGGCAGCCCCTGCCTACGACCAGGTGTTGGATGAAGAGATGCTCAGCTCGTTTCTCCATCCGGGCACCTTTTGTCAGATCGCCCGCTCCGTGGAGGGCCACGGTCCGCGGCCGATCCAGCTGCCGGACCGTTCGTTGATGGAGGCCGTCGCCGATCTGGTGGACGGGCCCGCTGAGTTGGCCTTGCTGCATGCCTGCCAGTGGGGGCGCCAGGAGCTGGCCCGGCGACGCCAGCGGCTGGGGCTGTGTTCCTTCGCGGATCTGCTGCGCGATCTCGATCCGGGGCCCCGGGCCACCGCCGCCACACCCCTGCTGGAGGCGGTGGCTGGGCGCTACAGCGCCGCCCTGATCGATGAATTTCAAGACACCGACCCGATCCAGTGGCGCATCCTGCGGCTGGCCTTCGGTGCGGGGCGTCATGCCCTGGTGATGGTGGGCGATCCCAAGCAGGCGATCTACCGCTTTCGCGGCGGCGATCTGGACACCTACCTGGCCGCCCGCCAGGCGGCCGGCAGCTGCTATCAGTTGCGGGACAACCGCCGCTCCAGCCCCGAACTCATCGACGCACTCAATCGTCTCTGTGAGCGGGGGCTTCCCCGCTCCCGGTTGGCCATGCCCCCCTTGGAAGCCAAGGCCGATCGCGGAGGAGACGGCAACGTGCCGATCGAGCTGGTGTGGCTCGGGCGATCGGGCCCCCTGCCCAGCAGCACGGAGGTGGATGGCCAGTTGCCGCTTCAAATGGCCGCCCACGTGGCGCGGTTGCTCCGGGAGCCGCCGCTGCTGCGGGAGGGCTCCGCTGCGCGGCCCTTGGCGCCAGATGACATCTGCCTGTTGGTGGGCACCCATCTGCAGGCGGAACGCCTGCGCCAGGCGTTGCAGGAGCTGGGCATCGCCAGCCGGCTGGTGAGCCAGGCGGATGTTTATGCCACCCCGGCCGCCACCGCATTGCAGCGGCTGCTCGATGCCTTGGCCGATCCCGCCGATGCCAACCGGCTGAGGCTGCTGGCGGCCTCTCCGCTATTGGGATGGAGCGCCGAGACCATCGCCAGCGCCCCGCCGCTGCGCTGGAGTGCCCTGGTCTCCAGCTTGCAACGGATGGCCCATAGTTGGCCGCAACAAGGGCTGCTTGGCCCGTTGGCGGCCGTGCTCGGGGCCGAGCAAATGGCCCGACTCGCGCAAGGGGGACGCTTCCTGGCCGATCTCCAGCAGGTGGCCGAGCTCGTGCAGCAGCGATTGCACCGCGAGGGGCTCGGACCCCATGCGGCCGCCCGCTGGTTGCGTCGCCGGCGGCAGCTGGAGCTCGACCCGGTGCCCGAGGCGGAGCAGACCCACAGTGACAAGGTGCATCAGGCGGTGGCGGTGGTGACGGTGCACCGCAGCAAGGGCCTGGAATACCCGCTGGTGATCTGTCCCTACCTCTGGCTGGATGCGGGAAAAGGCCAGGGAGAGGGCAAGCGCTGGCACCCCGACCCGCAGGGCCCCCCGCGACTGGATCTGCACCGCAACAAGCACTGGGGAACCGGATACAGCGCCGACCGTCACCAACGGCTCGCCTTGGAGGCCGAACGGGAACGACTCGCCTACGTGGCCCTGACCCGGGCCATGCACCGGCTGGTGTTGGCCTGGGTTCCCGCCAAAGGGCGGCAGTGCAACCCCCTCTACCCCTGGCTGTTTGCCGATCAGCCTCTGCCGGATCCCGAGGAGGACTGGCCGGAGCCTGGCGCCACGCTGGAGGATTGGCGCCAACGCCTCACGGACGAGATCTGTCGGCGTCGGTTGCCCCTGCGCCTGCTCGATCCACCGGATCTGGAGGCTCTGGAGGTGGCTCCGTCAACGGATCGGGAGAGTCCGGCCCTGGCCCTGGGTCCCTTGCCGCAGGGGCCCCTCAACCGGGGTTGGGCCCGCAGCAGTTACTCCAGCTGGACCCACGACCGCCGCCCCGGGGAGAGCGCCAGCGACCAGCGGGGCGCAGCGGTGTGGGAGGAAGGCCGAGACACCGACGATCCCAGCCTGCAGGTGGAAGCCAGCCTTGCCGCGCAGGAGGACTGGCGAGGGCAGGAGGAGGGGTCTCGCCCACCCCTGGGCCCAGAGCGGGGGCTCTGGGCCGATCTGCCCAGGGGGGCCGGCTTTGGCGAGTGCCTGCATCGCCTGCTCGAACAGATCGACTACGGCGCGGAGCTTCAAACCGCGGAGATTCAGGCATTGGCGGAGCACGAGCTGAGGCGAGCGGGCCTGCCGATCTCGCTGGCCTCCCCCTTGCTCGCCGCCACCCAGCAAATGCTGCAAACCCCCTTTGGCAGCGCCCTTGGCTCGCTCCGTCCGGCCGATATCAAGCTCCGGCAACGACTGAATGAACTCCATTTCGACCTCAGCCTCGCTCGCGTGCAGGCCTCGGATCTCGCCAAGGCCTTTCGCCTGCATCCCGGTGGCGCCTTCGGTGACAGCTATGCCTCGTCCCTGGAGCGCTTGCCTGTGAACCACTGCGGCTTTCTCACCGGTTCCATCGACCTGGTCTTCCCCGCCCAGGTGAATGGCCTGGAGCAGTGGTGGGTGTTGGATTGGAAAAGCAACTGGCTGGGAAGTCGGGATCCGCAAGGCAAGGTGTTGAGCTGCGGCCCCGGCGATTACAACCAAGCGGCCTTGCAGGTGTTGATGGCCAGCCATCACTACCCCTTGCAGGCGCATCTGTATCTGGTCGCCCTGCATCGCTATCTGGCCTGGCGCCTACCCGCCTACAGCGCGGAGCGCCACCTGGGCGGCTTTGTCTACGCCTTCGTCCGCGGCACCCCTGGCGAGACCGGGCTGCAGGCGTTGCCGCAAGCCGTCCCCGGAATGATGGTGGAACGCCCCCCCCTCGAGCGGTTGCTGGCCCTGGATCGAGCCCTGGGTACCCGCCCTCCAGGATGGCAACCGGGCACCCACCCATGAGCGCCCTCCAACGTCGAGATCCTCCCCCCTGGCTCCCGCCTCTGGGCGCCGCCTTGGCGGAGGCCCTGCCCCGTCTGTATGGAGTGCCGCCCGATCCACGGCTCACTGAGCTCATCCAAGCCCTGCTGAGGGCGTTGGAGCAGGGGGATCTGGCCATTGATCTGCAGGGCCCCGCTCCACAGGGCATCAGCGGCGAGGGGTGGCCTGAAGCCCATCGGTGTGCCCTGGAAGCCTCAGCGCTGGCCCGGCCGCCCCATGGCCCCCTGGCCCTGGATGGCAGCCAATTGCGTTGGCGTCGCTGGCAGCAACTGCGGCAAGCGGTGCTCGAAGAATTGATGCGCCGGGCCGAGCACCAGACCCCCTTGCGGGAATGGCGTCCCCCCGCGGATCGCCTCGATGCCCAGCAGCTGTTGGCCATTCGCACCGCTCTGGAGAGGGATCTGATGGTGTTGGCGGGCGGCCCTGGAACGGGCAAGACGAGCACGGTGGCCCACCTGTTGGAAGCCGTTGCCCACCAGAAGCAGGAGGCACGCATCCATCTGGCCGCCCCAACGGGCAAGGCCGCTGCCCGGCTGCGGGCGGCCACCGGCAACCGTTGGCCCTGCACCACGCTGCATCAGCTGCTCGAAAGCCGAGGCGAGGGAGAGTTCCGCCGCAATCGCCAGCGGCCCCTGAAGCTCGATCTGCTCGTGGTGGATGAGGTGTCGATGGTGGATCTGGCCTTGATGGAAGCCCTGTTGCGCGCCCTGCCCCAGGAAGCCCGCCTGGTGCTGGTGGGAGACCCGGCCCAGTTGGCTCCGGTGGCTCCGGGAGCCCCCTTGCAGGACCTCCTGCAAGACAGCCTCCCTCCCGCCCTGCAAGGAGCCGTGGTGACCTTGCAAACCCCTTATCGCAATGCCGGAGCCATCGCCCGGGTGGCCTCCGCCCTGCGCCACACCATCGAGGATTCCCACGGCCCCTCTGCCGACCCGATCACGGTCTTGCAGCCGGAGCTCAACGCTTTGGCAGCGGCAGACAATCTCCACTGGCAGGAGGCGGAAGCGGGGCCCCTGCCCGCGGTTGTGCTTCGTCGCCTGCAAGCCCACCTGCAGCGCCTGAAGCAGGCCGCCAGCGTCTGCACCCCGGGCACGGAGGAGGGATGGCCAGCCTTGCTGCGGCTGCGTGATCAGTTGCTCGTGCTCACCCCAAGGCACCGCGGCGCATGGGGGGTGGAGGCGGTGCACCGGCAGCTGCTGGGGGATGCCTCAACGGCTGCCCTCCCCACTTGGCCCACGGGAACCCCGGTGATCTGCACCCGCAACCTCCACGACCTGGGCCTGAGCAATGGGGATCTTGGTGTGTGGATCGCTGGCCAGGATCCCTGGCTGGTGTTTGGCCAGGATCGGCCGATCTGGTTGCATCCCTCCCAGCTCACCGCTGCGCTGGAACCAGCGGCGGCTCTCACCGTGCACAAGGCCCAGGGCAGCGAATCCGACGTCGTCATGGTGCTCCTTCCGGAGCCCCACTCCGCAGACTCCAGACTTCTGTACACCGCCCTCACGCGAGCGCGTCAGGAGGCCTGGCTCTTCACCCCAAAACCGGCGGCACAGCCGTCCTGAGATCCACAAATGCCTGGGCTTCTCCCCAGGATCAACCCTAGATTTTGACCATTATTTTTTGATCCACCAATGCAAGCCATTGCCCAAGCGCGCGTGGAGCGCCCGTGGGGATGGTACGAAACCATCACCACCGGAGAGGGCTATTTGGTGAAAAGGTTGTGGCTGTCACCAGGACAGCGAATCAGTCTGCAGCGCCATCGCCACCGCTGTGAACACTGGGTGGTGGTGAATGGTGAAGGGTGGCTCACCTTGGAAGATTCCACGGTCAAAGCCCAAAAGGGCACCACGCTTTTTGTGCCGGAGGGGGCACTTCACCGCGCCGAGGCAGGCAGCGAGGCCCTTGAGATTGTGGAGGTGCAACGTGGCGAGTCGCTCAGCGAGTTGGACATTGAGCGCTTCGAGGATGACTTCGGGCGTGTTTAGGGCAGGGCTGAAGGGGAATTGACCCACTCTGCCAACGAGACGCGGTGATAGGATGAGTTTTCACCCTTTGATAGAGCTGACGCAGCTTCCGACCTCCTGCTTGGGACACGGTTTTTTCAAAATCGGACTCGATGATTCCCCTCCCTGCTCCCCAGGGACGTTTCCAGAGCTGAGCAGAACGTCTTCTTCTTGGATGGTTCCGTTAAGGAAGTGTCTTTTGGGCCAGCTGCAGGTCTGTATTGAAGGATTTTTCTGGCCTTCAAGCCTGAGGTTGTCCCTTGTCTGATTGTTTGATTGGCGGCACATCTGCCGTGATGGATTTTGCTGCGTCCAGCGGATTTGTTCGCTTTGGCCTGCGAGATGAGCTGCTGTCTGCCCTGGCAACGATGGGGTTCGACACCCCCTCTCCCATCCAGAAGGCGGCCATTCCTGAGTTGCTTCTCGGCCGAGATCTGGTGGGGCAAGCCCGAACGGGAACCGGCAAAACGGCTGCGTTCGGCCTGCCTTTGCTCCAGCGTCTCGATCCGGAGGAGCGCCGCCCGCAAGCGCTCGTGCTCACCCCAACGCGGGAATTGGCCCTGCAGGTGGCTGACGCCCTGAGCAGCTACGCCGCCCAACTTGCCAATGTGAGGGTGTTGGCCATTTACGGCGGCGCCGATTTCCGCGAGCAATTGCAACACTTGCGCCGCGGGATTCAGGTGGTGGTTGGCACACCCGGCCGCGTGATGGATCACATCCGCCAGGGCACGCTTGATCTCTCCGGATTGCGAACTCTGGTGCTTGATGAAGCCGACGAAATGTTGCGCATGGGCTTCATCGAATCGGTGGAATGGGTGTTGGAGCAATTACCCACCCAGCGACAGGTGGTGCTCCTTTCGGCCACCATGCCGACTGAAATCCGCCGGCTTTCGAATCGCTATCTCCAGGCTCCTGCCGAGATCACCATCCACTCCCGCAAGGGAGAGGGAGGCCGCATCCATCAACGCTTCCTTGTGGTGCAGCCCCAGCTGAAGGCCCAGGTGCTGCATCGGGTTCTGGAGGCCGAGGGGTCTGGAGGGGTGATCATTTTCACTCGCACCAAGGCCGTGAGCCTCACCCTGGCCGAAGCCTTGGAAGGGCAGGGGCACAACGTCGGCCTGCTCAATGGTGATGTGCCCCAAGCCCAGAGGGAGCGCACCATTCAACGCTTGAGGGATGGCCAGCTCGACGTGCTCGTGGCCACCGACGTGGCGGCCCGCGGACTCGACGTGGATCGCATCGGGCTGGTGATCAACTACGACATGCCCTTTGACGGGGAGGCCTACGTGCACCGGATCGGCCGCACCGGTCGGGCGGGACGCACCGGGACAGCGATCCTTTTTCTCACCCCCAGGGAAAAACGCTTTCTCGGGGAACTGGAGCGCGCCGTGGGGGAGACGATCTCACCGATGGAGGTGCCAAGCGATGCCAGCATCAACCAAGGTCGGCTGAATCGATTGGAATCCAGCCTTGCCGCCCTCCTGGCAGAGCCCCCTCTCACCTTGGAGGAGCAAGCTCTGCTCAGGGAGATGCTGCAACGGCTCGGCAGAGAGCAGGGGGCGACGCCGGAACAACTGAGCGAGGCCGCTCTGGCGCTGGCTCTGCAAGGCAAACCCCTGCTGTTGAAAGAGGAGCGGCTGGAGGCGGCGGCCACGGAGCAGCCCACCAAACGCCGGCAGCGTGAATCACGCCCGATTGAGGCCGATCGTGGCCCCGAAGCCCACATGGAACGTTTTCGCTTGGAAGTGGGCTGGCGTGATCGGGTCCGGCCAGGCAATATCGTCGGGGCCATTGCCAATGAAGGTGGCCTCACTGGCCGATCGATCGGGAAAATCCGGATCTATGACAGCCACACCACAGTGGATCTGCCCAAAGACATTCCCGCAGAGGTGGTGGCCAACCTCCAACGGCTGCGGGTGATGAACAAGGAACTGCAACTCTCCCGTCTATGAGTCTCCCTCGCCTTTCACTGTCCTGTGCGGTGTTGGTCGTGACAGCAGCTCTGGGCTCTGTCAGCCAACCCGCCAGGTCATCAGGTCTTGGATCCATCGTGCAGGCCTATTGCTTAGCCGCCTTCCAACAGGAGATGGAGCAAGCGGGGAAGATAGCACCGGAGGGAATGGCTGCTTATGCCTGCCGGTGCGTGGTGGATCGCATCACTGCGGGCACGAGCCTGGCCACCGCCCGCAGCTTTTGTCGTGATTCCACAGCACGACGCTACGCCTTGTAAGGAAAGCGCTTCAAGCACACAAGCCGGTGATCTCAACTGTGGAGAGGCTGGTGATCTCCGCCACCGAGAGGCGTTCCATGGCCACAATCAGGCCAGGCTGGACATCTGGGGATTCCGCAAGCACCAGAGTCTGCAGAAGATCAAAGCGGTCCTGGGGTGCCAGCTCCCCATCCTCTCTCCAGGAGAGGCTCCAAGGCACCGGCGACGGGGTGAAAGGAGGGATCATCTCGGGGCAATCAGATCAGCGTTTGCTGACAATGGAGCCAGTTTGCCGTGTTCTTCCCGGCTCTTCCACTTTCCTTCCACCTCGCTTCACACTCCTCAATCAAGCCGGAAGGCGGGGTTGTAGGGTGATGGGGATTCAACAGTGTTAAGGCTTTCCTTCGGCACGCTCAGCCGGCCTCGACTCAGGAAGCCCACCGGACCGATGTCCGCGTTGGTTTTCCCTTCTAGTCTTCACCGCTCACTGAACTTTCCTGGGACCCCAGCACCAAACGAATCTGTTCCAGGACCTCTTTTCGAATGACCATTTACGTTGGCAACCTCTCGTTTGAAGCCGAACGCGAGGATCTCGTTGACCTTTTCGGTCAATACGGCCAAGTGCGCCAATGCAGCCTTCCCCTCGACCGGGAAACAGGACGCAAACGTGGCTTTGCTTTTGTGGAGTTAGCGGATGCCGACTCTGAACAACGGGCCATTGACGACCTGCAGGATGTGGAGTGGATGGGTCGCATGATCCGAGTCAACAAGGCCACCCCAAGAGAAGGTGGCGGCGGCGGTGCTGGTGGTCCACGCCCACGGTCCGGTCGGGGCGGCGGCGGTGGCTACGGTGATCGATCAGCTCGTGTTGGCGGATCTGTCCACCACTGATTGCCACCACCCCTTGTACGAAAGGCGTGTTTCTGGGCTGGCGCGGCTGTTTCAGCGGCTCCAGCCCCATCGACGCACCGTCGTGTGGGCGTCGATCTGCTCTGTTCTCAACAAGCTGTTTGATTTAGCCCCACCGGTCTTGATCGGGCTGGCGGTGGATGTGGTGGTGAAACAAAACACCTCCTGGCTGGCCTCCCTGGGCTTTCGCTCCGTGCCCTCCCAGCTCACGATCCTGGCGGTGGCCTCCTTCCTGATTTGGAGTGCCGAGTCGCTGTTTGAATATCTTTACGCTCTGCTTTGGCGGAATTTAGCCCAAACAGTTCAGCACGAGTTGCGCATTGAGGGGTATGACCATCTTCAGAAGTTGGAGATGGCCTTCTTTGAAGCTGGCAGCAGCGGCCAGCTGCTCACCATCCTCAACGATGACATCAATCAACTGGAGCGCTTTCTCGACCATGGCGCCAACGAGGTCCTCCAACTGATCACCACGGTGGTGGCGATCGGAACGGCCATGCTGGTGCTCTCACCAACGGTGGCTGGCGTTTCCTTTTTGCCGATCCCCATCATTCTTTGGGGCTCGCTTCGCTTCCAGCATCGCCTCGCGCCGCTCTACGGCGATGTGAGAAGCCGCGCCTCAGATCTGGCCAGCCGGCTGGCGAACAATTTGGGGGGCATGCTCACCATCAAGAGTTACGCCGCTGAAGCCTGGGAGCGCGCCCGGATGGAGAGCGACAGTGAAGCCTATCGACGCAGCAATCAACGGGCCATTCGCCTTTCAGCAGCCTTTGTGCCGTTGATTCGTTTCGCGATCCTGTTCGCGTTTCTCGCCATTCTGGTGATCGGCGGCCTGCAAGCTTGGCAAGGCTTTATTGCCGTAGGCACCTACAGCTTTCTGGTGTTCATTACCCAACGGCTGCTCTGGCCGCTCACCACCTTGGGCCGCACGTTGGATGATTACCAAAGGGGCATGGCCTCCACCCACAGGGTGTTGAATTTGCTCGATGCACCCATCGCCATTCCATCGGGAGCACGCTCCCTCCATGCCCGCCAGGTGGCGGGACACATTCAATTTGAGGGGGTGAATTTTGCCTACGGGGAGCGTGCCCCCCTGCTGGTGAATTTTGATTTGGACATTCCCGCCGGTAGCACGCTCGGGATCGTGGGAGCCACAGGGTCTGGCAAGAGCACAATCGTGAAGCTTTTGCTGCGCCTTTACGACATCCAGGCAGGCCAGATTCGTTTGGATGGCTTGTCCATCGACACCTTGAAGCTGGAGGATCTGCGTCGCGCCATCGGCTTGGTGAGCCAGGAAGTGTTTCTTTTCCATGGCAGCGTGGCTGAGAATATTGCTTATGGCACTTTTTCTGCCCCCCTCTCTGCCATCCAGCGGGCGGCCACCTTGGCGGAAGCGGCCGCCTTCATCGAAACCCTGCCCCAGGGTTACGACACCGTGGTGGGCGAGCGGGGCCAGCGTCTTTCCGGGGGCCAGCGCCAGCGTCTTGCCCTGGCCCGGGCTCTGCTGAAAGATCCTCCCGTGCTCATCTTGGATGAGGCCACCGCCGCTGTCGACAACGAAACGGAAGCCGCCATTCAGCGCTCCTTGGAGAGCATCACAGCAAATCGCACCACCTTGGTGATCGCCCACAGGCTGAGCACAGTGCGCCACGCCGATCGCATTGTGGTGATGGAGCAGGGCAAGATTGTGGAAAGTGGCCGCCATGAAAGCCTGCTTGCCGCTGGCGGCGCCTATGCCAATCTTTGGAGGGTTCAAGCGGGCCTTCGCGCCAACGAACCTCTCCGGCTGTAGGGCTCCCATTGATGCCTCGTCGACACAAAAGCCGCTCCCCTCGCCACCAGCAACGCTCGGTCTGGCCTCTGCTGCTGGCCACCACATTGGGTTTGGCGGCGGGGTTTGCCCTTTCGGCCCCCTTGGCCCATCTGGTGGCCAATGGAGAGCCAAAGAAGCTGGCTAAATCGGAGTGGAGCAATCCCTTCAGCGACTGGGTGAGTTTTGGCCAAGATGACGTCTTGGTGCTGGGGACGGATGTGGGAGGGGGGAACACCGATGTGATTGCTGCCCTGCGGGTGGAAGGTGGCCAGACAACCATCATTCAGATCCCTCGCGATAGCTATATCGAAACTGAACAATACGGGCCGATGAAAATTAATGCCCTTTACACCACTGGTGGAATCGAAGCGCTGAAGCGCGAGGTTTCAGCCCGCATGGGTCGGCCGATTCGCCATCATCTCATCGTGAATCTTGGTGCCATACGACGCATCGCTGATCTGATGGGTGGCATTGAAGTCAACGTGCCCAAGCGAATGTTTTACACGGATAATACGCAGGGGTTATACATTGATCTCCAGCCTGGTGTACAAACCCTCAAGGGTCGCAACCTCGAGGGATTCCTACGCTTTCGTCATGATGAAACCGGGGATATCGGTCGGATGGAGCGACAACAACTGGCGGTGCAGGCCCTGTTTCGCAAGCTCATTCGCCCTGATCAGCTGGTGCGGCTGCCAGCCATGTTGATGCTCTCCGGTAAAGACCTTCAGACCGACATGGGCCCGATGGAGTTAGGGGGTTTGGTCACCGCCATGAGCACCACCGATTTGAAAATCAACCATCTCGATGGAAGGCCCTTTGACCAAGGTGGGGTGAGCTACTTGGAGATCGATTGGCCAGGCCTCGCAGAACCGGGCAGCACCCCCGAACCGGCCCCTGAACGACGCCGATCCTTTTTTCTCTTTTAACCCGGCAACCCCTGCTAAGGAGCCTGTTTGTCTGAGGGGCGCGGCCCTCCCGCACTGCTGCCATTCAAGCGGCGATCCGAGAGGGTGATCAGCGCCAGGGCGAGCGCCACCAGGGCCAGAGCAGGACTGGAGGCGGCCACGGTCACCCCCAGGGCGGCGGTGAACCAGATCGAGGCGGCGCTGCTCAAGCCCCGAACCTCAGGCGGCTGGTTGCGGCCCCGAGGCGGCGCCACCAGGATTTCCCCTGCCCCAAGGAACCCCACCCCCGTTGCCACCCCCTGGATCGCGCGGCTGCGGGCATCGATGTCCGGGCCGGCGGCCAGCACCATCAAACAGGCACTGAGCCCCACGAGCACATGCACCCGCACCCGATTGGGGTGGGGCAATGTGCCGTGATGGGCGCGGTTCAACCCCACAGCCAGGCCGCAAAGCACCGCCAGACCCATGCGCAGGAGGATCTCCAGATCAGGGCTGAACGAGCTGAGCAAATGGGCTGTCATGGGTCCATCATTGGCCGGCGTCGCCTGCCGCCGCCAGCAAACGGTCGGCCAGGGCTTCCGCCTCAGAAGGCACCCGGGAGAAAGCAGCGCTGAACCCCGCAAAACTCCAGAGGCCGGGAGCGCCTGCCACCGGGCCCACCAGAGGCTGGCCATCGCTGCAAAAGCTCACCGGCACCTGCCGGTAGGGAGCGTCGAGGCTGGCCAGCTCGGGATCCAACTGTTCCAACCCTTCCCGCAGGCGCTCCTCCATCCAGTGCGGATCGGGTGGGCTGAGGGAGGGGCTTCTCTCTCCCTCCGGGCCCGCAGGGGGGATCCAGCTGATCTGGCCCACCACCATCCCTTCCCCCCAAGGTGCCAAGCCCGCATCCACAACCCACACCGGTTCCCTGATGTCTGCCGAGCCAGCCTCCACGGCGGGTCGGCGCCAATGGCGAGGTTGCACGATGCGGCCCCGCCGTGCCTGATCCAGCCAGGGGTTGGCCGGTGCGCCAGCCGCCAAGAGCAGCACCCCCGCCCAGCTGTGGCGCAACCGGCGGGGCAGCCCCGGCGAGAGGGTGCGGCAGCCGGCGCCGGCGGCCAACACCACCGTTTTCGCCGTGAGTTCAGACTCCGCCCCCCCGGAAGGCGCCAGCTTCAGCCGCCAGCTCCCTTGCAAAGCGGGCTCCAGAGCGCACACACGCCCGCTGAGATGCCGCACCCCTGCCGCGGCAAGAGCCCTCCGCCGAGCCGAGCCCCAAGCGGGGGTGTCGACCCGGGCCAAGGGGAGCGGCAGCCTTTGGCTCAGGGCTGCCAGGCGATGGGGGAGACCCGGCCGGCCGTCGTGAAACACCAAACCACTGGCCCGCCAGCCCAAGGGACCATGGAGACGCTCGAGGCGCCGCCAGGCCCCGGAGGGACGCCCCCGGGGCAGGGCCCCGTAGCTCAGGCCCGTCGCCATGGCGTCGTCCCCCGCGCCGATCAAGCGCACGCTGGCTCCACGCGCAGCGAGGCTGAGCGCGAGCACGGTGCCCGCCAGCCCATCGCCGATCACCGTGATGGCAGCGGCAGAGGGGAAGCGCGGGCTCAAACCAGGAGATTGAACGAGGTGATCACCCGCTGAAACAGCTCGCGCACCTTGGGCCACCGGGCTTCGTTGGTGCTGGCGGCCAGGGTGTAGAGCCGGCCCCGATCCATCACGACGGTGGCCAGCTCGTGGCGGTTGCGGTCGGCCAAATGCACGGTGTATTCCAGGTCGTAGAAGGTGCGGCCGGCCAGTTCGCGCTCGCGGGCCTCCACCAGTTCGGCCTGGCGGCCACTGCCTTGGGGAGCGATCACCACCTGGCGAAGTTTTTCGCCCACCGCCTCGGCACTGCCGAGGTTGCTCAGATCGTTGGTGCTGTTCACCTCCGAGATCACCAAGCTCAGCGTTTCATCACTATTGATCAAATCGTGAAACACCACTTGCGGTCCCCCGCTCACTTGGGCACGGTTCCAGCCGGTGGGGTAGAGGAACGCATAGCGCCCATCCGGGCTTTGGAAGGATTGCAAGCCCGCGGCGGCCGCGCTGCAGGCGCCCAGGCCCCCCATCAACCCCACCCCGAGCAGGAGAGCCAGGGCAGCCCTGGCGAGCCGGCTGGCCAAGGAACTCGGCTGCGGGGCCGATGGGCAAGGCCGGAAGGAAGCAGCGATGGGGGGCAAGGAAACCATGGGAAGCAGCGGCTCTCAGCACGCGGGAGGAGGACGCCCAGGGAGGGGGGCGCCCGTGGCTTGCCCGCCATTCTCCCTCCAGACCGCCAGCCAGCCAGCGCCTCCTAGATTCAACCCACCTGCCTTGATGCGCTGAGCGGCTTCACCCGACCCCTCGCTCGTCTGATCGACCAGTTTGAGCGGCTGCCTGGCATCGGCCCCCGCACAGCGCAACGGCTGGCCCTCCACTTGCTGCGCCAACCGGAGGAGCAGATCCGAGCCTTTGCCGATGCGCTTCTGGCGGCACGGACCCAGGTGGGTCAATGCCGCAGCTGTTTTCACCTCTCCGCCGAGCCGATTTGTGAGATTTGCCGCACGGAGACGCGGCGCAATGGCCAGATCTGTGTGGTGGCCGACTCCCGCGATCTGCTGGCAATGGAGCGCACCCGCGAATATCAGGGGGGCTATCACGTGTTGGGGGGATTGATCTCGCCGATGGAGGGCGTGGGCCCGGAGATGCTGCACATCCAACCGTTGGTGGAGCGGGTCGACCGAGATGGAATCAGCGAGGTGATCCTTGCTCTCACCCCCAGTGTGGAGGGCGACACGACGAGCTTGTATCTGGCTCGGCTGTTGAAGCCCTTCACCTTGGTGAGCCGCATCGCCTACGGGCTGCCGGTGGGCAGTGAGTTGGAATACGCCGACGAGGTGACCCTGGCGCGGGCCCTTGAGGGGCGCCGCCGCATGGAGTGAACATCCCGTCATGCCCCCTCCTGTGAGGTCCCTGCCATGAGCGGCCAGCGCCCCACCCGCTACAGCGCCATCCCTCCGGCGGAGCGGTTGCCCGACTGGTTGCGGCGCCCGGTGGGCAACGCCTCAGAGATTGGCGCCGTGCAAGAGGTGGTGAAGCAGCAGCGATTGCACACGATCTGCGAGGAGGGGCGCTGCCCCAACCGGGCGGAGTGCTACGCGGCGGGCACGGCCACCTTTTTGCTAGGGGGTCCGATCTGCACCCGCAGTTGCGCGTTCTGTCAGGTGGAGAAGGGGCAGGCGCCCGCGCCGCTGGATGGGGCGGAGCCGGAACGGGTTGCGGAGGCCGTGCGGCTCCTGAATCTGCGCTATGTGGTGCTCACGGCGGTGGCTCGCGATGATTTGAGCGACCATGGCGCCCAGCTGTTCACGGCCACGATGGCGGCGATTCGCCGGCGGGATCCGGCGGTGGCGATCGAGGTGCTCACCCCGGATTTTTGGGGGGGTCAGCGGCCGGAGGCCGAGGCCCTGGCGGCCCAACGGCAGCGACTGGCGGCGGTGTTGGCTGCCGAGCCGGTGTGCTTCAACCACAACCTGGAGACGGTGGAGCGGCTGCAGGGGGAGGTGCGGCGGGGCGCCACCTATCGGCGATCCCTCGGCTTGTTGGCGGCGGCCCGGGAGATCGCGCCCCACATCCCCACCAAATCGGGTCTGATGCTGGGGTTGGGGGAAACCCGGGAGGAGGTGATCGCGGCGATGGAGGATCTGCGGGCTGTGGATTGCCAACGGCTCACGCTCGGGCAATACCTGAGACCATCACTGGCCCACATCCCGGTGGCGCGCTACTGGACACCAGAGGACTTCGAGGAGCTGGGCGCGGCAGCCCGGAACATGGGCTTTGCACAGGTGCGCAGCGGCCCCTTGGTGCGCAGCAGCTATCACGCCCAGGAGGGGGGATGAAGCTGCGGTCCCCCCAAACATGATCGTGAACCCCTCGGCAGCGGGGCTCACCTGCCATTTAGAGAGCTTCGCCTTGGGGCACGGAGCGCGATCCCTGAGCGGGTACCGGACGGCCGGAGGGCTTGAGGGCGGAGACCTGGCCTTCTGAAGACTCGGCCAGGGAGATCACGCCGGGATGCTTGGGACCAGCAGTGCTGGAGGGAACCGTTTGAGCCACTCCATTGACGGCCCGGATTGGAATGGCTGTAGCGGTGAGGGGGGATAGGAGGGATCCGGCGAGGGCAAGGCCCAGGGGCAAGAAAAGATGGCGCACGGCAGGGGAGAAAAGACCTACCTAGAGATAGTGGCGCTTGCTACTTTTCTTGCCAGTGATTTGGATAACACGTAACAGCTGCTACAGAAAACAACAGATTTTGTTCCGATTTCCTATGGGGATGCGCGCAGCATGGATCCAGTCCCGTGCCTGGTGAGGGAGGCCGCCTAGGGCTTGCTCTGCGGTAGGAGGCACTTGTCGGAGTCGCAGCCGGCCGGGCCGGCTTCCAGCAGCTCGCCATTGTCGTAGCGCTGCAGCGCCTCGAAGAAGTCCTCGCTGCGGCGGCGGGCTTGCACCTCCGCCTGGAGCTGCAGGTAGGTGGCCCGATCGATGGGCTCAAACGGCAGGCGCGGAAAGGTGGCGTTGGCATCAAAACGGGCCAACAGCGCCGCGGAGATGTAGCCCTCACCGTTTTCAATCGCCCGGTGGATCGCTGCGGCCAGGGCCTCCACCTCATGCTCGCGAAACTCCACCGTGGCTGAGGTGTTGTGAGCGGTGTAGTGCTTCTGCACCTGCATGTAGAAGTCGAATTGGGCCAGGGCTGAGAAGTTGTTGATCTCCACCCGATCGGCGCCCGGCAGGTTGGCCCAGCTCACCTCCGTGGGGATCTCCACCAGCCACTCGGTGCAGCGGGGGTCGAAAGGATCATCCAGCAAACGGCCCTGCTCATCCTTGTCGCTCTGGGAGGGCACGATCGTGTAGCCGTAGTCCATGCAGGCCAGGGCGACTGGATCGTTTTTGCGGAAGGTGATGCGGCGAATGAAGCGCTGCGCCTTGGGCGGATGCCAGCCAGGTGAAGCGCCGGTGAGCAGGCTCTTGGTGCCGGCCGGTTGCACGGTGGTGCAGCGGTTGGGGCGGCGCAGGCCATGGCGATCGCAGTAGTCCCACACCGCTTCATCGACAATTGCGCGCCAACGGCTCAAGTAGCGGGCTTCCTCCGCCCGGAAGGCCCGGCCGTCTTCGCTGTCAGGCCGGCCAGCTTCCCACCACTGCAGCCAGGGGGTGCCGAAGGCCTGCACAAAGAAATCAAACAGCCCCGTGAAGCTCACCCCCACGATCGGATCCCAGGCGCGGCTTTGGCGGTAGCGCTCCACCTCAAAACGGTGGTTGAGCAAACAGGCCACCGCGATGCCTCCCGCCCGGAAGGCCTCCTCCTGGCCCTGAAGGTCGTTGGGATCGATGCGATTGAGGTGAATCTCCGCCAGATTGCAGTGGAAATCAGCGCCGAGGATTTCCCCGCAGGGATTGAGGCCGTAACGGCCGAGCCGGTGCTCCAGTTCAGGCTCAGTGATCTCAGGGTGATGGAGCAGCAGCCAACGGCCCGCCTCCTCCCGGCCTTGATCGCAGTAGATCCCCACAAACTCCTCCCGCAGCTCGGCAGTGGGGAGCAGATCGGCGTTGGAGCGGGCGATGGCCTCCGGCGCAAATTGAATGGCCCCCTCGCCGGAGTGGAACTGCTTGGTGACGGCCTCGAGCACGGTTTGGCGGCTGGGGCGGCTGTGGAACACGCGGGTGTGATTGGCCATGCGCAGGGCATCGCGCTCGGGGTCGATGCGCCAATTGCCCTCGCTGTCTTGTTGCCAGAGGTTGTCTTTGGCTTGCGAGGCGGCCGTGTCGTCTGCCGAGAACTGGCGCATGCCCGCGCTGCGGCGGATGTTGCCGGCCACGATCGTGACGGCCGCCTCATCGATCAGCAAGCAGCACTCCACGGAGGTGAGCTGACGCCCTTGGGCGCGATTGAGGATCTGGGCCACCCGGCCGTAGAGATCCTTGAGCTTCACCGGGTTGGCCATGCCGCCAAAGCCCTTCAGCCGCTCGCCCACCGGCCGCACATCGGAGAGATCCACAGCGATGTGGATCGGTGCACCGGCCTCAAAACGCTCATCGCTGCTCAATTGCAGCAGGAGCCGATAGCTCTCCACCCAACCCTGGCGGGTGTCGCCCACCCGGATGGCCACCCGTTGGCCCTCGATGCTGTGGGTGGTGCGTTCCTGCCGCTGCTCTGGCGGTGTGGCCCCAATATCGGTGACTCCATCAATCACCAGCTGGTTGCGCACCAGCGGCAGGCGATCGATCAGATGCGGCTCGATGATGGCGCCGGTGCCGCAGCCCATCATCGCCAGATCCATCATCAAGGCGAACGCTTCCCAATCCACCAAGTTGGTGGAGGTGCAGTTGTAGGCACCGCTGAAGTTTTCCGGCCGGGCGATCCAGTCGGTGCCGCCAATCCACAGCCAACGGCCGGAGGGCAGCGCCTTCTGCTCCAGCTGCATGCGCCGCAGCAGATCCACTTCCGCCTCATTGAGGTCTCCCAGTTGGCGGAGCCCCTCAAGGTTGCGCTCCACCACCTGGCGCCAGCTCTCCCTGCCTCCCAGCCCCTTGCGGCTGTAGGTGCGGTAAAAGACCGGATTGGCCGCTGGGGCCGTGGCGGGAAAGTCGTGGGTGTGGTCTGCCACCGCCAGCGGTTCACCTCCAGCCGTCAAGGGCCCATCCGCAGTGCGGGTCGAGCTGGCCGTTGCAGGGATCGCGGAGAGGGTCACGGATGCGGGGGAGCCTGACGTTGGATGGCACCTTAACGAAGGTATGGGCCTGCACGCCATCAATAGGGCCCCTAGGCAGATTGGGGCACTAGATGCAGGGTGCATCCGCCCGCCTCTGCCACGATCCCCCCACCCACACCAGGACGCGATGGAGCGGATCTGCGAGCCGGAACTGATGGACGAGCCCCTGCAGGCCCGGGCCTACGCCGAGGCTGATTTCAGCGGCTCCGACCAGGCCTTCACCGCCCGAATCCTGGAGCTGATGGCCTGCGCCCCTGGCGTCGCAGCCCCCGGCAGCGCCACCAACCCCAGCGACGCCCTGCGGATCCTCGATCTGGGCTGCGGGCCGGGCAACATCAGCTTCCGCCTGGCGGCTGCCCTTCCCCAGGCGCGGGTGTTGGGCCTTGATGGGGCCAAGGCCATGCTCGCCTTGGCGGAGCAGCACCGCCAGCGAGAGATCGAGCAGTGGCCCCACCTGCACTTTCAGTTGGCCCGCCTGCCCCTTCCCCCCCACGACCTGGCTGCTCTGGAGGCCCTGCCAGCCGGCTTCAGGCCGCCCTATGCGGTGATCGTCAGCAACAGCCTCCTGCATCACCTGCACAATCCGGCGGTGTTGTGGCAGACCGTGCATCAGCTCGCTGCCCCCGCTGCCCTGGTGGTGGTGCGCGATCTGCGGCGCCCCCCCCACCCGCAGGCGCTACAGGAGCTGGTGGAGCGCCATGCCTCCGCAGCCCCGGCCCTGCTCCGCCGCGACTTCGCCAACTCGCTTGCGGCGGCCTTCTCGCCCCAGGAGGTGGAAGCCCAGCTCGTGGCAGCGGGTTTGTCCGGGTTTCGGGTGGAATCGGTGGACGATCGCTACCTGGAGGTGAGTGGCCAACGTCCTCTCTGGCAGCTTTAAGAGTGACAGGTTCATCCGCGTCTTTCATCCGCGCCTCTCATACGCGTTGGAGGCCTTCACGATGAGAGCTTCTGAGTGCTCGCGAGGTGCTGAGGGGTCACGTCACCGGTCCAACACCCCTCAACAAATCCGCGGCAGCAACTCTCCCGTGGGTGGCAGCAGCAACCGCTCACTGCCAAAGCGGGTGCGCAACACCACCCGGGTGGCCCCGGCACGCACGTCACCGATCCAGCCGCCCCCGGTGCGGCCCAATAACGTTTCCGCAACGGCGCGCTGCTCGGCGGGCACCACCGCTAGAAAGCGCCCCTCATTGGCCAAGTGCAATGGCTCAAATCCCAAGATTCCACAGGCGTTGGCCACGGCGGGCAGCACGGGCAACCGTTCCTCCTTTAGATGAAATTCAGCTCGGGCGGCGTTCGCCAGTTCCTGGAGGGCGCTGGCCAGCCCGCCGCGGGTGAGGTCGCGCAGGCAGTGCAGCCGCACGCCCGCCTGCAGCAGCTCCTCCACCTGGGGCCAGAGGGGGGCGCAATCGCTGTGGATTGGCGGCTCCAGATCCAGCCCGTGGCGGGCCGCCAGGATCGCCAAGCCGTGGCGGCCCAGATCCCCGCTCACCAACAGCTGATCACCCACCTGGATCGCCCCCGGACCAATCGGCGTGGCGCTCTCGATCACACCGATGCCGCTGGTGGTGATGAACAGCCGATCCGCCTTGCCCCGCTCCACCACCTTGGTGTCGCCCGTCACGATCGCCACGCCACAGGCCGCCGCCGCCCGCCCCATCGAGGCGACGATGCGCCTCAGACAACTCAGCTCCAGGCCCTCCTCCAGGATCAGGGCCACGCTGATCTGGCTGGGGCGGGCGCCGGCCATGGCCAGATCGTTGGCGGTGCCGGTGATCGCCAGCGCTCCGATGTCGCCACCGGGGAAGTCCAGCGGATGCACCACGTAGCTGTCGGTGGTGAAGGCCAACGCACCCGCGGGCCGCGCGATGGTGGCCGCATCGTGCAGGGGTTGGGCCGGATCGCGGTAGAGCTGGCGCAGCTCCTGATCGATCAGCTCCTGCATCAGCGTGCCCCCACCGCCATGGCCCAGGCGGATGCGCTCCAGCGGCTCGCTCATCGGCGGTAGCGATACCAAGCCGCACACGCCCCTTCGCTCGACACCATCGGCGCCCCCAGCGGATGCTCCGGGGTGCACGCCTCTCCAAAGGAGGGGCACTGCTCCGGCGTGGCCCGGCCCTGCAGCACGGCGCCGCTGAGGCACACCGCCCCGCAGCTGGGGCAGGCCGGCTCTCCAGAGCCCTCCAGGGGCGGCAGGGCAAAGCGCCGCCGGGCATCGAGGGCGTCGTAGGGGAGGCGCAGCGCCAGACCACCGCCGGCAATCACCCCCAGGCCCCGCCAGGGCTGATCCACCGGAGCAAACACCTCCGCCAGCAGGGCCCGGGCCGCAGGGTTGCCCTCCGCCCGCACGATTCGGCCATAGGCATTGGCCAGCTCCGCCCGTCCCGCCTCCAGAAGTTCCACCGCCCGCAGCATCCCCGCCATCAGATCGCTGGGTTCAAAGCCCGTCACCACCACCGGCACCTGGAACCGCGCCACCAGCTCCTCCAGCTCCACCGTGCCGATTACGCTGCACACATGGCCCGCCGCCAGAAACGCTTGCACCTCGTTGGCGGGATCCGCCAGGATGGAAGCCATCGCCGGCGCCACCCGCACATGGGCGGTGAGCAGCGAGAGGTTGGTCAATCCCAGCGCCATCGCCTGGCGAGCCAACAGGGCGGTGGCTGGGGCGGTGGTTTCAAAGCCCACCGCCAGAAACACCACCTGCTGCTCCGCTGCGCTTCGCGCCAGCTCCAGCGCCTCACCGGGCCCGGTGAGCAGGCGCACCTGCCCACCGGACGCCCGCACCGCCAGCAAATCCAGCCCCTGTTGGCTGCCGGGCACCCGCGCCATGTCGCCGTAGGAGCAGAGGATCACCCCCGGGGTGCCCGCCAGCTGCAGGGCTGCATCGATCGTCTCCGCCGGCGTCACGCACACCGGGCAGCCGGGCCCGTGGATCAGCCGCAGACCAGGCGGGAGCAATTGGTCGAGGCCCCAGCGCAGGATGCTGTGGGTTTGACCGCCGCACACCTCCATCAAGGTCCAGGGGCGGCTGGTGCGGCGCGCCAGCGCTTCCGCCAGGGAGGGCACATCGGTGGCGGGAGGCGATGCGATCACCAGGGCCCCGCAGCGTCGATGGCGTCCGCTGACTGGTAGGTCTGCAACATGCGCATGTATTGCACTCGCTCGTAGTCGCGCGGGGTGGGGCAGCGCTGTTGGCTCATGCAGCCGATCAGCTCACCCACCGAGCCGTAGTCGTGCTCGCTGAGCCAGCGGCTCAATTCATCCTCCAGGCTGCGCAGCCGGCCTGGCCCATGGCGCAGCAGCGCCGCCACCACCTGGGTGGCGCAGGCCCCGGCCATCAGCATGCGCACCACATCGGTGCCGCGGTGCACGCCGCTGGAGGCGGCCAGATCGAGGCCGTGGCGCCCATGCAGCAGGGCGATCCAGCGCAGGGGCAGCCGCAGATCGTGGGGGGTGGAGAGGAGCAGGTTGGAGCGCAGCTCCAGCTCCTCGATGTCGATGTCGGGTTGGTAGAAGCGGTTGAACAGGGTGAGGCCATCGGCGCCGGCGGCGGCCAGGCGCTTCGCCATGGCGGCCAGGTTGGTGAAAAACGGAGCCAACTTCACCGCCAGTGGCAGCCCCACCTCGGCGCGCACCTCCCGCACGATCTCCTCCACCTCGGCCTCGATTGCGGCGCTGCTGCGATCGGGATCGGTGGGGAGCGCAAAAATATTCAGCTCGATCGCGCTGGCGCCCGCCCCCTCCAATTGGCGGGCAAAGTGCACCCAGCTGCCTGGATGGTGGCCATTGAGGCTGGCGATCACCGGGATCGACAGGCGCGCTCGCGCCTGTTCCAGATGGCGCAGGTAGAGATCGGAGCCCACGTGAAACAGCGAGGTTTCGGGCACGTAGCTCAGGGATTCGCCGGTGCTCTCACTGCCCAGCAACCCCAGGTGGTGGAGGTTGAGCTGTTCCTGCTCCAGCTGCTCTTCAAACAGCGAATGCAGCACGATGGCCGCCGCGCCAGCCTCCTCCAGCCGCTCCAGGTTGGCGGGATCTTCGCTGAGCGGAGCAGCGGCGCCCACCACCAGGGGGCTGCGCAGGGCCAGGCCCAACCAGCTGGTGGAGAGATCTGGCTGGGCCATCGGGTGCCAGGCCTTGGCAGGCGCGGGGGGCTCTTCAATTGTGGAGGCTTCGCTGCGCCTTGGCGTCTGCCAGAGTGTCGATCCAGGCTTGGCACCTGTGCTCACGCCCCTGCCTGCGCCCTGGCGTTGTGCCGCCGCCCTGCTGATCAGCCTGTTGGCGCTCCGCTACATCCCCTGGCGGGCGGGCAGCACCCTCAATCTGGACAGTCCGCTGGCCGCTGGCTTGAGCGTGATGCTCCTGGCCGCGGAACTGATGATCCTCAGCCATGGGCTGCTGCAGATTTGGCTGAGCGGCCTGGGGGGATCGGATGGGCGGCAGGAGATCGAGGCGGCAGCCGCACGGCTGGCGCAGGAGCGCTTGGCCTGCCCGGAGCGGCTGCCCTCGGTGGCGGTGTTGGTGCCCAGCTACGGCGAACCGCCGGAATTGATCGCCCGCTGCCTGAGGGGCTGCCTGGCCCTCGACCATCCGCGCCTGGAGGTGTGGTTGCTCGATGACAGCGGGCGACCGGAGCTGCGCCACCTCTGCCGGGAGTTGGGGGTGATCTATCTGGCCCGGGGCGAGCGGCGCCATGCCAAGGCGGGCAACCTCAACCACGCTCTGCGGCATGTGCGGGCGGAGTTGATCGCGGTGTTTGATGCCGATGTGGTGCCGCTCACCACCTTCTTGAGCCGCACCGTGGGGTTGTTCGCCGATCCGAGCGTGGCCTTCGTGCAAACCCCCCAGACCTACATGGGCGCGGATCCCTTGATGCGCAACCTGCGGCTCGAGCCCTGGCTGATGGCCGATGAGGAATCCTTCTACCGCTGGATCGAACCCACCCGCCAGCGGCTTGGTGCGGTGGTCTGCGCGGGCACGTCGTTTGTGATGCGCCATCAAGCGTTGCTGGCGGTGGGAGGCTTTGAAACGGCCACCACCTCGGAGGATCTGGCCACGGGCATCCGCCTGGTGGCGGCGGGCTATCGGGGGCTGTACGTGGCCGAAAAGCTCAGTGCGGGCTTGGCGCCGCTCACCCTGGCGGCGATGGCGGTGCAGCGTTGCCGCTGGGCCAGCGGCACGTTGCAGATCCTGCGCACCAGCGCCAATCCCCTCACCATCCCCGGCCTGAACCCCCTGCAGCGGCTGGCCTTCCTCGAGGGCATCCTGCACTGGCTCCTGGTGTTTCCCTTCCTGTTCCTCGCCCTGGCTCCCTTGCTGTTGGGGCTGGTGAGCCTGGCACCTTTGCGGGTGGAGGCGGGCGACTTGCTGACGATCGCCCTCCCCTTCTATCTGAGTCAGCTGTTGTTGATCCGCTGGCTGAGCGATCACTCGCGCAGTGCCTTCATGCCGGAGCTCTACCGCTGGGTGTTGGCCGTTCCCTTGGCCACCACCGTCTGGGCCGTCCTCCGGGGGGAGCCCACCCCGTTCCGCGTCACCCCCAAGGAGGGGGGCATCGCCCGAGGGGTTGGGGCCCAGGGCCAGCTGTTGTGGCCGTTGCTGGTGGCACTGGCGGTGCAGCTGGCGGCAGGCCTCCAGTTGGGGCGCCAGCTGCTGGCGCCCAGGTGGGGGGCGCTGCCTCCTTCGCCGGGGAGCACCAGCCTGCTTGTGGTGGGCTTGGCCTGGGCCCTGCTCAATGGTCTGCTGCTTCTGGTGGCGATCCGCAGTTGTTGGGACCGGCCCCGCGAGGATTCCCTGCCCTGGCTCGCCCCCCAGCTGTCGGGTTGGCTGGCGGCAGACCAGGGCGATGGGGCTACGCCGATGCGGGTGTGTGCCATCAGCGAGGCGGGCTGTGAGCTGCTGGTGCCCGGCGGGGAGGCAGGGCGCAACGCCAGCCTGAAGGGGGTGGGGCCATGGCAGCTGCGGCTGGATCACCCCCTGTTGGCAGGCGATGGCTGGCCCGTGCAGCTGGTCTGCCTTTCGCGGCGGCGAACCAGGGGGCGCGGGTTGCGGGTTGGTTTGCGCTGGGGAGCGCTCTCTGCCGCGCAACGGGAGCGTTTGGAGGCCTATCTCTACCGCAGGCCCGACCTTTGGCCGACCCGCAGAGCCCCCTGGGATCCCTTGGCGCTGGCCATGGTGGGGCGCCGCCTGCTGCAACGCATCGAGCCGGAGGGTTGGTTTTGCCGCAGCCTGTTGCCGATCCGTTGAGGGAGGGGTCTTGCCGTGATCCCTGCCAAGGGCAGGTTTGCTTCAGCCGAACACCACCGGCCGGCCTTCCACCGCGGCTTGGGCCGCGGTGTAGGCCACCCCATCCACCTTGAGATCGCGTGCATCGAGCAGGGTGATCGTGCCGCCTCTGTTGTTGAGCTGCAGGCCCCCGCTGGTCAAGGCCACGGTGATTGCTTCGCTGGGGCGCACGCTGCCGCTGAGGCTTTGGCGCCGCTCCCGCTCATCCATCAGGCTCCAGCCGCTGAGATCCAAGGTTTTGGTGGAGGTGTTGAGCAGCGTCACCGATTCGTTGCCGCGATCCGTGCCCAGGGGGTTCACCATCGCCGAGATGATCGCCGCCAAATGGGTGGGCGAATCGGCGCTCACCACATCCCAAGGTTCGATGGGGCCGGTTTCGGGGATGGGGATCTCGGGCACTTCCGGTGCTCCGGCGATGGGCAGGGCGCGCTCACCACCGGTGTGCCACGCCTGGTTTTGAAACTTGAGAAACAGGGCGTTGGTTGTGCCAGACCCCGGGAAATCCACCAGCAACGCCCCATCGCGATAGCGGCCGCCATCGTCTCCCGCACCGCCCTGGTTCATGTGGATCAGGTGCACGCCGTTGCCAGGTTTGAACTGGAAATATTGGTCTTTTTTGGATGCCTCCGGTCCCCAGCGTTCGCCAAAGGCATACACCATCGCCTGCTGATCCTTGATCGCCCGCTGCAACAGATCCTCCACCCGCTCAAACAGGTCGTTGTTGGGGCCTGGCTTGGTGTGGATCAGGGGTTTGAGGTCTTTCGGTCGAAACAGATTGCTGCGGATGTAATCAATCGCCGCCGTTTCATGGGGCGCTCCCGTGATCGGATTCCAGCCCTCAGGCAAGGTTCTGGCGCGCTCCACAATCGGATGGTTGAGATCCTGCAGGATCAGGTATTCCACCAACCGCTTTTGGGTGGGTCCACGGCTGGAGCGCACATTGATCGCCACCCGAAAGCTCTCTCCATCCACGCTCATCAGCAGCTCGGAGTGGGGATCTTGATCGTCGTCGCGCTTGTAGGCGACGGCCGATCCCTTGAGCACGCCATAGTTTTTCATGCTTGACCTCACCGGGGGCTTGGGAGCGGGGAGGCATCCCCACGGCTGTCTTAGCGAGGCGGAAACGGTTGGTTTTGGGGTGCTGCAGGGCTGTTGCAAATCAGAAGCACCACTCAAGCCAGCCCACGCTTCAGCCCCGCCGCCTGCCTGCACTGCCTTGCAATCATGCCCTCCTCATCGGCGGTCACGACCACCAGCTCGAACGGGGCCAGCCAGGTGAGCGCCGCCGCCAGCTCCTGGCGCAGGGCAGCGTCGTGTTCACCGATGCCACCGGTGAGGGCGATCACGTCAACGCCCCCCAGGCTGGCGGCCATGGCGCCGATGGCCTGCAGCAGGCCATGGCGAAACACCCCGATCGCCAGCTGCGCCTCGCGATGCCCCTCCGCCGCTGCTGCCCGCAACGTTTGCATGCTTGCGCTGAGGCCATCGGAGAGGGCGAGCAGGCCACTGCCCTGGTTGAGCTGCCGATCCAGCTGCTCCGGCTCCATGCCCTGACGCAAGAGATGGAGCAGCAGCCCGGGATCCACCGAGCCGCTGCGGGTGGCCATCACCAGCCCCTCCAGCGGCGTAAACCCCATGGTGGTGGCGATGCTGCGGCCTTCCGCGATGGCGCAGAGCGAGCAGCCCGCCCCCAGGTGGCAGCTGATCAGCCGTGGGGCGGCCACCACCTCGCTCACATGTTGATGGTTGAGGCCATGGAAGCCATAGCGCCTCAGCCCCTGCTGGCGCCAGGGGGCGGGGATGGCGTAGGTGAAGGCTTCAGCGGGAAGGGTGTGGTGAAAGGCCGTGTCAAAGCAGGCCCACTGGGGCAGCTCCGGCCGCCAGTGGGAGAGGGCGGTGATCACCGCCAGGGCGGGCCCGTTGTGCAGGGGGGCCAGCGGGATGAGCGCAGCCAATTGGCTGTGCACCTGCGGGGTGAGCAGGGTGGGCCCGGTGAAGGTGGTGCCGCCGTGCACCACCCGGTGGCCCACCAGGGCCACCCCATCGCTCCAGGGGGCGATGGCGGGGAGGAGCCACGCCTGGAGCACCGCTTCAGCGGCGCTGGCTGCCCCAGCTGAGCGATCGGCCTGCCAGGCGGTCTGCCCCCTCCAGAGCACAAGCCCGTCTGGATCGAGCAAGCGGGCCTTGAGGGTGGAGCTGCCGGCGTTGAGCACCAACGCCAGGTTGGCCTCCAGCGATCCAGGGCGCCCCGGGTTCATGCCTCGGCCAGCGCAGGCGCCTGCCAGCGCCAGTTGCTGATCTCCGGCGCATCCATGCCGTGCTCATGGGCGTAGGCCTTGTTTTCCAGAATCGCCTCCTTCATCCGCTCCTTGAGGTGGGCGGCACGGGAGCCGAGATGCTCCACCCGATCGATCACATCAATCACCAGATTGAATCGATCGATCTGGTTGTTCATCGCCAGCTCCAGCGGCGTGTTGATGTTGCCCTTCTCTTTGTAGCCGCGCACATGGAAGTTGTCGTGATTGGTGCGGCGATACACGAGGCGGTGAATCAGCCAGGGATAGCCGTGGAAGTTGAAAATCACCGGCCGATCCTTTGTGAACAGGCTGTCGAAATCGCGATGGCTCATGCCATGCGGATGCTCGCTCGGCTCGGTGAGGGCAAAGAGCTTCACCACGTTCACCACCCGAATCTTGAGCGAGGGAATCTCCAGGCGCAGGATCTCCACAGCGGCGAGGGTTTCCTTGGTGGGGATGTCGCCGGCGCAGGCCATCACCACATCGGGCTCATCCATCTGGGTCCCATCGTCGTCGTTGCTGGCCCAGCTCCAGAGGCCGATGCCCTTCGCCACATGCCGGCGCGCTTGATCCAAGGTGAGGTATTGGAGGTGGCTCTGCTTGTCGGACACGATGATGTTGCAGACATTGGTTTCCACCAAGGCCTCCTCCGCCACGGCGAGCAGGCTGTTGGCATCAGCCGGCAGATAGACGCGCACCACTTCGCCACTTTTGTTGCCCGCCAGATCAATGAATCCCGGATCTTGGTGGGTGAAGCCATTGTGATCCTGCCGCCAAACGGTGGAGCTGATCAGGCAGGTCCAGGGGCCGATCGCCGCTCGCCAGGGGGCATGGTGCAGACAGGCCTCCAGCCATTTGGCGTGTTGGTTGAACATCGAGGCGATCACATGGGCAAAGGCCTCGTAGGTGTGGAAGAAGCCATAGCGCCCGGTGAGCAGATAGCCCTCCATCATTCCCACCAGCGTGTGCTCGCTGAGCATCTCCACCACCCGTCCATCGCGGGAGAGCTCACTGCCGTTGAGATCCTCCGGTAAAAACTCCTCCATCCACACCTTTTTGGTGTGCTCATAGATGGCCTGCAGTTTGTTGGAGGCGGTTTCATCGGGGCCAAACACTCTCAGGGAGTGGGGGTTGCTCCCGATCGCATCGCGCAGCAGCAGCCCCAGGGGATAGGTGTTGGACGCTTCGCTCGCCCCCGGGCTCTCCACGGGCACCCCATAGCTGTCGATGGGAGGGAGCTGGAGCGGGCGCCGCAGCATCCCGCCATTGGTGTGGGGGTTGGAGCCCATGCGCCGCGGGCCGTTGGGTGAGAGCTGGCGCAGCTCGGCCACCAGGCTGCCATTGGCATCAAAGAGTTCCCAGGGCCGATAGCTTTTGAGCCACTCTTCGAGCATGCGCAGCTGCTCCGGATCTTTCTTCGGAGCCGGCAGGGGCACCTGGTGGGCGCGCCAAAAGTTTTCCAGCTTCTTGTCGCCCAGCGCCTTCGGGCCCGTCCAGCCCTTGGGGGAGCGCAGCACGATCATCGGCCAGGTGGGACGCTCGGCAATGCCCCTGGAGCGGGCCTCCTTGCGGATGGCCAGGATGCGGCCAATGGCGTTGTCCATCGCAGCGGCCATGGCCCGGTGCATTGGCATTGGATCGCTGCCCTCCACAAAGATCGGCTCCCAGCCGTTGCCGCGCAGCAAGTGCACCAGCTCGTCGTGGGGGATGCGGGCCAACAGGGTGGGGTTGGCGATCTTGTAGCCGTTGAGGTGCAACACCGGCAACACGGCCCCATCCACGATCGGATTGAGGAATTTGTTGATGTGCCAGGAGGTGG
>JBEGQC010000007.1:0-197645 GCA_041181185.1 Cyanobacteriota bacterium | reverse complement strand
AAACCGCCGCATCACCTGCAGAGTGAGCTCCTGCAAGGGCACGTAGCGATCCTTGCCGCCCTTGCCATTACGAATGTGCACCCGCCGCTGTGCGCCATCAATGTCGGCCACCTCCAACTCCAGGGCCATGCTTCTTCTTCATCTGGATTGAGCCAACGTCCGACAGGCTCAACAACAGCATCATAGAAGTTTTCCATTTCTTTTTTAAATCTCCCTTGCATCTGCCTCCATCTTGGCCAAGAAAGCATCGAGTTGCTCTCCTGGCTTTTGGATGCAGGCCGGGACGCCCCTGCCCCGAAAGAAATGAGACCTCAGCCTCCCACGCATCCTTCTAACAAAAATCTGACCTGACCCTTCTACAGATCAGGTTCAGAACATGCCTCTCAAGGGCACAAGCTCACATTCTGCGCATCGCGCAGGATGCGCCCGATGGTGGCATTCGGGGTGCTGGCGCCGTTGGAAATGGCACTGAAATAGCGGGGCCCCGCCTCGGTGACCACCAGCCCGCTGATCGAGCGAACGCCTGTGAGCGTGCCTGTTTTCGCATGCACCCTGCCATCCAGGCTGGTGCCTTTGAACAGGTTGCGGAGGGTGCCCCGCTGTCCGGCGATGGCCATGGAACTCACGTAGGTGCGTCCATAGGGGTGTTGATCCATCCGCAACAGCAAGGCCGTGAGAAAGCGGCTGGTGAGTCGGTTGGCGCGATCGAGGCCGCTGCCATCCGCCACCCGCACGCCTTCCATCGGAAGGCCCTGTTGGCTCAGCCAAACGGTTTCGCGACGCACGGCTTCGGGCAGATCCCAGGTGCCCGCGCCGGAGCGCAGCAACACCTCAGCGGTGAAATTGTGGCTTTCCGTGTTGGCCAGGCTCAACAGGCCCTGCATCGAGGTGGAGGGTTCCTCATGCAGCAACACCGCATCGGCGGGCAGGGATTGCTCGGCAGAGACGAGCTGCAGCTGGATGTCACCCCCCTGTTGGCTGGCGGTGCGCTTGAGCAACACTTTCAGCCGGGAGATGGGATCGGTGACGGCATCATCGATCGCGTTGCTGGTGATCGCCAAACGGGTGATCGGTGCGCCGTAGGACTGATAGCGATCCGCATAATTCCAGCCCTGGGGCCACCAGGCTTGCGGCGGCACTTCGGCCACCTGCAACCGCACCACCGAGCCGGAGGGGCCGCGCGAGCCGCCCGAGCTCAACGCCAGCTGGGCAAAGCGTTGCAAATGGGGCAGGGCCAGATCCGGATCACCCTGGCCCGTCAGGCGCAGGGTGCCATCCCCCAGCCGCCAGAGCTGGGTGTTGAGCCGAAACTCGGGGCCGAGCCGATCGAGGGCAAAAGCGGTGCTCACCAACTTTTGATTGGAGGCGGGCACCCGGGGTCGCGTTCCGTTCACGTCGGCCAGGAGCCGCCCGGAGCCATCGGCGATGGACACACTCCAGGCGCTCGTTTCACCGGCCAGCTGGGCGGCAAGCCGCTGCTGCAGGGCTGGGCAGCTGGGCTCGCTGCCCAGCTGCGGGCTTCCCAGGGCCGGCGTGAGGGGCGGCAGGGGCATCACGGGCACCACCCGCGACCATCCCTGGCGTGGGGCCAAGGCGGGGGTGGCCATGGCTTGCCCGGCACCGATCAAGGGCGTGAGCAACGACAGACCGGCGCAGAGGACCAGGGCGCGTGAAGGGTGGGATGAACGCATGTCAGGAGGGGCCGATCGAAAGGTTGGTGACGTTGCCGTTGAAGCGGTAATTGGACCCTTCCAGCTCCACAGGGGCACCGATCTTCAAGGTTTGATTGCCAAACACCACGCCGCCGCCCCCCTTGCGGCCCCGGCCCTCCAGGATGAAGCGGGCATCAAAGGTGCCGAAGGTTTTTTGGTTGGGATCGGGGGTGGAGACGAGCTTGCCGTCGGGGGTGAGGATCGTGAGCCTGCGCTGCAGGGGCTCCACCTTGGCCACCTTCACCGTTCCGTGGGGCGCATTGCGGATCACGATCGACACCTTGCCCTCCGATTCGATCGAGCGAATCAGGGCGGCGCTGTCGACAGCGGGCTCGCCGCGCACATCGACGGAGACGGTGACCGGCACCTCCCCGCCCGTGGCCCTCGCCACCGCGCTGGAGAGTTTGGGACTCCAAAGCACACCTGCAGCTGCGAGAAGCACCGCAACTCCTGCTGCCAGGTCGACGGGGCTCCACCGACCTTGAGGCTTGGATCGGGAGCTGGGAAATTGGCTTGGCATGGGCGCTGTGAGGTCGGCGAAGTTTAGGGGGCACCGCCGCTTGGCACCAGCCGCCATGCACACCCAATCGCTCATCCCTGCAGGTTGTCGATCAAGTCGCCCAGGGCGCGCAACTGCTGCTGCAATCCACCGGAGGCCTCCCCGCTGAGGGCTTCAGCCTGCTCTTCGTTGCTCGGTTTTTGGGGGAAACTGCCCGCCAACCGGAAGCCATCGGGATCCAATCGGTAGAGCTCCCAATCGCCTGGATGGGCCCGCCGCAGGGCGCTGGCGGCAAAGGGCTGGAGGGCGTAGGCCGCCTGCCACTGCGCCAAGAAACCCTTGCGACGCGCCCTGGCCACACTGCCGATGCCCACGGCCGCATCCTCCAGGGTGGGGTTGACCAGCAGCACGGGCCCGCGCTGCGCGGCGCAGATCGCTTCCACCAAGCCGTAATCGGAGGGACTGGGCGCCACAAGCAGCAAGAGGGGATCCAGGGCCTCCTGGTTCGGGGTGGGTGATGCCGCTGAAGCGTCGCCCTGCTCCTGGAGACGGCGGTGGTCGGCGAGGCTGCTGATCAGGGGCGCAAGCTGGGCGTCATCCCTGCGGGCCAAGGCTGTGGCTCCCGCATCAGAAAACAGCACCTTCAGCGGCTCACCCTGCTCCTGCAGAGCTGCGGCCAAGCGCAGGGCCAAGGGCATCAAGCGAAGGCCCTCAAAGCGCAGCTCCACGGTCCAGCGGCCGTTGGCGCTGGAGTTCAGGGCGGAACGGAGGGCCTCCAGAGCCTGGCCTTCAGCCTGGCGCAGATCGGAGGGGAGCATGGGCCGGGCGGCTGCGGGGCTTCGACCTTAACGACTCGGCTCCAACGCCTCAAAGCAGGCTCTGTTGCACCTCTTCGCGGGCCTGGGCCAGCGTTTCGGGCAGGGCGGCCAGATCCTCCCAGCGGAGCCAAGGTCCGAGGCTGAAACGCAAGCCTGCCGAGGCGTCTTCCGGGGAGTAGCCCATCGCCAGCAACACCGGACTCGCGCCCGGGTGGCCGGCCCGGGAGCGTTGACTGCTGCAGGCGGAGCCACTGCTGCAGGCCACCCCTCGCCGGGCCAGGGCCCGCACCAGGGAGCGGCCGGGCAGGGGGATCCCCTGATCGGTTCGCAGCAGCAGGCTCAGGTGATGGGGCAGACGGTGGAGCCGCCCCTCCGGCTCGGGCCCGAGGAGCTCCACTCCGGGCCAGGCCGCCAGCTCCCTCCAGAGCTGATTGCGCAGGGAGGCGATGGGGTCGATGCCGCCATGGTCGTCCAGCCTCCTGCGGCACAGCTGGAGCGCCGCGGCGAAGCCCGCGGCCAGGGCCACAGGCTCGGTGCCGCCACGGAGACCCCGCTCTTGCACGCCGCCGATCAAGGGCACCAGCGGCACACCATGGCGCACCAGAAGCACGCCAATTCCCCGAGGGCCCTGAAGTTTGTGGGCCGCTCCGCTCAGCAAATCCACCGGCAAGCTGCGCCAGTCGATCGGGGCATGGCCCATCACCTGCACCGCGTCCACGTGGAAGCGGATGCCTCTCTGTTGGCAGAGGGCACCCACCGCGGCCACCGGTTGCAGGCTGCCCACTTCACTCTGGCCCCAGATCAGGGAGACCAACCGGGTGGGAGGAGCCAGCAGGGGCTCGACGGCCTCCCAACGCAGCAGGCCCTGGCGATCCACCGGCAGCCGCTCCAGCTGCCAGCCCCGTTTGAGGAGCACCGCCGCAGCGGCTTCCGTGGCGGGATGCTCCACAGCGCTGATCAGGAGGCGCCCTGGCGGGAGGGTTTCGGCACTGCCCAACAGGGCGGTTTGGATGGCTTCACTGCCGCCGGAACACCACACCACCTCCTCGGGATCGGCCCTGAGATCGCCCGCTAGTTGCAGGCGGCTTCGCTCGAGCAGCTCCGCCGCCCGCACCCCGAAGCTGTGGAGGCTGGATGGGTTGCCCCAGCCCAGGCGCCAGGCCTCCTCCATGGCCTGCAGCGCGTCCGCACTCAAGGGGGTGGTGGCGCATGCATCCAGATAAAGGGAGGGAAGCTGGGCGGTGGCCTCAGACACCGCCGGCCCCGTCATCGGAGCGCCGGCCCAACAGGCGACTTTCCAGGGAATCGTTGGCCAGCCGCACCAGATCGTCCAGGGAGCGACCCTCCAACAGGGCGGCCACCTTCGCCCGGGCGGCGGCGCTGGGGCAGGCCTCGGGCCGGAGACAGCCCTGGGTGCAGGCGGTGGCGCAATCGATGGGGTCCCCCTCCTGCTGCGGCGCGACCACCTGCAGCCCGACCCCCTGCGGCGCGGTGTCGGGGGCAGCGGCGCCAAACCAGGCGTCCACCTCACCGGCATAGGGCGGGGCCAACACCCCGTCGAACACCGGTTCGGCGGGGCCCCGCATCAGCACATGGCCCGTGCCAGCGTCCCATTCGATCTGGAGGGGCCCACCCGGCAGGTCCAGGCGGGCCAGGCGGTCGCAAAGGCCCAAGAGATGGCAGGCCACCAGCGTGGCGCAGGCGCCGGTGCCGCAAGCCAGGGTTGGACCGGCTCCCCTCTCCCACACCCGCATCAGGAGGTGAGCGGGGTTGAGCACCTGCACCAGGTGCACATTCGTGCGGGCCGGGAAGGCCGGATGCACCTCCAGGGCGGCACCGATCTGCTCCAGATCGAGGGAGGCCACATCGCTAACGGGCACCACCACATGGGGATTGCCCATGCCGGCGGCCGCCACGGCCCAGGTGCGGCCGAGCAGCTCCAGCTCGCCCTGGGGCAGGCCCGCCGGGCCGGTGGGCAGCTGGGTGGGCACGCTGTCGGGCTCCAGGAAGGGCGGGCCCATGTCGACCCGCACCTGCCCATCCGCTTCCAACTCCGGCACGATCAAGCCCGCCGCTGTTTCCACCTCCCAGCGGCGACCGGGCCCATCGCCATCCCGATCCGCCAGAAAGCGGGCCAAGCAACGGATGCCATTGCCGCACATCTCAGCTTCTGAACCATCGGCATTGAAGATGCGCATCTGCAGCTCGGCTCCAGAGGCGGCAGGCAGGGCCAGAATCACTCCATCTGCGCCCACACCAAAGCGCCGATCGCACAACCGCCGCACCAGATCCGGGTGAGCCGTCAGGGCCGATCCTGGGAAAGACCAGCGACGCAGATCAAAGAGCAGAAAATCGTTTCCCAGACCTTGATACTTGCTGAATTCCATGTTCACGGCAGCCCGGCACACACTCCCTTGATCCTATGCAGAGCTTCTTTGAGACCCGCGGCCCAAAGCTCGATACATCCCTGCCAAGTGTGCGTCACATCCAGGAATTGATTCGCACCCGCTCGGTGGTGAGCCTCAGCCTGATCGGCGGGCAGGAGGTGGAAGGGGTGATCAAGTGGCAGGACCCGCAATTTCTCGCCGTGCGCCAGAGTGCCAACCAACCGTTGGTGATGGTGAACCGGCAGGCGATCACGCTGCTGCGCGCCCTGCTCTGAACCGCCGCTCCGGCCGGAGCGCGTGTGGCACCATCGGGGAGTCGGGCCCCGGGCCCGAAACCCCTTGCTGCCCTTCCCACCCGTGACCGAGCCCTCCCGCTACAGGCCCCAGGAGATCGAGGCCCAGTGGCAGGCACACTGGCGGGAGCAGCGCGCCGATCGCACCGAGCAAAGCGGTCCGGCCGAGCCCTACTACGCCCTGTCGATGTTTCCCTATCCCTCGGGGAGCTTGCACATGGGCCATGTGCGCAACTATGTGATCACCGATGTGGTTGCCCGCCAACAGCGCATGCGGGGCCGCCGGGTGCTCCACCCCATGGGGTGGGATGCGTTTGGATTGCCGGCAGAAAACGCGGCCATCGAGCGGGGCGTGGATCCCGCTGAGTGGACCGAGCGCAACATTGCCCAGATGCGCGCCCAATTGCAACGCCTGGGGCTCTCGATCGACTGGTCTCGCGAGGTGACCACCTGCCAGCCGGACTACTACCGCTGGACCCAATGGCTGTTTCTGCAGTTTTGGCAGGCGGGATTGGCCTACCGCAAGGAGGCCACCGTCAACTGGGATCCCCTGGATCAGACCGTGCTGGCCAACGAACAGGTGGATGGGGAGGGGCGCTCCTGGCGTTCCGGTGCCCTGGTGGAGAAGCGCAAACTGCGCCAGTGGTTCCTGCAGATCACGGCCTACGCCGATCAGCTGCTTGAGGATCTCGACCAGCTCGAGCACTGGCCGGAGCGGGTGCGCACGATGCAGGCCAACTGGATTGGTCGCTCCACGGGCGCCGAGTTGACCTTCCCGGTGGTGGAGGCCGATGGCAGCCCCACCGGGGAAAGCATCAGCGTGTTCACCACCCGGCCAGACACGCTCTTTGGCGTCACCTATCTGGTGTTGGCGCCGGAGCATCCCCTTGTGCCCTCTCTCACCTCGGCGGAGCAGCGGCTGGCGGTGGAGGCCCTGTGTGAGTTGGTGGCGGCCGAGAGCGAGCAGCAGCGCACCGATGAGGAGCGCCCCAAACGGGGGGTGGCGCTGGGCGCCTGGGTGCGCCATCCCGCCAGCGGGGAGCTGATCCCCCTTTGGATTGCCGATTACGTGCTCGCCGAGTACGGCAGTGGCGCCGTGATGGGCGTGCCAGCCCATGATCAGCGCGATTTTCTGTTCGCCCGTCAACACGGGCTGGCGATTCGCCAGGTGATCGTTCCGGAGGGGGCCGATCCGGCGGCCTTCACTGGCGCCGCCTGGACGGAACCTGGCGTGTTGATCCACTCCGGCCCCTTCGATGGGCTGACCTCCGAGGAGGGCAAGCAGCGGATCCTGGCCGAAGCCGAAGCGGCGGGCTGGGGCCGTGCCCGGGTGCAATACCGGCTGCGGGATTGGTTGATCTCCCGCCAGCGCTACTGGGGCTGCCCGATTCCGATGGTGCACTGCCCCGATTGCGGCGATGTGCCCGTGCCCGCCGACCAGCTGCCCGTGCTGCTGCCCACGGGCATCGCCCTGCAGGGGCGAGGGGGATCGCCACTGGCGCAGCTGGAGGCATGGCGAACGGTGGCCTGCCCGAGCTGCGGGGGGCCGGCCCAGCGGGAAACGGACACGATGGATACCTTCATGTGCTCAAGCTGGTATTACTTGCGCTATGCAGACCCGTTAAATGACCAACTTCCCTTTGGCCGGGAAGCGGTTGATCAATGGTTGCCTGTGGATCAATACGTGGGCGGAATTGAACATGCGATTCTGCACCTTCTTTACTCAAGATTTTTCACGAAGGTGCTCCGCGATCGGGGCCTGCTCAGTTTCAACGAACCCTTTGCCCGCCTTCTCACCCAGGGGATGGTGCAGGGTTTGACCTATCGCAATCCGGTGAATGGCAAATATGTCGCACCAGCGGATGTTGCCGATGTCAATGATCCGCGGGATCCGATCAGCGGCGAGCCATTGACGGTGAGCTACGACAAAATGTCGAAGTCTAAATATAACGGCGTTGATCCCACCTCCGTGATCGATCGCTATGGCGCAGACACCGCCCGCATGTTTATTCTCTTCAAGGCTCCCCCGGAAAAAGATCTGGAGTGGGACGATGCCGATGTTGAGGGGCAGTTTCGCTTTTTGCAGCGGATCTGGCGATTGGCTGAGACAGCCAAGGAGCAGGGCATTGTCCTCAACCCCGCCAGCAAGGGGGAGGAGCCTGAGGCCGCAGCAGGGGTGGAGCGCGCCGATCTGCAACCTGCCGAAAAAGAGCTGCGGCGCGCCGTGCACACCGCCATACAAGAGGTGAGCAGCGATCTGGCGGGAGAGCTGCAGCTCAACACCGCGGTGTCTGAGCTGATGAAACTGGCCAATGCCATGGGCACCCACCTGGCGAATGTGCGTCCAGCGGTGGCCCGGGAGGCCGTTCACAACCTGGTGTTGCTTCTCGCACCCTTTGCCCCCCACCTGGCGGAGGAGCTGTGGCATCGCCTGGTGGACCCCTCGGCTCCAGCCTCCAGCGTGCACCACCAGCCATGGCCACAGGTGGAGGCCTCTGCCCTGGCGCGCGACACGATCCCCCTGGTGATTCAGGTGAAGGGCAAGGTGCGTGGCAATTTGGAGGTGCCTGCCGATGCGGATGCCTCCACCCTGGAGCGGCTGGCCCTGGAAAGCGACGTGGCCGCCAAATGGCTGGAAGGCCAACCTCCCCGTCGGGTGATTGTGGTGCCCGGCAAGCTGGTCAACCTGGTGCCCTGAAGGCCCGGGGGGCCAGCCGAGCCCTCAACCTTTCTGGAAGCTGAGCGATTGGGGTTGGCCCCAATCGCCCGTGGCGCGGTAGCCACTTTGGTTGAAACAGAGATGGCGCAGAATCCAGAAGAGCGGCTCAGGACTCTGCAAGCCCAGGGCTTCAGCGAGGCTCTCCAAGCTGTGGGGTTGGCCATCGGCCAGCAGAGCTTCCAGTTGGCCTTGGAGGGAGAGGATGGCGGCGGCGGCTTTCTTGCCGGCCTCCACACCGGGCTGGTGGTAAGCGTTCACGTTGATCAGTTCGCCGTAGAGACCCACGGCTCTCTCAAACAAAGCGATCAGGGCTCCCAGGGCACTGGCGTCAAAACGCTCCAGGGTGAGAGTCAGGGATTGGCGTCCGCCCTCACAGAGGGCGGCGCGGGTGCCCTGCAAGAAGCCTGCCAGGAAATCGGCGGGGTGTTCATCGGCCACCGGGCCAATGTCGGCAGGTTCATCGAGGGCTTCGATGAACACCACAAAGAAATTATCGAGACCATCGCGCAATTGCTGCACATAGGCGTGCTGATCGGTGGAGCCTTTGTTGCCATAGACCGCCAGGCCCTGATGCACCACTTCCCCAGCCCGATCGAGCCGCTTGCCCAGGGACTCCATCACCAGCTGCTGCAGGTAGCGGCTGAACACCTGCAAACGGTCCCTGTAGGGCAGCACCACCATGTCGCGCTTGCCTTGCCCGTCGCCGGCCACAAACCAACAGGCGGCAAGAAGGGCTGCGGGGTTGCTGCGCACTTGCTCCACCCGGGTGAGCTGGTCCATCGCTGAGGCTCCGGCCAGGAACCCCCGCATGTCGGCTCCGATCAGGAGAGCCGGTAGCAATCCCACCGCGCTGGTGATGCTGGTGCGGCCACCCACCCAATCGGGCATGTCGAAGCGGGCGAGCCACCCCTCTGCGGCGGCCTGTTGATCCAAGGCGCTTCCCGCCATGGTGATGGCCACGGCCTGCGCGGGCCAACGGCCACCGAGGGACTCCAGACGGGCGCGAGCCTGTTGCATCCCCAGCCGCGGTTCAGGGGTGCCGCCGGATTTGCTCACCACGATCACCAAGGTGGAGAGCAAGCGTGATCCCAGAGAGGCCAGGGTGGCACTCATGCCCTGGGGATCGACGTTGTCGAAGAAGTGAAACGCCATCCCCTGGCCTTGCTGCTGCAGGGCTTCCACCATCAGCAAGGGCCCGAGACCCGATCCACCGATGCCGATCCAGAGCACATCGGTGAAGGGGGATCCCGTTGGGCTCAGCAGCGCGCCATCGAGCACCTGGCGACCAAAGGTTTCCAGTCGCTCGGTTTCGCGCCGAATCAGCTGGCGCGCTTCCGGCGTTGGCGCCCGATCCGGATCACGCAGCCAGTAGTGACCCACCTCCCTGCCCTCGTCCTGGTTGGCGATGGCGCCAGCTTCCAAGGCCGCCATGGCCCGAAAGGCCTCGGCAAAACGGGGCTCGAGGGCTTGGAGATTCTCCTCCGTCAGATTCATGCGGCTGGGATCCAGCCAGATCCCCAGCTCGCTGTTGTGCCACAACAGGGCCTGAAAGCGCTGCCAGAGGCTCTGGGGTTCGGAAGACCGAAGCGGCGGAAGAGCGGTCGACGGCGAAAGCGTGGACATGGCCGCTGGATTACCGCGCATGCCTCTGCACCGTACTGAACCGTCCCTTGGGGCTGTCCAGTCTTAGGCCAGCCGGAGGACCGAACGGCCCGGCCCTGGACAGTTGCCCGGAAAGCCAAATAATGGTTTCACAATTGTTCGCAGAGACCCAGCCATGGGTCCCTTCCGACCCCACCCGTTGACCCGCCCCCCCCTCCAGCGACGTCTGAAGCTGCACATGGCCGTGCCAGCGCTTGCTGTTGTGGTGGCATTCGGCTCGCTGATGGCCCACCGCATGGATCCGTCAGCCAAGCCCCCTGCATCAGCCCCTTGGATTGAGAGCTTCGAACCCTCCCGGGCGGGCCACACATCCCCGATGGAGGGACAGCGACCGGATCCCGTGGACTTCACCCCGGAGGAGCTGCGCGAATTGAATCGCCGCTTCGGCGTGCACGGTCCCCAACCGGCGATTGCCCAGCTCTTCACCGAGGGGCTCGACCAGCTCCAACCCCTGCGCAACCACACCCTCTCTCGGCTGGAGGAGCTTCGTCCTCTCATCTTGCGGCACAGCTCCCGCCATCGCATCAACCCCATGCTTGTGGCTGCCGTGTTGTTTGATGAGATGCAACATGCCAAGCCTGGGGAGGACAGCCCCCTGGCGGTGCGCAGCGGTCTGTTTGACACGCAAGGGCCCGCCCAACTCAGTGTGGGGGAGATGGTGAAGCAGGGTCTGCTACCCGAGAACGCCAGCCATGAGCAGATTCAAGAGGCGAGGCTGCAGTTGCTCGATCCCGACCACAACGTTGAACTGTTAGTAGGAAAGTTTGCACGGCTGTCCAAAAGTCTCGGCTTTTCCAGGCAGCGTTTGCTGATGGCCAGCGATCAACCAAGGGATGCCAAAGCTCTGGCGACCCTGGCTTACCTTCATAATGGCAAGCTCGATTATCCAGCGCGGATTTTGCGCTACATGCAAGATCCAGCTTTGCATGAAATCATCTACAGCAAGCGGAAAAATCTCACGAGTCCACTAATCTAGCTGGCAAATTTTATTTGTTGTTTCCAAGCGGAGTATGGCGCCTTTATGGGCATTTTTTGCCGTTTCTTGGTGTGTTCATGATTTGTTAATTTTTATATTTTAAGGACTCCTTCTTCAGTGGCACAGCCCTGCTGGAGAAACCTGATATCCAAGGAAGACTTCAATGGATCCACCACGATGGATCAAAATTTTTACAAAACCATCACCAGGGACTACATGGCTTTCATTAACTATGGCAACCCTTTGGCCGGTCTTGACAATATTCTGTTGAGCACGAATGATGCCTTTGATGTGATCAATGGTTTTGGAGGTAATGATACAGCTTCTTACGTCAATGCAACCTCTGCTGTTAATGTAAAGCTCTCAATCACTGGCTTTCAAAATACAGGAGGATCAGGGTTTGATCGGCTGATCAGCATTGAGAATCTTCGGGGAAGTAATTTCGACGATACGCTCGGCGGTAGTTCTGGCAACAACGTGTTGGATGGTGGCTTGGGCAATGACACGGTCACCTACGGTCATGCCACGGCCGGTGTGAGCGTCTCCCTCTCCATCGTTGGCGTGGCTCAAGTGACGGGTGGGGCTGGCATCGACACCTTGTTGAATTTTGAAAATCTGATTGGCAGCAATTTCAACGATACTCTGAGTGGCAATTCTGGAAATAATCTGCTCAATGGTGGCTCCGGGATTGACACTGTTTCTTACGGTAATGCCAGCGCGGCTGTGACCATCTCTCTCTCCATCTCAGGCCCGCAGGCCACAGGTGGGGCGGGCATCGATACCCTGCTCGGATTTGAGAACATCACCGGCAGCAACTTCAACGACAGACTCAGCGGTGATGCCGGCAATAACACGATCTTGGCAGCGGCTGGAAACGACACGTTGATTGGAACATTCGGTAACGACGTTCTCGATGGTGAGGCGGGAGCGGATACGGCTGATTACAGCGATCTCGGCGGGCCCGTCACCCTTGGCGCCTTTGGAGAGCTGCGAAAGGATGCGTTTGGTGTCGACAAACTCGTCAAAGTGGAAACCATCATCGGCAGCTCTGGCTTCGGTGACACCATTGATCACAGCGGCATCGGCTCCCCGGGTTCAGGCTCTCCAGCCACAGGCACCAACACGGATCTCAGCGCCTTCACGACAAGCGTGGTTGGCACCCCACCCCTGCCCCTGAGCTTCACCGTGCGAAATTTCGAGAATGTGATCGGCAGTAACTTTGCTGATTCCATCACTGGAGATCTGTTCAACAACCTGCTCAGCGGTGGAGCAGGAGATGACATGATCATGGGACTGAGTGGTAACGACGTTCTCCTTGGGGAGGATGGCAACGATATTTTGAGTGGAGGATTGGGCAATGATTTCATCGAGGGGGGTGAGGGGGCCGACACCCTGTTTGACAATGCTGGTGTCGACATTTTCAATTATGTTTCGGCCAAGGATTCACAGGTTGGCGCTCTGCGAGATGTCATCACGGGCTTTGCCACAGGTGTGGGTGGAGACCTCTTGGGTTTGGCTGAAATTGATGCCAATACTTTGACCGCCATTGACGACAGTTTCACTTCCTTGATCGTCTCCTCAACCTTTACGGCGAACCAGCAACTGCGCTACACGATCAGCGGCGCGACCTTGAACCTGTTTGGCAATATCGATGGCAACAATGCCACCGCCGAATTCCAGATACAAATCAATGGTTTGGCTTCCGGCATCAGCTTCACCAACATCATTGCTTGATGCCATAAGCGCGCTTGCCTCTTTGGTTGCCCGTTAAGACCTTGACTGGCAACCAAGGAGTGGTCTACGGATCAACACACCTTTCCCAAAGCCAACAAACGTTTTCTCAGCTCCTCCCAGTTGAAGCTGCGTGGATCCGCCCGCTCTCCCGCCAAATCGACGTGGCGGTGCGTGGTGATCGCCTCAAGAGCAATGGGATAACGCTGCATCCAATCGGCCAACACCACGGCCATGGCGTCGTATTGGGCTGCGCTGTAGCCGCTGTGGCTGGCGTCCTGGTCCTCTCCGTCGATGGGGGTCTCCAGGCTGAGATGCAAGGCAAAATTATTTACTGATCCCCCCACCTTGGGGTTGGTCACCGCCCATTGGCGGCTGAAGGCCGAATTGCCAGCACCAAATGCCCGTTTGCTGGGGTCCACGGCTTGCACCACCTCACCCTTCTCGCCAATGAGCACGTGATAACTCACCTGGTCATCGTCGCGTGGGTGGGGGGTGAGGAAGGTGTGGATGGCGGAATTGAGCCCGTAGACGGTTTCATGGAGCACCACCATGCGAGGGGTGGGATCCAGAGGGTTGCCGAAGGCGTCGACGCTGAGCCGCTCGCCGTAATTACTGGGATGAATCTTCAGGCGCAGGGTGCGATGCGGCAACGCGGCCAACTGGCGTGTGAGCCGCTGTCGCAACGCGCCATCGGCTGGCTGGCAGGCCCGCTCCAGCGGCGAAACCCAGGCGATCTGAACCGGGGCCGAAGGAGCCGGTTGGCGGGGAGCGGGCTGAGAACGCTCCAGGCGCCCCTCTTGGAGGAGGTCAATCAGGGAGGGCCGACCGTTGCTCTGAGGGTTGAGGCCTGCCCCGCGAAGGAGCCAGAGCACCAGGCCAGATGTCAGCAAGCTGGCACCCGCCACCCCCACCAACACGCCTCTGAATTGGGCGGGCAGGCTCAAGGCACCAGCTCCAGCCACTGCCTGCGGCGCTCCAGGGCCGCGGGGCTCGCCTGGGGATCCGGGCGAAGCTGCCAGCGGCTGATCGCCGGAGGGGTGGGGGTCAACACGGTTTCGCGCACCAGCCCATCGCGACTGAACAGCACGCTGAGCGATGCAAGGCTTGGGTTGGGGGAGAGGCAGGCGAACAGGCTGTCGAGGTCCTCGTTGCGCCGCACGCGGTGTTGGTTGAGGGCCAACAGCTCATCTCCCACGTCCATCCCCGCCGCTTCTGCAGCCCCATGGCGGGCCACGCTCTTCAAGCGCAGCCCCCCTGCCTGGCTGGCTTCCAGTTGCCATCCAAGATTGGGATGGGTGGAGGGTTCCCCCTCAAGATTGAGGCCCACATCGACCAGATAACTGTTGAGATCTGGATCTTCGGTACTTGACAGCCAGAGAGGCAGAAGAGTGGACAGATCCTCGGCCTGGTCGGCAAAGCAGGCCAACAGATCCTCTTCCCGATAGCCGGCTTGCCAGCGGCCAAAACGTTGCCACAGCAGACGCAACACCGAGCTCAAAGCCGAGCCGTGGCGCCGCAGGTGGAGATCGAGAACCAGGGCCAACACGGCGCCCTTGAGGTAATAGCTCACCTGGCTGCCGCTGGAATAAGCGTCCTGGCGGTAAAGCTTCACCCAGGCCTCCAGGCTGCTGTCTCTCAAGCTCTGAACAGCCCTGCCCGCACAGAGCAGGTAGCGGCTCAGATCCTCGCCCAGCTCCGCCAGGGTGTCCGCTTCGCTGCAAAGGCCACAGCTGCCGAGCAGCAGCAGGTCGTAGTAGCTGGTCACCCCCTCGGCAAACCAAAGCGTTGGCACCGGAATGGCTTGGCCGTAATCCACCGGGGTGAGTTCGGCCGGTTTGAGGCGCCGCACATTCCATTGGTGGAGGTATTCATGGGCCACCAGCGCCAGGAGTTTGCGCCGCCCCTTCGCCGTGGCCAGCTGCAGCCGGCTGAACTGCAACACCGCCCCATGGTTGTGCTCCAACCCCCCGTAGCCCTCCTGGAGAAGGTGCAGCACAAACAGATAGGGATCCCCTGGTGGCCGCTCCTCTCCCATCAAGCGGCAGCAGGCCAGGCACACCCGCTCCACATCGGCCAACCAGGCCGGATCGGCCGCCGCGGGGTCGCCGCCCCAGCTCACCCAGCGATGGGGCACGTGCGCCACCTGGAAGGGATGCTCCCGATGGGGGCCAGCCTCCAAGGGGCTATCGATCAAAGCGTCGAAGCTGTCGGCCCTCCAGCGGTTGGGGCCCACGGACGGGAGGCTTAGAAAGGCGCCCCATCCCTCAGGCAGCAACACCTCCAGATCGTGGGGCTGCCAGCGCTCGCCCTCGATCTCCAGCGCCACTCCGGCCAGGGCAAGAAAACCATGCTCGCTGTTGAGGTGGCAGGTGCGCACGGAGAGCTCCGTGGCCATGATCCGGTAGCGCACCTGGAGCGGTTGCAGCTGATCCAGCTGGAGCAGCCAGCTGGCTGGCGTGAGCCGCCGGGTGGGCAACAGCCGCTCGCCCTGCCACACCTGGAGCCCCTCCAGGGTGCGCACGTAGTCCCGGATCAGGTAGGAGCCAGGCGTCCAGGCGGGCAAGCGCAGTTCCAGCCGGGGCTGGCGCGGCTCGAAGCACAGCTCGACGTGGATGAGGTGCTGCTCGGGGGAGCGCAGATCAAGGCGGAGCAGAGGCGTCAAGCGGGCCTCAGCCAACGACATCCAACACCGCCCCGTCCAAGTGCAAGGAGGCCTCGCGCAAGGCGAGGTGGGCCGCATAGGTGCGCGTGATCGTGTTGAGCAGCTGCGGCAGAGCGGTGGAGCGGCTCAGGCGCTGCAGATCTCCCACCAGGGCCAAGCTGCCGTCCTCCTGATGGCGCCATCCCAGGCAGACGTCATCGGCCAGGCGGATCTGCACGTCGACCGGCTGCCTTTCACCGGCAAACCCCTTCACCCTGCCCTGCCGCTGGGGACTGAGCTGGAGCGACTCGAGGGTGGCGATCAGGAGGTCAACATCGCGCAAGACCGTCGGCAGGATGGTGAGATGGGACATGGGGGACGGGGGTCGTTCAGACAGAAAGGAGGCGGGTGCGAATCGGCGAGGGGCGGAGGGGGCTTACGACCATCACGGGGCTGAGGGAAGCTGACAGAGGCAAGATGCGCTCCCATGCCCATGGATCAGCCAAACCCTAGCGATCTGGAGCAGAGTCTCCAGTGGCCAATGCCACAACCCTGGCCGCTCCATGCCACTCCCCTGCGCTTGGGGGTGATGGCCTCTGGCGAGGGAAGCAATTTTGAGGCCTTGGTGCAGGCCACCCGCAACGGAGCCCTGCAGGCCACGATTGAATTGTTGGTGGTCAACCAGGGGGAGTGTGGCGCCCGACGCCGCGCCGAGCGCCTGGGAATCCCCTGCTGCCTGCTGGACCATCGCGCCTTTGCAAACCGGGAGGAGCTCGATGCGGCCCTGATCCGGGAGTTCCAAGCGGCTGCGGTGGATCTGGTGGTGATGGCCGGTTGGATGCGCATCGTCACCTCCCGCTTGATTGAGGCCTTCCCCGACCGTCTGCTCAACATCCATCCCTCCCTCCTGCCCAGCTTCAAGGGGTTGGATGCGGTTGGTCAGGCCCTGGCCTCAGGCGTGCGCATCAGCGGCTGCACCGTGCATCTGGTGCGCCCCGAGGTGGACAGCGGACCGATCCTCGTGCAAGCGGCTGTGCCCGTGGCGCCACAGGATGACGCTGCCAGCCTCGCCCGGCGCATCCATGCCCAGGAGCATCGCATTCTTCCCTTGGCGGTGGCCTTGGCCGCCCAGCGGCTCCAGGCGGGGCAAGCAAAGAATGGGGGGGAGGTTCAGGGATAAAAGGGAGCCAGGGGCAAGCCCATCTCTTGCGGCAGGCCGGCCATCAGGTTCAGGCATTGCACCCCTTGGCCGGCCTGGCCCTTGATCAGGTTGTCGATCGCGCTCATCACGATCAGTTGGCCCGTTCTCCGATCAACCTGCACCGAAAGCAGGCAACGGTTGGTGCCCCTCACCCATTTCGTGGCGGGATAGGTGCCCACCGGCAGCACCTCCACGCAGGGACTCTGCCGATAGGCCGCCCGCACCAGGGTGGAGCAATCATCGGCGGTGAGGCCGGGATCCCGAAGGCGGGCGTAAACCGTGGCCAACAGCCCTCGCACCATGGGAATCAGATGGGGGGTGAACTGCACCATCAGGGGCTGGCCGCTGGCCTGGCTGCACTGCTGCTCAATTTCGCTGGTGTGGCGGTGGCCGATGACGCCATAGGGGGCGACGGCTTCGCCGGCCTCGGCGAGCAACAGGTGCTCCTTCGCAGCCCGACCGCCGCCTGAGGTGCCGGTTTTCGCGTCGATCACGATGCCGTTGAACTCGATCAAGCCCTGGCTCAAGAAGGGCATCAACGCCAGCAGGCTCGCCGTGGGGAAGCAGCCTGGAGCCGCCACCAAGCGGGCCCGGGCGATGCGTTGCGCCTCCCATTCCACCAAGCCATACGCCGCCTCGGCGCAGAGTTCACCGTCCTGGCGGGGGTGTTGGCGGGCCTCGCTGCTGTACACCTCCTGCCAATGGCTCAAGGATCGATAGCGGTAGTCGGCGGAGAGATCCACCACCTTCACCCCCTTGGCCAGCAGAGGGGGCACCAGCTGGGACGCCAGACCGTTGGGCAGGCTCAACACGGCAAGGTCGGCAGCGGCGGCGATCGCCTCCGGATCACACTCCTGCACCACTGGATCCCCGCTCAAGGGCAGGAAGGGCACCAGATCGCTCCAGCGTTTGCCGCTGCTGCGCTCCCCGCCCAGAAAGGTCACCTCGAATTGGGGATGCTCCTTGAGCAGACGCAGCGTTTGCAGTCCGCCGTAACCGCTTGCTCCGATCACCGCGACCCGCCCTGCTGTCATCCCTTGGCTCGCAAAACAACAGATCTTAGGGACGGGCGCCGCGGATCCGGAAGTCCACTGGCTCCCGCTGGGGTTCCATCAGGTTCTATAAAGCTGCATAGGTTGTTGCAAGCACGGATTCCTTGACTCTCACTCCGGAGCGCCAAATCAGCGACAGCGAGCCAACCCTGCGTTTTGATTGCATTGCCGACGCCCTGGCGGCGATCCGCAATGGCGAGGCGATTGTGGTGGTGGATGATGAAAATCGGGAAAATGAAGGTGATTTGATCTGTGCGGCCCAATTCGCCACGCCGCAACAGATCAATTTCATGGCCACCTATGCCCGCGGGCTGATCTGTCTGGCGATGGAGGGTGAGCGATTGGATGCGCTCGATCTGCCCTTGATGGTGGATCACAACACCGATTGCAACCAGACAGCCTTCACGGTGAGTGTGGATGCGGGCCCGGAACACGGGGTGGGCACGGGAATCTCCGCGGAGGATCGGGCCCGCACCATTCAGGTGGCGATCCATCCGCAGAGCCGCCCGGCCGACCTGCGGCGGCCCGGCCATGTCTTCCCCCTGCGCGCTCGGGCCGGGGGCGTGCTCAAGCGGGCGGGCCACACCGAAGCCGCGGTCGACCTGGCGCGGCTGGCGGGCCTGCTCCCCGCCGGGGTGATCTGCGAGATCCAAAATGCCGATGGCTCCATGGCACGGTTGCCGGAGCTGGTGCGCTACGCCCGCGACCACGGCCTCAGGCTGATTTCCATCGCCGATCTGATTCGCTACCGGCTGGCGACTGAACGGTTTGTCAGGCGAATGGCGGAGGCTCTGCTGCCCAGCGCCTTCGGTGATTTCCGGGCGATCGGCTACCGCAATGAGCTCGATGGCAGCGAGCACGTGGCCTTGGTCAAGGGCACACCGGAGCAGGCCAGCGGGCCGGTTTTGGTGCGGGTGCACAGCGAGTGCCTCACGGGCGATGCCTTTGGCTCCTTGCGCTGTGATTGCCGCCCCCAGCTGGAGGCCGCGTTGCGCATGATTGAAGCGGCTGGTGAGGGTGTGGTGGTCTATCTGCGCCAGGAGGGGCGTGGCATTGGCCTGGTGAACAAGTTGCGGGCCTACAGCCTTCAAGATGGCGGCTTGGACACGGTGGAAGCCAACGAGCGGCTGGGCTTCCCGGCCGACCTGCGCAACTACGGCGTCGGTGCCCAAATTCTCAGTGATCTGGGGGTGCGGCGGCTGCGGCTGATCACCAACAACCCCCGCAAGATTGCCGGCCTCGATGGCTACGGCTTGCGAGTGGATGATCGGGTGCCGCTGGTGATCGATGCCGGTGCCCACAACGCGGCCTACCTCTCGGCCAAGCGGTTGAAGCTGGGCCACCTGATGGATTCCGCTCTGGAGAGCCAAGCCAGCCCCGCCGCGGCTGCCGACAGCCCCGGGCCCACGGCCGTGGTGGCCTGGCAGGCGGAGGGGGTGGACCTCAAGCGGGATCACCTGCGGCAGCAGGAGCTGCAGCGTTGGGTCGACGCCCGCCGCCTCCGTCTGGCCGTGGAGGAGCATCCCCGCCTGTTGGCCCTGTTGGAGCGCCCCACCCTGGCTGTGTTGCTGATGGCCCAACCCGATCAGCACTTGCACCCTGCCGATCTGGCAGAGCTGCTGGCCCTGCTCGCCGGATGGCCCCAAACCCGGGCAGTCACCCTGCTCCTGGCGCCTGATGGGCCGCGCAGCAGCCATCCTTCAGCCGAGCTGGAGCCCGAGCGGCGCCCCCTGTCCGAATTGCATCAAGCCGCCAACGTCGCCTGTCCCTGGCTGCCCCTGCAGCCAGGCGCCTTTCTTCGCTGGCAAGGGTGATCGGCTCCAGCGGGGTCGCCGTGGAATCCGCCCCGTGGAGCGGAGTGGCCCTGCTCCGGCTCCTGTAAAACTCACGCAGGATTGTTGCTCTGCATGACCATCGCTGCTCCCGACCTCAACAAAGCCCGATTGGGCGTTCTCGGCGGCAGTGGCCTCTATGCCATCGAGGGACTCGAGGATGTGCAAGAGCTGGTGGTGCCCACCCCCTACGGCGAGCCGTCCGACGCCCTGCGCCTGGGACGCATCGGGGAGCTGGAGGTGGTGTTCCTGGCCCGCCATGGCCGCCACCACACCTACTCGCCCACGGAGGTGCCCTACAAAGCCAATCTCTGGGCGCTGCGCTCCCTTGGCGTCCGCTGGATCCTCTCGGTCTCTGCCGTCGGCTCCCTGCAGGAGCAGGTGCGCCCGCTCGACATGCTCGTGCCCGATCAATTCATTGATCGCACCCACCAACGCCCCCTGAGCTTCTTTGGTGAGGGGTTGGTAGCCCATGTCACCGCCGCCGATCCCTTCTGCCCCACCCTGAGTTCGATCCTGGCGGATGTGGCCGACAGCCTGATGCCCGAAGGCCGGGCGCTGCATCGCGGCGGCACCTACCTGTGCATGGAAGGCCCAGCCTTCTCCACCCGCGCCGAGTCCCAGCTGTACCGGTCTTGGGGCTGCGCGGTGATCGGCATGACCAACCACACCGAAGCCCGCCTGGCCCGCGAAGCGGAAATGGCCTACGCCACCCTGGCGATGGTGACCGACTACGACTGCTGGCATCAGGAGCATGACTCCGTCACCGTGGAGATGGTGATCGACAACCTGCAGGCCAACGCCGCCCTGGCGAAGGAGATCGTGCGGTTGGCGGCTGAGCGGATCGGAGTGCAGCGGCCGAGCAGCTCGGCCCACAGGGCCTTGCGCCACGCTCTGATGACACCCGCCGAGCAGGTGCCCCTGGCGACGCGTCAGCGCACCGAGCTGTTCACGGCTCCCTATTGGGGTGAGGCAGCGCCAACCCCATAGCCTCCAGGGTGGTCCGCAGGGAGGGGCCGTGGCGTTGCAGGGCGGCTGAGGCCGCCGGTGCCTCCAACCCGCCCAAGGCCATCAGCAAGGCGCATTTGACCGAGCCCTGGCTCTCAGCCAGCAGGGCACGCCCCCGCAGCCGCTCCACCCCCGCCAGATCAGCCAGGATTCTCAGGGCTCGATCCTCAAGCTTGGCATTGCTCACCGACACATCCACCATGCGGTTGCCATAGACCTTGCCCAGGCGCACCATCACCCCTGTCGAGAGGATGTTGAGGGCCATTTTGGTGGCTGTGCCCGCTTTGAGACGGGTGGAGCCCGTGAGCAATTCCGGGCCTGTCAGCAGGCGGATGTCGATGTCGCAGGGCATGGGGGCCTGCTCGGTCGGCACACAGGCCATCGCAATCGTGAGGGCACCGATGGCTTGCCCATGGCGCAGGCCCCCGAGCACGTAGGGGGTGGTGCCTCCGGCCGCGATGCCCACCAGGCCATCGCCCGAGCCAAAGCCGCGCGCTTCCAAATCCTTCTGCCCCTGCTCGGGCAGATCCTCCATCCCTTCGGAGCTGCGCAGCAGAGCTGGCGCTCCTCCCGCCAGGATGCCCTGAACCAGCTCGGGCGGGGAGCAGAACGTGGGCGGACATTCAGCCGCATCCAACACCCCCAGCCGACCAGAGGTGCCAGCTCCGAGATAGAAGAGACGGCCCCCCTGGCTCAAGCGGCCGGCGATGGCCTCAATGGCCTCGCTGAGCTGGGGGGCCGCCTGGTGCACAGCCCGCTGCGGTTCCAAATCGTTTTGACAAAACAGCTCCACCAGCGCCGCTGTGGGGAGTTGATCCAAGTTGTGACTGAGGGGATTGGGCAATTCCGTGAGCAGATGGCCGCGATTCAGCTCCCTCACAGCAGGCCCTCCAGCCGGCGGCGGAAGGCTTCCAATTCCGGATCCAGGGCCTGGCCAGGCTCGTCGAGACCGCTCTCCTGGGGCGGGCCCTCAGCAGTTTTCCAGTGATTCACATCGAGATTTTGAGGCGGGGGGGCGATCAGCAGCCGATCCTCTTCGCTGTTGGGCAAAAAGCCCGCCGGCACAAACCTGGCCTCGTAGCCCGCCTGGGCACAAAACAACTCCACATCCTCCCGGTTGATGCGTTCGACGCTGGGCAGGGGAAAGTCCTGGGCTTCCAACAGCCCCGCATAGCGCTCCGCATCCTCCGCATCTTCAAAGAGGAGCACAACCGTGCGGCCACCCAGCTCAATGGAGTGGATGCCTTCGTCCTCACTGCCGGCATCAAAGAGGAGCACATGCACGGGCATGGCCATGGCATCACGGGGGCCCAAGGGCGCGGAGGCTAACGCGCTCGCCAGTGTCTCACCCGGCGTCGGCCTCGGCCAGTTCCTGGAGACGCCGGTAGAGGGCCTCCTCGGCCTCGCTGAGCTGGGCAGGCACCACGATGCGCAGCTCGACAATCTGATCCCCCACCTGCTCCTCCAGACGCAGCCCCCTCCCCCGCAGCCGCAACAGGCGGCCGCTGGAGGATCCCGCCGGGATGCGGAGCCGCACCGGGCCCGCCAGGGTGGGCACGAGCTGGTGGCAGCCCAGGGCAGCCTCGGCCGGGGTCAGCTCGAGGGCGTAGAGCACCCGCAGGCCATCCACCCGCAGGCCCTCGGGGGTGCGCACCCGCAGATGCAGGAAGTGATCCGCTCCGCCAGGGGCGAGGCCGGGCAGGCGCAGCCGCCAGCCATCTCCCGCCAGAGGAGGGGTCCACACCTCCACCACCGTGCCATCGTGAAGCTCCAACTCCACCCGCTCTCCAGCGAGGGCTTGCTCGGGTTCGAGCTCCACCAGCGTTTCCTGCGCCTCACTGGCTCGCACGGGAGGGGGAGGCGGCGAGGAGGTGGTGACCCGGGCTTCCCGTGACTCCTCCACGGGCTCCTCTTGCGGCTCCTCCTTGGGTTCGCGGGGGGGGCCCAACAGTTCATCGAGATAGGACTCAAAGTCGGGGAAGCCTTGGGCGAAGGGATCGTTGCTGCGGCCGCCGCCCGGGGCTCCTCCGGCCTCCTCTCCGGCTTCCCAGGCCCGGCGCCGGCGTGGATCGGAGAGCACCGCATAGGCCTCATTCACCAGCTTGAAGCGCTCTTCGGCCACGGGGTCGTTGCCGTTGAGATCGGGATGCCAGCGCCGCGCCTGATCGCGGAAGGCCCGTTTGAGCCGTGCCGGATCGGCGCCGGGCTCCAAGCCCAGCACCTGCCAGTAATCCATCGCGCCCAGTCCTGCCATCAGAGGGGCGTCACAGAGGACCCCAGGGATCGTCATCCTCCCGCTCCCAGCGGGGTGCCCGATCCCGACCGAAATTGAAGGAGCTCAGGGATGGATCCGAATCGGGAGCGCGCCGGGGTGTGCGGGGCCGCTCCCGGAACGGGAGCTCCTCGCCGCGATAAGGAGCAGCGTCCTGGCGATAGGGCGGGGCGTCCTCGCGATAACGGTCCGGGCGGGGTGGCCGCTCGTCCCAGGGGTCGGATCGATCCCAGCGATCCCCCCGGGAGGGTGGTTCCCAAGTGTCCCAGTCGTCGTCGGCAAAGAGCTCATCTTTGAGGGAGCCCAGGGTGTTTTTCAGACCCTGGAGGGGTCCCCCTTCACTGCGCTGCTCGCTGAGCAGCCGGCGGTTGAGCCCGAACAGGGCTTCCTGCAACTGGCTCACCGCCAACTCCAGCTCAGGCTCCTCCGCGTTCTGGTCCGCAAGCAAATCCTGCACCTGCCTGACGGCCAACTCCACGCTGCGCTGCTGCCGTTCGGCACCGTAGGGGCCCAGCTCAAGGGCGGCATCGCGCAGGCGTCGCTCCGCCTGGGAGACGAGGGTGAGAGCGCGGTTGCGACGATCGATCACGGCACGCTTGCGGCGATCTTCCGCGGCCTTGCGTTCCGCTTCCTCCAACAGCGCCTGAATCTCCTCCTCGCTGAGATTGGAGCCTCCCTGAATCGACACGCTCTGCTGGCGGCCGGTGGTGCGGTCTGTGGCGGACACCTGCAACAAACCGTTGGCGTCGATGTCAAACGACACCTGCACCTGGGGCACGCCGCGGGGGGCGGGGGGGATCCCGGAGAGGCGGAAGCGCCCGAGCGACTTGTTATCGGCTGCCATCTGCCGTTCGCCCTGCAACACATGGATGTCCACAGAGTTTTGATTCGCTTCTGAGGTGCTGAAGACATCGCTTCTGCGCACCGGAATCTGGGTGTTGCGCGGAATCAACACCTTCATCAGGCCGCCGATGGTTTCCAATCCCAACGACAGGGGCGTGACATCGTTGAGCATCAAATCCCGCAATTCACCCGTCAAAATTCCGGCTTGCACCGCGGCACCGATCGCCACGACCTCATCGGGATTGACGGATTGGCAAGGGTCCCGCGGAATGAGCGTGCGCACCATGTTTTGCACCATGGGCATGCGCGTGCCGCCACCCACGAGCACCACATCATCGATCGATTCGGCATTGAGGTTGGCATCCCGCAGAGCCCGCTGGACGGGCCGCAGCAGGCGATCGAGCAACTCGGGGCACAGACCCTCGAAGGTGGGACGCTCCAGGGTGGTTTCGATGTGGAGCGGGCCCTCGGGCCCGGTGGCGATGAAGGGGAGGGAAATGGGGGTGGTCTGCACCCCGGAGAGCTCTTGCTTGGCCTTCTCCGCAGCCTCGCTCAGGCGCTGCAGGGCCTGGCGGTCGCGCCGCAGATCAAGGTTGTGCTCCTTGAGGAAGGCCTCCGCCACCCAATCCACGATGCGCTGATCCCAATCGTTGCCACCGAGCTGGGTGTCGCCGCTGGTGGCTTTGACATCGAAGACGCCATTGGCGATGCGCAACACCGACACATCAAAGGTGCCCCCACCCAGATCGAAGACCAACACCCGTTTCACCGCGCTGCGGTCGAAGCCGTAAGCCAGGGCCGCCGCCGTGGGTTCGTTGAGAATGCGCTCCACTTGGATGCCCGCCAACCGCCCCGCATCGCGGGTGGCCTGGCGCTGCGCATCATTGAAGTAGGCGGGCACGGTGATGACGGCCGCTTCGACGGGCTCGCCCAGATAGGTGGAGGCGTCGTCCACCAATTTGCGCAGGATGCAGGCCTGCAGCTCCTCCGGTGCATATTCCCGCTCGGTGGCGGGACAAACCACCCGCACCTGACCCGCATCGTTGGCCCGCACGGTGTAAGGAACCGCCAGGGTGCCCTCCTCCAGCTCCTCCCAGCGGCGGCCAATGAACCGTTTCACATTGGCAAACGTGTTGCGGGGGTTGAGCACCAGTTGGCGGCGGGCGGCCTGCCCCACCAACAGCTCCTGCTCCCGCGTGAACCCCACCACGGAGGGGGTTGTGCGGGCACCCTCCGCATTGGCGATCACCAGGGGCCGGCCGCCCTCGAGCACCGCCACCACCGAGTTGGTGGTGCCCAGGTCGATGCCCACAATTCGCCCCATGTCCGAGTTCGATCCACGCGCCTGAGGCCCAACGCTACCTGCCAGTCCTGAAGCTTTAAACCCCCCTTAAACAGCGGGGCTCCGGTGGCTGTCAAGATCTTATGGAGAATGCGTGATCTCCCGGCGGCAGCTGCATGACAGGCGAACCCAGATCCGAGGCCTTCACCCTGCGCCGCCGCCCCACCAGCGAAAAGCTTGTGGATCAGGGGTTTCGGCAGCTCACCTTTGTGCTCGCGGCCCTGGTGGCGGCCCTGCTTGTGGCCATCTTTGCCACCGTGTTGCGCGGGGCCTGGGAGGCCATCCAAAGCTTTGGCTGGAGCTTTCTCACCACCTCGGCCTGGGATCCGGTGAACGGCACCTATGGGGCGTTCACAGCGATCTACGGCACGTTGGTGAGCTCCTTTCTGGCGCTGCTCCTGGCGGTGCCCCTCGGTGTGGGAACGGCGATCTTCATCACGGAGGATCTGCTGCCGTTGTCCATTCGCCATTTGATCGGCGGAATGGTGGAATTATTGGCAGCGATCCCATCCGTGGTGCTTGGCCTGTGGGCCATCTTTGTGATGGAGCCTGCCATCCGCCCCCTGCTGCAGGGGCTGCACAACTCCTTTGGTTGGTTGCCGGTGTTTGCGAGCGTGCCCCAGGGACCGGGCATGGCTCCAGCGATTTTGATTTTGGTGGTGATGATCCTGCCGATCATCACAGCGATAGCCAGGGACGCGCTCCAGCAGGTGCCCATCGAGTTGCGTCAGGCCGCCTATGGGGTGGGCACCACCCGCTGGGGCGCCATCTTCAACATCATTCTTCCCGCTGCCATCTCTGCCATCATCGGGGGAGTGATGCTGGCGCTGGGTCGGGCCATGGGTGAAACCATGGCGGTGACGATGATCATTGGCAATTCGATGACGTTCAACCTGTCGTTGCTCGCCCCAGCCAACACGATCTCCTCGATGTTGGCCAATCAATTTGGCGAGGCGGATGGCATTCAAGTGTCAGCCCTGATGTATGCCGCTCTCGTGTTGATGTTGCTGACGTTTGTGGTCAACATCTTGGCGCAAGCACTGGTTCGACGGCTCAGCCTTCGGTACTGATCGATCCTGAATCTGCCATGACACCTCCAGCCGCATCCCATCGATCAGCCCAGGATTTAAGGGCGTTTCCTCGCCGCATTATGCACTACAACGCTTCGCTGAGCCGAAACATATTCAATCGTGTTTTAAACCTGCTCGCCGGTGTTTTCGCTTCGATTTCTGTTCTGCCTTTGCTGCTTGTTCTCGCCTATGTGCTCCTTAAGGGTGGCCGCTTGATCCAACCGAGTTTGTTCAGCCAACTGCCCCCACCGCCAGGCAGCGAGGGAGGCGGGATTGGCAATGCCATCCTTGGCACCGTGGTGGTCACCGCACTGGCGTCCCTGATTGCCATTCCCGTTGGTGTGGGGGGCGGCGTTTATCTGGCTGAATTTTCCACCAAAGGCTGGTTTTCGCAATTTGTGAGATTTGGCAACGATGTGTTGGCGGGAGTGCCATCGATCATCAGTGGTGTCTTCGTGTATGGCGCCATTGTGGCCACCCGCATCTTTTTTGGGCAGAGCTACAGCGCCCTGGCCGGGGGTCTCGCCCTGGCCGTGTTGATGCTGCCCACGGTGATCAAAACCACCGACGAAGGATTGCGCCTGGTCTCCAATGATTTGCGTCTCGGTTCCTACGGGGTTGGGGCCTCCCGTTTCGTCACGATCACCCAGGTCACCCTGCCAGCTGCGTTGACACCGATCGCAACGGGGACTGTGCTGGCGATTGCCAGGGCAGCGGGTGAAACAGCCCCCTTGATTTTCACCGCCCTGTTTTCACCTTTCTGGCCCGAGGGGGTGTTTAACCCGATCGCAACGATGTCTGTGTTGATCTTCAACTTTGCCATCATGCCCTATGAACCGCAGAATCAATTGGCATGGGCGGCCTCTTTTATTCTTGTGCTTATGATTCTTGTGGCCAACCTCATCTCTCGCTGGCTCTCGAGGCTCAAAAACGTTTAGCTCCCCTCTCTGCGTTTTGGCTCTCCCTGCATGACCTTCTCCACCACCATGGCTCCCATCACAGAGACGCCCGCCAACACTGATTACTGCCTGTCGCTGCAAGATGTTTCGATTTCCTATGGAAGTTTTGAAGCGGTCCGGAACGTTTATCTGGAGATTCCACGTCAAGGCGTAACCGCTTTTATCGGCCCCTCAGGCTGCGGCAAATCGACCGTGTTGCGGGCCATCAATCGCATGAATGATCTGATTCCCGGTTGCAGCCTGAAGGGTCGCGTCATCTTTGACGGCCACGATCTCTACGACAGGCGGGTTGATCCTGTCGAGGTGAGACGACGCATCGGCATGGTGTTTCAAAAGCCCAATCCGTTTCCGAAGAGCATTTATGAAAATATTGCCTTTGGCGCCCGCATCAACGGCTACAAAGGCGATATGGATGAGCTGGTGGAAAGGTCGTTGCGCAAAGCAGCCGTCTGGGATGAATGCAAAGATAAATTGAAAGAAAGTGGCCTGTCTCTCTCCGGCGGCCAGCAACAACGCCTCTGCATCGCCCGGGCCATCGCCACCGAGCCGGAAGTGATTTTGATGGATGAGCCCTGTTCAGCATTGGATCCCATTTCCACTCTCAAGATTGAGGAGACCATGCACGATCTCAAGCGCAGCTACACGATCGTGATCGTCACGCACAACATGCAACAGGCTGTCCGCGTGGCCGACATGACAGCCTTTTTTAATGCTGAAGCGGTCGAGGGTGGTTCCGGAAAAATTGGTTACCTCGTGGAGTTCAGCGCCACCGAGAAGATTTTCAACGCTCCTTCTCAACAAACCACGCTGGATTACGTCAGCGGCAGGTTTGGCTAAGCCACCACGTTGAGCCCCCGGTTGCTGAGGGAAAAAATAACCGGCCTTTCGGCCGGTTGGAACGGAGAGGGAGGGATTCGAACCCTCGATAGAGTTACCCCTATACAGCATTTCCAGTGCTGCGCCTTCGACCACTCGGCCACCTCTCCAGCGGCTTGAATTGTCAGCTGGCAATGTAGCAGGATGCCTCCCGCTCCCCCCCGCCGATGACGCGCACCTATCCGGTCACCGTCCACTGGCGCCAGACCGGGCAAGTCATCCGCCACGACGTGCCAGAGGGGGAGTACATCCTGCGCAGCTTTGAAGCGCAGGGTGATTCGCTTCCCTTCAGCTGCCGGCAGGGCTGTTGCACGGCCTGCGCCGTGCGTGTGATGGCCGGTCAGATCGACCATCGGGAAGCCCTGGGGCTCTCCCAGGAGCTGCGCCAACAGGGCTATGGCCTGCTCTGCGTGGCCCGCGCCATCGCCCCGTTGGAGGTGGAAACCCAAGATGAGGATGAGGTGTACGAGCTCCAGTTCGGTCGCCACTTCAGCCGGGGCCGCGTGCGCGCCGGCCTCCCCCTTGATGAGGACTGACCATGGACCCTGTCTCTCCCCAGCCCATGCTCTCTGGTTCGGATGCGGCCTTGCAAGCCAGTGGCCTGCCCCCTGCCCGCGTGGAGCAATTGCTGGAGGTGGCCCGCACAGCGGCGTTGGCCGGCGCGCGCCCGTTGCGGGAGCTGTTCGGCAGTTTGGAGGGTGTGAAAGAGAAGGGTGCGGCGGGCAACCTGGTGACCGAAGCGGATCTGGCGGCGGAAGCTGCCGTGCTTGCGGTGTTGCAGGAAGCCACCCCCACCTTCGCCGTTCTGGCGGAGGAGAGCGGGCGCCGCAACGGTGAGGGCCCCCTCGAATGGTGTGTGGATCCCCTGGATGGCACCACGAACTACGCCCATGGCTTCCCGGTGTTTGGCACCTCGGTGGGACTCCTCTGCCATGGCCAACCGCTGCTTGGAGCCCTGGCCTTGCCCGCAGTGGACCAGCTGTTTTGGGCGGCTCCGGGGTGTGGCGCCTGGTGCAATGACAAGCGCCTGCACGTGAGCGATTGCCAGCGCCTCAGCGATGCGCTGCTGGCCACGGGCTTCGCCTACGACCGCACCACCCGGCGCGACAACAACTACGCCGAATTCGCCTGGTTCACCCATCGCAGCCATGGCGTGCGTCGCGCCGGTGCGGCGGCGGTGGATCTGGCCTTTGTGGCCTCTGGATCGATTGATGGCTATTGGGAGCGGGGCCTTTCCCCCTGGGATCTGGCCGCTGGGGTGGTGCTCGTGGAACAGGCTGGTGGGGTGGTCAGCGGCTATCGGGGGGAAGCCCTGGATCTGAGCGGCGGCCGGGTGTTGGCCTGTGCCCCCGGGTTGCAGGCCGCCATGGTGGCGGCCCTGCAGGCCTGCCAGCCCCTGGCGGGGGCCAGCTACGGCGCACCGGAGCTGGATCAGCCGTGAGCGTCCCAGGGGCGCTGAACGCTCGCCTGCCGGTCTCTCCATAGGATCCGCTCCAGTTCCTCCACCCCCTGCATGGCCCTGCAACCTGCCGCCGGCGCCCGGGATCTCAACCCCCGTGAGGTGGAACACCAACGCTGGCTCTGTGAACAGCTGGCCCGGGTGTACCGCCGCTGGGGCTACCAGGAGGTGGCGCCCCCCAGCATCGAGAGGCTCGACACCCTGGAAGCCGGTGGCGCCATTGCCGGGCGTGAGGTGGTGCGGCTCGTCGCCGACGCGCCCTTGGGCTTGAGACCTGAGCTCACGGCGTCCATCGCCCGGGCTGCCAGCACCCGCATGGTGCACCGGCCTCGCCCCTTGCGCCTTTGGGCCAGTGGCACCACCTTCCGCGCCTTCCTCGGAGAGGGGGGTGATCTGCGCATCAGCGAGACCCTGCAGAGCGGTGTGGAGCTCCTCGGGGAGCCCTCAGATGCCGCCGAGATGGAGCTGATGCACCTCCTGCTCACGGCCGTGGCCAGCCTGGGTCTCCAACCCGAACACCAGCCTTCCTTGCTGGTGGGACACCACGGCTTGCTGGGCGCCCTGTTGGAGGTGGTGCCAGAAGCCTTGCGCCACCAGGCGCGGGAGAGGCTCACGGACTTTGATTGCCTTGGCCTGGAGGCCCTGCCCATCGCCGAGCCAGCCCGCGCACGCCTGAAGGCCCTGCTGCAGCTGCGGGGGGAACCCCAACAGGTCTTGCATCAACTGGAGCAATGGCTCGGTCCCTCGCCCCTGCTCAGCCGGCTGGAGGCCTTGCTGGCGAGCGTGGAACCCTTGGCCAGCCAAGGCGGTGTGCGCCTGCAGCTGGATCCCACATTTCAACCCCACTTCGATCTTTACGACGGCCTGGTGTTCAAGCTGGTCTGCCAGGGAGAGGAGGCTCCTGTGGCCATTGCCAGTGGCGGCCGTTACGACCGATTGGTGGGCCGCTTCTGCGACGACGCCGCCCTGGCTGCGGGCACGGGCTTTGGCTTTTCGATTCCCGCGCTGCAGGAGTTGTTTGCCGCCGATGCGGCACGCTCCCCCAGGGTGGGGCCCTGGTTGGTGGCCGCCGCCGATGCCCGGCTGCTCCCCACCGCGCTGGCGCGGATGGCGGCGCTCCATGGGGAGGGGGAGGCCGCCGAACTCTGCCCCCAGGCCTGCGCCAATGAAGGCGAAGCCCAGCGCCGGGCCGCCGAGCGGGGCTGCCGCGGGGTGATCTGGCTGGCTTAAATCCCTAGGATTTGCCCTGCTCGAAGCGTTTCTGCCATGCCCCACACAATCCTCACGGATGTTTGCGAAGGGGTGTCTGATTGCGTGGATGCCTGCCCCGTGGCCTGCATCCATCCCGGCGAAGGGGCCAATGCCAAGGGCACGGTCTTTTTCTGGATCGATTTGGAAACTTGCATCGACTGTGGCATCTGCCTGCAGGTGTGCCCGGTCCAGGGGGCCATCGTGCCTGAAGAGAAACCCGCGCTCCAGCGACAACCCTGATCGAGCTGCCACCATCCCGCCAGCGGCGGTGCGGTCACCCCCCCTCTCTGGCGCTTGAGAAGCGGCGGGGCTCGCCCTTAGCGTGAGGGTGCGCTTTTTGTTTGCGATGACGGTTCTGGAAGAAGGCCAAATTCAGATCCATACAGAAAACATCTTCCCAATCATCAAGAAGGCGGTCTACTCAGGCCATGAGGTTTTCTTGCGTGAACTGGTGAGCAATGGCGTGGATGCCATCAACAAACGCCGCATGGCCGCACTGGCAGGCGATTGCTCAGAGGGAGAGGCTGGACGCATCAGCATCCGCGTGGATCGGGAAGCAAAAACGCTGACCATCAGTGACAACGGCATTGGCATGACGGCGGAAGAGGTGAAGCGCTATATCAATCAGGTGGCCTTCTCCAGCGCGGAAGAATTCCTCACCAAATACAAATCAGAGGGTGATGCCATCATCGGCCATTTTGGCCTGGGGTTTTATTCCAGCTTCATGGTCGCCTCCCATGTGGAGATCGTCAGCCTCAGCGCGCGCCCGGGCTCGGAAGCCGTGCGCTGGAGCTGCGATGGCTCCCCCAATTTCAGCCTCTCCGCCGCTGAACGCTCCACGCCAGGCACCGATGTGATCCTGCAGCTGATGGAGGAGGAGCTGGAGTATCTGGAACCCTCCCGGTTGCGCAATCTGATCACCACCTACTGCGACTTTCTGCCGGTTGAAGTGCAGCTGGAAGGAGAGACCATCAACAAGATGGAGGCGCCTTGGCGGCGTAGCGCCAGGGATCTCACCGATAAAGACTATATCGACTTCTACAACTACCTCTACCCATTTCAAGGAGATCCCCTGCTCTGGGTGCATCTAAATACCGACTACCCCTACAGCTTGCAAGGCATCCTTTATTTCCCCAAAATTTCAGGCAGGGCAGATTGGGAAAAGGGAGAGATTCGTCTGTATTGCAATCAAGTGTTTGTCAGCGACTCGATCAAGGAGGTTGTGCCCCGCTATCTCCTGCCCCTCAGAGGAGTGCTGGATTCACCCGACATTCCTCTCAACGTCAGCCGTAGCGCCTTGCAAACCGACCGACGGGTGCGTTCGATCGGTGCTTTCGTGGCGCGAAAAGTGGGGGATCGTCTCAAAGACCTCCATCAGGACAACCCCGCCCGTTATGCCGAAATTTGGGAGTCGGTGGCACCCTTCATCAAAATCGGCGCCATGGAAGATGAGAAATTTGCCGATCAGGTGGAAGCCTCCATTCTTTTTGGCACCACGGCTGCCCCCCCACCGGCCTCCGATCAGGAGCAGCCAGCCAACGACCCCATCGTGACGCCAGAGGGGCAATTCACGACCCTGGCGGGCTACCGCTCCAGGCTGCCGGAGGCGGCGGCGACCCGCATTCTCTATTGCACAGACGAGGCGGGCCAGGCTGGGGCCCTGGCGCTGTGGAAGGGCCAGGGGGCCGAAGTGCTCCTGGCCGACACGTTGATCGATGCCCAATTCATTCCCTGGTTAGAAGCTCGCCACAACGAACTTCGCTTCCAGCGGGTCGACGCGGAGCTCGATTCGAGCCTGCATGAAACCAGCCAGGATCTGGCCGATGCCGATGGCAAAGATGCCTCCGAAAAGCTGCGGGAGATGTTCCGCACCGCTTTGGCCAACGACAAAATCACCGTGCAGGTGCAGGCCCTGCGAGGGGAGGAGGCCCCCGCAGCCCTGATCCTGCTGCCGGAGCAGATGCGTCGGATGAACGATCTCGGTGCCCTCATGGAGCAGCGGCTGCCTGGTCTTCCCGACCACCACGTGTTGTTAATCAACCGTCGCCATCCCCTGGTGGAGGGGGTGATGAAGCTCTCCAGTGGCGCCATCTTGACCAGTGGCGCCGGTGAGGCCTCGCCCAGCCAGCAATTGGCCGAGGATCTGAGCCGTCACATTTATGAAATGGCTCGTTTGGCCGTTGGTGGGCTGGAACCGAATCAATTGGCGGGCTTCCAACAGCGCAGCAGTGATCTGATGGGTCGCTTGATGCAGCGGGCCCTCTAAGGCCAACCCCCTCGGGATCCCCCGCAGATGGCCTCCCTTTCCACCCGGCGGCGGGTGCTCCAGCTCCTGCTCTCGGCACTGCCGATCACAGGGATCGGGATGGCCCAGCGGGCGGGGGCGTTGGCGGGCCGTCGCCCCAGTGCCGGCCAGGTGGCGCCCCCTGACTCCACCGGCCAGGGCCCGGGCCAGACCGTCAGCGTCTTGATGCCCGCCCCCTTTGCCGATGCCACCGCCCCGGCCGTGCAGCGATTCAATCGCAGCCATGGCAGCCTCCAGATTGCCGTCACCCGGGGCCCCCTCGATACCGAGGCCCTCTCCGATCTGGCCAGTAGCAGCCTGCTTCTCGGGGAATCGCCATTCGACCTGCTGCTGATGGACATCAGCTGGACGGCCCGCTATGCCGCAGCGGGCTGGCTGGCTCCTCTGGAGAGCCTGTTGGGCGAGGAGGCCATGGCGGGTCTGCTGCCCGCAGCCAGGTTGGGCAATGCCTTTGATGGTCACCTTTGGAGGATGCCCCTCTCTGGTGATACGGCCCTGCTCTACTGGCGATCGGATCTGCTGCCTCGCCCACCCCGGGACACCGCAGAGTTGGTGGCGATGGCGCGGGAGCTGCAGGGGCAAGGCAAGGTGCGGTGGGGTTATGTCTGGCAGGGCAGGCAATACGAGGGTTTGAGCTGTGTGGTGCTCGAGGTGCTGCACGCCTTTGGTGCCCACTGGTGGAATGGCCAGAGCTGCCGCACCGATCTGCAGAGCCCTGCGGCCCTGGAGGCCATCACCTGGCTGGACGATCTGGTGCGCAGCGGCATCAGCCCGCCCGGTGTCGCGAATTTCGCGGAAAACGATGCGCTGCAGCTGTTCAGTGCGGGGGAAGCGGCCTTCCTGCGCAATTGGCCCTACGCCTGGGGCTTGATCGAACAGGAGGGCGGGCCCGTCAGCGGCCGCGTTGGCGTGACCCCCTTGGTTGGAGCAGCGGCAGGTTCAGGCGGGGGCACCCTGGGCACCTGGGGCCTGTCCCTGCTGGCGGGCAGTCCGCGCCCCCACGCGGCAGCCGAGGTGATCCGCTGGTTGACAGGCCCAGAGGTGCAACGGGAGCTGGTGCTGAGCCAGGGCTATGCCCCCACCTGGCAGTCCCTCTACAGCGACGCTGAGCTGAACGCTTCCCATCCCTTGCTCACGGTGCAGCGAGAGGCCCTGAGCACAGCCTTGCTGCGACCCCTGACCCCCCTCTACGCCCAGCTCAGTGATGTGTTGCAACGGCAGATCAACGGACTGCTGGCCTCCGATCTTCGCCCGGAACTCGCCCTGGCCAGGGCCCAGCGGCAAAGTGATCTGATCCTCCGCGCCGCGGGCGCTGGGCAGCCTTGATCACCACCCATGCAGCTTCCATGAACGATCAAGGCACCATGGGCGGCAAGGCGATGCCCCTGCTCTTGATGGCGCCAGCCCTGCTGTTGCTGGCGCTGATTTTCCTCTGGCCTTGGCTGCACTACGGCTGGCTGAGCGTGCATGCCAGCTCCCTGCTCACCGGCCTGAAGGCGGTGCCCAATGGGGGAGCCAACTGGCAACGGTTGCTGCAGGATGGGCGCTTCTGGCAAGACGCCCTGCAAACCCTGCGCTTCGCCGGGCTGTCGGTGCTTCTGGAGCTGGGGCTGGGCCTGTTGATGGCCCTCAGCCTGCACCGCCCCTCCAGGGGACGGGGTGTCCTGAGAGCCCTGATGATCCTTCCCTGGGCGCTGCCAGGCACGGTGATGGCGCTGGGTTGGCGCTGGATTCTCAACGATCCCTATGGCCCCCTCAATGGCCTGCTGCAGGCCCTGGGGGGGCGCAGCTACCCCTTCCTGGCCTCGCCTGGCACCACATGGGCCTTCACGGTGTTGGCAGATGTGTGGAAAACGACGCCCTTCGTTGCCATCGTTCTCCTGGCCGGCCTGCAAAGCATTCCTCGCGACCTGGAGGAGGCCTTGCGCCTGGAGGGCGCCGGGAGCTGGACCCTCCTGCGCCGCCTGCAATGGCCCCTGCTCGGCCCCTACGTCGCTCTGGCGGTGCTGTTCAGACTGGCCCAAGCCTTTGGGGTGTTCGATCTGATTCAGCTCCTCACGGGTGGGGGGCCGGCAGGAAGCACCGAGAGCCTGGCGCTCTATGCCTACCTCAATGCGATGCGCTTTCTTGATTTTGGCTACAGCGCCACCTTGATGGTTGCCACCTTCCTGCTGGTGGTGGCCCTGAGCCTGGTGTGGCTGGGTTGGATGCGATGGCAGGGGGCCCGGGGATGATGCGCATCCTTCTGTTGTGCTGGAGTCTGGCGCCGCTGCTCTGGCAGCTGCGCACCTCCTTCCTTGTCGGTGATGTGTTGGTGGGGGAGCAGAGCCAGCCCGGCCTCTCCCCTTGGACCTTGGCCAACTATCGGCTGGTGCTCCACGGGGATCCCTCCCTGATCCAGGTGTTGCTCAACTCCACAGTGTTGGGGCTGATCACCACCCTGCTGACGTTGATCCTGGCCCTGCCCTGTGCCTACGGGCTCCATGCTCTGAGGGGGCATCTGCAACGGTCGATCCATGCAGGCCTGGTGGGAGCAGCTCTGTTTCCCACGGTGTTGCTCTTTCTCTCTCTCTTGCAGGTGGCGCGGTCCCTCGGCCTGGCGAATCACCTGTTGGCGTTGAGCCTTCCCTATGCGGCGCTCTCCCTGCCCTTCGCCATTCTTCTCTTGCAAGCGGCCATCAACGATCTGCCTCCCGAACTCGAGGATGCCGCCCGCCTGGACGGTCTCCACACCCTGCAGCGCCTGAGGCTGATCGTGGCACCCCTGCTCACTCCCGCCCTGGCAAGCACCGGGCTGTTGGTGTTTTTGGCGAGCTGGAACGAATACCCCATCGCCCTCACCTGGCTGAGCCGCAGCGATCGGCTCACCCTGCCAGCTGCCATGGGGCGAATCGCCTCCTCATCGGTGTACACCATTCCCTACGGCCCCTACGCCGCGGCAACGGTGCTTGGCAGCTTGCCCCTTTTGCTTCTGGTGCTGTTGTTCCAGCGATGGATCATCAGCGGCCTCACCCAGGGAGCCGTGAAGGGATGAGGGGGCTGCAGCTGGACCAGTTGACACGGCAGGTCGCCGGGCGAACGCTCCTCGAAGGGCTTGACCTCAAGGTGGCGCAAGGGGAGTGCGTCGCCCTTCTCGGCCCGAGCGGGTGCGGGAAAACCACCACCCTGCGGCTGGTGGCTGGCCTCGATCCCCTCTCCGAGGGAAGGGTTCTTCTCGATGGCCACGACATCAGCCATCTCGATCCCGGTCAACGTCGCGTGGGCATGGTGTTTCAGAGCTACGCGCTCTATCCCCACCTCAGCGTGGCTGACAACCTCACCCTGGGCCTGCGGGTGCGTGGGATTCCCACCAGCGAGCGGGAGGAGCGGCTCGCGCAGATCTTGGCGCTGCTTCAGTTGGAAGAGCTGCGCCTGCGCCGACCGTCCCAGCTGTCAGGCGGTCAACGGCAGCGGGTGGCCCTGGGTCGCGCCCTGCTGCGTCAGCCGCGCATCATGTTGCTTGATGAACCGATGAGCAATCTCGATGCCCAGCTCAGGGAGGAGCTGCGGCCCGAGTTGCGGCGTCTGCTCACCAGCGCCGGCCATCCCGTGCTCTACGTCACCCACGATCAGCAAGAGGCGGTGGGGATGGCCGACCGGATTGCCGTGCTCGATCAAGGGCGGCTGCAACAGGTGGGCAACCCCCGCGAGCTCCACCACCATCCGGTGAATCGTTTTGTGGCCAGCTTCATCGGCCGGCCAGCCATCAATCTCTTTCCACCTTTGGCGGGGCGGCAATTGGGCGTGCGCCCTGAGCATTTGCAGCTGGTGCCCAGCGATGGCATCCCCGCCCGCCTGCTGCGGGCTGAATGGAGCGGTCCCCAACAGGTGCTCTGGCTGGAGAGCGCGGCTGGCCTGCTGCGCATGCTCTGGTCCCCCACCAGCCTCCCTCCGGAGCAGCTGTTGGTGGGCTGGGCTGACGACGCCGCGCTGGCGTTTGATGAGCGCAGCGGAGAACGGCTGCCCTGCTGTGAACCAGGTTGGAATCGCGATTTGATAAGGTCACTTCAGCAATAGATCAGCTCCGTCATGTCACGCGTGTGCGCACTCACTGGTCAACGTGCCAATAACGGCATGGCTGTCAGCCATTCCCATGTGCGCACCAAAAAGCTGCAGCAAGTGAACCTGCAGAAACGTCGTCTGTGGTGGGCCGAAGGCCAGCGCTTTGTCACGCTGCGCGTGTCCACGCGCACCCTGAAAACCATCCAAAAACGCGGCCTCGGCGCCTACGCCAAGGAGCTGGGCATCAACCTGGCCCGCCTCTGACGCACGAGGCCGGCTCTGGCACACAACAGGCACCCATCTCTGGCATGAAGCGCCGTTCCCTGCTCCGTTGGTTGCCCCAAACTCTCGCTGCCAGTGTTCTGCTCAGCGAAACGGTGGTCAGACGCTCCCCCGCTTTCGCACTGGGGGGGGTGCTGCCATCCCTCGATCAACCTGCTCCACCGTTCCAGCTGGAGGGTGTGACTCCAGTTCCGGGTGGAAAGGGCGATTTTCTTCCCGTGGAGCTGAGCCTCGCCGATTTTCGGGAGCGCTGGCTGATCTTGTATTTTTACCCCAAGGATTTCACCTCAGGCTGCACGCTTGAAGCCAGGGGATTTCAGAGAGACTTAGACACCTATCATCAACTCCATGCCGAGGTGGTGGGGATCAGCACCGACAGCCTCGATCGCCACGGTTCCTTCTGCGGCGAAGAGGGATTGGCGTACCCCCTGCTCTCTGATCCCGAAGGGGAAGTGAGTCGCCGTTATGGCTCCTGGCTGGCCCCCACCGCCTTGCGGCACACCTTCTTGATCGACCCCCAAGGTCTGATCCGAGCCCGCTGGGTGGCTGTGCGACCCCTGGCCCACAGCCAAGAGGTGCTGGAAACGCTGAAGCAATTGCAAGCTGCTTGATGCCTGGCAAAGGCATTACTGAGCTGATGGCTGTTGGTTTGAATCAGGGTCGAGCGGGCGCGCCCACCGGTTTGGATGCGGCTGAGGCTTGGGAGAGAAGTGATGGAAAGAAACGCACCATCTGTTTCTGGAAGGATTTCACACTGGGCTCAGAGGCGTAGGGCGCCAGCAATTGGCTTTGGGCCAGAAAAGGCGCTTGATAGCAGCGTCGTTGCACAGCCAGCTGGAAAAAGTGATCCGCCAACGCTGGCTGGCCCAGCACAACGGCGCTCAAGCCCCAAAAGCTGGCCAGTCCAGTGGCTGCGCTGCCGCCGGCCTTGGCTTGGTGGAGCAGCGACTCCGCCCGGGCTGTGTCGCCAACCCTGGCCAACACATAGGCCAAGACGGCCTGCAAACCCTGAGACGACGCGCCGATGGCCGCGAGGCTTTGAAGTGCTGCACTCCGTTCGCCCCGGTGGGCATGAAGCAGGGCCAAAAACAGGTGGGTGGCCGGCAGGCTGCCATCCATGCGCCGTTGGGCCTCGAGCATCTCGATTGCTGCTTCGGTTTGCCCCAGTTGAAAGGTGAGTTGGGCCGCCAACAGCCAGCCCATGGGGAGAGCCCCATCGAGATGGGGCTCCAACAAGGTAAGGCCCTCGCGGGCACGCCCACTGGCCATCAGGTGACGCACCCAGCTCAGCAAAGGCAAGCCATAGCCCAATTGATGGGGCAGCCAGCTGCCAAAACTCTCATCCACCAGCTTTGGTTGCCAGTGCAAAAGAGAGATGACTTCGGCTCGCAAGGGCAACAAATCCTCGGCTGGAGCGTTGAGGTGTTCGGCACGATTCAACAAGGGCTCGATCATGGCTCCCGTCGACTGAGTGTCTTGCAACCCCCAACGGCAGCAATTGAGGTGGAGGGAGATGAGAAAGAGAATGGCCTCACAAAAAGAGGGGGATGTCTGCAAAGCAAGCTGGAGCAATTTGCGCGATCGCTCCAACTGCGCCGGGTCGAGATGGCGGGAGGCGACCCTGGCTTCCAGGTAATACTCCAGCGCCAGGGGACTAGGCGTTGAGATCTCGCTGACCACAACCTGGGGCGGTTCTTCGATCTTCACCACGGGGGCGGCGAAGACATAACCGCTGCCATAGGTGGTTGAGATCACGCGACTACCCAGGGGGCCTTGATCTAAGACTTGCCGCAAACTATGCACGGCCCGGGCCAGGCTCACATCGCTCACCTTGGAATGACCCCACACCTCTTCAACAAGTTGGGATCGCTCAATCAGCTTGCCGGAATGGCGCACAAAACAAAGCAACAGCTTGCGTTGCAGGGGACTCAAGGTGATCACACCCCCGCCCAGCCTCAAGATGCCATCACTACTCAGCACATAGGGGCCAACCTGCCAGGACGTCACTGAACCCATCCATCAGAGTGCAGCTTACTTACTGCATAAGTGATGCAGTGAGTTCGTCTTGGAACAGTTGCGGCCTTTCTGCGGCATGAGCATTACGGCGGCTCTGCAATTAATTTGCGAAGGTTTGCTCCAGAAGCGCTCGATGCACGGCTGTGTCCCGCTGCAGCGCTGCGATCGGTGCATCCGGAGTGGGGCGGTCGATCTGCTGCAGCCACTGATCGGCGAGCTGGGGATGGGGAGCGCCCTCCAGGTCCTGGAGCGGACAACCCAAGGCCCGTGCCGCAGCCGCCACCTTGGGGTCGTAACTCAACGCAGCCACAGGACTTCCCGCCAACGCCGCCAGGATCAGGCCATGCAGACGCATCGCGAGCACCAGGCCCGCCTCTGCAAACAATGTCATCGCCCCAGCGGGATCCTCCACGTGAATCTCCTGGCTGCGTTCAAGCACCACCTTGGGCACCACGTCGGCCTGATGGAGCCGTTGAAGCAAGCCGCGGTCCTGCAGGCGATGAAACGGGAGCCACAGCAGATCTCGATTGGATCTCTCTGCAAGGGTGGCAAGGGCCTGCAAGTAGGGACGCCAACCGATGGGGTCTAGGTGTCGCAACGGACGCCAACAGAGCACGATCGGACCCTTCTCCCCTCGCCACGTCAGGCGGGGATAGGCCCATACCGGGTCGCTCCCGATGACCTGGGTTCGCTGCCCCAGGCTTCTGGCCAATTCGCCAGAAGCCGCGTCCCGCCAACTGATCCCTCTCGCCAGGGGGAGAGCCAGGCGCACCAGAGCTCTGCTGATCGGGCGGCGAAGGGGACCCAACCCCTGCCCCCAGAGAAGCACGGGCTTGCCTTGCAGACGAGCGACGGCCATCAACAGGCAGTAATAGAAGAGGCTTGGCAAGCTCGTGGCATCTTGCAGCAGGCTGCCGCCCCCCAACACCAAGGCATCGCAGGAGGCCAGGCGTGCCGCCACCTCCGCCAAGCGTCGCCTGTTGCAGGTGGCCACGCCAAAGCGGTTCTCAACCCAGGCTTGATCGTGGGCTGTCACCAGCGGGGTGCATCCCTTGGGCAGCTCCAGGAGCAGCACCTCCAGGAGGGCGTCATCCCCGAGGTTGTGTTCCCCGTAGTACCCGCAGATCATGGGTCGGCGTCGTTTGCCCTCCCTTGCCATGGCTCCCTTCGCCGCTGCCTGAAGTTAAGAGCCCACTTGCTTGAATTGCAGGCAACCACGGGCCTTTGGCACCGCTTCGATGCACGCCCTCTCTCTTGGCACCTGGTGGATCCACGTCACCTCAGTGGTGGAGTGGCTTCTGGCGATCTTTGCCGTTCAGGCTTTCGGCCGGCGGCGCGGGGAACGCGGTTGGCGCTGGCTGGCGTTGGCGATGATCCCCGCCCTGGTGAGCGCCATGGCAGCTTGCACCTGGCATCTGTTCGACAACGCTCCAGCGCTCAAGGGTTTGGTGGTGCTTCAAGCCGGCTGCACGCTGCTTGGCAACGGCTGCCTGGCCGTGGCCGCTTGGTGGCTGTTGCAGTTGCAAAACCGTGCAGATGCCCCTCCACCCTCGCCGAACGACCCATGGTGCCCCTGATCGCAGAGACTGTCCCCCTGAGCTGGCTGGCCGGATTCGACCCCGGGCCGCTGTTTGTGCTCTCCCTGGCGCCGTATCTGGCCTTTCTGGTTTGGGCTTCACGGGTGCGCGCCTTTCCGCGCTTGGCACTGCTGGGCTTTCAGCTCACGCTGCTCTTCGTCGCCGTCACCATTGGCGCCTCCATCGTGGCCCAGGCGCGCTACGGAGACTTGCTTGCCAATGTGGATGGCCTGCATGGCGGCGCCGAGGCGTTCCTCACCCTCAGCAATCTGTTGGTGTTGATGGGTTTTCTGCAACCTGCGAAGCGGTGAGATGAAACGGCGCTGCTCAACACCTCCATGGTGGCCCAGGGTCCTCGGCAGCCTTGCCGCTGCCTGCCTGGTGGGAACCTGCCAGCTGGCGGCGTGGCCGCAAAGCACGGCCAAGGTGTTGCGGGTGGGTGTGGTCGATGGGGCTGAGCCCTGCAGCTTCCGGCAGGAAGGGGTGTGGAAGGGCTTGGCCGTCGATCTCTGGAGCCGCGTGGCCACGGAAGAGAAACTTCCCTACCTCCTTGAGGAGTGGGCCAACTTGCAATCCCTGCTGAACGCCACCCGCCGCAATCAGGTGGATGTGGCCGTGGGCTGCATCAATCTTTCTCCCGACAGGCTGGCCACCACGGCCTTCTCCCTGCCGTTTCAGGAGGATGGTTTGGCGGTGTTGGCGATGCCAAGCCGCTTGGACTTGGGAAAGGCCTTCCTGCGCAGCCTGCTTGGGCCCTCCCTGCTACTGCTGCTAGGCGGCTTCCTTCTCGCCATTGGGGTGTTGAGCTGGCTCACCTGGAAGGTGGAGAGCCATGACGCCTCCCCGGAGACCTCCGAGCTGGGCAGGATGCGGAGCTTCGCGAGGATTTTTCAGATCCTGGCCACCGGCCCGGGGAGCAACACCATCGTGAGAACCACCCGCGGCCATCTGCTGGTGTTGTTGGCCTATTTGGTGCGGATCGTTTCAGCCTCTCTGTTGGTGGGTTTTCTCACCATCCACGTTGTTGAAGAGACGCGGGAGCGCAGCAAGGGCGGTTTGAAGGGGCTGCAAGACTTGCGGGGCCTTCGGGTGGCGGTGCGGCCTGGCACGATCAGCGCCGCCGTGCTCGACGAGCTGAATCAGGGCTCGGATGGGCCGAAGGTCCAGGCTGTGCCGATGGCCAAGGTGAAACTGGCGATTGCCCTGTTGCAACAGGGAGCCGCGGATGCCGTTCTGGCCGACGAACTCCAGCTGAGCTACGTGCTCGCCCACCACACAAGCCTCAAGCGCCTCCCCTCCTTGGTGTTGCGCGGCTTGCGCCCTGAGTCGCAGGGATTTGCCTATGCCCCCCAACTGCCGAGCCCAATGGCGCTGCGCATCGATCTGGCCATCAGCCGGCTGAAGCGCTCGGGGGAGGTCACGCTGTTGCGGGAAGAGGCCCTGCGAGCGCCAAATCAACAGCCCGTTCAATGAACAAGTCTTACGGGCGGGCGAAGCGGCCCGATCCACCCCGGAAGATAGGGCGGTTGCTTTGGCGTCATGCTTCTTCCGATCCTGGCGTTGGCCCCCGCCACCGTCTCCTGGTCACCGAAAGTCGCTTTGGTGATGATCGTGGCGAATGTCATCGCCATCGCCATCGGCAAAGCCACCATCAAACAACCGAATGTTGGCCTTCAGCTGCCCAGCTCCTCCCTGTTTGGTGGCTTGAGCCATGGAGCCATGTTGGGCACCATCAGCCTTGGCCACATTCTTGGCATGGGAGCGATTCAGGGCCTAGCAGCCCGCGGCGTGCTCTGAAGCCACGCTCGGCAAGGGCCCTTCTGCAGCCAATGCCCTGAGCAGGCCCCCTCTTGCGAGGGGAGCCTGCTTCAGCGAACGATCACCGGTGCACTGGAAGGCTGGATGCCGTCTGTGGAGAGGGGGCGCAGCTGCTCGGCAAAGTGCTCCTGGATTCTCTTGGCCATCTGCGCAGGCGTGAGTCCCAGGCTCTCCTTGCTCTGCTCCGGGGTGGCATGGTCGACCAGCACATCTGGGATCCCGATCCGCAAGACGCTCGCTTGGATGCCATGGTCGCTCAGCGCCTCCACCATGGCGCCGCCAAACCCTCCGGCGAGGGCCCCTTCCTCCATGGTCACCACGCGGCTGATGCGGCGGGCCAGGGGCAACAACAGGTGTTCATCAAGGGGACGGAGGAAGCGGGCGTTCACCACGGTGGCCCGCACACCTTTCTCCTGGAGCAAGCCAGCGGTGGCCATGGCCGGGGCCACCATGGCGCCGTAAGCCACGATCAACAGATCATCCCCATCGGTGAGCTGCTCCGCCCGACCAATCTGGAGCGGTTGCCAACCTTCCTCCATGAGCGGCACACCCTCACCTTCCCCGCGAGGGAAGCGAATCGCGCAGGGGCCATCGTGATCGAGGGCGGTCACCAACATGCGCTGCAACTCCGCTTCATCCTTGGGCGCCATCACGGTGAAATTGGGGACGGCCCGCAAATAGCTGATGTCGTATTGCCCCTGATGGGTGGGCCCATCCGCCCCCACGATGCCGGCCCGATCCAAAACGAAGGTCACCGGAAGCTTCTGAATGCCCACATCGTGGATGATCTGGTCGTAGGCCCGCTGCAAAAAGGTGCTGTAGATCGCCACCACGGGCCGCAGCCCCTCGCAGGCCATGCCAGCCGCCATGGTGACGGCATGTTGCTCTGCGATCCCCACATCAAAGTATTGATCGGGCAGGGCCTTCTCGAGCAGATCCAGGCCTGTGCCCGTGGCCATGGCTGCCGTGATCCCCACCACCCGGGGATTCTGCTCGCAGATCTTCACCAGGGTTTGGCCGAAGACTTTGCTGTAGCTCGGCGGTTTTGGCTTGCTGGAGGGGTAAGCCTTGCCCGTGCGCAGATCAAAGGCCGACTGGGCGTGATAGCCCACCTGGTCAGCCTCGGCATAGGGATACCCCTTGCCTTTGGTGGTGGCCACATGCACGAGCACAGGGCCGTCGCATCGATGGGCGGCCTGGAAGGTGCGCACCATTGAGGGGATGTCATGGCCGTCAATGGGGCCCATGTAGGTGAAGCCGAGCTCCTCAAACACCGCGCCCACCTTCGGCACGGCCAGGCGCCGCATGCTCTCCTTGAGGTTTTTGAGCTCGGGAGGCAATTCACCGTGCAGGAACGGCAGGTGGCGGATGGCTTCCTCGGCGTTGCCTGATAGGAACTGCACAGGTTTGCTCAGCCGCATCCGGTTGAGGTGGGTCGAAAGGGCACCGACCGGGGGTGAAATCGACATGTCGTTGTCGTTGAGCACCACCAACAACCGTGTCTTCGGCAGGTGGCCGGCATGGTTGATGGCCTCCAGGGCCATGCCGCCGGTGAGGGCACCATCGCCGATCACCGCCACACACTTGAAGGTTTCACCGCGGCGATCGCGGGCCAATGCCATGCCCAGGGCCGCCGAAATGCTGGTGGAGGCATGGCCAGCCCCGAAATGGTCAAAGCGGCTCTCGCAGCGCTTCAGGTAACCCGCAACGCCGTTTTTCTGACGCAGTGACGCGAAATCGCGATACCGCCCGGTCACCATCTTGTGGGGGTAGGCCTGGTGACCCACATCCCACACCACCCGATCCTGATCGAGATCCAGGGTTTGGTAGAGAGCCAGGGTGAGTTCCACCACCCCCAAGCCCGGTCCGAGGTGGCCTCCCGTCGCTGAAACCACTTCAAGGTGCCGCTCACGAATCTGGCGGGCGATGGCTTCCAATTCAGCGGTGGTCAGACCGTGTAGTTGATTGGGATGGTTCAGCTCACTCAGGTGCATCCGCAAATCTCACGATCGATCTGCAATCTAAGACTCTCTCCTCGAAGGACAGAGTCGATCGCGACGGTTTCCCCCTGGCTTGCCCCTGCCCTGGTGGCCTGAACCGCCACTTGCCACACTGTGGAGATGAGCCAGATGCCTGCCATCCCGTCCACACGGGGTTCCGAGCCGCCCGGGGGGGCCTGCCAGGGGCTGTCGGGCGATGTGCCGGAGCCCAGTCCCTACCTGCAGCACATTCTCAGGGCCCGGGTCTACGACGTGGCCATCGAATCCCCCTTGGATGCGGCCCCCAACCTGTCGAGGCGCCTGGGCAACCAGATCCTTCTGAAAAGGGAGGATCTCCAGCCGGTCTTCAGCTTCAAACTGCGCGGCGCCTACAACAAGATGGTGCGGCTGTCCCCAGGCCAGCTGGAGGGTGGCGTGATCGCCGCCAGTGCGGGCAACCATGCCCAGGGGGTGGCGCTCTCCGCCCAACACCTCGGCTGCCGGGCTGTGATCGTGATGCCGGTCACCACCCCGGAGGTGAAGGTGCGCTCGGTGGCAGCCCGCGGCGCCGAGGTGGTGCTGCATGGAGACACCTACGACGAGGCCTATGCCGAAGCGCGTCGGCTGGAGCAGGAGCGGGGGTTGACCTTCATCCACCCCTTTGATGACCCAGACGTGATCGCCGGCCAGGGCACCATTGCCATGGAGATTCTCAGGCAGGTGTCCACTCCGCCGGCGGCCATTTATGTGGCGGTGGGCGGCGGCGGGTTGATCGCTGGGATCGCTTCCTATGTCAAAAGTCTGTGGCCCCAGGTGGAGGTCATCGGTGTGGAACCGGTGGACGCGGACGCGATGACCCGCTCCCTCGCCCGGGGGGAGAGGGTGAGGTTGGAGTCCGTTGGCCTGTTTGCTGATGGGGTGGCGGTGCGGCAAGTGGGGGTGCACACCTTTGCCCTGGCCCAGCGTTACGTGGATCGCATGGTGACCGTGGACACCGATGCGATCTGTGCCGCCATGAAAGACGTGTTCGAAGACACCCGCTCCATCCTTGAGCCCGCAGGGGCGTTGGCCATCGCCGGTCTGAAGGCGGATGTGGAGGCTCGCTCGCTGCGAAACCGCACGCTGGTGGCCGTGGCCTGCGGGGCCAACATGAATTTCGATCGTCTGGCTTTCGTGGCGGAGCGTGCCGAACTGGGGGAAGCCCGGGAGGCGCTGCTCGCTGTAGAAATTCCAGAACAACCGGGCAGTTTGCGAAGGTTTTGTGCGCTGCTCGGCCAGCGCAGTCTCACGGAATTCAGCTATCGCTTGGCCGATCTTGAAGTGGCGCACATTTTCGTGGGGGTGCGCATCAGCGATCGCCAGGACACCCAGCACCTGATCGGCGAGTGGGAAGCGGCGGGCTTTCCATGCCTCGACCTCACGGAGAACGAACTGGCCAAGCTGCATCTTTGCCACATGGTGGGTGGGCGGTTGCCCAGCCGCGCCAACCAGGCCCCAGGCCAGGGGGAGGAGCTTCTGTATCGGTTTGAATTTCCCGAGAGGCCGGGGGCTTTGATGGCCTTTGTGAGCGCCCTGCATCCGAATTGGAACATCAGCATTTTTCACTATCGCAATCATGGAGCCGATGTGGGGCGCATCGTTGTCGGCGTGCAGGTGCCAGCTGGGGAGATGGACGAGTGGCAAGCATTCCTGGACTCTCTCCCCTACCAACACTGGCAAGAAACAGACAATCCCGCCTACCAATTGTTTCTTGGCGAGTGCAAGCAATCCTCCCTGCAAAGGTTTGGAGCTTTACGGGTTTGAATCACAAAAAGCAAGGCGATGATTGTCAACACAGCTGGTAACGGTATGATCACGATCTCAAGCATGGAAATGGATCTGAATGGGCCATGCCAAATGCTGACCAACCCCTGGTGACATCCGCCTTTCCAGACGAGGCAAACCCGGCTCGCCCAGATCTGGACACAGACCGTGCAGCGGAATCTTTCGAAAGGGCGATGGCAGAGGAGAATCCATTGGAGCATGCCACTGCTCCGACATCTGCCCTGACGGAAGTGATGAGCGGCCTCTCCCAACCTGCCAGGTTGGAAGCTATTCTTTATTTAAAAGGTCGGCCGCTCAGCTTGGCTGAGCTGGCGAGTCTTTCAGGGATGGAGCGCGAGGATGTGGAGGTGGCATTGATCACTCTGATGGCGGATTATGCCCATCGCGACACCGCTCTCGAGATTTTCCAAGACGGCCAAACCTACAGCCTTCAATTGCGGCAGGGGCTCAATGATCTGGTGCAAGTCTTGCTCCCGGTCGACCTTTCCACTGCGGCTCTGCGCACCTTGGCCACCATTGCCTTGAAAAAGAGGATTCTCCAATCCGAGCTTGTCGAGCTGCGGGGATCTGGCGCCTACGACCACATCAAGGAGTTGCTGGCGCAAAACTTCATTGAACGCAAGCGACAAAGCGATGGACGTTCCTACTGGTTAACCCTCAGTGAAAAGTTCCATCGCACATTTGCGATCGATCGGCAAGCCGAACCCATGCAGCGGCCTTCAGGGGCGGAGGTGGAGGACAGCGCTGCCTAAGCTTCCTTAGAATCGTTTGGATTGAAGAGGCTTCCATGGCTGCGTTGGTGATGATCGCTGCGGTGCTCTTGCAAACCCTGAAGATCTATAGCCTCGTCTTGATCGTGCGGGTGCTGCTCAGCTGGTTTCCCAATCTGGATTGGGGCAACCCCATCCTTGCGGCTGTCGCATCGATCACCGATCCATTCCTGAATCTTTTCCGCGGCTTCATTCCCCCGATTGGCGGCCTGGATCTCTCCGCCTTGGTGGCCTTTGTTTCCCTCAGCCTGATGCAAAGCCTGCTCGAGCAAAGTGTGCTGCTGTTGGCCAATGCCTCTGCCGGGGTGTGACCCCCCTGAGTCAGACGCTCACACCTCAGAGATTCAGCCGCTGAGATCCTGTTCCAAGGGAAGCTGCTCCTCCCCTTCCCCGACCCTGGTGCGCACAGGTGCCCGGAAACCCCGGGCTTTCACTTGTCCCACCCGAAACGGTCCCGGTGTGCCTGCAGGCACGGAGAGCCTCAAGGCGAAGGGGGAGCGCCCTGGCGCCACATCACCGATGCTGCCCACACGGGTGCGGTTGGGGAGCACCGGTTCGCCGCTGCTATCCAAGATCACAGCAAACACGTCCGTGTCCACCACCGGCGCTTTGCTGGTGTTGATCACCTCGCCTCGCAAGGCGTAGCAGGAGGCCACGGTGCTGCGCGACTGGGCCTGACTCCCTGCATCCGAAGCGGGACAGGGGGCCAGAGTCACCTGCTCCACCTTCAGCTCCGCGGCCAAACTTGTCGCAGGCCAACCCAAGCCAACCAGGAGAACCAGCCAGAGCGCCAGCAGATGTCGAGACATCCTGAAGGGCTGTTGGGCTTTCACCGCCGGTCTCCACTGCCAGCAATCACGTTACGCTCCGCCCGGCTGGCCAGCTTGGCAAGATTGGCTTCAGCGATGGCGTTCAAATCGAGCCCCAACTCGCTCGCCAACTGGGCCACATACCAGAGCACATCGCCCAACTCCAAGGCCAGATCGGCCCGGATCGCTTCGCTGAAGCGTCCATCCTGGTCGCGGAGCACTTTTTTCACCTTGTCTGCCACCTCGCCAGCCTCTCCACAGAGCCCAAGGGTGGGGTAGATGGGGTTGGCTCCCACATCCGGGTAGCGAGCCGTCTGGGCTGTGCGCCCTTGGTAGGTCTGGAGGTCCATGACGAGCCCGGGGTGGCTACAGCGGATGGTAGTTTCCGGCTGAACTGCAGGCTCGGGCCATCCCATGCGTCGCACCAAGATCGTGGCCACGATCGGCCCCGCCACGGAATCGCCCGACATGCTCCGTGCACTGATTCAAGCCGGAGCCACCACGTTTCGGTTGAACTTTTCCCATGGCGACCACGACGAGCATGCCCATCGCATTGCCACGATCCGGCAGGTTGCCCACGAAATGGGGGTGCACATCGGCATCCTGCAGGATTTGCAAGGCCCGAAAATCCGACTCGGACGCTTTGAGCTGGGCCCGATCACCCTGGCTGTGGGAGATGCTTTTGCTCTCACCTCCAAGGATGTGCCGTGCAACAAACAAATCGCAACGGTCACCTACGACAGGCTTGTCGAGGAGGTGCCGACAGGAAGTCGCATCCTGCTCGACGATGGTCGCGTCGAGATGGTTGTCGATCATGTTGATCTGGAAGATCAAACCTTGCAATGTCGGGTGACGGTTGGCGGGGTCCTCTCCAATAACAAGGGCGTTAACTTTCCCGATGTGCAGCTCTCGATTCGTGCCTTAACCGGAAAGGATCGCCGAGACCTGGCCTTTGGCCTCCAGCAAGGGGTGGATTGGATTGCCCTCAGTTTTGTACGCAACCCGTCCGATATTCTCGAGATTCGCGAACTCATCCGCGGTCAAGGTGCCTCCACACCTGTGGTGGCCAAGATAGAAAAGTTTGAGGCGATTGAAGCGATTGATTCGATCCTTCCTCTCTGCGACGGCGTGATGGTGGCGCGGGGGGATTTGGGAGTGGAGATGCCTGCAGAAGAAGTGCCTCTTCTACAGAAAGAATTAATCAGGAAGGCCAATAGTTTGGGCATCCCAATCATCACGGCCACCCAGATGTTGGATTCGATGGCGGCCTGCCCCCGGCCGACACGGGCAGAGGTGAGCGATGTGGCCAACGCCATCCTGGATGGCACCGATGCTGTGATGCTTTCCAACGAGACAGCCGTTGGCGATTATCCCGTCGAGGCCGTGGCCACCATGGCGCGCATCGCACGCCGCATCGAGAGGGACTATCCGCAGCGAATTTTAGACGGCCAAATGGCGACAACGATCCCAAACGCCATCAGCCAAGCCGTGAGCAGCATTGCTCGTCAACTCAACGCTGCAGCCATCTTGCCGTTGACGCAAACCGGCTCCACCGCACGAAATGTGAGCAAGTTTCGACCAAGCACCCCCATCCTGGCGATCACCAGTGAGGTGTCTGTGGCCCGGCAATTGCAATTGGTCTGGGGTGTGAATCCGCTCCTGATTTCCCAGCAGGCCTCCACGGAAAGCACCTTCAGCCTTGCCATGGGTGTGGCGCAACAAAAGGGATTGTTGAAAGAGGGTGATTTGGTGGTGCAAACCGCCGGCACCCTCGAAGGGGTGAGTGGCTCAACCGATTTGGTCAAAGTTGGCATCGTGTCGGCCGTGTTGGGTCGGGGTATGGGAATTGGCAGCGGATCCGTCAGCGGCAAAGTGCGACTCGCCCAGAGTCCAGAGGAGGCGGCCCGGGTCGAGAATGGGGAGATTTTGGTGGTGAGAGAAACCTCCGCTGCCTATTTGGAGGCAATCCGAAAAGCGCGAGGGATCATCGCGGAAATGGAGGGGCGGCACAGCCATGTCGCTGTGATCGCTGAGCGTCTTGGCATTCCTGTAATTGTGGGGGTTGCCAATGCCACCAACGATTTGCGGCAAGGTGAAATTGTCACTCTGGAGATTCACCAGGGTGTCGTCCATCGCGGCACGCGCAGTCACAAGTTACCCAACGGTGTGAATCCGCTATAACCAGGCCTTGTTGGCAGCCTGCCATGGCCACGGGAACGGTTCCGCTGCGGGAAACAGCCGCCATGGCTGTGGCCACCCTCAAGGGTCATCGTCTCAGAAGTCTCCTGACGATGCTGGGAATTGTGATCGGCAACGCTTCAGTGATCACCTTGGTTGGTCTGGGTAGAGGAGCCCAGCGGCTGGCTGATCAACAGCTCAATTCCCTCGGCCCCAACGTGCTCTTCATTGTTCCGGGTCGCAATGACACACGACGCCAGGGTTTGGATTCTCCTAAAACTCTGATTCTTGAAGATGCCGAAGCGATCGCTGAGCAAGTACCCTCCGTGCGCCGGGTCGCCCCGCAAATCTCCCTGCTTGAGGTGGTGCAAGCCGGCTCTCAAACATCTTCTGCCACGGTGACCGGTGTGACTCCAGACTTTCTGGGGGTGCGGAGTTTTGAGATTGCCAAGGGGCGCTTTATCAGCGAAAGTGATATCAAAGCAGCAAGAAATATTGTTGTTCTCGGTCCTGATCTCAAAGATAAAATCTTTCCCACCGGTGATGCCATCGGCAAACGCCTGCGAATCCGTGATCAATCCTTTGAGGTGGTTGGAATCATGGAGGCCAAGGGAGCGGTATTTGGCAGCAACCAAGATGAAACCGCCTATCTACCCCTTAGCACCATGGTGAGCCGTCTTAGCGGCCGAGACCCCACCTATGGCGTCAGTTTGAGTTTCATTAGTGTGGAGGCGAAGGATGAGGCGAGCATGGGAGCAGCTTCCTTCCAGATTACGAATTTATTGCGGCAGAGGCACCGCATCTTGAGGGAGGACGACTTTGTTGTTCGCTCGCAAAAAGATGCTTTGTCGATTGTACAAACCATCACCGGTGGCCTCACTCTCTTGCTCGGAGCCATCGGGGCGATCTCCCTGTTGGTGGGAGGAATCGGCATCATGAACATCATGCTCGTTTCGGTGAGTGAGCGCACGGAAGAAATTGGCCTTCGCAAGGCCCTCGGTGCGCGGAGCAGCGATGTGCTCAAGCAATTTTTGGTGGAAGCGCTCCTGCTCTCCAGCGTGGGTGGCTGTATTGGCGGTCTGCTTGGCGTTGGAGCAGTCACCCTGGTGTCCGCTGTGACGCCTCTACCGGCAACGATTGGTCCGGCAATGGTCATCATGACCGTGGGGTTTTCTGGATTGATTGGCTTGTTTTTTGGCGTGGTCCCCGCCAAAAGAGCAGCGGCGCTCGATCCAATCGTTGCCCTGAGAAGCCTGTAGAGGGGCTAAGCCAGCCAAACCCCAAAAAAAGGTTAAGAGTGCAGAAGTGTTGTCATCCGCACAAAAACCACCCCCCACGGACTAGCTATAAGGGTCTGGCTCTGCTTTACTTTTACGTTGGACCGCCCCGATATGAGATCAGAAGCAACGGTTGCTAGTCCAAAGCTGATGCAGGATTGCAGCTACCGCAACACTTCTGATCGCATGGTGATTGTGCGTTGCTGCGGTAGCGACCAATTTTTCCTTGAGCGAGTGGTGTTCCCCTTCGAGCTGTTGGCTTTTGCTTGCCCGCCCATGAGCGAGGTCAAGATCTGGTCGCACGGGCTATACGGACCTGAGCTCTTGGAATCGTTTCTTTCCGAAAGTTTGCTGGCCGATCGTCCTGCCCCCCATTCCATCGCCGAGCCTGAGGGCATGTTCCCTCCTTCCACTTCAGCCACACTCCAAACCACCCCCTGGCTGCAAGCCAGCTGATTGGCTAGCGGGACGTCGCCCACTCGCAAGTGCGCAACAAGGTCCTTTACAATTGATCCAGAACTTCTGGGTCTGGATGAATCAACGCTGGCGGCTGATTGTTCTTTGGGCTCTGCCCCTTCTGGTTGCTGCCTTCCTGGGCTGGCAACTCTTCAACGGTAACGGCACAAATCTTTCGAACAGCCCACTGAAATCGCCAGCCAATTCTGCTGTTGGGCGGATGAGCTACGGACGTTTTCTCGACTATGTAGATTCAGGCCGAGTTAATTCCGTTGATTTCTATAATTCTGGCCGAAGTGCAGTTGTTGAGATTGTCGATGCAGATCTCGATAATCGCGTGCAGCGACTCCGCGTCGATCTACCTGGAATAGCTCCAGACCTTTTGAACAAGCTGAAACAGGAGTCAATCAGCTTTGACATCCATGCTCCCAAAACGACCCCTCCCGTTGTTGGCCTGCTTGGCAACCTGCTCTTCCCCTTGCTGCTGATCGGTTCCCTGATCTTTTTGGCGCGTCGCTCACCCGGCATGCCTGGTGGACCGGGGCAAGCCATGCAATTTGGCAAGACCAAAGCAAGATTTTTGATGGAGGCAGAAACCGGAGTGAAGTTTGATGATGTGGCCGGTGTGGAAGAAGCCAAGCAGGATCTTCAAGAGGTGGTGACGTTTCTCAAAACGCCTGAACGCTTCACCTCCATTGGAGCTCGGATTCCCAAAGGTGTGCTGCTTGTTGGTCCTCCCGGAACCGGTAAAACGCTCCTGGCGAAAGCCATTGCAGGTGAGGCGGGAGTGCCGTTCTTCTCCCTCTCTGGCTCAGAGTTTGTCGAAATGTTTGTTGGCGTTGGCGCCAGCCGCGTGAGAGATCTATTCAAAAGGGCCAAAGAAAATAGCCCCTGCCTGATTTTCATCGATGAAATCGATGCCGTTGGCCGACAGCGCGGAGCCGGGATCGGCGGCGGCAACGACGAACGGGAGCAAACGCTCAACCAATTGCTCACCGAGATGGATGGCTTTGAGGGGAATAGCGGCATCATCATCATTGCTGCCACCAACCGTCCAGATGTTCTGGATTCTGCCTTGATGCGTCCAGGTCGTTTTGACCGTCAGGTGAGTGTCGATGCCCCCGACATCAAAGGCAGATTGTCCATTCTCAACGTTCACTGCCGCAACAAGAAGCTTGCCCCAGACGTTTCTCTTGAGGCAATCGCCCGCAGAACGCCAGGTTTCACCGGCGCCGACCTTGCCAATCTGCTCAATGAGGCCGCCATTCTTACTGCCCGTCGTCGCAAGGAAGCGATCACGCTCTCTGAGATTGATGATGCTGTTGATCGCGTGATTGCCGGTATGGAGGGCAAACCGCTCACCGATGGTCGCAGCAAGCGTCTGATCGCTTACCACGAGGTTGGTCATGCCCTCATCGGCACCCTGGTGTCAAACCATGACCCCGTGCAAAAAGTGACGTTGATTCCTAGGGGCCAGGCGCAAGGCCTGACCTGGTTTGCACCAGATGAGGAACAAATGCTCGTGAGCCGTGCCCAGCTCAAGGCACGCATCATGGGAGCGTTAGGGGGTCGGGCAGCTGAAGATGTGGTGTTTGGCCATGCGGAGGTGACCACCGGAGCTGGAGGCGATATTCAACAGGTCGCTTCCCTGGCCAGACAGATGGTGACCCGTTTTGGCATGAGTGAACTTGGCCCAGTGTCGCTGGAAGCTGGCAATCAAGAGGTGTTTCTGGGGCGAGATCTCATGACGCGCAGTGATCTATCCGATGCGGTCGCAGCCAAGATTGATCTCGCGGTTCGTCAGATCGTTTCAACCTGTTACCAGGAAACGAAAAACATTGTCATCCAACATCGCGATTGCATTGATCGCCTCGTCGATGTTTTAATTGAAAAGGAGACTTTGGATGGCGATGAATTCCGTTCAATCGTCTCTGAGTTCGTGGATGTTCCCCACAAAGAAAGGTTTACTCCTTTCCTGCAAGAGACAAATTCATCGTCAGCGAGTTAGTCCGGCAAACACTAACACCATTTAATAAAACACCCGCTACTGAAGCGGGTTTTTTATTGTGTTTAGACATAGCGATCAACAATGATCGAGCTTGAATGAGACTCGATGCTCAAGTGAATTTGATCCCGTTTACAAGGGACGCACCGGTCTTTTTTCGATCACCTTATCGATCAATCCATAAGCAACAGCTTCGGTTGGCGACATGAAGAAATCCCTATCTGTGTCTTCTTGAATCCGGCTCAGGGGTTGGCCCGTGCGATCTGCAAGCTCTTGATTGAGCTTCTGCTTGAGATAGAGAATTTCATCAGCTTGAATACGAATATCGCTGGCCTGGCCCCTTGCTCCACCCAGGGGTTGGTGAATCATGATCCGGGAGTGGGTCAAGCTGCTGCGCTTGCCTGGAGCGCCCGCACAAAGAAGAAAAGCCCCCATGCTGGCGGCCAAACCGACACAAACAGTCTGCACATCAGGTTTGATGTGTTGCATGGTGTCAAAGATTCCGAGGCCGTCGTAAACCGAACCACCGGGGGAATTGATATACATAAACACGTCTTTATCCGGATCTTCAGCTTCTAAAAACAAAAGTTGCGCCACGACACGGTTGGCAGACTCCGCCGTCACTGGTTCACCAAGGAAAATGATGCGTTCGCGTAAAAGGCGCGAATATATGTCAAATGCTCTCTCCCCACGACCAGATTCCTCGACCACGATCGGGATCATGGAAGTCAAAAGCAAACTTTTTCAATCTTAGCCATCGGCCCCAGCCCACCCGCTCGGGGCAGGGGCGCCGCTAAGGTCGCTGACGTCTGATCATGTGAGCCACGTGAGCCCCTTTCTCACAGTTGCCGACAGCAAGAGAGCGTTCCATGCTGCGTTTCCCCATGTGATCAACCCGCTGTATCGCCGTCTGGTGGACGAGCTGCTTGTGGAACTCCACCTCCTCAGCCACCAGAAGGGCTTCCAGGCTGACCCACTCTTTGCTCTCGGGCTCGTGCAGGTGTTCGAGACCGGCACCCGCGGCTACCGACCCGCTGAACAAAAGGAACAGCTGTTTCACGCGCTGTGTTCTGCCAATGGCCTTGATTGCACTGCGCTACGCAGCCAACGGGATCAAGCTTTGGCCTCTGTGGGTCAACACAGTGTGGACGAGGTGAAGCAATGGATAGACCAGCAAGGGCAAGGGGCTCCCGAGCTTCTCCAGACCGCCCTGGCCAATGTGCGCCGCTCAGATTTTCACTACTCCCGCCTGATGGCCGTCGGCCTGCTCAGCCTGTTGGAGGAGGCGAGGGGCGCTGATTCGATGGATTCGCAAGCCTTGCGACAGTTTGCCCACGACACTGCCGAATCGATGGGCCTCCTCCGGGATCGGGTGGACAAGGATCTGGCGCTTTACGCCAGCAACCTGGATAAACTGGCCCAGGCCGTTGAGCTCATGGAGGAAACGGTGGCCGCAGATCGTCGCCGCAAGGAGCGGCGAACTACGGAGCAAGCATCAACGTCCCCTGAAGCTGGCTGAGGGGTGCGTCCTTTCCCGTACCTGGAAAGGGTTCGCTGGTAAACCAGAGCCAGGAGCTTCGTTTCACCACCTCTGGCAAATCGGGTGGCAGGAGGCCAAGCGCCGCCAGCTTTTGGGGACGAGCCAGCAAAACCATGCCATTGCCCTTCAAGAAACGCTCTGGCCAGAAACGAGCCGGCTGGGCCGGTGGCGGACCCAAAAACAAGGTGATCTGCTCGTTGCTGCCTGTGCTGCTTGACCAGATCCAGCCCCCCACAACCACACCATCCTTTCGCTGCCAGAGGGCCATGGGGGCAGGGCCTGAAAGAGCTTGTGAGCTTGAGGTCGGCTTGGCAGCTGCCGTTGGCTTGGCCAGTGGTCGAAGTCCTTCCTTCTCAAGGGCCCTGGACAAGCGAACCAGCAACTCCTTCCATGCGCTCTGCTGGTTCCCCACCATCACCGTCACCTCAATCGAGGCCTGAAAGGGGCCTTGGGCCTTGGGCTTGAGCAGGAGGCGGAACGGCGTTTGACGCAACAGGCTGATCTGCACGGGACCGAGGCCATAGCGTTCGGCCAGGGGTTGTCGAATCAGTTCGCGGGCGAGGAGACCAGCCAACAGGCGTTCGAGAGAGCTCCCTTGCACTTCCAACAACTCATCGCTGGCAGAAGGGTTCAGCACCGGCCATGAGGTTTCGTTCACACCCCTCGCCGGCAACTGAAGCACCATGCCCTCCACGGAGGCGGCTTCCCCCGCCCAGAGCAAACCATCACCGCGGATGGTCAGGCTGAGGCAGCCCTCCTGGTAGCTCTGCAGGAAGGGCGCCAGTGGGCCAAGGAGCACGCCAAGCGCTGAGGGTCTCCAGAACACCGCCTGCTCATGCTCCAGCCGCGGCAGGCAACGCAGTCGCAAACCGCCCGATCGTCTCACCTCGGGCAGGAGTCGGCTGCTCAAGATCTGCCGGGAGAGAAGATCCGGGGGAAAGATGGCCAGGTCTCCCACCGTCAACGGGGGGACGGCGACGGATGTCAGATAGGCCGGCGGCAAGCCACGCAGGGGAAGGGCCAGAAACGGTTGGGCTTCGGCGTGGCCATCCCAGAATTGCCACCAGGTGCGTGTTTGAAGGCGCCAAAGCTTTTCCGCCATCGGCACACCAAAGCGCTGCCGCCAGACCTCGGGGACAGGGCGATCAGGGCTGGCGCGAAAGCTCTGCAGCAAACTCACCTGGGCCATGAGTTTTTCCAGACCGATCGCCTGCGGACGGGGCAGCCGGGCGAGCAACAGGGAGGGCACCAGCAGCAACGCCAGGGTGGTGAGCAGGGTGCACGCAAGCGGCAAACGGGGAAGCTTTGACCGCAGAGACGGCCCACCTTGCGGGCTCCAACGGGGGGAAAGGGCCTTGAACCGCACAGCCGATCACGTGTCTGCAGCGGGAGCACCGTAGAGGGTGGTGCGCTGGCGAACGGGGCGCAGTTTGCTGCGGGCAGCCGCCTGGAGGGCAGCGGCACTCTGTTGGGTGCCCCCTGCCGCACCAGCCATCGTGCTGATGTGCTCTTCCATCAACGTGCCGCCCAAATCGTTGCACCCCCACTCCAGAGCCTCCGCGGCGATGGGCAGGGTGAGCTTCACCCAGCTCGCTTGATGGTTGGCAATCCAGGGGCCCAAAACAAGACGGGCTTGGGCGGTCAGCAAAAGCATCGCCTGCGGATCGGGTTGATCGCGGCCCACCCTGGCCCGCAGCGGTGCGGGAGCGCTGGCGCCCACAAACGGCAACAGGATGAATTCGGTGAAACCCCTGTGGCCTCCCAGCCAGGCCTGCCGCTGCAGGGCGGCCAGGGTGCAGAGATGGGCCAGCTGTTCACCGCTGGTTTCCACATGGCCAGCCATCAGGGTGCTGGTGGTGGGCAGACCCGCCTGATGGACCTGAGAGATCACGGCCACCCAAGCCTGGGCCGAGAGTTTCTCTGGACAGATCACTTGCCGCACACGAGGGGAGAGAACCTCTGCGGCGGTGCCTGGCACCGACCCCAATCCGGCTTGCTGCAGGCTGTCAAGAACCTGCCGCAAGGGGATCTGATCCTGCTCAGCGATGAAGAGCAACTCCTGCGGGGAATAACCGTGCAGATGCAATCTCGGTGCCGCCGCTTTGATGTCGCTCAGGAGGGCCGTCGCATGGTCGAGATGGCGGCCGTTGCTGCGGGCCTCCGGGTCGAGCCCCGCCTGTAGACAAACCTCTGTGGCCCCGAGGGCCTGGGCTTCAGCAGCCCGATCTCTGAGCTCCGACGGGCTGAGGCGAAAGGCTCCACTCTCTCCAGGGGAGCGACGGAAAGCACAGAAACCACAGCGCAACACACAATGGTTGGAGGCGTTGAGATTGCGGTTCACCACATAGGTGACCAGGTCACCCACCAACTCTTTTCGCCAACGGTCCGCGGCGCTCCGCAGGGCTTCTCGCTCCTGGCCGGCCCAAGGGCGTTGCATGAGCTGCAGCCCAAGCTCCAGGAGATCGGGCTGGGGGAGAGGCGCGTGGAGATCCTGTGCGCTCTGGCGCTGCAACTGGATCAAATCCCCACTCACCCTTTCCAAAGGCAGGCCAGCTAGTGGCTCGCGCTCTGGCGGAGCCACCAGCAGATCCCTCGCCAACTCCCAAGCCTCAGCCTCCACAACAGCGGGTGGGACGGGCTGACGGCTGGAAGCGCTCATGGCTTGCGGGGTTTTTCCTCACGCCGTCGCCTGCGTCGATCTCGCCAATCAACCGCAGACAAGTAGATCACTCCAGCGCTAACAAACAGGAGCAACCCCGATGCCAGGGAAGCGAGGATGGCGGAGGTGTGGGGAACAAACTCAGAAATTAAGGGTGTTGTCACCATTGCGGCCCCAGATCACCATCGCGATGGAAAAGGTGAAGCTGGCAGCCAGGGCAGCCCAACCGAGTGTGATCAGCATGGTGACAGACATTACACTTCGGCCATCATACCTAAACTCGGTCACCCCCATTCCAACGCTCCCCAAAGCCATGACGCGCTCGCCGCTCACCACCCCGGAACGGCAGGTCAAGGGTCTCCGCCTGCAGGCTCCCTATCCCCAGGTGCGCGTGATTGTGCTCGACGACGATGTCAACACCTTCGAGCATGTCGTGCAGGTTCTCGTGCGCTATATCCCTGGCATGCAGCCCGATCAGGCCTGGAAACTGGCCCATCAGATCGATGGAGAAGGAGCGGCGGTGGTGTGGTGCGGCCCTCAGGAGCAAGGCGAGCTTTACCATCAGCAGCTCTCCGCTGAAGGGCTCACCATGGCCCCGTTGGAATTCAACTAACCCCCCATCACCAGGAGCGAGCGCCATGGGGAGGGTTGTGATCACCCACAGCACCTACATCGAAGGGCTGATTCCGGTGTTGCAGGAGCTGGCGCAGGATCCGAAGATCAGCACCGTGACACCAGCCGTGATCAGCCGGGTGCGGGGTCGTGCACCCCAATTGACCCTGAGGGTGTCCACGCCGATCACCGGGGGCTACAAAGTCAACGCCAGGCGCGCGGGCTCGGCCCAGGAAGTCTTTGTGATCACAACGTTCACCCGTGAGGAGCTGCAGGTTCGACTCAACCGGGTCTTGGCCAGCAAAGGCTCCTCCTGAGGGAAGCGCCCAGCCAGCCAGCGACCTGCGCGGGTACCGAGCTGGTGAAAGGCCCCCTATCGGAGTAGGTCAACCTCAGCTCACCCCCTGACCGCTGCGAAGCTGCCTGGGACGGGATGCAAAAGGGGTGAACCGCTGTGCCGTCTTGCCCCAGTGTTCGACCTGGAAGAACCAGAAGGGGTGTCAAAAGTGAGGTTTCGTTTCCAGCAACAGGGCCGGCATACGTTGCCTTCACCGCAGACTCCCCAAGTCGAAGAAGGAGTCAGATCAGAAAACTGTGAAAGGCAGTCACCAACACAGCAGTTCAAATCAATTTTAGGGGATAAATGCCGCTGCATCGGCGCTCACCTGCTCAACGTCCTGCCAGGGCCAGATCGCTCGAACCTGCTTGAGCCGCCTCGCACATTCTTCAGCCCGCTGCTTAGGCCCCTCCGCTTGCAACACAAACGTCACATGACCGAGTTTGCGCCCCTGGCGAGGCTGCTTGCCATACCAATACAGCTGGGCCCCCTCCAGGGCCTCCAGGGCGGCGCGTTGGGATTGGTAATCGGCGCGGGCATCCGGACTGGCTGGTGAGCCATAACCAAGAAGGTTGACCATCAAAGCGCCTTGCACGTTGGGGTCGGTCTGCCCCATGGGCAAGCCGGCCACGATCCTGATCTGCTGGGCAAATTGGTTGGTCCGGCAGGCCTCCAGGGTGAGATGCCCGGAGTTGTGAACCCGCGGGGCCACCTCATTCACCTGCAGCCCGCGGGGGCCATAAAAGAATTCAATCCCCATCACCCCCACATAATTCAGCGATGTCACCAGCGACATCGCCACATTGCGGGCAAAGGCTTCCACCGCATGGGCCACGGCAGCGGGGTAGACCACCCAGTCGCAAACCTGATCGCGCTGGTGGGTCTCCACCAAGGGGAAACAGCTCACCTGTCCACGCTGATCGCGGCACACCACCTGGGCCAACTCCATCTCAAAGGGCACCAGCTCCTCGAGAATCCAGTCGGCGGGGTTCACCCTGGCCAGGTGCTCCTCCAGTTCCGCGAGACTGGTCAGCACGCAAGTTCCCCTGCCGTCATATCCGCCGCGGCTGGCCTTGGCTATCACCGGAAACGTGAGGCCCTCAGGCAAGCGGGGGCCTTGGGGGGGCAGGAGGCTGGCGAGGGAGGAACTCCCCTCCGCCACGGATTGGTCGGGATGCCAGCCCAGCTCAAAGCTGTCCCGCTCCCCTTCCCCTGGGAGCAGTGGCGCAGGCGGGAGGGCATCCTCCAGCGGTGCCCAATGGGGGGTGGGCAGATTGAGTTGATTCAGGAGCTGCCGTTGGCTGCGCTTATCCAGCAGGGGGGCGAGGGAGGCGAGGGAGGGGAGAAAGGGAATGCCTTCCCTCTCCAGCTGCTCGAGGTCTGGCAGAGACACCAGCTCATTCTCGAAGCTGATTGTCTCGGCTCTCTGGGCGAGGGTCCGGGTGGCCTGCAGATCATCCAGGGGTCCCAGCACCACACTCGCCGCCACCTCTGCGGCGGGATCCCGTGGATCAGGCGTTTGCACATGGAGCTCGACACCAAGCTTTTGGGCCTCCCTCGCCAACATCCAGGCGAGCTGACCTCCGCCCACGATGCCAATGGAAGCGCTGGTCGTCACGCCGCGGATCTGACAAACCCTCACCTTCGCATGGGTGTTACCCGAGCGGGCGATCGCCGGCGATGGCGGAGCGCAGGAGACTGAGGATCAACACAATCAAAAACAGGGCCAAGCCCACCGTGCAGGCATAGCTGATCTCCAGCTCGCCAAAAGCCTGGTCGTAGACGTAGTAGACAAGCGTGCGCGTCGCGTCTGCTGGCCCACCCTGGGTCATCAAGAAGACCTCATCAAACACCTTGGTTGCCCCCAGGGCAGAAATCACCGCCACCAGGCTGATGTAGGGCCAAAGCAGCGGCAGGGTCACATGGCGATGGCGCGCCCAACCCTCGCAACCGTCTAGGGCGGCCGCCTCATAAAGCTCCGCCGGGATCCCCTGCAGACCGGCCAGAAAAATCACCATGTAATAACCCAGCCCCTTCCAGAAGGTGACAAGCATCACCGAGGGCAAGGCCAGGGCTGGGGAGGTGAGAAATCCGATCGGGGTGAAGGCAGGGCCCAACAACTGCCGTAGCCAGCCATTGATCAAGCCATTTTCCGCGTACAGCCAGCGAAAAGCGATCGCCGCCACCACCAGGGAAACGAGCACGGGGGTGTAGTAAGCCCCCCGCAACAGGTGGATGCCAGGGAGGCGGCGATTGACAAGCACCGCCAAGGCGAGGGAGCCGAGCACGATGGGAGGCACCACGCCTATCAGATAGAGAAACGTGGTGAGCGTCACCCGCGCCATCATCGGATCGCTGAACAAGCGGCGCAGATTCGCCAGTCCGATGAACTGCAGTGGTGCGTCCACATCCAGGCCACTGCTGGTGAAGCTCAACAGCAGGGCCATGGCCGCTGGCAGCAACACAGACAGCGTCAACAGGACCAGGGCCGGCGCCAGGAATAACCAGGGCACGATCCAACCAACCGCTTGTGGTCTCTTGCTGCCTTCAGCGGCGGGGTCTGCAGCAGAGAATGGGGCCATCGCCAGAGCTTACGAGCCTCCCCCCATGTGTGCCCAAGCCGCCACCGTGTCTGGATCCGAGAGGGTGTTGCAGGTGGCCCTTCCCCACGATCCCTATCCCATCGTGATCGGTGAGGGGGGGCTGGCCCGACTGGGCCGTTGGGTCACCACCCATGCCGTTCGGCCGGGGAGCAAGGTGCTGCTGGTGAGCAATCCCCTCATTTACGAGCATTACGGGCAGCGGGCGGAGCAAAGCCTGAGCAACGCCGGGCTGGAGGTGACGAGACTGGTGTTGGAAGCGGGAGAGGAGCAAAAAAACCTTGCCAGTGTCTCGATCATTCATGACGCCGCCTATCGCCACCGCCTCGAGCGCGGCTCCCTGATGGTGGCCCTCGGGGGTGGAGTGGTGGGAGACATGGTGGGGTTTGCTGCTGCCACCTGGCTCCGGGGCATCGCGGTGGTGCAGGTGCCCACCACCCTGCTGGCCATGGTGGATGCCGCCATCGGGGGGAAGACAGGGGTGAACCATCCGGGCGGCAAGAATCTGATCGGGGCCTTCCACCAGCCCAAGGCCGTGTTGATCGATCCGCAGCTGCTCGCCACCCTGCCAACACGGGAGTTTCGTGCCGGCATGGCCGAGGTGATCAAATACGGCGTGATTGGCGATGCCGAGCTCTTTGAAGCTTTGGAGGCCCAAGCCCTTCGCCAGCCGGAGGAGGGCTTGGGCAGCCTGGAGGCCATCGGCCCCTCGTTGTTGCGCGAGATCCTGGAACGCTCTGCGGCTGCCAAAGCGATGGTTGTTGCCGCCGATGAGAGGGAAGGTGGGCTCAGGGCCGTTCTCAATTACGGCCACACCCTGGGCCATGTGGTGGAAACCCTGACGGACTACAACACGTACCTCCATGGCGAGGCGGTGGGACTGGGGATGTTGATGGCTGGCACGATCGCCCGTCGCATGGCCCTCTGGGATGCGGATGCGGAAGCCCGCCAACGGGCTCTGGTGGCTGCGGCTGGCCTGCCACTGCAGGTGCCTCTCCTCGATCCTGAAGCCGTGCTGCACACCCTGCAAAGCGACAAGAAGGTGCGACAAGGGCTGGTGCGGTTTGTCTTGCCCACGGCCATCGGCAAGGTGGTGGTGCGCGAGGACGTGGACGAAGGCACCATTCTCGAAGCCCTCCGCACCCACAGCCAGCTGCCCGCCCGCTGAGGCTGGGGCCACCAAGCTGGCAACGGCTCAGCCGAGCGGCGGCGGGTCTTGCAGACAGCGGCTTGTCAGGGCTGGCCCCAGGCCTCCCGGGCTGGGTCGCCCGAACACCAGCCAACGGAAATCTCCCGTGGCGAGGGGATCGACCAGCCGCAACAGTTGCTCTCTGCGCCGCAGGCCCTCCGGCAGATTCCCGGCACAGGATGCGCCGAGGGCCGCAAACCGGTCGGCCAGTCCGAGGGCCAGAAGGGCCTCGCCCTGCCGCCGCTCCCCGAGCACGGTCCAGCCAGCGCCAAGGGCAGCCGCCCGCACCGCCTCCAGGCAGAGGTGGGCCGTCAGATCCCAGCTGCCAGGCTCCTGCAGGGGATCGGCCATGGCCTGTTGGTTTCGATAGGCCATCAGGGTGCCGTCCGGGCGGGAAGCCGCGTAGTAGCGACGGGCTTCAAGGGCGTAATCCATCACCAAGAGCACCCCTTCCCGCAGCCCTGCTGCACAGGCTTGAAACCAGGGCCCCAAACCGAGGTTCACCTCCGTGCACCATCCTGGCTCCCGTCCACCTGCTGAGGAATCCAGGGCTGGAATCCGTTCCCAGTCCTGGGGAGTGAGAACAGGCCCCGCCACCAAGCCCAGGCTGCCAGCGTCCCAGGCCACATGCTGCCAACGCCAAGTTGCGCCATCCCAAAGCACACGCTCCACCGGCAGGGCATCCAACACCTCATGGGCCACCACCACACCCGTGACGGGGGCCCGGTGGAGGCCCTCCCAATCCGACCAGCGCACCGACAGGGGGACCCCCTGAAGCGACTGCTTTTGCAGAGCCGCCATGCCCGGATTGGGCTCCAGGAGCACCAGCTCGGTGCGAGCGGCCAGATCGGGCCGCAGCCGCACCAGTTCCACCGCCAACTGGCTGGCCAGTTGGGCCTCGCCGGGGCCGGCCTCAAGCAAGCTGAGGCGCTCTGACGGGAGTTGATCGAGCCATTCGATCAGCTGGGGAAGCAGCAGGGCCGAAAATTCACTCCCCAGGGAGGGGGAGGTGGCGAAGTCGCCGCCAGGGCCAATCCGGGCCCGGCCACTTCCGTAGTAGCCATGCTCAGGGTCGTGCAAAGCCCACTGCATGAACGTGCCAAAGGGCACGCTCCCCCCTGCACCTTCGAGACGATCCGCTAGCCACGCAGGCACGGAGACAGACATCAGAGAGAATGCCCCAACACGGTTTGAGGGGAGAGGTTCATCATGAGCGCCAGTGCAAAGGAGGGGATGGGTTGGCGGATGGGCAGGGGAGTGATAGGGCTGCTGTTAACGCTCCTGCTCAGCTGGGCCCCGGCCTGGACGGCCGCCGCCCATGCGGATGACAATCCTGATCTGTTGCCCGATCACCCCACTCCAGTGATCGACCTTGCCCGGTTGCTCACCGATGGGCAGCGCAACTCCCTGGAAGCGGAATTGAACGACTTTGCAACCACCAGCGGCTGGAAACTTCGTGTGCTCACTCAATACGATCGTACCCCCGGTCTGGCGGTGAAGGACTTTTGGAATCTGGACGAGCGGAGTTTGTTGCTGGTGGCGGATGAGAGGGGTGGAAATCTATTGAACTTCAACGTGGGGGATGCCCTGTTTGCCTTGTTGCCACGCACCTTTTGGGTGGAGCTGCAAACACGCTATGGCAACCAGTACTACGTGCGCGAGCACGGCCGCGATGGGGCCGTGTTGGATGCGTTGCATGCCGTCAAAGGTTGTTTAGTCACAGGCGGCTGCCAGGTGGTGCCCGGCTTGCCCCAGGAACAGTGGCTGCTCACACTTTGCACCTCGATTCTGGGGGGATTGATCGTTGGTTTTGCTGCCTTTCCAAGGCAGGCTGGTCGGAAAATCGAGTGGATCTGGGTGTTGTTGCTATCGCCGTTGTGGCTGATCCTTTTCGCTGTGTTCGGCGTGGCTCCGATCGTCACCCGCACCAGCGATGTGTTGCCTTTGTTGCGCAATGGGCTGGGATTTGTGGCTGCGGCTGTGGTGGCCTACCTCCTGGCTCAAATCACCCTCGGCAAAGAACGCTTCGGAGAGGGCAAATCATGAAGGAGACTTGGGGTTGAGGGGGAGTTTCCCCCTCAAAAAAAATCAGACCCCTCCGGGATCTGATGCCATTGGCAGCTGACTAATTGGGCTCAACGATCAGCGATTTGCTTGGCGAATGGATTCGAGCTGGCAGTCTAAATCATCAGCTCGGCAGGATTTGGTTTGTTGAATAGCCACTCTTTCCCACTGTTGCTGGGGCAGTTGGCGCAGCTGGCTGAGATTGTCTTCATAGAAGCGCTTTAGATCATCAAAACGCTTCACAGGTTGGCCGTAATAGCTAGAGCCTGAAAGGGTGGGAAATGAAGCCCACTCGGGGGAAAGCTTGGCTGCCAATTCTTCAGTGAGTTCACCGCGATCGGCCAGGTGCAGGGCGCCGCGTCGCTGAATGAGATAGAGGGCTCCTTGATCCTGAACGTCCGGACCAAAGCCCGAGAGGCCGAGCTTCTGGGTGACCATGTTCCAGGTGAACGGCATGAATTGATAGGCGCCTGCCGCGGCACTGGCGTAACGAGAGGAATACATCACCCGGTCGGGATGCCGATCGAGGGAGGGCATCATGCTGCCGCCAAACATCACCCGGTAGCCATCATCCTGGCCATTGGTCCAGGTGCCTTCTGCGTAGCGAATGGTGTTCAGCAGGGCGCGACGCTCAGGCGTGATGGCAAAGGTTGGTGAGGCTGATGGCAGGGGAGGAGGGAGAAGCGCAAGGGGGCGGAGAGGCCTTGGCTGGGGCAAAACCTGCTGCCACGACTCTGACGATTCGGTGGCGTGGGCGGGCAGAAAAAAGAATCCCAAACCGAGAAAGGCTGAGACCAGTGGAAGTCGTCGTGAGCTGAACAATGGATTGCAAGCAGAGGACAGATCGCATCACTGGGTGAATACGGATTTTCAGCAAAATGCTCGCTGGGCTGATCCCAAAACTCGGGCAGCATTGTGTGTGAGGGCGAACAGAATCTTGAAATTGAGAGAAGCGGCCAGAAACTTCGCGCTAATTTGGCCAGGTGTGCTTTGCGTGTCGATCTATCTCGTGACGCTCAAGCAACCGTCCATTTGCAGTAGCGGAGCACGCTTCAGCTCAAATCTTCCTTGCCATGGGATTCTTTCGAGATTTTTGAGAAGGATCTCCAACCGTTTCTTCGCTAACGATTGGAACTCTTAATCACCTGCCCAACAGCCTGCGCAGCATCTCCGCGGCGTGGCTGCTCCCATCACGCCGGATTCGGGGCGCCCTTGGCGCCAGCAACGGTTGATCCAGCTCCCATGCCCCGCTCCGGAAGTCGCGTTCCTCCAGCAACCGGTGCCAGCCCTCCTCCCTGAGGCCCTTCTCCAAGACGGGTGCCTCGGCAAAGCCCTCCCGCCGCACGACATGGAGCCCCACCCCCTGGGCAAACGCCTCGCAAAAGCTGCTGTACCCAGGCTTGGTGATCATTCGGGCGGCCAAGGGCATCACATCGAGGGGACGGAGATCTGCGGGAAGCAGTCGCCCATTCGGGGCCTCCAGCACGCGGGGATCCACTCCGACAAAGACATGGTCCGGCCAGAGGCCCAACCAGCGCGGATCGAGCTCCATCCCCAGGCCGCCAAAGCTGATCAGCACACAGCGTTCCCGATCGGCTGGCAGGTTGAGACGCCTCGCCACCTCAGCAGGATCGTGGCGGGGGGTTGAGCAGGTGAGGCCCACCTCCACCGTGGGAAGCTCCCAATCCATGGGGAGAGAGAGCGGGCACTGGAGGAGCAGGTCGCCCTGACGGTAGTGATCCAGAGCCTGGTCGGCCCAGGGAGCAAAGGCATCGCCAAGGGGGCGATAGATCGCCTCCCAGCCAAAGCTCGCCAGCCAGATCAAGGGGCAAGTCAGGCGTTCAGCCAGGCGGGCCGCGCTGGGGGGCACATCCGCAAGGATGAGGGGGCGTTTGGGCTGGGCCTCCAGCCAGGAGGCTTCCGCCTCCACCTGGGCCGGCAACTGGGTTTCCAAGCTGGCCAGGGCCTCAAGCGTGCCTCGCGGATCAAGATCCAAGGCATTGGCCTGCAGCATGCCCACATCCCAGCGACACGGCCTGTGCTCATAGGGGGTGTCCCCCATGGCCAGCTTCAGAAAGGCGGGATCCACTGCGGTGGAGAGCACCAGCCGACAGTTCGGCGCCAGCTTGGCCAACTCACAGAGCACGGCCGCCGTTCGGGAGGCGTGGCCATAGCCGTGGCTGCTGATGCAGGCGTAGAGCAACATTGGTGTGGTCAGGGCCTGGGCTGCGGCCAGAGCAGCTGCTCATAAAGCAGTGAACCGTCCAAACCGTACCAGCGGTGAGCGACCCGCCTCACCTCACCGCTGCTCGTGAGCTCCACCCAACTCAGATGGCGGAGGGCTCGTCCCAAATGGTCCACACCATGGCGGGGAACACAGGCCGTGTTCAGGTACATCGTGCCGCGCCTGTCTCGCACAAACGTCGTGCGCTCACCTCCAGAGCGCCGCAGCCGGTGATGCATGTGCCCAAACACCACCAGGGGCAGGGCGCGCTCCCGACGGATGCGCTCGATGGCCAGGGCCAGATCCTGATCGCCCCAATCACACGGGGGCACCTTCCAATCTCGCCCGCAGGGATCGCCGGCCTCGCTGCCCAAACCCGCCGGCCCGCAGTGGGCGAGCAACACCAGCGGCAGGCTGGGATCGGCGCCGCGAGCAGCGGCGCAGATGCGTTCCACCGAGTCTTGGAGCTCCACAGGTCCATAAACGGAGCGCATCGCATCAGAGAGCTTGTAGCCACCACCCGCCGTTGCCGGCCTGGCGCCGACCACCGCCAGACCGGGGGGTCTCAGTTCCCGCAAGCCCCAGCCACAGTGCCGTTCGCCTAGAAGGGCCAGCTGACGCCGCAGGGCCTCTCCGGAGGGGTCGCGGCCGCTGTCGTGGTTGCCGAGCACACAGGCCAACGGCAGTGACAGACGGGCCAGGGAACGGGGGATGCGGGCGTGGCCGTTGCTGAGATCCCCCACGACCAGCAACCCGTCTGGTGCCAGGGCCAACAACAGATCCTCATCGGATTGATCCCATTGATCGTGGAGATCACCGGCAATGGCCAGGCGAAGATCCCGACGTTGAGGAGCGACCTCGTTCCCCACTAGGCTTGCCCCCATGGAGCGTTCAGCACAGGACAACCCCGTGGAGCGGGGAGGCAATCAGGTTGCTGTGGTGCCCCACGGGCCAGTCGCGCCTCGCTCAAATTGCTCCTCAACCCCGGTGCCTCCGCCCATCGAAGCATTGCCAGCAGCCATTGCGGCTCTGAAAAAAGAACGCAACGCCGTGATTCTGGCGCACTATTACCAAGACGCCGCCATTCAAGATGTGGCGGATGTGATCGGCGATTCGCTCGAGCTCTCTCGCCAAGCTGCCCGCACGGAGGCTGAGGTGATTGCCTTCTGCGGCGTTCATTTCATGGCGGAGACGGCGAAAATTCTGAATCCGGAAAAGATCGTTGTCGTGCCCGATCTGGAGGCTGGGTGCAGCCTGGCGGATGCCTGCCCGGCGGAGGCGTTTGCGGCCTTTCGCGCCCAACATCCCGACCATGTTGTGGTGAGCTACATCAATTGCTCCGCCGCTGTCAAAGCGCAGAGCGATCTGATTTGCACCAGCAGCAACGCCGTGCAACTGGTGCAACAGCTGCCCAAGGATCAGCCGATCCTCTTTGCACCGGATCAAAATCTCGGACGCTGGGTGGCTCGCATGAGCGGTCGGGATCTCACCCTGTGGCCCGGCAGTTGCATCGTGCATGAAACCTTCAGCGAGGAAGCCCTGTTGCGGTTGAAGCTGGAGCATCCGGAGGCGGAGGTGATCGCCCACCCGGAATGCCAGCCCCATCTCCTGGATCTGGCTGATTTCATTGGTTCCACCAGTCGTCTGTTGCAGCGGGCCCAGACCAGCCCAGCCCCCGCTTTTCTTGTGCTCACCGAGCCAGGCATTCTCCATCAAATGCAGCAGAAGGTTCCCGACAAGGCCTTCTATCCCGTGCCAGGCGTGGATGGCTGCGCCTGCAACGTCTGCCCCTACATGCGGTTGAACACCCTCGAAAAACTGTGGCATTGCCTGGAGACCCTGCAGCCACGCATCGAATTGGAGGACAACCTCCGCTTGCGCGCCCTCCAGCCGATCGAGCGGATGTTGGCCATGAGTGCCTGAGCCCGCTCCCTCGCCGCCAAAACTGCCCAGGGACGGGCCCCTGCAGCTCACGCCCCAAGGCCTTTACTGCGTGCCGGCCCGGGCCTGGATCGATCCCTGGCGGCCCGTGGCTCGGGCGCTGATCACCCATGCCCATGCCGACCACGCCCGTGCGGGCAGCGGTGCCTACTGGGCCAGTGCCGCCAGTGAAGGGGTGCTGCGCCATCGGTTGGGTGCCGACATCGCTCTGACAACCTTGCCCTATGGGGAAACCCTGGCCATGGGGGGAGCCCGCCTTTCCTTCCATTCCGCGGGCCATGTGCTTGGTTCGGCGCAAATCCTGATCGAGGCCGCCGGGGAGCGGTGGCTGATCAGCGGCGATTACAAGCGCGACGCTGATCCCAGCTGTGCGCCCTTCCACCAGGTGAACGCCGATGTGTTCATCAGTGAGGCCACCTTCGCCCTGCCGATCTACCGATGGTTGCCGGGCCGAACGGTGGCCCTGGAGATCCTCCAGTGGTGGCAGCAGGCCCCCGAGCAGCCCTCCGTGCTCTTCTGCTACGCCTTTGGCAAGGCCCAACGGATCTTGGCGGAACTGCACGACCTTGGGGTGACCCAGGAGGTGTTGCTGCATGGGGCCATTCAGGGATTGATGGAGCCCTACCGCGCAGCGGGCATCGCCATGGTGCCGACCCGCCCTTTGTCGGCCTGGCCAAAAGGGGAGAGCCTGGCCGGCCGGCTGGTGCTGGCGCCCCCCTCGGCCCAGCGAAGCCCCTGGATGCGCCGCTTCCCCGAGGCGCAAACAGCCTTTGCCAGCGGTTGGATGGCGGTGCGGGGCGTGCGGCGCCGCAAGGGCTACGGCCGGGGCTTTGTGCTGAGCGACCATGCCGATTGGCCATCCCTGGTGCGCACCATCGTGGAGAGTCGCGCCCAACAGGTGTTCCTCACCCATGGCCATGGCGATGGCTTGGCGCGCTACCTCAAGGAGGTGGAGGGGATCGCCGCCGATCCCCTCAGCAGCAGCGAACCGGGGGCGTGGGCCCGAGAGGATGGCGATGGCGATGGCGATGGCGCTGGCGATGGCGATGGTGCTGGCGCTGAAGGAGGGGTCGAGCCATCCTCATCGGGGCTTGAGATAGCCAACGGCTGAGCTGAGCGCCAGCCCAAGGGACGGCCAGAACAGCCACCAGCCAGCGCTCCAAGCCAGCGTCGGGAGCGGCCAGGAGGCTGGCCAGAGCAGGAGCAACAGGGAGAGAAACTGCAGAATCGTCTTCGCCTTGCCCCCCCAAGAGGCCGGGCCGCCGCTGCCCTGCTGCGCCCGCCAGCCCGAGACCAGCAACTCACGGGCCAACAGCAGCCAAACCGCCACCAGCGGCAGCCTGCCCTGACTGGCTAGCCAGAGCAGAGGCGCGCAGATCAACAACTTGTCGGTGAGGGGATCCAGCCGGGCCCCCCACACCGATCCCCCGCCACTGCGGCGGGCCAACCAGCCATCGGCCGCATCGCTGAGCCCCCCCAACAGCAACAGCAGCCAGGCCAGGCTCCCCCACCCCAGGTCCAGGGCCACGAGGAGGGGCAGACCCAACAGGCCCCTCAGGAGGGTCAGGCCATCGGCGAGCTGACGCCCGCCAAAGCCGCGGGAATCGGGAGTTGGGGGTGGGGTCATGGAAGCCTGGCCGGCGCACCCTCAGAATGCTCCTTGAATGAAGCAGTGAGCGCCATGGTGGTGGAGCGGCCCGTCGCAGAAGTGATGACCTCCCCGGTCTTCTCCGTGCGTCGCGAGACCCCCCTTCAGGAGGCGGTGACCCTGCTCAGCAGCCATCACATCAGCGGCCTGCCCGTGGTGGATGAGCAGGGGATCCTGGTGGGTGAGCTCAGCGAAAAGGATCTGATGGTGCGGGAGAGCGGCTTTGACGCTGGCCCCTACGTGATGTTTCTCGATGCGGTGATCTACCTGCGCAATCCCCTCGAATGGAACCGGCAGGTGCACCAGGTGTTGGGGAGCACGGTGGGCGACGTGATGACCGCTTCCGCCCACACCTGCCATCCCTCCACCACCTTGCCCCAGGCGGCCCGCCTCTTGAACGACCGCCGCATTCAGCGGCTGTTTGTCGTGAACGATCAGGGCAGCTTGGAGGGGGTGCTCACCCGGGGCGACGTCGTGCGTGCCTTGGCCGAGGCGGGCTAGATCCCTCTCCCCAGGGAACCACCTGCCCGTCGGCCACCAACCAGAGCTGTTCTTCAGGGGGGCAGGGATGGCCGCCTGTCAGCCTTCCGAAGGCGGGCAGCACCAACACCTGTTGGGCCGTGTCAAAGGCAAAGCACGGCAAACGGAGGCGGTCTGCCCGGTCCCCCACCACCGCCACGGGGTGACGGTGCCCGCAGAGATTGAGCAGGCCAGGCTGGGGGTCCGGCGCATGGCTGAGCCACCAGGGCCCGAGAGCCTGGGAGGGGTCCAGCGGCAGACCCTCCAGCCAGCTGCCCCGCTCGTGGTTACCCCCGATCAACCGCAGGCGGCACCCCATCAGCTCGGGCAAGGCCTTGATCTTTTGCCGCAATTCGCCCGTCAGCCCCAAGCGGCTGTGGATCAGATCTCCCAAAACCACCACTTCCGCAGGTGCCAGACGGTGCACCAGCGCCAGCAGGGGATTCAGGGTGGCCCCATCACCATCGCTGGGCAGGGGCACGCCAAAACCCTGAAACACCTCAGCCTTGCCAAGGTGCAGATCAGCCACCAGCAACACCGCCCGCAGCGGATCCCAAATCGCCCGCTCTGCAAGGAGCTGCAGGGCATGGCCCCGCCAGTGAAAGGTGCAACCTGGCGCCACCATCACTCAACCGCTCTGGCCATGGCCGGCCACCAGCTCCAACGCCATGGGGGCCTCAGGCCAGATCCATGGCTTTCCTGTAGGCCGCACGGGCATTTGTGGCGGCGATGGTGGCCTGAATGGCAGGAAAGGCGGAGAGGTCAATGTCTTTGCAAAACAGCGGCAGGTAAGCCAGATAGGCCTGCACAGCGCAGTCTGCGGCGCCCCAATCCGGGGCAGCGGCGATCGGGGCTAGAAGGGATTGGCCACCGGTCAGGAGCCGATCAAGCCTGCCCAGCTGACGGAGGAGCTCCTCCGGTCGGGAGGACGCCGCGAACATCGCAGGACCGAGGGTGGCGTTGGCGTAAAGCACCCATTGGGCTGAGAGCGAGCGCCAAACGGGGCTGGGACTCTCCTTCGCATGGTGTTCGCCCAGGTGCAGCAGGATGGCCCCGCTCTCAAACAGAGCCAACGGTTGGCCATCGGCCAGGCTGAAGCTGGTGTCCACCAGGGCGGGAACCTTGCCGAAGGGATTGATGGCCAGAAACGCCGGCTGCTGCTGCTCACCGGCGGCCAGGTCAACCTCGATCACGCTGTAGGGAAGGTTTTTTTCTTCGAGGTACCAGCGCACCAACGAGGCGCGGCTGCGGGGTCCGCCGTAAAGCGTGAGGGTCATGGGGGAGCCAACGACTGTGCTCCCATCATCCGTGCTCAGAATCACTCCAGCCGGGAAGATGCCATGGCCAGCGAAGGGGGTGGGGGCGAGCCAACGTCCTCCGCCGACAGTTTGAGGCGCCTGGCCCCATACCTGCAAACCCGGATCCGCCGCGGCGTGGTGGGCAGCAGCCGCTATGCCCAGAGCCTGCGGCGCGCCATTCGCGAGGCCGCCGAGGATCCCCGGCGGCGGCCCGTGCTGATCAGTGGAGAACCGGGCCTGGAAAAGGACAACCTCGCTGCCCTGATCCACTTCAGTTCCCCCGCCCGACGGCACCTGATGGTGCGTCTGAACTGCGCCCTGCTGCGGCCGGATGGCGCCGAACTCTTCCACGGCGATCGCCACCATCCCCCCCTGCTCGCGTGTCTCGGGGAAGGGGCGCTGCTCCTCGATCAGATCGACCGGGCCGACCCGGCCCTGCGTCCCTTGCTGCTCCAGCTGGTGCGCACGGGCAGCTGGCGCAATCCCGAACAGGATGCGCCGGAGCGGTTTGCCGGGCGGCTGTTCCTCACCGCCGAAACAAGTCAAGACCTGGGGGATGACGTGCGGGCCATTCGGGTGCCGCCCTTGCGGGTCCGACGGGCCGACCTGGGGGAATGGCTGCGCTATGCCGTGCGGCAACGCAGCCGCAGCCTTGGCTGGAGCCACCCTCCCCAGGTGAACGAGGCCCTGATCAAGCGACTGCAGAGCTACGACTTCCCCGGCAACGTGCGGGAGCTGTTCAGCTTGGTGGACCGGGCCCTGCGGCAGTGCGCCGGCACCCATCCGGCCGTTCTGCCCGACGACGTGTTCTGGACCGATCAACGGCGCAACCGCCCCCGCTTTGACCTTTGGCGCTGGAAACCCTGGCTGCGTGACTGGATGCGTGCACCTGCGTTGTGGAATGGCCTGCTTTTTGGCTTGGTCAGCTGGCTGTTTGTTCTTGTCAACCTTTGGCTTTGGCTGGGGCCCCAGGATCGTGCCCACAATGGAGCGCTCAACCTCTTCTGGGCCTGGTGGTGGCCCCTGATCCTGCTCACCTATCCCCTGGTGGGTCGGCTGTGGTGTTCCTTTTGCCCGTTCATGGTGTGGGGGGAAATCAGCCAGCGTTTGGCGCGGGCTTTGGGACACGAACCCAAACGCTGGCCCAGGGGGGAAAGCGACCGTTGGGCCTCTCCGCTGTTGGCGGCGGGATTTGCCGCCATCCTGCTCTGGGAAGCCATGGCTGATCTGCCCAACACGGCCTGGTTGAGCAGTTGTTTGCTGCTGCTGATCACCGCCGGCGCCGTGGTCGGCTCTTGGCTGTACGAGAAACGCTTCTGGTGTCGCTATCTCTGCCCCGTGGGAGGGATGAATGGGCTCTTCGCCAAGCTGGCCATCAGCGAGCTGCGCGCCCAGGCCGGCACCTGCAGTGGCAGCTGCAGCAGCTACGCCTGCTTCAAGGGGGGCCCCGCCGAGGGGGAGGGCCTGGCCAGCGAAGGGTGTCCTCTCGGCACCCATCCCGCTCACCTGGAGGACAACCGCAATTGCGTGCTCTGCCTCACCTGTGTGCAGGCCTGTCCCCACCGCTCCGTTCAGCTGCGGCTGCGACCCCCCGCCGCCGATCTGCAGCGCGAGATGGCTCCACCCGAAGGGGAGGTGGGGCTCATCCTGGTGCTCGCGGGGGGCGTCTGTCTGCACCACTGGCAGCGGCTCGTGGGGCAGCTGCCGCTGGCACCAGCCTCTTTGGTGATCGGCCCTCTGCTGCCGCGCTTGGCATGGAGCACGGCGGCCCTGGCCCTGCCTGCAGCCCTGTTTCTCTGCGTCAGGGCTCTGGTCGGCTGGTTGCGACGCTGGCCGGGGGGCTCACGACGCAGCCCATCCCGTCTGAGACTGGCCCTGTATGCCCTGTTGCCCCTGCTCTGGGGCCTGATGCTTGCCGACCATCTCCCCTTGGGCATGGAGGAAGCCGGTCGATTCCTGCCGGTGAGCCTGGCGCCTTGGCAACCGGCTTGGGCAGATCAGCTGCCGTTTTGGCAGGCGGATCACCACGTGGTGGCCTTCTGCCAAACGGCCGTGGTGCTGTTGGGTTTGGCCGGAACGGTGGTGCTCCTGCGCCGGCTGCTCCTGCCCTTGCGCTGGAGCTGGCTGGGATGGAGCTGCTTCGCCCTCGCCCTCTCGGGGGCGGGGCGCTGGCTGGTGTCCCGTGCGGCCTAGGAACGGCCGCACACCCGCTGAATGTCGGAGGGGCTGTAGAGCTCCACCGGGGCCTCGGGGGTGCTCTCCTGAAACGCATGGCGTTTGGTGAGATAGTGCGCCGCGCCGATGGCGTTGGCCAGCTCCAGGCGTGCCAGCCCATGGCTGCTTCGCCAGGCTTGGCAGGCGGCCAGGCTGTCGAAAGCGCTGGCTGTCACGGCCAGCGGCTGCAGGAGCCAGAGCAGAACCAAGGACGCCGCGGTGCCAATGCCAAGCCACAGCCCGCCTGCCAGCCGAGGCACGTGGCGCACCTGTCGGGCCTGGCCAAGGTAGGCCCAGGCCTGTTGCCCATCGGCCAAGGAAAGCCAATGGCGCTGGTAGAGCCGAGGACAGCCCTCAAAGGCATCGAGATCCGGCAGATCGGTCCATGCCACGGCATAGAGCTCCCCCGCCACAGAGCCCTCCCCGGCTACGGCCATCGGGAAGGGTCCCAGGTCATAGAGGCAGGCCCCAGGCAAACTGGCCTTGCCGAGGCAGCGAGCCCCCTGGAGGCGTGCGTGGTTGGGCTGACCGCGTTTGAGGGTGCCGTAGACAAAAAGGAGGGTTTCGGTGTCAGCCAGAGGGGGCGTAGCCGTGGGCGGGGTGTGGTGCATCTCGGGCAGAGGGCAGGCGTTGCGGCGATCGCTGGGGCCCAACGCCCAGCATGACTGCTGATAATGATGGAAACCGTTCGCCACCGATGACCCTCGCCCTTCTTCTGGCCCTGGCAGGTTCACTGGGCCTGATGGCCTTTATCGTCAAGCGGCTGGAGCGGGCCTGATCCCCCTCCCCACCCCACTGGTGTCATGGCCGGCCTCCCGGGTTCCTTAGCTGAATTGGCCTTGATCTGGCCCCCCCAGGCCTACCTGTGGTTCAAGGCTCTCCATATCGTCGGCGTGGTGGTTTGGTTCGCCGGGCTTTTTTATCTGGTGAGGCTGTTCATCTATCACCAGGAAGCTCAGGAGCTGGATGAGCCCTTGAGGCAAGCCTTTCAGGCCCAATACGGCCTGATGGAGCGCCGCCTGGCCAACATCATCACCACCCCGGGCATGGCCGTGGCTGTGGTGATGGCGATTGGCCTGCTGAGCGTGCAACCAATCTGGCTCAGGGAGGGCTGGTTGCATCGCAAGCTGGCGATTGTGGTCCTGCTGTTGGCCTACCACGCTTTCTGCTACAGGCTGATGGGCCAACTCCAGCGAGGCACCTGCCGCTGGAGCGCCAAGCAGCTCAGGGCGCTCAACGAGCTGCCCACCCTGCTTCTTGTGGCGGCCGTGATGTTGGTGGTGTTCAAAAACCAGTTCCCCACCGGCTGGGCCACCTGGTTCTTGGTGGCTCTGGTGGTAGCGATGGCCGCCTCCATCCAGTTTTATGCCCGCTGGCGCCGGCTCAAGGCCGAGGCCGTTGCCCTCCAACCACCGACAAGCCGTGCTTCGTCCTGAAGCCCACCGCCATCCCTTGGCAGCCATTCTGCGCCAGGTGGGCCCCGAGAGTTGCCCTGGGCGATTCAACTTTCACTGCCACACCACCTGCAGTGACGGCAGCCTCCAGCCCCACGATTTGGCGTCTCAGGCCGTGCGCCTCGGCCTCGAACACTTCGCCATCACAGATCACCACAGCGCCTGGGCCTACGAGGGGGCATGGGCCTGCTTGGAGGCCCATGCTGCCGAGGGGGAGACCGTTCCTCAGTTGTGGCGGGGAGTGGAGATCAGCGCCCTGCTCGAGGGGTGCCTGGTGCATGTGCTGGCCCTTGGTTTCCGCAGCCAGGCCCCCTCCCTGGCGCCCTATCTGCAGGGGCAAGCCGTGGTTGGACCAGCCTTGCGCGCTGAGGCCGTGGTGGCCGCGATCCAGGCGGCGGGTGGATTGGCCCTCCTGGCGCACCCCGCCCGCTACCGCTTGCCCCATCGGCGCCTGATCGCAGCCGCCGATGCGTTGGGCTTCGATGGGGCTGAGGCTTGGTATGACTACGGCATGCAGGGCCGTTGGGAACCCACGCCCCATGTGTGCGCAGCGATCGCTGCCGATCTGGAGGATCGTGGTCTTTTGCAGAGTTGCGGCACCGATACCCATGGTCTTGAGCTCAACGGCCGCTAGGGTTTCCAGACACATTCCTCTCAGCCTGATGGGACTGTTCGATCGACTGCTCGGAAACCGCGAAGCCGGCAACGCTGGCCGGGATAACGCTGCTCGGGAAGGGGTGAAAGTGGCCGGCTCGGCTGCTGAAGCCAACCCGAAGAAGAGCGACAACACCTTCTTTCTCGATGCCGATGCCTCCAGCACCCTGGGGGATGTGAATTTCATGCGGCGCTCCAACACGATTCGCCACACCTTCCCAGGCAATGCCGACTCCCCGGGAGAGAAGGAAATGGTGGCTGAAGTGGCTTCGATGGAAGCTCGGTTGGAAAAGATGACACCAGGACTGGCGGGCATCAACGAGGAGAGCAACCCGGATGTGAATCTCACCGGTGGGGTTCCCAAGCCGGTGAAAAAAACCTTTGCCCAGCCAATGTCAACCTCCCAGCTGGCTGAGCGCCTCAAGGGCGCTGCCGTCGGTGGCGTCAACAAACCGGGGGCGCCGGCCGTCAGCCGCAAGAGCCAGGAGGGCGGGGGTGATCAGGCATCCAACCCAGCCACGAGCAAGCCTGGAGCCATCGATCCCTTCAAGGCCATGGCCAAAGACCTCAACAGCTAAAGCCACCCCAGCCCGGATCAGCGCTGCTCGATCTGGGCTTCGCTGTCGAGCACAAGGCTGCGCAGATCTGCCAATTGCGCCGCAGAAGCACTGCGCCAAAGGCCCCGATGATGGGCTTCGAGCAGACGTTCGCCCATGTCCCGCAGAGCCCAGGGGTTGGCTTTGCGCAGAAATGTCAACGTGTCGGGGTGGCGCAGCCAGCGGTCACAAATGGCTCCATAGCTCCAATCGGGCACGCGACCGGTGCTGGCGTCATAGGCAAAGAGATAGTCGAGGCTGGCGGCCATTTCAAAGCCTCCTTTGTAGCCGTGGCGCTGCATGCCTTCCAGCCAGCGGGAATTGAGCAAGCGGGAGCGGATCACCTTGTCGAGCTCCTTTTCCAGCCGATGCACGCGGGGCCGTTGAGGACGGGAGTGGTCACCAAACCAAAGCGTGGGTCTTCGGCCGCTGACCCGTTCCACAGCGGCGCTGAGACCTCCCTGGAACTGGTAGTAGTCGTCGGAATCCAACAGGTCGTGTTCGCGGTTGTCCTGGTTGTGAAGCACTACCTGCACAGCGGCGAGGCGATCCAGCAAGCCTCCCCGGTCGGCGCGGGGCACCACCTCTGCGGCCGGCCCTGGCCCCTCGCTGTCGTATCGCCAGCTGCTCCAAGCCAGGAAGGCGTCGGCCAGATCAGCCCTCTCCTCCCACTGCCCACTGTCGATCAAGGCCTGCAGCCCCGCGCCATAGGCCCCCGGTGCCGAGCCATAGACCCTCCCCCAATGCCCCTCAACGCGGGCCTGGCTGGCCAGGGGGTTGATCTCCTCCGCTTCGGGCAGGGCCGCCACCAGCCGGCAGGCCTGGTTGAACCAGTGCACCAGCTGGGGAAAGGCATCACGGAACAGTCCCGAGATGCGCAGGGTGACATCCACGCGCGGTCTGCCGAGGGCAGAGGCGGGCACCACCTCCAGATCCACCAGCCGGCGGGTTGGTCCATCCCAGAGCGGGCGCACCCCCATCAGGGCCAGGGCCTGGGCGATGTCTTCCCCACCGTTGCGCATCGTCGCCGTCCCCCACACCGAGAGGGCGAGGCTGCGCAGATCCTCCCCCTCCTCCATCCAATGCTGCTCCAGGAGCAGCTCGGCGCTGCGACGGCCGAGGTCCCAGGCCGCCTCCGTTGGCAACCCCCGCAGATCCACACTGTAAAAATTGCGCCCCGTCGGCAACACCTCCGCCCGGCCCCGGGTGGGCGCGCCGGAGGGGCCAGCCGCGATGCGGCCTCCCGCCAGGCCCTTCAGCAGGGCTTGGCGTTCAGCCTCGCCGCAGGCCAGAAGCCTGGGCAGCAGCTCCTCCCGCACCGCCTGGAGAGCTTGAGCTCCAGCGGGGCCCTCGGCCTGGCTGGGCGCAGGGCCCTCCAGGCCGAGGAGGGTGCGAATGCGCGCCAGGGCCTCGCCCTCCAGGAGAGCCACGGCGTCACCCACGCGCCTGAGGGACCCATGGCCGCCCTTCTGGCCCCAGAGCAGAAGCTGGGAGCGATCCCCGGGCTCCAGGGGGGCCTCCTCGAGATCGCCCCATGGATCGAGGGCCAATCCCAGGTCGGCTGCCAGGGCCTGGGTGAGGCCAGGGCGACCGGCCTGAGGGGCTCGCGCCAGGGCCAGCAGCAGCTCCGCCAAAGCATCCGCCTCGGGCAATTGGCCGTAGACATGCAGCCCCACCCGGATCTGGGCTTCCTTGAGTTCACAGAGATAGCCATCCGCCGCCTCCAGGCGGGCTTCCAGGGGATCAGCGGCCTTGGCCCCCGCCCGGTTCACGGCCTCGCTGCCGCTGGGGAACTGCATGGTGCCCATCAGCGCCTCCAATTGGCTGCGCAGGAGGTCGCAGCGGCCACTGCCCAGCTCCAGGGCCTGCCAATACTCATCGAGGAGAGCCTCCAGGCGCTGCAGGTCTCCCTCCAATCCGGCCCGGCCCAGCGGGGGGGTGAGGTGATCGAGGATCACCGCCTGGGAACGGCGCTTGGCCTGGCTCCCCTCCCCCGGATCATTGACGATGAACGGGTAGAGGTGCGGCAGGGGGCCCAAGGCCCATTCCGGAAAGCAGTCCTCACTGAGGCCCACCCCTTTGCCGGGGAGCCACTCGAGGTTGCCGTGCTTGCCCACATGCACCACCACCTGGGCGCGCTGCACCTGGCGAATCCAGAGGTACTGGGCGAGGTAGGCATGGGTGGGGGGGAGATCGGGGCTGTGGTAAGTGAGAGCCGGGTCGCGTTCGTAGCCACGGCTGGGCTGGATCAGCACCACCACGGCGCCAAAGGCCAGGCCGCGGATTGGAAACACAGGGCCGCTTGCGCCCTGTTCAAGCCCGCCATCGCGCTCCGGTGGGCCCCAGACGGCTTCGACCACGCCGCGCCCGCCGCTGGGCAGGGTGTCGTACCAAGCGCGATAGGTGGCCAGGGGCAGCGCTGCCAAAGCAGGGCGATGGTCGCTTTCGGGATCGTTGCTGCGTCCTCCAAGCAGCAGGGCCATCAAGGCCTCGCCATCCGCCGGGAGAGGGGGTTCCCCCAGGTCGTATCCCGCCTGCTGGAGGGTGTGCAAGATGGCCGCCGTGCTGCTTGGGGTGTCGAGCCCCACCCCATTGGCCAAGCGTCCATCGCGCGTGGGGTAGTTGGCCAACACCAAGGCCAGGCGCCGCTGGTGCGCAGGAGTCTGGCGAAGGTCCACCCAGTGGGCTGTGAGCGCCGCCACCCAGGCGAGGCGGGCCGCATCGGGAACCAGAACCGTGCAAGCGCCGGCCGGGCTGACAGGTTCCTCCTCCGATTCCCCACGGACCGCTCGGAAGCCTCCCACCCGGCTGGTGATCCGCCCGTCCAGCTCGGGAAGCACCACCTGCAGGCTCAAATCCAAGGGTCCCAAACCCAGAGAGCTGGCTTGCCAGCGCTCGCGGGGGAGGCTGCTCGTCAGGAGCTGAAGCACTGGCACATCCAACCGCTCCCAGAGCGGTGCCCCCAGCCCCGCTTCCGCTGCGGAGACGGAGGCGAAGGCCGTGGCGCACAGAACAGCGTGCACGCCCTCCGCCTGGAACCAATCCGCCACTCCCGCTTGCACGGCGGGATCGCGCAGGCTGCTCACCCAAAGGGCCCGTGGGGCCAGGCTCCTTGCCCGCAGGGCGGCCAAAACCCCCTCCATCAACGCGGTATCCCCCGCCTGTCGCAGGGCGCGATACAACACCACCCCCACCCGCGGCCCCGGTTCCGCGCGCCAGTCATGGGGGAGGGGATCGGCCTCCGCGATGGGAGTGGGTGGGGGGGGAAGGGTTCCCCTCAGCAGCGCTTCCAGGCTTTCCACAAGCAACAGGAGATTGGCCGGGCCCCCCACCCGACAACAGGCGGCCAAGGCAACGGTGAGCGGCTCCGGCAAGCTGGAGAGGGAGGCCAAAACCCCTTCCTCCTCTGGGGTGCCCGCCAGGAGGAGCAAATGGCGATCAGGCTTGCCCTGCTGCCAGCGTTGCAGCTGCTCCAGGCCATAGCTCCAATGGCCCCGGCCGCCGAGCAGGCGCACCACCAGGACCCGGGTCCTCTCCAGGGCACTGCTGATGTAGTGATCGATGGCTGCAGGATGGGAGAGGCTGGCCAGGGGCAAGGCCTGCAGTCGTCCAGGGAACGGGGTCGAACGGCTGTGGAGCACGTTGGCCAGGGCCAACAGATCCGTTTCTGCGCTGCTGAGCACCACCACAGCGGCAGGCGGGTGGGTGATCGGCTCAAAACCGTCCCCGTCAGAAACTCCAGGATTGGCGGCGGAGGGTAAGCGATGCATCTCCCCATCCTGCTGGCTGCGGTGAGAAGATCGGGCCAACCTGACTGGCCCAATGCACCAGTTTCTCCCTTTTGCCTGGTTCGGCGGCAAGTGCGTGCCGTTCGCCGAGGCCACCCTGTCCGTGGCCACCCATGCCCTGCACTACGGCACGGGGGCCTTTGGTGGGATGCGTGGCTTACCCAACCCGCATGACCCCAGTGAAATCCTCCTCTTCCGGGCCGATCGCCATGCCCGCAGGCTGAGCCAGAGCGCACGCCTGTTGCTCACCACCTTGAGCGAGGAGACGGTGATGGCTTCGATCCGGGCCTTCATCCAGGCGAATCGCCCCGCCAAACCCTTCTACATGCGTCCGTTTGTCTATACAAGTGGTCTGGGTATTTCGCCGAGACTGCATGATGTCGTCACCGATTTCCTGATTTACGGCATTGAAATGGGAGATTACCTCTCCCCCGATGGTGTGTCTTGTCGCATCAGCAGTTGGACCAGGCAGGAGGATCGCTCCCTACCGCTTCGGGGCAAGATTAGCGGGGCTTACATCACAAGTTCCCTAGCCAAGACCGAGGCGGTCAAAAGTGGCTTTGATGAGGCTCTGCTTCTCAATAGCAGGGGGAAGGTGAGTGAAGCGAGTGGCATGAATCTCTTTATAGTGAGAGATGGCAAGCTGATCACTCCCGGGGTGGATCAAGACATTTTGGAAGGCATCACCCGGGCCAGCATTCTTGAGCTCGCCCCCGCGATGGGCATTCCTGTGATCGAGAGAGCCGTGGATAAGAGTGAGCTTTTCATCGCGGATGAGGTCTTTCTGAGCGGCACGGCCGCACGCATCACCCCGGTGCGCTGCGTGGAAACCACGGAGCTGCCCACCACAAGGCCGGTGATGGAACGGCTCAGAGATCGGATCACAACCATCACAGAAGGGCGAGATCCTGAGTATGAACATTGGGTGACACGGATCAGGGTTGAAGATTGATGCTGGCCACCCCATCTGCTGTGAAGCGCCTGAAGCGAACAGGCTTTCTTGAGCGATTGCACGGCGTTGAGCGGCCCGTGCTCGTTTTTGACGGGGCCACAGGCACCTCCCTCCAGCTTCTCAATCTGAATGCAGAGGATTTTGGCGGGCCGGCCCTGGAGGGCTGCAACGAGCAGCTTGTCTTCACGCGACCCGATGCGGTGCAAACCGTGCATCGTCAGTTTCTCGAGGCGGGCTGCGATGTGATTGAAACCGATACGTTTGGGGCCACCTCCATCGTTTTGGCCGAATACGGCCTGGAGGATCAGGCCTTTGCCATGAATCAGAGGGCTGCTGAATTGGCCCGGGAGATGGCGGATGCCTACAGCACCCCCGATCATCCACGCTTTGTGGCTGGCTCGATTGGCCCCACAACAAAATTGCCAACCCTTGGCCACATCCCCTTCGATGTTTTGAAGGCAGCGTTTCAAGAACAGGCCGAAGGTCTGCTGGCCGGCGATGTGGATCTCCTGATCGTGGAGACCTGCCAAGACGTGCTTCAAATCAAGGCTGCCCTGATGGGTCTGGAGGCCGCCTTTGCTGCCCGAGGTGAGCGGGTGCCGCTGATGGTGTCCGTCACCATGGAAACCACTGGCACGATGCTGGTGGGGTCGGATATTGCTGCGGTGGTTGCCATCTTGGAGCCATTTCCGATTGATGTGCTCGGCCTGAATTGTGCCACTGGACCAGAGCAGATGAAGGAGCATATTCGCTACCTCAGTCAGCACAGTCCCTTTGTGGTGAGCTGCATTCCCAATGCGGGTTTGCCGGAAAACATTGGTGGTGTTGCCCACTACAGGCTGACCCCGACCGAAATGAAAATGCAGCTCATGCATTTTGTGGAGGATCTCGGTGTTCAAGTCATCGGCGGCTGTTGTGGCACCACGCCTGCTCACATCGCTGCCTTGGTGGAGATGGCCAAGGAGCTCAAACCTGCCGCAAGGCCAGTGCGAGGTGCTCCAGAATCGATCACGAACGGTCAACCTCGGCCTGCGTTCCACTACGAGCCAGCCGCAGCCTCCATCTATGGCGTCACTCCCTACCATCAAGATAATTCGTTTTTGATCATCGGCGAGCGGCTCAATGCCAGCGGCTCGAAGAAAGTGCGTGAGCTACTGAATGCGGAAGATTGGGACGGCCTGGTGGCTGTGGCCCGGGAGCAGGTGAAGGAAAACGCCCATGTGTTGGATGTGAATGTTGATTATGTGGGCCGAGATGGCGAAAAAGATATGCACGACCTGGTCAGCCGCCTGGTCACAAATGTCAATCTTCCCCTGATGTTGGATTCCACCGAATGGCAAAAAATGGAAGCTGGTCTGAAGGTGGCAGGGGGAAAATGCATCCTCAATTCCACAAACTACGAAGATGGCGACGAACGCTTCTTCAAAGTGCTCTCCCTGGCTCGCAACTACGGAGCAGGACTGGTGGTGGGCACGATCGATGAAGAGGGGATGGCCCGCAGCGCAGAGCGAAAGTTTGCCATTGCGCAACGCGCCTACCGAGCAGCCTTGGAGCATGGCCTACCAGCCCACGAAATTTTTTACGACCCCCTAGCGCTACCGATCTCCACCGGCATTGAAGAGGATCGCAGAAATGGTCTCGCCACAATTGAAGCGATCCGCTTGATCAGAGAAAATATCCCCGGAGTTCACATTTTGCTTGGCATCAGCAATGTGAGCTTTGGCCTGTCGCCAGCCGCGCGAATTGTTCTCAATTCCGTATTCCTCCACGATTGCTGTGAAGCGGGGATGGATGCGGCAATCATCAGCCCTGCCAAGATTCTCCCCCTGGCAAAGATTTCCAAAGAGCAACAGGATATCTGTCGGGATTTGATCTACGATAGGCGCCGCTTTGAAGGCGATATTTGCACTTATGACCCCCTGACAGTCTTCACCTCGATGTTCGAGGGTGTCACCACGAAGGACGCTCGCTCTGCAGGCTCATCCCTTCAAGATCTCCCCATCGAAGAGCGTCTCAAGCAACACATCATTGATGGCGAGAGGATCGGTCTGGATGCAGCCTTGGAAGAGGCCCTGCAAACCTATCCTCCGCTGCAAATCATCAACAGCTTCCTGCTCGATGGCATGAAGGTGGTTGGAGATCTGTTCGGTGCCGGCCAGATGCAGCTTCCCTTTGTGCTGCAGAGCGCAGAAACCATGAAGGCGGCTGTGGCCCAGCTTGAACCGCACATGGAAAAGGTGGAGAGTTCAAGCAAAGGCAAACTGCTCATTGCCACGGTGAAGGGCGATGTACACGATATTGGCAAGAATCTCGTCGACATCATCCTCACGAATAATGGCTATGAAGTGATCAATCTTGGCATCAAGCAATCCGTAGAAGCCATTGTTGAAGCACAAAAGCTTCACCAGGCTGATTGCATTGCCATGAGCGGTCTTCTGGTGAAGTCGACAGCCTTCATGAAAGACAACTTGGAAACGTTCAATCAGGTGGGCATCAAGGTCCCTGTGATTCTTGGCGGAGCCGCTCTCACGCCCAGATTTGTACATGGCGATTGCCGTCAGGTGTATCAGGGTCAGGTGGTGTACGGGCGGGACGCCTTCGCTGATCTGCGCTTCATGGACGCCTTGATGGAAGCCAAACGGGCAGAGCGCTGGGACGACCAGCAGGGATTCTTAGACGGCCCCCCCGAAGGTCTGCCATGGGGAGAGCCCACATCTTCCCAAGGTCAGCAAAATCCGGAGAATCCGCCGCAAGTGGCCGGCGATGGCGCAGGCCCCCCCTCTGGGGCTGCGGAACCGGTGGCCACCCCTCTCGCCGTTGAAGAAACCACGCAGCGTTCGGAGGCGGTGCCTGAGGAGCCAGCTCTGCTGCCGCCCTTCTGGGGAAGCGCCGTGCTGCTTGAACATCAAATCGATCTCCAGGCCGTGATGGGTTACCTGGATCGCAACGCACTTTTTGCGGGGCAATGGCAACTGCGCAAGGCCCAAGAGCAGTCCCGCCAAGCCTATGAGGAAATGCTGAGCAGCAAGGCCGAGCCCGTGCTGCAAGGCTGGTTGGAGCGCTGCCTGCAGGAGAACCTGCTCACTCCCCGCGTGGTGTATGGCTACTTCCCCTGCGCCAGGGAGGGGAACAGCGTGTTGGTGTTTGACCCCACACCCCTCTCGGCTGGCGACCCCCCCGGCGGAGCTGGGCCCCTGCTGGGCCGCTTTCTGCTACCGCGGCAAAAGGGGGGCAATCGGTATTGCATTGCAGATTTCTATCGCGATGGTCGCCCATCCGCCGCTGGCTCCGCCACCGCAACCGATGTGTTGCCCATGCAGGCCGTCACCATGGGAGAAAAGGCAACGCTCTTCGCCAGGTCGCTGTTTGGCGCTGACCAATACACCGATTATCTGTATTTCCACGGCTTGGCGGTTCAACTGGCCGAAGCCCTTGCCGAATGGACCCACGCCCGCATTCGCAACGAGCTTGGATTTGCTGCTCAAGAGCCAGAAAATCTTCGCGACATTTTGGCGCAGCGCTATCGCGGCAGCCGCTATTCCTTCGGATACCCCGCCTGCCCGAATGTGGCTGATTCCAGGCAGCAATTGCTTTGGCTCGGAGCGGAGCGCATTGGCTTGAGCATGGATGAGAGCGATCAGCTCGAACCTGAGCAGAGCACGACGGCCCTGGTGGCCCTGCACAGCAAGGCCCGCTATTTCAGTGCCTGAGCGCCATGGCAGGCTGGGGAGGCCTCTCCTCCTTTGCCATGTCTCTGTCTGGACCCGATGCCATTGATCAGGCCATCGCCGCAGGCGTTGATCTGGATGGCTCCCCCATCCCCGAGCCCATGCTGGAGTTGTATCGGGAGGTGATGGCCAAAGAGAATGCCCGACCCCGCAGCGGCGTTACCAAATCGATGCGCAACCGCATCGTTCGCAGTGGGGCCAAACATTACGCGCAAGAAGAACTCGATGCCCGCTTGAAAGCCGCGGGATGGGAGGGTTTGAAGGCAAAGGAAATTGCTTTCTTTTACTAACCGCCCAACCAACAGGTTGGCCCGCTCAAGTGCAGAGGTCCTCCAGGGTTTCAATCACCTCCAGTTGAAACTCGTCCATATCCTCTGAGTCGCTCAGATCAATGCCTTCGCCGGCGGCGTTTTGGATGAGTTCCTGAAAATGGAAGGCTCCCTCGCCATGGGCGAGAAATTCCACAGCAGAGGACTCACCGCTTTCCTTGAAGGCGTCGCAAAGGGCGAGAAAGGCCGCGTCTTCGGTGAAATCCCAGCTCATGGAGGGGGTGGTGCTAGACGACCTTTAATGCCTACCCCCCGCGACTCGTCAACCACTTGCATGGATTTTGTGCGGTTCCTCCATCAGACTCTCCTGACCAGACCTGCCAGAAAGCGGTGACAGCCCCGTCCTCTGCCCAACCCTCCGAGTCCTTCAATGTCCTGGGTCAACCCTTGGCGATCTGTGGCTGCGAGCCCATGACCGGCTGGTTCCGCGATGGTTCCTGCCGCACAAACGGGGCCGACCTCGGCCGCCACACCGTGTGTTGTGTGGTCAACGAGGGCTTTCTCGCCTACAGCAAGGCGCAGGGAAATGACCTCAGCACCCCGGCTCCCGAATATGGATTTCCCGGCCTCAGGCCGGGGGACCACTGGTGTGTCTGTGCGACCCGATGGTTGCAGGCCTACGAGGATGGAATGGCGCCTCCCGTGCGATTGGAGGCCTGTGAAGCCTCCACCTTGGCCATCATTCCGCTTGAGCTACTGGAGGGCCATCGCGCCTGACTCACCAGGGGATCGGTTGGCCATCCCAGGCGAGAAAGGCACCAGAGCTGGCAGGGGTCTGTCGTTCCAACACATCCAGGAGGTAGCCCGCGGCCTGCTCGGGGGAGAACAAGCGGCCCTCTGGCACGGAGGAGCGAAAGGGCTCCGAGAGCGCCGTGGCCGTTGTGCCGGGGTGGAGCAAGGTGACACAGGCCAGGGGCAGCCGGCGGCCCCACTCCAGGGCCAACGTGCGCAGCAGTTGATTCTGGGCCGCCTTGGCAGCCCGGTAGGCATACCAGCCGCCGAGACGGTTGTCGCCGATGCTGCCCACACGGGCTGAAAGGCTCGCCAGATGGCATGGCTCCTGCCTGGGCAGAGCCGCTTCCACCGCTTTGGCCACCAGCAGCGGCCCCCAGGCATTCACGGCAAAACTCCGCTGCAAGGAGGCCGCATCCACCTGACTCAGGCGCTTTTCCGGCTGCAAACCGTCCCCATGCAGGAGGCCCGCGGCATAGATCACGAGCCGCAGAGGGGAAAGGTCGTGCTGCGCCACCTGGGCCAACTGATCCAGGCTGCCTGGATCCTCCAGATCCACCCTCAGGTCGCCCTGACGGCGACCGGCAGACCAAAGGCGCAGGTGGGGAGCGCGCTCGGGCAGGGCGGCGAGCAAGGCCTGGCCGATGCCACCTGCACCCACCACCAGCGCATGGCCCCGCCACTCGTGCCAAGGGCAAAGATCAGCAGCTCGGGCCGACACGGGCGAGGGGCGGCTTGTCGCATGATGGCAGGAGAGCGTCTCAGGAGCGGGCAACCTGCAGATCACGTTGCTGGGTCTGGGGGCCTGGGGAAGCACCCTGGCTGAGCTCTGGAAAGGCCAGGGCCATCAGCTCACCACCTGGAGTCGGCGCAGCGGCGGAGACCCTGCTGACAAGCTGGTGGGGGCCGAGCTGGTGGTCTCGGCGATCGCCATGGAAGGTGTGGCCAACCTCGCCGCCCAACTGGCCCCACGCTGGCCTGAGGGGGTGCCCCTGCTCAGCTGCAGCAAGGGGATCGATCCCGAGGGTCTCTGCAGCGCCACCCAGCTGTGGAGCCTCCAGCTGCCCTCCACAGCCATGGCGGCCCTGAGCGGCCCCAACCTGGCCACAGAACTCGCCCGGGGATTGCCCGCAGCCTCCGTGATCGCCTCGCTCGACAAGGAGTTGGCCCAACGCCTGCAGAGCGAGCTTCGGGCCCCCCATTTGAGGCTTTACACCAATCAAGATCCGCTGGGCACGGAGGTGGCGGGGGCCTTGAAAAATGTGATGGCCATTGCCGCCGGCATCAGTGATGGGCTTGGGCTTGGCTCGAATGCCAAAGCTTCTCTCCTCTGCCGAGGCCTGGCGGAAACGGGTTTGGTGCTCAAGGCCTTGGGGGGGCAGCCGAGCACGCTCTATGGACTGGCAGGCCTGGGCGATCTGTTGGCGACGGCCAACAGCCCCCTGAGCCGCAACTACCGGTTCGGACTCCTGCTGGCGGAGGGGGCCTCAGAGGAGGACGCCCGCCACCAGATCCAAGCAACGGTGGAGGGCCCAAGAACAGCCCGTGCTGCCCTGCGGCTCGCGGATCGGGAAGGCTGGTCCCTGCCGATTTGTCGTCAGGTGGTGGAGCTCCTGGAGGGTGAACTCACGGCGCCCCGGGCCGTGCAGGCCCTCATGGAGCGGGAACCCCGCCCGGAGGAGCCGCAGTGGTGAAGGGACTGCCCGCCGTGCTGATCGAGGCCTTCAGCGCAGCGCCTCTCGGCGGGAATGGCGCCGCCGTGGTGCAACTCGCCACAGCTCCCCCGGCCCACTGGATGCAGAGCGTTGCAGGGCGCCTCCAGCAATCCGAAACGGCCTTTCTCCTGCCTTGGCATGGGGCTTGGGCCCTGCGCTGGTTCACCCCCTGCCAGGAGGTGCCCCTGTGCGGCCACGCCACCCTGGCGGCGATTCTTGCCCTGGGATTTTGGCAGCGGCTGCCGGGGGATGGATGCACCACCTTCCTCACCCGCAGCGGTCCCTTGAGCGTGCGTTGCCTGCGCGAGGTCAGCCCGGAGTCGGCTGCCCAGCCCGCCTTGGCCCAGATTGAGCTGCCCTCCCACTCGCTTGAGCCCCTGGAGGCCCCTCAAGACGTTGTGGCGCTCCTGCAGAGGAGGCATCCCCAGGGGTTGGAACGGTTCTGGCAATCCAGCCTGGGCTACCAGGTGGGGCTGCTGTCCCCGTCGGCCCCTCTGGCCCAATGGCATGGATGCGCCGCGGAGCTGGAGGGCCCAGCCAGAAGAGGTTTAGTGCTGATGCAAGCCCTGCCGCCCGGCCCAGAGGCCAGGGCAGAGGTGGCGGGGATGGAGGCGGATTACCAATTGCGCTTCTTTGCCCCGGGGCTGGGGATTGACGAAGACGCGGTGACCGGTTCAGCCCATGCTCTGGTGGCTCCGTATTGGCTGAAGCTCCTCGAAAAGCCGCGCGTTGTGGGCTGGCAATGTTCCGACCGTCCAGGGGGGATGGTGTGCGAGGCGGTTTCTTCCGGCATGATCCGCCTGAGCGGTTCGGGACATTTGTTGTGGGAAGGGACATTTTGGGCCGAGCCAGAGGATGGCTGGGCGCCTGGCGAGGCGCTAGCGGACTGGCAGTTGGCTTGCGGTCTTTAGGCCGCGAGGCGCTTCGCCATCCGGTTTTGCTCACCACCCCCCTGGCGCTCTCCGCCATCGGGGCGGGCTTTGCCTCCCAGACCCTCTTGCGCCCTCCGGTCTCCAACCAGCAACAGGATGTGTTGGATGCGCTGATGGCCCCTCCCCCAGCCCAAGCCTCCAGCCGGGAGCGCGGCCTCTCCCAGACCTCCCCATCCCTCTCAGCCAGCTCCACAGGCGCAGAGGGTCAGTCGGTGCAGGCTCGCCGAATCGGTTCAGCGTCCTCTGACACGCCCTTGCCTTCCTCCCAAGGCGGATCGGCCGTGAATCTGGAGATCCGGGTGGCTTTGCTGAAACTGTCCCCCCAACCCAGTTTGGGTGGGGACGGGGGTTGGCGAGTCTTGAATCGGGAAGGGCAGGTGCTGCACCAGGGGGCCGCTGGAGCAGCGGCTGATGCCAACACCCTGCTTGGCTCCCTCAGTGAGGTGTGGATTGAAGCCAAGGATGGCTCTCCCCTTCGCGCCGATGGACGACCCTACGCCGGTCGCCTTCGGGTGCTGCGGGCGGCCGATGGCATTCAAGTCGTCAATCACCTGCCGCTGGAGAGCTACATCAGCTCCGTGGTGGGGGGAGAGATGCCCAGTTCCTGGGACATTGAAGCGCTGCGTGCCCAGGCCGTGGCGGCCCGCTCCTACGCCATGGCCCACATGGCACGCCCAGCCAGTGCCCATTGGCATCTGGGAGACACCACCCGCTGGCAGAACTATGAAGGCCTCAACACCGTCAGTCCTCCAACCCTGCAGGCCACCAGCTCCACGGCGGGCGTGATTTTGAGCTACCAAGGAGGCATTGTGGAAAGCCTCTACGCCGCCACCCAGCAGATTGTCGATGAGGCCCATAGCCATCTCGGGGCAAGCATGAGCCAAACCGGGGCCCAGGAGCTCGCCAGGCAGGGGCTGCGCTTCCACCAAATCCTCGACCACTATTACCAGGGAGCCTCCCTGGCCCGACTGCAGGTCGGTGCGAGCTGAACGGTACTGGCAGCAAGCCGACGTTGTCTCCCGCCAGGCTTTGGCGACGGGTGATCTCGTGCCGTTGCGCACGAGCAAGGTGCAGCTGGAGGGGCTGGCTCCTTTTGTGCTGCGGCGCCTGGAGGGATCTCCACCGCGCCACCTGTCGGTGCGGGGTCCGAAGCCCAACCCCTTCCTGCCCTGGGAAACACCCCTGGAGATCGGACGACTGGGGAGCAGCCATGCGTTGATTCTCAACAAATATCCCGTGCAGCCCGCCCACCTGTTGCTGATCACCCAGCAATGGCAACCGCAAGCGGGCTGGCTTGGCCGAGCCGATTGGCGGGCCGTCGCCCACGTGGCAGCCGACACCGGCGGGCTGTGGTTCTTCAACAGCAGCCCCACGGCTGGGGCCAGCCAACCGCACCGGCACATCCAGCTGCTCCCCCGCCACCGGGGGGAGCCCAGCTGCCCCCTCGCGCCTCTTCTGGAGAGCCAGCTGCGGGAGCCAGGGGATCCATGGCCTTGGTGTTATGCCCTCAGCGCCCGCTGGGATCCGCTGGAGGGAAAGGATCTGCAAGCGCTCTACAGGGAGCACGCCAGCCTTCTTGATCTTGGGGATCCAGAGGCACCTGGGGACCCACGCCACGCCTACAACCTGCTGTTCGATGACCACTGGTTTCTCACCGTGCGCCGCGTCAAAGAGCACTGTGCGGGATTCAGCGTCAACGGCCTTGGGTTCGCTGGATTCCTGCTCTGCACCGGCCGTTCCGACCTGGACTGGCTGAACACCCGTGGGCCGTGGCGTCTCCTGGCTGAAGTGGCGGCGCCATCACTCTGAAAACAGGTGTTTTCACGCTTGTCAGCGCGGCCAGCCGGGGCTGATCTAGACGGAGAGGCAAGGCGGCTGCCGACGAGGCGGTTCACCGATCCCTCTGGTGCTGATCACCCTTGAACACGCTGAACCATGAACCCCTGCACCGGTCCATCTCGCCGTCGTCACCCCGGCCGCCCAACCGCCCGAACCGCCGCAGGCCGGGCTTTGAGCCGTCGCAATGCCCTGGTGGATGCCCATCGCCACCTGGTGCCTCCGCTGGCCCTTCACTACTGGCGTCGTTGCCCAGAACCCCAAGATGATTTGATCCAGGTGGGCTTGCTGGGCCTGATTCGGGCGGCGGAATTGTTCCGTCCCTGCCAGCAAACTCCCTTTGAGGCCTTCGCCCGCCCCCACATCCGCGGAGCCATCCTCCATTACCTTCGGGACGACGCCAACGCCGTGCGCTTGCCCAGGCGTCAATCGGAGCTGCAGATCAAACTGCGCCGTCTGGAAGAAGACCTGGCACGCCGCCCGTCCGGCTCGGCCAACATCGTCAGAGACATTTGCCAACGCCTGGAGATGAGCCAGGAGCAGTGGCAACTGCTGAAGCGTCACCGCCAACTCTGCCGGCCTGCTCCCTTGGAGCCAGAGCTGACGGAGCAGCTGCACAGGCCCGTAGAGGAAGCTCTCGAGGAAAGCCAAGAGAGCCAGGCCAGGGTGGAGAGCCTGTTAGGCCGTTTGGACGCTCGCACCGAACGGGTGGTGCGCTTGGTGGTGCTTCAAGGCTGGAGCTACCGACGGGTCGCTGCTGCTCTGGAGGTGAGCGCCATGACCGTGCAGCGCTGTCTGGAGCGGGGGTTGGCAGCCCTGCGGGCCGAACTCCAGAACTCCCCGCCCAGCGCTCACAGGCCACAACCCCTCAACTCTGGGCAGCGGCTCGGTCGCGCTCCATCTGTTGCTCCAGGGTGGCCATCGCGGCATTCACCGCCGCCAGCTGCCTCTCCAGCCCATCTCGCCAGAAGGTGAGCATTCGCAGCTTGCGCTCCTGATAACGGAGATGGCGCTGTCGTGGCTCCTCGCCGGCAAGACAGCAAGCGTCAAGAGGTGAGAACATGGGAGGAGATGGGGAACTGGCATGGTTCTAGCGGGCCTGATCGTTCCCCTGAGACCGAACCACTGGCTCCTGCGGCAGTTTGGACGTTGGTAGCCATGATGGGCTGCTCCAAAGCGCCTGGGTTCCAGCCTCAAGTGTCCGTGGTTCCTCGCCTCCCTTTGCGCTTGCTCCTCGGCCTGGCCTGCGGTGGTGTGGTGTGGCTTGAACCAGCCGCCTGGGCGCAGTCTTATGTCGCCTTGATGGACGGCCAACGGGCCTTGCCCTTGCGAGGGCAGTTCAACACGGTGCCTGTGTTGCACTCCAATCAACCCGAGGAAGTGGAAGGGCCCGGAGTGCTCATCAGCACAGTGCCGGGGATCACGATGACGGCCGAGAACGGCATGGTCTTGGAGATGCCGGCCTACACCTTCCAAGGCGACTTCGGGCTGCACCTCCACCACAAGTATTTTCCTCCCTATCGCGCGTCCATCTCGGCGTCCCAACGGCGCAGCGAACTCACCCTGGCCACGATTTTGGTGAATCCAGGCGTGCAACCGGTACGGGTCCAGTTTTCCGCCGGGGCAGTGCGCAACAGCTTCGAAGCGCCCTATCTCGCCCAGCATGTGATGGGCGTCAGACCCCTGGGCCCGCGCCCCTGGAACACCGGTCCAGGGGATGCCACCGCCGTGCAGCTGTTGCGGGGCCGTCTGGATCCCAAATTCAGTGAAACGTTCACCATTCCCGCGAGGGGACGGCTGGTTTTGTTTCGTACAGCCCTGCCAGCCTTGGGCATTGCCAATGCCCTGCTCAAGGGTCGCAGTGATGGTCCATTCCAAATGGCCGTGGTCGCAGCCAGAAATCCCCAGTCAGACGACGATCTCTTTGCTGTCCTGGATGCTCGCCAGTTGGCGCCAGGGCGGGTCTACCTGGGCAGGATTCCAGAGATTCAGGCGGGCACGATCTTTTCACGGGTGGGTGGGGTGGCCATCGGCGATCACTACAAGGCCTCCCTCAATCACGATCTGCTTCGAGCTGGCCCTCTGCACGTGCCTCTCACGAGCACCCGGCGCAGCCACTTCGGCACAGGGGAGGTGCAAGTGAATCGCTTGGCCAGCCGCATCCTGGATTCGTCGGTCGACAACGTGGGAACCTACGGAGTGCGTTTTGATATCGATCTGAACTTGATCGGCCAGGGGAGCTACGAGTTGGTCTTGAGCCACCCATCTCCCCTTGGAGGACGTCACTTCACGGCCTTTCGCGGTTCATTGGAGATTCGCACCCCTGAGGGGGTGCAATCTGTGCACGTGGGGCTTCGCTCCGGCCAGAGCCTCTCCCTGGCAGCCTTGCAGCTCCAACAAGGGCGACTCACCCCCGTGCACATCTCCCTGGTTTACCCAGCAGATTCCACACCGGGCCATTTGTTGAGCATTGTCCCCTCCAGCCAACTCGCCGAAATTCAGGAGCAGGAAAAACGCCAGGAGCTGGCCCGGCTGAATCGGCGCGGCAGCCCAGCGCCAATCGCACCTCCTGCGCTTGAGGCCCCCACTCCCCAAGCCCCCCCTCGCAGCGCGCCGTCGCCAAGACGGAACACTCCCCGGCTGGGCCCCCTCACACCGCCCCCACAAATCCTGCGCGCACCGTCGCGTCCCACCTGGCTCGCCCCCCCCCCGAGCCTGCCCGCCCCACGCCCTCGGACAGGGCCTGAGGAGGGGGTGACCGAGCGCTATCGCGAGGCCTTAGATGCCCAAAAGCGTCTCTTGGAGCAGTGGCAACTGTCGCCCTAGGCCCCACGATGGATCCCTCCTTGACGGACACGCCAACCACGACGCGACGGCGCTTCACCCTTGAGTTGTCTCTGGAGAAGCTCGCCCACATTGATGCCCTGAAAAAGGAATGGGGACTCCGCAACAGGGGCGATGTGTTGGAGCGCCTCCTCGAAGAACTGTTCGCCTCCGCAGACGAGGGCTTGCTGGCAGCGAGCCCTTTGGCTGCCTCAGAGCCGGATGCCCCCCCGAGGGAGGACGACAGCCTCGATGACACCGCCGCGCTGGTGCTGGTGGGGCTGGGGGAGGGGGCGATGGAGGGCTGGCGGGCTGAATTGGAGAGCGTTGCGACACCAGACGAGCGGCCTGGAGCCAAGGCGAGGGGAAAAGGGATCGATCTGCCGGGCTTTGTGCGTCAACGCTCTCAACAGCTGAGACGCAGTTTGCAAACGAAAAGGGAGCGAGATCCCAGTCAGGCCGCGGTGGCACCCTATCCGCAATTGTCGGAAGCCCTTCTGCTGCAGAGCTTGGAGACCGCAGCAAGCCACTGGAGCAATCTCTTTGGCCAACCCCCCAATGCCGCTGTGGTAGAAGCCGCCATGACCTGGCTGGCGCAAGACATCTGGCCCCATGCAGATCTTTGCGAAGGAAGGCTCTTCACCTGGTCTCAAGCGATGGGCCTGATGGCCGATCTGGGATCGCACTGGGGTGACAGTTCCCCCAGCCTGGAGAAGATCATTGTCACAGCAGGGGTTTTGGAGGATCCCTTCAGTGCAGAAACGCTCCCCCTGAGGATTCCCACCCTGATGCATCGCTTTGTGCATCGCTTCCGCCGCCGTCAACGGGGGACATCGTTCCAAACCCTGGAATCCACCATGACCTTGCATGGGGCGTTGCGGCAACTCCAACTGCCGACCGATCCAGGCCAACGGGTGACCCTCACCCAAATTCGCGATGCTTATCGCGAGATGGCCCTGAAGCACCATCCCGATTCAGGCGGCTCCTTAGACACCATGCGCCGCCTGAACGAGGCCTACCAGCTGCTCAAGGAGCTCTACCGCCACAACCCACAGGACTAAAGCTCCCAGCTGTCTCAGACGAGAATGATTTCAAAACCCAGGCAGCGTCTAGATCGGGACAGCCGAGACAAGTCACTCACCAACGGGGGCCTTCCAGGTCTCGATAGTCTCACCTAGGAAGCGATTCGGGTCTTGGTCATGTTCTCATCCGAGACGAGAGAGAACTTCAAAAAGCGTCGATTCTGCCTGCAGCGTTAACTAATCCCCACCTCACGGCAAGACAGGGAACAGCAAGCATCGGGCCGGCCAGTTCATGGCCAATTCATGGAAGCCGAATCTGGCCAACAGGTAAACCCATGCCTGGGAGAGCCCTTTCAGCAGCCGCTGATCTGTCTCTGACACAGATCAGCAAAGGATCTTGATGGAGACGGCCCTCGCCAGGCCCATGCCCCCAACGATCCACGCGTCTCAGGCCAGACTTGACTTGAGTCTTGCTCTCTGTCTCGGCTGGGACGCGTGTGATGGATGGCTGCCTTGCTCACGTCCGCCGCTTTCCTCGCAGCCATCCCCACCATCCCTCAGAGATCCTCCTGTTCCCCGTCTATCCCCCCGGCGGCAAGCGGAGGATGCATCCCCATGCCTCGCCCAATCCATGCGTCTTTTCACTTACTCGCAGTCGACCCGGATGGGACCCGCCCTAAGAACCATAAAGAGACCAGCTTGAGACAAGCAAAAGGGACATTGAGCGTGGACACACCCGTAACTGGAGAATGATGGTGGGCATGGGAGTAGAAATCGTAAGATTATTAATGAACTCGCATGCAGCATGTTCTCGCGACTCAAAAGAAGATTACGGCAATTCGTATTAAACCAGCTCATGCAAGAGCTGCCTTTGCAACCAGAAATGCGGCTGTCATTGTTAAAGCAACTCTTGCAAGAGCTGCCTTCTCAACCGGAAATGCGGCTGTCATTGTTACAACAACTTTTGCAGGATTTGCATTTACAAACGGCGGAAGTTCAAACTTCTCTATCTTCTAACATCCGACTCGCCCTCGGGATTCCCGCCTCCTTAGGCGATCCTCTTCCTGAATCAGTGGGCGCCTATGGTCATCACGAATTTACTTCTATCTTTGTAGATCGCTATTGCAGATCCGATATCGGGCGTGAGAAAAGTCTTGATCTTGGCTGCGGCACATCCCCTGAGAATCCCTTCAAAGCCAAACAGGTTTCAGGTTGCGACATACGCGGCAGCCTGGATGGATCGATCGTTGCGGTGGATTTATTCAACAAACCTATTCCGTTTGAAAACAATAGCTTTGACTATGCTACAGCCTTTGATTTCGTTGAACACATACCAAGGGTGGGCAATTCAAGTTCGGGAGAAACCAGATTTCCTTTCATTGAATTCATGAGTGAAGTGGAAAGAGTCCTCAAGCCTGGTGGCTATTTTCTCGCTCGTACTCCCGCGATTTTTTCCAAAGAGACCTTTCAAGATCCAACCCATGTTAACTTTATTACCAAGGACACATTTCCCTCGTACTTCTGCGCTGGGGATCAGAATAAGCCCTGGGCAAGAATGTATGGATTCAAGGGAGATTTTGAGTTTATTGCCCAGGAGTGGTGTCACTGTTGGCTCTTTAGCTTGATCAGAAAGCTGGCTCCGTAGCCTCTTCGGCAAGCCGATCAGCTTTGAGGCACTGTTCTGCAGCATGTCTTTGCGGGCCTTCCAACGGACACAAGCTTCATCCCGGATGCAGAACTTCAGCGCCAAACCCAGAAGAGACTTACATTTCTCAAATGCGTCGCGGATCAGGACTCATACCTAGTCTTACCTTAGGCCGACGCGACAAGATTCCGGGAGCTCCAAGCGATGTCACGCCATGCGCATGGGATTGCCGGGCCGTGTGCCCTTGATCGATGGCCGGCTCACTGTGGACAACCTTGGAAGTGGAAAATGCTGAGAAACGTCCGAAAATTGAACGTAAACTCGCCTCACAAGGGAAGTGCCTCGTGTTCAAGCAAGTCAAAAGAAAATTTCGGCGATTTCTACTGAATCAACTCTTATATGAGCTCCATCAAGAAAGCCCATCAGTTCTCACTCCCGCGATTGCAAACATTCGTCTTGCACTTGGCATTCCTGAATCCCTGGGCAATCCACTGCCGCAATCGGTCGGCTCCTACCATCATGACGACTTCACCTCTGTCTTTGTACAGCGGTATTGCTCCGCCTCTTTGGGTCAAGACAAAACACTCGATCTAGGCTGCGGCACCAGTCCAGCAAATCCTTTCCTCGCCAAGGAAACTCTTGGATGCGACTTGCGCGGCAGCGAAGACGGTTTGATCACCGCGGTGGATCTCTTCAATGATCCAATTCCGTTTGCAAGCGAGAGTTTCGACTACGCATCGGCTTTTGACTTCATTGAACATTTGCCTAGGGTTTATAATTCAACTTCGGGAAGAACCCGATTTCCATTTATTGAATTCATGGATGAGGTGGAGAGAATCCTAAAGCCAGGCGGTTTCTTTTTAGCGCGAACTCCGGCAGTCTTCTCCAAACAAGCCTTCCAAGATCCAACCCACGTCAACTTCATTACCGAGGATACTTTTCCCTTCTACTTCTGCACGGGTGATGCGGGCAAACCATGGGCCAGAATGTATGGCTTCAAGGGGAAGTTTGAATTCATTGCCCAGGAGTGGTGCCATTGTTGGCTGTTCACACTCATTCGCAAACAGGATCGCTGAAACCTGAGGTTGCGAAGTACAACCTCAGGTGCTCGTCTGCATGCCCTGAATCAGGAAATCAAAATAGGGGCCAGCCAACGCTGCATCTTCAAGGCTCAAAAGGGCTAAGGCCGCTTCCTTCATTGTGCGCATGGCTTCAACCATTCCAGGCATGGGAACCCCCAAACTGTTGTACATCTCCCTTGCTCCCACCAAGCCAATCGCTTGAATCTGCTCGGTGCTGCCTGCCAAGACCCCGTAGGTGACCAGGCGCAGATACCAGCTGTAATCCCTCAGGCATTGGGCCCGCTGCTTCTGGCCAAAGGCGTTGCCACCGGGAGCCACATAGTCGGGCTTGCGGGTGAAGAGCTGTTTGGCGGCCTCATCGATGATTTTTTTCTCATTGGCGGTCAACACCCGCACCACATCCAGGCGGCGGGCCCCACCGCTGAGGAATTCCACCATCCTGCGGAGCTCGCCGCTGGTGGGGTAGCGCAGCTGATCATCGGCCTGGAGGATCAGATCGCGAACGACACTCATTGCAGCGACCACAGACGAGAAGATTTTATCCAGCTCGATGGCCTCTTTTGGTGGAGCTGGCGAAGGTGTAACGCCCCTTTGCAGTTCCTTCCCCCGATAGGGTCGCAACAGACGCTGGGGCCCATGGACCAAGAAGAGCCCAGGGGAGAGGCCCTCCAATCGCTGACGATTGACGATCTCACCCGGGACGGGGTGGGCCTTGGGCGTCTCGAGGGGCAAGTGATTCTCGTGGAGAGCGCCGTTCCAGGCGATCGGGTGCAGGTGCGGCTCGTGCATCAAGGCCGCCGCCATGCGGTGGGCAAGCTGGTGGCGATACTCAATCCTTCCCCGGATCGGCGTCGCCCCCCGTGCATCCTGGCGGATCGATGCGGCGGTTGCACCCTGCAGGCCCTTGCCGACAGCGCTCAGCAGCACTGGAAACAGCGTTCCGTGGAGGAGAGCCTGCAGCGCATCGGTCGGCTCTCTGTTTCGGTACGGCCCCTGGTCGCTGCTCCCCACGGCCTGGGCTACCGAAACCGGGCCATCCTCCCCCTGGAGCGCGAGCCAAGTGGCAAGCTCCGCGCTGGCTACTACCGGCGCGGCAGCCACCAGATCGTCAACATGAACCGCTGCCCGGTGCTCGATCCTCGGCTCGACGCCATGATTGCCCCGCTGAAGGCCGACCTGGAAGCGAGCGGCTGGCCGGTGGATCGGCACGGAGCCGCTGGCCAACAAGGGGCTGGCCTGCGCCATCTGGCCCTGCGCATCGGCCGACGCAGCGGCGAGTGCCTGCTCACCCTGGTGGCCAGCCATGACGATCTGCCGGGATTGCCGGCCATGGCAGAGCGATGGATGGGGCGCTGGCCTGCCCTGGTGGGGGTGACGCTCAACCTCCAACCGGCAGCGGACAATCGCCTCTTTGGAGCGGACAACGTCACCGTTTGCGGCCGCAGCTGGTTGTTGGAATCCTTCGGGGGCGTCGAACTCCAAATCAGCGCCGACACGTTCTTCCAGGTGCACAGCGAGCAGGCCGAAGGGGTGGTCCGGCTGGTGCAGGAGGTGCTCGGTGAGCCCCGTGGGCTCATCCTGGAGGGGTTCTGCGGCATCGGCACGTTCTCCCTGCCCCTGGCGCTGGCGGGCTGGTCGGTGTTGGGCATCGAACACCACGCCAGCAGCGTGGCCCTCGCCCGCGCCAATGCCCTGCGCAATGGCCTGGACCATCGCTGCACATTCTTGGAGGGCGATGTGGCACAACGGCTGGCGGAAGCCATGGAGATACAACACCCCACGGCGGTGCTCTTGGATCCGCCCCGCAAAGGGTTGCAGGAGGCGGTGGTGACCACCCTGCTGCGTCACCGCCCGCCCCTGATCCTTTATCTCAGCTGTGATCCAGCAACCCTGGCGCGGGATCTGGGACAACTCAGTGGCGCTGGCCCGTATCAACTCAACCTTGTGCAACCTTTCGACTTCTTCCCCAACACCAGCCATGTGGAGACGTTGGCCGTCTTGGAACTGGCTGGCAACGCGGGAGCCTAGCTGCGCAGCTCGGCGGCGAACTGACGCTGCAATGCTTCGCGCACCTTTTGGTGGCTGGCCTCCACCTCGGCATCGGTGAGGGTGCGCTGGGGATCGCGATACCGCAGCCGGAACGCTTGACTGCACTGACCCTGGGCAATGGGTTCGCCCTCGTAGCGATCCACCAACACCACTTGCTCCAAGAGGGGCTTTCCTGCCTTGCGAATGGCAGCCAGCAGGGCCGAAGCCGAGGTGTCCTGCGCCACGACCAAAGCCAGATCTCTCTCCGAGGCCGGCACCGTGGGGAAAGACTGAAACTGCGGTTGCCACCGACCGGGCCGCGTGGCCGCTTGGCGGAGTGGGCCCATCGCCAGCTGAAACAGATGGGTGGCCTCCGGCAGGTCGAGTTGCTGCGCTCGGGCGGGGTGGAGCTGGCCAAACCAACCCAAGGGCTTCCCTTCGAGAAACAGATCCGCCCGCCGGCCCGGATGCAGCAGATCGCCAACGGGCGACGCTGGCGTCGGCACCCGATCCTCCAGCGGCAGATGGAAGCCAGCCAAGGCCGCCTGCAACACCCCACGCGCTTGCCAATAGGTGAGGGGCCTGGGTTTGCCGCTGCTGCTCCAGAGTTCGCTGCGCCTCTCGCCGCAGAGCACACCCACCAGCAACTCAACCTCTTCGGTGGTGGGCTCACTGCCCAGGAACACTCGGCCGATTTCAAAGGCCCAAAAACCGCCTTGCGAGGCCTGGAGATTGCGGCGGGCCGCCTGGAGCAGTTCCTCATGCAGGTCGTCGCGCAAGTGGCCGAAATCCGCCAGAAGCGGGTTGGCCAGGGGAATCCGCCCCGGGGCCGCTCCCACCAGGGAAGGGCTGCAGGTTTCTTGCAGACCGGCGGCGCAGAGACTCGACCGCAGCCGTCTTTCCACCTGCTGCATCGCATCAAGGCCCCCGGGCATCAGGGGATCCGGAAGGTGGGCCGCGAACCGGTCGTAACCCACCAGGCGGGCCACCTCCTCAATCAGGTCCACCTCCCGGATCAAATCCAGGGCCCGTGAGGGGGGCACCTCCACCAGCCAGCCCTCCTCCTGGCGCTCCAGGCGACAGCCGAGGGCCGTCAAGGTGCGTTCCACCGTGGCGTCCTCCAGGTCTTCAGGCTGATGGTCCACCAGCACAGGCCCGAGCAAGTTGTGCACGCGATCGCGATCCAGCTGGATCGGTGGGCGAGGCAGCGTCTCGCGCCGATGCAGCCAACGGCCCACAGGCTTGCCACCGGCGATCTCGCTGAGCAGCGCCACGGCTCGATCCGAAGCGGGCAGGGTGCCCTCGCTGGGCAGTCCCTTCTCAAACCGGCTGCTGGCCTCCGTTCGCAAACCAACGCTGCGCGCCGACTGTCGCACCAGTTGGGGGGGGAAGACAGCGGCCTCCAGCCAGATGGCGGTGGTGCCATCGCCCACCGCCGTCTCAGCCCCGCCCATCAACCCTGCCAGGGCGATCGGCCCGCCGCCGTAGGTCACCACCAAGGCCTCAGCGTCCAGCTGACGCTCCTCGCCATCGAGGGTGAGGAAGGCTTCACCCGCTTGGGCCGCCCGCAGACCCAGGGCCCTCGGATCGGCCACACCACCACTGCGCGCGGCGAGGGTCTGGCGATCAAAAGCGTGCAGGGGCTGGCCCGTCTCCAACATCACCAAATTGGTGATGTCGACAACGTTGTTGATGGGCCGCACACCGGCGCGCTCGAGGCGACGCTGCAGCCATAGCGGGGAGGGAGCCACCCGAAGCCCCTCCAGAGCCGTCATGCTGAACAGGCCGCCTTGCTCCATCAGGGTCTGGTCGGCCTGGGGCACCGCCAGGGGCTGGCTGGGGGGACCTGGAGGCACGGCAGGGAATGACGGGGTGCCCCCGCAGAGAGCGGCCACTTCACGCGCGATGCCCTGCATCGAGAGGCCATCAGGGCGGTTGGCGGTGATGGCCAACTCCAACACCTGATCGTCCAGGCCAAACAAGGGCCCCACCGCCGTGCCGACGGGGGGCACCTCGGGCAACAGCTCCTCCATGATCGCGATGCCCTCGGACTGCTCCGCCAGAGCCAGCTCCTGGAGGGAGCAAATCATGCCGCTGCTCTCCACACCTCGGATTTGGGCGGGCTTGATGGTCAGGTCGACCGCAGGCAGGTGGGCGCCCAGCAAGGCCACGGGCACATGGATCCCCGCCCGGACGTTGGCAGCACCGCAAACAATCTGCAACGGCGGTTGTGCCCCATCCGTGCGCACCTGGCAAACGCTCAGACGCTCCGAACTCGGGTGGGGCTCGCGAGTCTCCACCAGGCCCACCACCACCCCGGCGGCCCGGGCCGCCAGATCCTCGATGGCCTCCACCTCAAAACCTGCCAGCGACAACCTCTCCGCGAGGTGATGGGCCTCGAGGGCCGCCGGATCGCAGATCAGGAGCTCCTTCAGCCACTGGAGCGAGACCCGCATGGTGACGCAGACAGACAGCCCCGCATTCTAAGAACCGGGCTTGGGCTACACCTCAAGGAGTAGGGTTGGCGCTTGTCACCTTGCTCGCTCAGCGGCGCACGTCCTTCTCATGGCAAAAAACAAGGGCGTCCGGATCGTGATCACTCTTGAGTGCACCGAATGCCGGTCCAACCCCGCCAAGCGGTCTGCTGGCGTGTCCCGTTACACGACCCAGAAGAACCGCCGCAACACCAGCGAACGGCTGGAACTGAAGAAGTTCTGTCCCCATTGCAACAGCTCCACAGTTCACAAGGAAATCAAGTGAAGTCCGAGGCGGCTCCCTCCCCTGAGCCGGCGAAGCCTGGGCTGTCTGCAGAGGACAGCCTGAGGCTGAGTGATCGGCATGTGATGGGCCTTCACCCTCAGACGTTGCCTTCCTTTTTCTTTCTTCTCCCCTCCGTTCGGCCATGACCAGCTCCTTCTTCAAAAAGCGTCTTTCACCGATCAAGCCCGGTGATCCGATTGACTACAAAGATATCGACCTGCTCAAAAAATTCATCACAGAGCGGGGCAAGATTCTCCCCCGACGTCTCACCGGCCTCACGGCCCAGCAACAGCGCGATCTCACCAATGCGGTCAAGCGGGCACGCATTCTGGCTCTGCTGCCCTTCGTGAATCCGGAAGGCTGAGGGTTTGCTCGGGCCAGGTTCCAGCCCCAACCCTCCCCGGATCCAGATTGGAGACCTGGTTGGGATCCCAGGCAAGGCGGGGGATGGCAAACCACCCCAAGTTGCGGTTGTCACCGCGCTGCAAGGGGGGCGGGCCACGTTGCGCGCCACCCATTCGGCCAAAGCCCTCAGCCTGCCGCTGCGTCAGCTTGATCTGCTTGGCTCTTGGCCCGATCCCGGCCTGGAGCCCGCCCGGGACGCCAGTTTCCCCCCATGGAACGTCACAGCTGAAGCCTTGCTCCAGGCCACACCGCGGGGCTGCGACCTGGGTGCGGCTTGGCAGGTGCTTGTGGCGGATCTTCCCGCCGGCCAGGAGGCGATGGAGCTGTCCCTGGATGCCTTCAGCGAGCTGGTCTGCGGCCAGAGCGATCCCTTGCACCGCTGCGCCTGTTGGCTTTGGCTCCAGGGTTCCCAAACCCTGTTTCGTCTGAAACAGGGTTTGGTGCAACCCCGCCAACTTGAGGAGCTGCGACGGCTCCGCAAAGATCGCCATCGCCAGCAGCTGCTCGAAGCCGAACAGCGCAGCTGGCTGAATGCCCTGCGCCTGCGGCAGCGGATCGATCCTGATCAGTTGGGTGCACGACAGGCGCAGGAGCTTGCCCAGCTGCGCCTTTGGGCCTCCGGGCAGGGCGAGCGGCTCCTGCGTGAGGAGCTCACGCATCTGCTTCAGCAGGTGCGTTGCTCCAGCGAGCCGGCGGACGTGCGCCATCTGCTGGCGGATGTGGGCCTTTGGCCCCGCCACCATCTGCCCTCCCTGCAGGGCACCACCTGGCAGCAAGGCTTTGCAGAACCCTTGCTCGCGGAGGCCGAACAGCTGCTCGCCAGGGCTGAGGAGCCGGTGGCCGGCGATGGGGATCGCATCGATCTCACCAGCTTGCAGACGGTCACCATCGACGATGACGACACCCTCGACATCGATGACGGCCTCTCCCTGGACTGGACGGCCGACGGTAGGCCGCAGGTGTGGATCCACATTGCCGACCCGGGCCGGCTGATCGCAGCGGGCAGTGCCCTCGATCTGGAAGCCAGGCGCCGGGGCGCCAGCCTTTACCTGGCGCAGGGAACCCTGCCGATGTTTCCCGGTGAACTGGCCAACGGACCGTTCAGTTTGCGGGCGGGGCAGCGCTGCGCCGCCTGGAGCCTGCGGATCCAGTTGGCAGACGATGGGGCCCTCGACCAGATGGAACTCCACCGCAGCTGGGTGCGGCCGGCCTATCGCCTCTCCTATGCCGATGTGGATGAATTGCTGGAGCTGGCGCCCCCCCAAGAGCAAGCCCTGCTCACCTTGCAGGAGCTGATGCAGCGTCGCCGCTCCTGGCGGGCCAGCCGGGGAGCGCTGTTTCTCGATCAACCGGAGGGCCGCATCCGCTGCGGGGACCCCAATGGGGAAGGGGATGGGGCCCTGCTGGAGATCATTGAGCCCTCAGCCTCCAGGCTGATGGTGGCGGAAGCCATGATCCTGGCCGGGGCTGCCGTTGCCGAATACGGCCGGCGCCACCAGATCCCCCTGCCCTACCGCAGCCAGCCGGTGGCTCCCGTGCCCAACGCCCAGGAGCTCGAGCGCGTGCCGGCGGGGCCGGCTCGCTGGGCCGCGATCAAAAAATGCCTCACCCGCGGGGTCGTGGGAACAACCGTTCTGCCCCATTTCAGCCTCGGCCTGGAGGCCTACGTCCAAGCCACCTCGCCGATCCGCCGCTACGGCGATCTGGTGGTGCAGCGCCAACTGGCGGCCCATCTGAAGGGCGAAGCGCCGCTGGAGGCCATGGCGATGGCCGATCTGCTCATGGCCCTGGAGGGGAGCCTGCGGGAAGGCATCGCCATCTCCCGCGAGGATCAACGGCACTGGCAACAGGTGTGGTTCGCCAACCAGCGCGGCCAACAGTGGCGGGGGTTGTTTCTGCGCTGGCTGCGGGAGGACCACCACCTGGCCCTGGTGCACCTGGAGAGCCTGGCCATGGATCTGCCAGCCGAGTGCCACGGGGCCCCCCAGCCCGGTGATGGGGTGTTGGTGCGCGTGCGGGAGGTGGACCCCCTCCGGGATCTGCTGCGACTCGATGCCCGCTGCCTTTGAGGGCTGAGCCCCCGGGCTGCCTAGGCCAGCCGTGACACCCGCAACCAGGGCCCCCAGGGATTGGCACAGCCCACCAGCGCCACCGGACAGGGGCTGGACTGCTGCTGCAACCAAGCGTTGAGGGCCGGCTCCAGGGTGATCAAGGGCCAGGGCTCGCCCGCCGGACCCTTCGGGCCGTGCAGGCTGAAGCCTCCGCTTCCATCAGCCACGAGGGTGCCTTGCCAGAGGCGTTCTCCGGGCTCGCTGGGAGCCTGGTGAGGGTCCCCGGCCAGGGCACTCCAGCGCCCCTCCGGCAGGAGCCGTTCAGGGGCATCGAGCAGGGCGCGCTGGCGCTCGCGCCAGTGTGGATGGTGCCAAGGGGTGTCCCACAGCGGCAGGGGACCAGCGGGAGCCTTCTCGTCGGCCAAGAGGGCCTCCTGCAGCTGCCGCACAGGCAGGGCGGCGGGCGACAGCTGGCCCCGCACACACAGGGCGGCCGCCAACCCTGCTGCCTGTCCAAGATTGAGCACCAAGGGTTGCAGCCGGGTGGCTCCATTGGCCATGTGGCTGACGCCGATGGCCTTGTCTGCCGCCAGGAGGTTCCGCACCGAACGGCTCACCAGGGAGCCATAGGGAATGGCGAAGGGGGTGCCGCTCCATCGCCCCCCCCATCGGCAACTTTTGGGGGCCAACGGCCAATCGGGACCGGGATAGTGGTGATCATTGGCGTAGTTCCCCACAGCGATGGCCGTCGTTCGGCCCTCGCCATCCATCGGCAGGGGGGCGATGCAGGCCCCCGGTCCGATCGGCAGGAGATGCTGCTCCACCACGGTGTCTTGAGCCACCAAGCGCCGCCCCTCCCGCCAGTAGGGCATCAGAGCCAGATCCTGATCACCCTCCAGTGCTCCGGCAGCCGCCAGCTGGGGGCTAGGAAAGATGGGGGCTCGCTGCAGACGCCCCTGGCTGATCGCCAGAAGGGTGTCGGCGAAGGCCCGGCTGTGGGCTTGCATCTCTGCGGCCAGATCGGCAGGCACCTCCCCTGGCCAGGAATCGCCGCTGAACGCCCGCTGCAGCCCGTCGTGCCAGTCGTTGCCAAAGAGGGGCCAGTTGAGCATCACCGCCCCCCCCGGCAGCCGCCCATAGGTGAGGGTGCGCTCCAGCCCAAAGCGGCGGGTGGCTTCGGCAAAGGGGGTCGCGGGCGCCGATGCGGGCGACGGGAACGGGGCTCCCCCCAGCCCGGAGGGAAGAGGGTCTGTGAGCTGGGCCATCACCACCCAAGTGGGGGATTGCACCGGCTGACGCGCAAAAAAGGCCTGCCCCTCCAATTGCGCCGCCGGGGGGGCACTGGGCTCTCCCCAGGTCTCTTGCGCTTCCCAGCCCAAGCGATGGGGCACCTCCGCCAAGGGATAGAGATCGCCGCGGTCACTCCCATCCACCACGATGGTGGGGAGGACCCGCCATGGCTCCTGCTGCCAGGTGAGCCGCAGCGCGATGAGCTGATCGCCGCTCCGTTCCACCTCCTCCAGCCGAACCAGGGGCCACCACACCAATCGGGATTCGGCCGCCACCCAACGGCGCAAGATCGCCTCGGCCGTCGCCGGGCGGTAGCCAAAGCAACTGACCCAGTTGTGATCCAACCCCCCCGGGGTCTCGGCGGCCAGCGCGCGCAACAGGGCACCCCAGAGACCGCTCTGCCATGGGGAGAGCTCATTGCCATCCGGGCAGCAGACTCCCGCCGCGCTCACCATGCCCCCCAGCCAGGCGCCTGGAGTGAGCAGCAGAGTTTGGGCGCCGCTGCGGGCGGCCTGCAGAGCTGCGGCCACCCCGCCGGTTCCGCCGCCCCACACCACCACCTCAACGGCATGTTGGCGCGGGCTCATGGCTCCTGCCCCGCCAGGGTGTCCAGCGCACGCAAGCGCAGGGCCACCAACTGTTCATAAAGGGGATTGATCTTGCACATCGGCGGAATGTGCACCAGCTTGTGGCCAAACAGTTTCAGATCTCTCTCGAAGGGGCATTGGGCTGGGATGAGGCGCACGAGAAACCGGGCCACAGCGGGCTCCCGGGGCTCCATCCGATCCAGCCAGGCTTTCAGCGGATCGAGCAACCCAGTGCGCTTCTCCTCATCGCAGGAGGCATCGGGCAGGCAGGCCAGCAGCTCCTCGCCCACCTGCAGGGCTGCGGCCCACTGGCGCAGGAGCACCATCTCCGCCGGGCTGAGATGGCCATCGGCAAGGGCCACCAACACCGCGGAACGCAGAAATTCCTCCGCCTCCGACGTGCCCACCCCAAAGCGATGCACCAGGGCCTCGTTGCCTGGCAACGCCAGCTGCTCCCATTTGCTGCCAGGCAGCTCCCGCTGCAGGTCCTCTTCCAGCTGGTTGGCCTCCGCCTCGGAAAAATCGCCATCAGCGAGAGCCAGATGATGAAGGGCGCCAAGCCAGAGCCTTCGTCGGGCCAACACAGCAGTGCTGTCGGGCATCGGGGCAGTCATCGGAACAGAAAGGACAACGGTGCCATGGGGAGGGCGATGGCGGGTGATGGCTAAGATCCCCTGCCAGGCAGGGCCGGAACGGCGAGCCGTACGGGCGACACCAGCCGCGCCACCGAACCCAGCCTCCGCAATGTCCTTCACCCTCACCACTCCGCTCTACTACGTCAACGACAAGCCCCACCTCGGGAGCACTTACACCACCCTGGCTTGCGATTCGATCGCCCGCTACCAAAGACTCCGGGGCGAAAGCGTCACCTTCGTGACGGGCACCGATGAGCACGGCTTGAAAATCCAGCGTACCGCCGAAGCCTCCGGCCTCAGCCCCCAGGGCCTCTGCGACCGCAACAGTGCCAGCTTCCGCAGCCTTTGGAGCGCCTGGGGGATCAGCCACGACCGCTTCATCCGCACCACGGATGGGCCGCACCGAGAGTTGGTGGAGCAGTTTTTTGCCCGGGTGGAGGCCCAAGGCGATGTCGTGGAAGGCCGACAGCAGGGCTGGTACTGCGTCGCCTGCGAGGAATTCAAAGACGAGCCGGCGGAGGCCAGCGAGCCATCCTGTCCGATTCACCAACGGGCGCTGGAGTGGCGCGATGAACCGAATCTGTTTTTTCGTCTCTCCCGCTATCAGGAGCGGATTGAACAGCTCGTGCAACGGGAGGGGTTCATTGCGCCCGCCTCCCGGCGGCGAGAGGTGGAAAATTTCGTCGCCCGCGGGCTGAGGGATTTCTCCATCTCCCGCATCCATCTGCCCTGGGGAATCCCTGTGCCTGGCCACCCGGGCCACACTTTTTACGTGTGGTTTGACGCCCTGCTCGGCTATCTCTCAGCCCTGCTTGATCCGGCGGAGCCAGTGGATTTGGAGCAGCTCAGCCGCAGGGGCTGGCCAGCCCAGTTGCATGTCATCGGCAAAGACATCTTGCGCTTTCATGCTGTGTTTTGGCCCGCCATGCTCATGTCTGCGGAGCTGCCTCTGCCCGAGCGGGTGTTTGGCCATGGCTTCCTGACGCGGGAAGGCCAGAAGATGGGCAAATCCCTGGGCAATGTGCTGGATCCTGAGGTGCTTCTGGAGCAGTGCGGCAGGGATGCGGTGCGCTGGTATCTGCTTCGCGATATTCCCTTTGGCGAGGATGGCGACTTTCAGCAAAAACGCTTTTGCGATCTGGTGAACAACGACCTAGCCAATACCATCGGCAATCTGCTCAATCGCACGGTGGCGATGGCCCGAAAGTGGTTTGAAGGGGGTGTGCCTGCCTGCGGGGAGGCGCGCTCTGAGGAGCATCCCTTGGCCATCGCGAGCAGCAACGCCGCCACCAGCTTCGATGGGGCGATGGACTCCCTGGACTTCCGCCGGGCCGCTGAAGCGGTGTTGGGCTTGGCCGAGACCGCCAATGGCTTTCTCAACGATCGGGCGCCATGGGTGCGCATGAAGCAGCCGGGCCAGGAGGCCGCTGTGGCCGCTGATCTCTACGCCGTCTTGGAAAGCTGTCGCTGGATTGGCACGCTCCTGATCCCCCTGCTGCCCGATCTGGCCTCACGCATGTTGCAGCAACTGGACTGCCCCACCATCCCCTGCGAGGCGTTCTGGCCTGCCCCGACGGATGCCCAGGCGGCCCAGACCGCTGCGGCGGCGGCCAAGGCGGCCTGGCAGCAGAGCCGAGTCTGGGGCGTGCTTCCATCGCCGGCCCCCCTTCCCGAACCCTCCCCGGTGATGCAGCGGCTGGAGCTGCTCGACCCCCTTTGAACCTGTTCAAGCCCACCTCCCATCGGGCTGGCTGGCTGGTCAGCTGCCTAGCTGGTTTGCTGGCCAGCCACGGCTGCGGCAAAGCACCCCTTGTCAACGAGGAAAGTGCGCCACCCTTTTCCTTCCGCGCTCTGGATCTCCAGCAGCGCAACAGCGAGGGCCAGCCCGCCTGGTCGCTCACCAGCCCAGAAGCCCGTTACGACCTGCGCAGCAGTGTGGCCCGCGCCCTCCGCCCCTCAGGCGTGATCTTTGAAAAGGGCCAACCGCTCTACAAGTTGGCGGCGACCACGGGCACCGTGATCAACGACGGGGCCGCCATCCTGCTGGAAGGGGAGATCCGGCTCGAGCGCCTGGGCAAAAATCCCCTGCAGCTCACTGCCGAGCGGGTGCTCTGGATCCCTCGGGAATCCCTGATGCGGTTTGAGCGCAATCCGCAAGTGCGCAACCTGCAAAACCGCCTCACCGCCGAAACCGCCACCCTGCACCTCGACCGTGATCTGCTCGAACTGAGAGGGCAACCCCGAGTCGAGCACTGGAGCCGTCCCTTTGCCCTCAACGGCCGCCCCCCCGATCAACCTCCAGAGATCCTGAGCACCCTGCAAGCGGTGGATTGGCATCCCGGCAGCGGGGAACTCAAGGGTGCGGGGCCGGTGAAGGTCAGCCGCCGCCCACCCCAAAGCCCCACCAATCGCCCCCCCCAGCAGCTGACGGCGTCCCTGTTGGAGGGCAACACGCTGAAGCAGCTCTACACCTTGCAGGGACCGGTCCAAATGGACGATCCCGTCGAAAAAAGCTGGTTTCGCGGCGGAGCGCTCACCTTCAATACGTCGGAAGGATGGCTGACCACCGGAACGTCCTTCCAGGGCCAACAGGGCCCGCTGCAGGTGCAGGGGGCAGAGCTGCGGCTGGATGTCCGCCAATCCTTGGCCACCATCGGGCGCGACTGCAAACTGCAACAGCCTGGCGAGACCCTTCAATCGCAGCGGTGCCAGTGGAACTGGAAGACCAAGGCCGTGCAGGCCGAAGGGGATGTGGTCTACCGGAGGCAAGCCAGCGACCAGCTCACCCGTGCCCAGCGCCTTGAGGGTCAATTGGGGCCCCAGGGGAGCGTGATGGCCACCCATCCGGGCGGCCAGGTGTTCAGCCAGCTGCGGGTTCCCCGTCGAGCGGGCGCACCACAACCCCAGAAGGCTCGCTCCAAACCGGAGCCCATTGTGTTTTGAGTTTGCGCGCCCAGCCCTCGATCCACTTGAGGTCGGCTTGGCTGAAGCAGCGGGGGGTCCAACCGCCCACCAGCAGCACACCCCTTCCCCCGACTGGCTGCACCACCACCGCTGGCAGGCCGGGAAGCAAGGCTTCAAATTCAGACCGGCCAGGGTAGTGGCGAAGATCCACCAGGGAGATGGCGCGCTCCCGCTGCAAGGCTTGCTGACAAATCGGGCCCGGGGCAAAGCTCTCAGCCGTCAGCAGTCCCCGACGCAACACAATCCGATCACCATCGTGCAGCAACAGGGTGGCGGCGGGCGTGGCCGTGAGCAGCATGGCGCTGCCCCAGCCCAGTTCCTGGAGGAGGTCATCGGGCAACCCTCCCGCCAACTCGCATCCCTGTTCCCCGGAAAGCTCAGCCCGCTCGGCCGCCAGGGGCACCACCCTCTGCCAAAGGGCAGCCACCACCATCAACCCCACGGCCAGGAGGCTGGCCAACACTGAGGCCCTCTCCAGGGAGGGGTCGAGCTGGGGGGCACTCAGCTGGTTGGCCACCGCCAACGCCAAACCCACCATGCCTACGGCTAACACAACGCGGGCAGGCAAGGGGAGCGACATGAATCAACAAGACGCGAAGGCAAAAATCATCGGGCGGGGAGGGGAGCGCGATGGGCACTTGGGCGTCAGACTGGAGAGTGGAGCCATCCTGTTGAGCTTGTCGTGACCCTTCTCTCCATCAGCGGTGCAGCAACCAGATGCACCACATGTTTCACGCGTGCAAGGGGGCTGCTTCTCGCCTCCTTCATGATGTTGGTGATCATCGTGGGGGTCGTCGGTCCGGCCGAAGCCCTCTCCCTGGCCGATTTCCCGAAGCAGGCTCCAAGCACCCATGTGTTGGATGAGGCCCATGTGTTGTCCCGTGCCAGCTCCCAAGAGATTGAGCGGGTGCTGCAAACCTTCGGCGACGAACGGGTCGATGCCAAGGTGATCACGGTGGCCAAGCTCGACTATGGCCTCAGCCTCCAGCAACTGGGTGAAGACCTCATCGCCCAATGGGGACGGCCAGAAGGCGATCCGGACGGTGAGGGCCCCTCACGCCTGCTGTTGCTGATCGACTCCCAAACGCGCACCACCGCCGTGGTGGCCTCCAAGAGCCTCACGGGGCGCTTGCCGGCTGAACTGCTGGAAAGCACAGCCGAATCAACCATGGCGACCCCCTTGCGCACGGCCGATCGGTATCGGCAAGCCACCCTGGACGCCCTGAGCCGACTCTCCACCGTGCTCAGCGGTGGTGAAGATCCTGGGGAACCCGCCGTGGAGGAAGCCCCCGCCATTGTGAGCAACATTCCAAGCAAGGAAGATACGGAGAGCAGTCATGCCTTCACCTGGGTTGTTGTGCTTCTGACCATCGGCACGGTGGTGCCGATGGTCACCTGGTGGGTGTTTTCTCGTTAAACCACCATGGGATTACGCGACTGGATAGGCCGATTCGGCAAGGCCCAAACGCTGGACGTTTCCAGTGATTTGGAGCGCGGTTACGAAGCCGCCTTGTTGATTCAAAGCATCGAATTGGAGTATTACCAGGACCGGCCTGTGCGGCCAGAAATCGAACTGCGCATTCCGAAAGCCATGCAGGCTCAGGTCTTGCGCCGTTTTCGGGCGGCCCTCCAGGTGTGCCAGCAGTCCGTAGAGGCGATCAAGCCCTACCGGCAGGAACTGAGCGGCCAGGAATTACGACAAATGCAATTGCTCGAAACGGTGGCGGCACGGTATGCCACCAACCGGGATCAGCTACCCAGCTTGAGCCGCAGCCCTGAGCTCCTGCCGCGCAGCCTGCTCGGAGTGGTGGATCAGGTGAGACGGCGACTCGATCCTGAAGCGGAGGCCAGCGTGATCGCCGGCTTCCGCCGAAGAAGGGATTCCACCTTGGTTGCATTGAGAATTTTGCTGCTGATGATTCTCGTGCCAATTCTGGTGCAGCAAATCAGCCGTGTCTATATCGTTTCTCCACTCGTAGACCGCTTCTCTCCAAACAGCTCCTTTCTTAGTTATCCCAAACCAAAACTAGAGGAAAAAGCAGTCGAGAAGTTAAGGATTTACCAGGCCGAAATCGAGTTTGATCACCTCCTTAAAAATGAACCTTTACCCTCGCGAGATGAACTCCAGAAGCAGCTTCAGGTTCGCGCTCAAGAGTTGAAAGAAGAGGCCGATCGAGAGAGCACAGAAGCAGTAAAAAATGTTTTTGCTGATTTATTTGCCCTGCTAGGCTTCGTAGCTGTTTGCTTTTTTGGCAGCCGAGATATTCAGATTCTGCGAGGGTTTATTGATGAGGTCGTTTATGGTCTCAGCGACAGCGCCAAAGCCTTTGGCATCATTCTTTTCACGGATATTTTCGTCGGTTTTCATAGCCCAGAAGGCTGGACAGTGTTGCTGGAAGGCATCGCAGACCACCTAGGCTTACCAGCTCGAGAAAATTTTGTCTTATTATTCATTGCCACATTTCCTGTGGTGTTAGCCACCATTTTCAAATATTGGATTTTCCGCTATCTGAATCGCGTCTCGCCCTCCTCGGTGGCGACCCTTCGCAACATGCAAGGGGGCGGCTAAGCAGTGTCAACCTGCTGCCCCCACCACACCTTGGTCAGCGGACCGGCGGCCAGTGGCAAAAGCCGCTGGGCGGAGCATCTCGCCCACGGCAGTGGCAAAGCGGTTGTGGTGTTGGCCACGGGTCCCGATCTGCCCGATGATGCGAGCTGGCAACAGCGCCTTGCCCGTCATCGGCAACGCCGTCCCTCCTCCTGGTCCACCCGGGAGGTGGCAGGCGAGCTCAATGACGCCTTGCGCAGCCTCAGCGAGGACCAGGTGGCGCTAGTCGATTCACTCGGCACCTGGGTCGCGGCTCACCTGGACACGGAGTCGCAACTCTGGCAGGCACATGTGGCCACTCTGGTGGAAACGCTCAAGGGCAGCCGCTGCAGGGCAATTTTGGTGAGCGAGGAAACGGGCTGGGGAGTGGTGCCGATGACGGCGGCCGGCGGACGTTTTCGGGATCGACTGGGGGAACTGACGCAGCAGCTCACACCGCTCTGCGCAGCCGCCTGGCTCGTGGTGCAGGGTCGGGCCATCGATCTGACCAAGCTCAGCCAAATCGTGCCGAGTCCCTGAGCCATGCCCAGGGTCGTGCTGTTTGCGCCCCAAATCCCGCCCAACACCGGCAATGTGGCGCGCACCTGTGCCGCCACAGGTCTGGAACTGCACTTGATTGAACCCCTCGGGTTTTCGCTCAGCGATCGCCACCTCAAGCGAGCCGGATTGGATTACTGGCCTCTGGTGCAGCTGCAGGTGCACCGGGATGTGCCCACTTTCCTTGCAGCCGCAAGGGAACAAGGGGGGAGGCTGCTCGCCCTAAGCAGCCACGCCAGCCAGCCCTACACCCAGATCCGTTACCAGAGTGAAGACTGGCTGCTGTTTGGGCGCGAGAGCGACGGTCTCGATCACACTCTTTTGGAGGCCGCAGATCTGCGTCTCACCATCCCGATGTCCCACAGCAGCAAAGCGCTCGCTGGTGGGGTGAGAAGCCTCAATCTCTCCGTGGCTGTGGGGGTGGTGGTTTTTGAGGCCCTTCGTCAAAGCACTGGTGAGACTGTTGGTCTTGCCCAATAGCTGATCGCTGCTTGCTGAGGGTTGCCTCCACAGACAACAGACGCTAAGGTCTGCCGGAAATTGTTTTTCGCCATTTTTCCCACAAGCTGCTTCCAGCTTGTTCCCAGAACCTGGCGTTTTCTAATCAGCACACCAATCTTCCTTCTTAATCACGTGGTTTTTTACCGGAGAATTTTTACTGCGCTGCTCTGTACGCCGGTGCTGTTGCCCCTCACAGCAGCTCTTGCCACAGATCTCCAAACCTCCCTGACCACCGACGACCTTCTCTCCGCACTGCAAGGGGTCGGCAGGGAAAAATCGCAGCCGGGATCCACACTTGTTGCCCCGCCACCTCCCGCTCCAACCGATTCGAGCGCACCCTCCGCAGACCAACAAGCCGTCGTTCGCTTCGGCGACACCCTCGCTTCCATCGCCAATCGCAACGGCTTGTCTGTGGATCAGTTGGTGCGCCTCAATCCAGATCTCCAAGATGCCCCCCTGATCGTGGGGCGCCAATTGGACGTTCAGCCTGCACCGACTCCACGGATCCGCAGTTTGATCAGCCTCAGGCCCTCCACCAGCGGTGGAGCGAGCTGGCCTGACACACCCTCCTACCCATCCACCAACCAACCCTCCTCTGGCAGCGGCCGATGGATATGGCCAGCCAAGGGGCTGTTCACCTCCGGGTATGGCTGGCGATGGGGTCGCATGCACAAAGGCATCGATGTGGCCAACAGCGTCGGCACCCCCATCGTTGCTGCCCAGCACGGTCGTGTCACCTTTGCTGGGTGGAGCGACGGCGGCTATGGCTATCTGGTTGAGATCACCCACGACGACGGCTCACGCAGCATGTATGCCCACCAAAGCCGCATCCTGGTGGACCTAGGCGAGGTGGTGAGCCAAGGGCAACAAATCGGCACGATGGGAAGCACGGGCAGAAGCACGGGACCCCATCTGCACTTTGAAATCCATGCACCGGGGCTCGGCGCAGTGAATCCCATGCATCTGTTGGAACCGGCCGCTTGAGGCCGGTTCCACAAGCCCGTTTCGGGGAGCTGAGGGCGATCACCTAAAGTTTCCACACCGGGCTCGGTAGCTCAGCTGGTTAGAGCGTGGGATTCATAACCCCAAGGTCGGGAGTTCAAGTCTCCCCCGAGCCACTTTCACGATTTCCGCCCGGGATGAACAGTCCCCCGGCAGTCAGCTCCAAGCGCCTAGCGCATTTCAATGGCCCGCAAACGGTCGCGAAAGCTGGGTGCCTCGGCCTCCGCTTGTTCCACGGCAGGCGGTGGGAAAGACGGCAGGGCGGCTTTGATCGGCCGTGGGGAGGGGGTGGCCCCGCGCACCTCCACCGGCACCCGGGTTGAACCCACCTTGCGGGCCATGCCCAGGCTGAGCTCGCCCTTTTGGTTGCGAGCCAGGGGGCTGCTCTTGAGCTCGCTGCGCACCTGATTGAGCAAGCGGAAGTGGCTTGTGGTGCTGTATTTGCGGAGCACCGAGGGATCCCAGACCATGGCAAGAGGAAAAAGCAGTCAGTACAGCCTATGGCCCTGACTGACAAGGATCCGCAAAGATCCGTGATAGGTTATGGATGTTCAACTAGAAGTCGATCCGACTTCGCGTTGACTTCAGTGCTGCACGAGTCCTTATGCAGTGCGTCGTCTTCCCAAGGGGCTGGGGTGAGGTTGGGTTCTGAGCCAACCCACCAGGTCCCTCTGATCCGTTGTCCTCTCCATCAACCCATCCCATGTCCAGGCTTGTCGGTCTGCCCGCCCCTGACTTCACAGCCACCGCCGTGGTGGACCAGGAGTTCAAGGAGATCACCCTGTCGCATTACCGCGGCAAATACGTGGTGCTGTTCTTCTATCCCCTCGACTTCACCTTCGTTTGCCCAACGGAGATCACGGCTTTCAGCGATCGTCACGGTGACTTCTCCAGTCGCAACACCGAAGTGATCGGGGTGTCGGTCGACAGCCAATTCAGCCACCTCGCCTGGGTGCAAACCGATCGCAAAAATGGTGGTCTTGGAGACATCGCCTATCCTCTCGTGGCCGACCTCAAAAAAGAGATCGCCCGGGCTTACGAAGTGCTTGATGAGGAGGCCGGTATCGCCCTGCGCGGTCTGTTCATCATTGATCCGGAAGGGGTGATCATGCACAGCACCATCAACAACCTCCCCGTCGGCCGCTCTGTGGATGAAACCCTACGCGTGTTGCAGGCCTTCCAATACGTGCAATCCCATCCAGATGAGGTGTGCCCCGCCAACTGGACCCCGGGCGAAAAGACCATGAATCCCGATCCCGTCAAGAGCAAGGATTTCTTCGCAGCCATCGGCTGATCTCGGCGAATCAAGCTTTGCGAGGGGGCCAATGGCCCCCTTTTTTGTGGGGCTGGCCCATCGGTTGGACGCAGGCTCCTAGAGAAGCTCCAGTGAGCCACGATCTCCATCCAGCCGGGCCAGGCGCCCCAGGGGCAGGGCAAGATTGGGGCGACCGTGACCGACGGGCAACGCTCCAACCAGGGGGACCCCCAAATCCCCAAAACGATCCCGCAACACCTCCTCCATGGAGAGATCACCGGGAAGGATGTCATCTTGCTTCCAGCGAAAGCGACCCAACCCCACCCCGGCAATCCCGCGAAGCACCCCGCTGGTGCGCCACTGGGTCAACATGCGGTCGACGCGATAGGGCTCCTCCCCGACGTCTTCCAGCACGAGCACGCAGCCCGCAAGCCGGGGAAACCACGGGGTGCCGATCAGGCTGGTCGCCACGGTGAGGTTGCTCACCACCAAGGGGCCGACAGCTCTCCCCGACTGCCATCCCTGCCCCTGCAACGGCGCGACGGCCGCCCCGCTGAGCAGGCGCCTCAGCCGTTCCCACTGCGTCTCATCGCCCCCCGGGCTGCCGTGCACAGCCCCACCGATTCCGGCTGCCAGTTGGGCCAACAACAGGGCACTGGCATCGGAGAAGCCCACCAGCCACCGGGGCTGAGGGGGAGGTCGCCATCCCCGCTCCAACAGCCGCGCACTGCCCCAACCGCCCGCCACACTCACCACAGCTGCCACCGCCGGATCGCCCATCGCCTGCCGCAATCGCCGCAAGCGTTGGTCATCGGGCTCTGAAAACCAGCGCCAACGCCCTTGAATCGCCCCAGGGATCGTGAGACGCCAACCGGCCGCCCCGAAGCGCCTGCGCAACTGATCCGCCTCCTGGGCCGGATTTTCCCACCAGGTGCCCGGTGCAATCGCCATCACCTCGCTGCCATGGGCCAGCGGGGGCGGCATCGCCAGTGCCGTGCCGTTCTGAGGGTCGGAGCTTCCCTTGGCCCACAGCGGCGACCCCATCCCCAGGGCCATCAGGCCACTCAACAGCCGCCGCCGCTCCATCCCTCAGCCCTGGCCGAAGGAGGCCAGCAGGGGACGGCCATCCAAGCCACCCAGCGCCGGGTCACAGGCCCGCTCGGGATGGGGCATCAAGCCCAGCACATTGCCCCGCTCATTGGTGAGACCCGCCACATCGCCCATCGAACCGTTCGGGTTGTCGCGGTAGCGCAACACCACCTGGCCGCCATCGATGAGACGCTGCAAGGTTGGAGGATCAACCTGGTAGCGCCCTTCTCCATGGGCAATGGGCAGCATGATGGTGGCTCCTTCGTCGTAGCTTTGCAGCCACGTGCAGCGCCCCGGCCGCACCTCGAGGGGGGTGGGTTCACAGCGAAAATGCAGATCACGGTTGCGGGTCAACGCGCCGGGCAACAAGCCCATTTCGGTGAGCACTTGAAAGCCATTGCAGATGCCGAGCACGGGCCCGCCATCGCTGGCAAAGCGATGCACCTCCTGCAAAATCGGCGCAAAGCGGGCGATCGCTCCGCAGCGGAGGTAGTCGCCATAGCTAAATCCCCCTGGCAGCAGCACGGCGTCAACGTCGTCCAGCTCGCGCTCCTCATGCCAAAGGAAGCGGGTCTGTTCCCCCAAGCAACCCTCCAGAGCCCAGCGCAGATCGCGGTCGCAGTTGGAACCCGGAAACACCACGATGCCAATGGTCATGGCGGCTCAGTGGTCCTCCACCAGATCAAGGGTCCAGTCTTCGATCACCGGGTTGGCCAGCAACCGGTCGCTCAACAGCTCCAGCTGCTCTTGGGCGATCGTGCGATTGGGGGCTTCGAGTTCCACGTCGATGGCCTTGCCAATGCGTAGGCGCTGGATCCCGGCCACCCCCAAGCGAGATGCTGCAGCGCGGGTGGCTTCACCAGCGGGATCGAGCACAGAGGGTCGAAGGGACACCTGGACGCGGGCACGAAAAAGGGGCACCAGCTGCAAGGCAACACACCAATCCTGGCAGCTCGCCGGGCTGGCCCCCTGGATCGGCGTGGGAATGATGGGAGTGGGATCCGGGTTCACTGCCTTGGGCTTGGCCGTGATCGTCCATGCCCAGCCCTCCCCCATTCCCCTGGAGTGCAGCCTGAACAAGGGGCCTTGGCAGCCCTGTCAGATGGAGGTGGTCGCGGTGGGTCAGTCCTGGTGGGTGGTGATCGGTGGCCGCCGCATCGCCTTCCGGCACGACGGCACAGGCAAGGTGCAGATGAACAGCCATGGGGCCTGGGTTGTGGTGACCCCCCACTGGGCCGCCGATCGGAGCCTTTGCTGGGGGAGCCTCTGCCTGCGGGGGGAGATCCCGCTGGACTGACCATGCCGCCTGGCGAACCCTAAAACGCAGGGCCTAGCGCAGGCCAAAGCTTCGTCGCTGCAGCCTCGACGCGCTCGCGCTGGGCCGTGGCAACCAAGGCCACCAGCTCCAGAGAGGGCGATTGGGGATCGGGATTGGCCACGCCCTCATACCAAGCCTCCAAGCGTGGTCCCACCGCCTGAATCTGCAGGGTGAGTCGCTTGCCCGTCTCCCGAACACGCCCTTTCAAGCGAAGGATCGGTTGCTCTCGCAACAGATCGCGCAGCGTGTGCTCCACCTCTTGGCGGCCAAGCGCTCCCCAACGACGAATCACCAGGGTGTCCATGGCCACATGGGCATGGTCATGGTCATGGTCGTCGGAGGGCTCCAACGGCCCTTGAGCGTCGGCGGGGGTCTCCAAGGATCGGCCCAGGATGAGCTCGGCAGGCAAGACTCCGTGGGCCATCGGCAGCAGAGGCGTTCCAGGGCGAACCTTGGCTTCCAGGGCGGCCATCACCCCCTCCAAGGCATCAGCAGCCACCGTGTCGGCCCGGCTGACGGCCACCAGATCCGCCACTTCCAGCTGCTCGTCAAACAGCTCCTCCAGGGCAGAGAGATGCTCCAGGCTTGGATCGGCCTGGCGCTGGCACTCCACCGCCGCCGCATCTCCCACCATGTGGCCAGCGGCCAGGGCTTCCCCATCCACCACGGTCACCACAGCATGCACCCGGGTGCGTGTGCGCACCTGGGGCCACTGAAAAGCGGCCACCAGCGGTTCAGGAAGGGCCAGGCCACTGGTTTCCACCACAATCCCATCCAGCTGGTCGGCCCTCTCCAGCAAGCGCTCCATGGTGGGCAGAAACTCCTCCTGCACGGTGCAGCACAGGCAGCCGTTGGTGAGCTCCACCAGGCGCCCCGCCAACTCGTCCTCCGGGCAAAAACCGCAGTGAGCCAGGAGCTCACCATCGATCCCCACATCGCCGAATTCATTGACGATGACCGCCAGGCGCTGGCCGCTGTGGAGCAACAGATGGCGCAGGAGGGTGGTTTTTCCAGCCCCGAGAAAGCCGGTCACCACCGTGACGGGCAACCGGGTGGGCAGCGAGGGATCCATTTCAGGCCACGAGGGCGGAGAAGGTCCAGGCGGCTCCGCAACCGACAAGACCGGCACAGAGCAAGGAGCGTTGGGGCGAGCTCAGGCCATCAGCCAGGGAACGCAGCAGGGTGAGGGCCAGCCAGAGCAGAGCTCCCTGGCTCAGGAGCAGGCCCAGCCCATAGAAGGCGAGAGGGGCCTGACTCCAGCCCAGAACGGTATGGCTGAGCACGTAGCCGTGCAGGCCGATCGCCGGCAAGAGCAAGGCCTTCGGCCAGCCCCGCAGACACACCAGGGCCACCACGACGAGGCTGAAGGCGACGGCAGCCTCAGAGAGGGGCAAACCCGGCAGCAACAACCCCAAGCCGCTGCCTAACAAACCTGTGGCCAACAGGGCGAGCAGCCAGCGGAAGCGCTGCTGCAATCCCACCAGGGAGAGCGAGCAGAGAAAGAGGAGGTGATCGGGACCAAGGATGGGGTGGGCAAGGCCACTGAGAAACCCCGACAGGGGCGAGGGTGCCATCCGGCTGAACTCCATCAGGTGATGGGCCTGGGCTGGGGGTGCGGCCCAGCCAAAAGCAACAGAGCCGAGTCCCAGGAGGGTGAGCAGGAGGCAAAACCGAGCTCTATGGGCTGGTTGGTCAGAAAAAATCATGGCGAATGCCGGTCCTCGCCGGTCTTGAAGTGGACATCGGCGGGCGTTCTGACTGGATCGCCAGGGCGATCTTCACAGCTGCGGGACAGTGCCGGACTCCAGAAACTCTGTGCACCGGTCTTTCCCCCTTGCCTCCATGGGCTGATCCCCCACAGAACCGACGTTCTGCAATCTACCGGCGCTTGTTGGAGCCCTCGCAACTCAGTCGCATTCCAGGCTCTCCTTGGTCTGCACTCCCGTCTGCGGATGGATGCCTTCAGCCCTTTCGCAAAGGGCGCGGCGCTGGGCGCGATCCAGCACAGCTCCACTGAAATCAGCGTTTGTAATTTGGGCCTCAGCCAAGCGGCTCTGCATCAACATGGCGTTTCGCAGCAGGGCTCCGCGAAGGTCAGCCTTCTCCAAGCGACTGGCAAAAATCACGGCATCTTGGAGATCCACATCACGCAGATCGGCCGACTGAAGGTTGCTGCCGTTGAAGACGGCGCCCCGCAGATTCGAGCCATGCAAATCCACTCCTTCCAGATTTGACTTGATGAATTCCTGCTGTTGCAAGTTGCGGCCGTGCATGTCGGCCTCGATTTGCTGGAGCGCCCGCTGGCCCCTGAGTTCGGGGGCCGTGATGGCCAGGGCCGAGCGGGGACCCGCCAGGGAGATGGTGAGCAACAGCAGCAAGGCCCCCGCCCAGAGCCAACCTGGAGGACGGGAGAACCAACCCCCAAGCCGTTCGGTCTCAGCCGAGTTCACGCGGTTGTTGTGCATGGCTGCAGGCCTACGCTTTTGGCACAAGTTATGGCAGCCATGGCTCTGTCGCTGCGGGTGGTGGTTCCGCCACACCCCCTGATTGCCCATTGGCTCACGGTGTTGCGGGATCGCTCCACCCCCTCCCCCCTCTTCGCCACGGCGATGGGAGAGCTGGGGCGGTGGCTCACCTACGAAGCCCTCAGGGACTGGTTGCCCCACACTCCCGTCACGGTGCAGACCCCGCTGGCCACAGCTGAGGGCCAAGTGGTGGATGCCGCCATCCCTTTGTTGGCCGTTCCAGTGCTGCGCGGGGGCCTTGGGCTCTGGCATGGGGCCCAGGGCGTTGTGCCCACGGCACGGGTGTGCCATGTGGGAATCGATGCTCCGCCAGGCCAACCCGTGCAGTGGTATCTCGACGACCTGCCAACGGCCATCGGCCAGCGGGTGGGGGTGCTGATCTGGCTTCCCCAGGTGGCCTCGGGACGCACCTTGCTGGCCCTGCTCAAGCGGCTGCGCGACGCAGGCGTGGAGGGCCCCAGGCTGCGCGTGATCACCTGTGTGGCAGCGGCTCCGGGCCTTAAGACGCTGGGGGAGGCCACGGCAGATCTCACGCTATACAGCGCCTGCATCGATCCCGAGATCGATGGGCAGGGTCAAATCCTGCCGGGGTTTGGAGATCCAGCCCTGCGCCTCTATGGAGGAGGGGGGGGCTTCGAAGCGGAGCAAACGCCAGCCCCTTAGGCTGGTTTCATTCGCTTCGGCCCCCTCCATGCCAGAGAACCAGCGCGAGTCCGCTGCTCCGACTGGCGCGCCGATCCTCACCAGCACAATCCTCGGTGCCCTGGCCGGTGCGGGAAGCCTGGCCTGGTGGCTCTGGCGGCAAAGCAAGCGTAGGCAACTGGCGCAAAGAGAACAGCGGTTGCTGCGACTCTCCCGCTATCAAGGGGATGCGAGCGGTGATGCCAATCTCCCCGAAGAGAGTTCCCAGGGAGAGGCGCTGCCGGAGCGTGTGCAGCAGCTCAACCAGGCGATCGAGGAGGTGCGCAGGCAGCTGGAAGCCCTTCAAGCCCAGCCCTGAGCTCGCAGAAGCGGCCCGGGTCGATCAAGCCCCCAGTAGGGTCGATGGGTCTGGCCGACCCACCATGTTGCGATCCGACGCCATCACCAAAGGAATCCAGCGGTCCCCCAACAGGGCCATGCTCCGGGCGGTGGGATTTACCGATGAGGATTTTGGTAAACCGATCATTGGCATTGCCAATGGCTACAGCACCATCACCCCGTGCAACGTTGGGCTGAATGAGCTGGCTCACAGGGCGGAATCGGCGGCCCATCAAGCTGGCGCCATGCCCCAAATGTTTGGCACCATCACTGTGAGTGATGGGATTTCAATGGGAACGGAGGGCATGCGTTATTCGCTTGTCTCCAGGGAAGTGATCGCCGATGCCATTGAAACGGCTTGCAATGCCCAGAGCATGGATGGTGTGCTGGCCATCGGTGGCTGCGACAAAAACATGCCGGGTGCAATGATCGCGATTGCCCGCATGAATATTCCAGCCATCTTTGTTTATGGCGGCACAATCAAGCCAGGCAAACTCCACGGGTCTGATCTCACAGTAGTGAGTTCCTTTGAAGCTGTAGGACAAATCACAGCCGGCAAAATTGATCAGGACGAATTAACCGCTATTGAACAAAATGCATGCCCCGGGGCTGGCAGTTGTGGGGGAATGTTTACCGCCAACACGATGAGCTCTGTGATTGAGGCGATGGGGCTCAGCCTTCCCGGCAGTTCCACCATGGCTGCGGAGGATCCTGAGAAAGCAGAGAGTGCGGCTCGCTCAGCCGAGGTGTTGGTGCAGGCGATTCAGGCCAACATCCGGCCGCTGGATCTGCTCACCAGAGAGGCCTTTGAAAACGCGATCAGTGTGGTCATGGCTGTAGGAGGCTCCACCAATGCTGTCCTCCATCTCCTCGCCATCGCCCGCACAGCCGGTGTGCCCTTGCAAATCGACGACTTTGAAACCATTCGCCAACGGGTTCCGGTGATCTGCGATCTCAAACCCAGCGGCCGCTTTGTCACGGTGGATCTGCATCGCGTCGGCGGAATTCCCCAGGTGATGAAGCTGCTGCTCGAGGCAGGCCTGCTCCATGGCGACTGCCGCACCATCGAGGGGCGCACCCTGCGGGAGGTGCTGGCCTCTGTGCCCTCAGAACCACCCGCAGATCAAGAGGTGATCCGCCCCCTCAGCAACCCCGTCTACGCCAAGGGGCACCTGGCCATCCTGAAAGGCAATCTCGCCAGCGAGGGCAGTGTGGCCAAGATCAGTGGCGTCAAAACTCCGGTGCTCTCCGGGCCGGCCCGGGTGTTTGAGGGGGAGGAGAGTTGCTTGGAGGCGATTCTGGCGGGCCAGATTCAGGCGGGGGATGTGGTGGTGATTCGCAATGAGGGGCCGGTGGGTGGGCCGGGGATGCGCGAGATGCTTGCCCCCACCTCGGCGATTGTTGGCCAGGGACTCGGCGACAAGGTGGCCCTGATCACCGATGGCCGCTTCTCCGGGGGCACCTATGGCTTGGTGGTGGGCCACGTGGCTCCGGAAGCGGCCGTTGGCGGAACCATCGCCTTGGTGCAGGAGGGCGACAGCATCACGGTCGATGCCAATCAGCGGCTCATCCAGCTCAATGTGGATGAGGCGGAGCTGGCCCGCCGCCGTGCCGCCTGGCAGCGGCAAGCCCCCCGCTACGCCACTGGCGTCCTCGGGAAGTATGCACGCCAGGTGAGCTCCAGCAGCCAAGGGGCCGTAACCGACCAGCCCCCTGCCTGAAGGGCTCGGCTGGTCGGGCCAACGCTCAGCCTGGCGCGAGGAGGGCCCGCAGGCGACGCGCCAGGGCCTCCACTGGCAAACCATCCACCGGGCGATCGCAGCGCTGCCCCTGGGCGCTCATCCAAACCGGATGAAGGCCCTGCCAGAGCATGGGACGGGTATCGTCCTCGCGCCAGGCCAACGTGAGGTTTAGATCATCGCCGCTGCGGTAGATCTCCAGTTCCAAATCCTGATCAGCCAAGCGCTCCCCCTCCTGGGAGCGGGCCTCCAGCCGCAACTGGCAATCGTCATCCTCCTCAGCCGAAAGCAGCACCACGCCGTGGCGAAGGGGTTTGCGGCAGAGATCGGCGGCGGCGGCCACCAAGCGGCAGAGATCGGTGTTTGCGGCATCAGACCAAGGCATCGATCGAACGAATGTCCAGGTGGATGGGGCCCGGCCGGAAGCCAGCGTTGGGGCCGCCGTCGTCTCCAAAGCGGGAATGGAGCAGCTGCAAGCGGGTGATCCGGGAGGGATCGAAACGGAGAGGCAGGCCGAGCGGGAGGCCGTCCACAGGGCGGGCGCGCACCGAAGGAATCAAATCGGCGAAGGGAATCTCCACCCGGGTCGCTCCATCGCTCGCGGTGCCAAACTCGTGCACCCAACGCAAACCTCCCGGGATCAGCTCCGTAAGGCCAGCCACCCCATCCGCGCAGGCCACCGCCAACTTGAAGCGCCGTCCCTCACCCACCACCTCCAACACCAATCCACGGGCAAAGGAGAGATCGAGAGGTGGAGAAAACAGGGGCGAGCGCACGGACACAAATCCGCCGCCTTGCTCCACCACCTCACCCTCGAAGCGCAACCCCTGGGTGCTCACCGAGCATTGGCCGCGGCTTTGCCCCCCCATCACGGTGTCGTTGAGGGCATGCCAGCCAGAAAAGGCATTGCCACGCACCACACTGGGCGGGGTCGCTGGCGAGGCAGGGCTGGGTGAATCGCTCGGGGAGTCCATCGGGAAGGAGGGCCCATGGCCTGGCCCAGAGTTTTGCTCAGTCTGGCGCGGCGGACGGAGCCTCAGCTGGGCAGCCCGCCCGGCAGGTCGGACGCCGCAGCGGCATCGGCCAAAATCAAGACTTGGCTTGAAGGTTGCACCAAACGGGCCGGAGTGCGCTCGCTGGGTTCTTGGGGATCCAAAAGCCTCGCCAGGGCCTGACGCTTGCCCTCCCCGCTCACCAAGAAGATCACCCGTCTTGCCGCCGAGAGGGCGGGTGCGGTGAGGGTGATTCTGGGGAGACCCTTCCCCACCCCAGTGGTCACCCACCGATCCGCCACCAGAGGGGCGGGCGTCCCGGGGAAGAGGGAGGCGGTATGGCCATCGTCACCCAAGCCCAGCAGCACCACGTCCAACACCGGTGGCTCCCCGCCACACAGCTGAACCAACAGCTCTCCATAACGCTCGGCGCCATGCTCCGGCGTGGCCAGATCGGTGGGCACGGGATGGAAACATGCATGGCGTCCCGGCCCCTTGGCCAACAGCGACTCCTGGAGCAGAAGCGCATTGCTGGCCGGATCCTCGGGGCTCACCCACCGCTCATCACCTAGGAGCACATCCACCCTGTCCCAGGGCAGATGCTCCTCTGCCAACCGTTCATAGGCCGCCCGGGGGGTTGTGCCCCCAGCCAGGGCAATTTGGGCCCGGTTCCTCTCGGCAAGGGCGAGATCGATGCAGGCGGCCATCTGCTCGGCGGTTTGCCGTGCCAGATCCTCGGCATCGTGAGCGATGAGCAGGTGGTAGGCGGTCATGGCAGCCATTCCGTATGGAAGGATCCTGCACGATCTGTGCGCTCATAGGTGTGGGAGCCAAAGCAATCGCGCATGGCCTGCACCAGGTTTTGGGGCAGGCGCCCGGTGCGATAGCTATCGATGTAATCCAGGGTGCTGCTCAAACAGGGCACGGGAATACCAGCCTGAGCCGCACCGGCCACCACCTGGCGTAGTCCGGGCAGCCGCTGATTCACCTGCTGAGCAAACCAGGGATCCACCAGAAGATTGGCCATATCCGGGTTGGCGCCAAAGGCATTTTGAATGCGTTGCAGCAGACGGGCCCGGATGATGCAGCCTCCCTTCCAGATTTGCCCGATAGCACTGAGATTCAAGTTGTAGGCATGCAGCTTGGAGGCTTCCTGCAGCAGGGCCATCCCTTGGGCATAGCTGGCCATGCAGGCCAGGATGCACGCATCCCTGAGGGGGGGCAGCCCCTGGGCAGGATCGCCAAGGTCGAAGGGGGAAGCGGGGGGGGCGTGGAGCAGCGACTCGGCGGCCAGCCGCTCCGTGCGGAGGGAACTCAAGACACGGGCATTCAAGGCCGCATAGATGGTGGGGACCGGAACGCCCATCTCGAGGGCGCTGACCACGGTCCAGAGACCTGTCCCCTTTTGCCCGGCCGCATCGACGATGAATTCCACCAGATCCCCACCGGTTTCTGGGTCTTTGGTGCGCAAGCAGACCTCGGTGATCTCCACCAGAAAGGAAGCCAGCTCTTCGGTCTGATTCCAGTTGGCCAGGACGTCGGCCATGGCTGCGCCGCCCAAGCCACCGACGCGCTTCATCAGGTCATAGGCCTCAGCCAACACCTGTTCGATGCCGTATTCAATGCCGTTGTGCACGGTCTTGACGAAATGGCCGGCGCCACCGGGGCCGATATAGGTCACACAGGGGCCGTCCTCCACCTGGGCCGCCATTTTGCGCACCATGCTCTCAATGGCTTCGTAGGCGCTCAGGGTGCCGCCCGGCATCATGCTCGGCCCCTCCAAAGCACCCTTGGCGCCTCCGGAAACACCCATGCCGATGAAACCAAAGCTCTTGCTTTCCAGCTCTTTGACCCGCCGCTCCGTATCGGCATAGAGAGAATTACCGCCATCGATCAACAAATCACCCTCCTCCAAGAGAGGGGAGAGGGTGGAGATCATGTCGTCGACAGGCTGCCCTGCCTTCACCATCAACAGGATGCGTCTGGGGCGTTCGAGCATGGCCACGAACTCCTCCAAGGTCTCCGCCCCCACAATGTTCTTCCCTGCTCCGCGGCCAGCGAGGAAGTCCTGTGTTTTGGCAAAGGTGCGATTAAACACAACGCTGGAAAAACCGTTGCGCTCAGCATTGAGCACGAGGTTTTCGCCCATCACGCCAAGACCAATCAGACCAAAATGCGCCTTGCCCATAGAACGTCGTCTGCTCAGGATCAGCCACAGTCTGACGACTCAACAAGGCCCGGGTCAGCTGCCAGCGGGCCTGTGTCAGGAACTGCTCGCAACAGGGACAGATCCAATTCAGATGGTCGTGCCGTCAGCAATCGTTCCGTTTTTGACGATAACGACGATGCCATTGCGAATATAGAAATTCAATTCTGGCCGATCAGCCTCTTCGACGTGGTCCTTGTTCACAATCGTGACATTGCGTCCAATACGGACGTTTTTATCAAGAATCGCCCTGCGAACCGTCGTACCTTGACCCACACCGATGGGGATCCCGCCACGCTCTCTCAACGCGAGGCGCTCCTGGGAGGACTCGAAATAATCCGCACCCATCACCAAGGTGTCTTGCAACACCACTTCATCCTCAACCCTGGTGCGCACACCCAGCACACAGTGATGGATGCTGCAGGATTTCAGGAGAGACCCTTCGCCAATGATGGATTCAGTCACCTGGGCATCTTGGAGCTTGCTGGGGGGCAGGTAACGGGGGCGAGTGTAAATTGGGAATTTCTCGTCGTAGAAGGAGAAGGCTGGATTCGGCTGGTCTGTGAGCGCTAAATTGGCTTCATAGAACGCACCAATCGTGCCGATATCCTCCCAATAATCGTTAAAGAGAAAAGTTTGCAGACGATCGCCCCTAGACAAGGAAGAAGGAATGATCTCCTTGCCAAAGTCTGTATAGTCGGGATGGCTATTGAGGAGATCAAAAAGTGTATCTCGGCTGAACACATAGATGCCCATTGAGGCCAAATAGGGTCTCTTTTGCGCTTCTTCAGGTGTCAATCCAAGCGTTGCCGTGTCCACAAGCATGGATTCCAACTCAGGCCCTTTTGGCTTTTCCTTGAACTCAAGTATCTTCCCTTGAGCGTTGGTGCGCATCAGCCCAAATCCTTCTGCCTGAGCCCCATCGACAGGCAGGGCGCCAACGGATAGCTGGGCGCCGCTGTCAATGTGATGTTGCACAAACTTGCCGTAATCCATTCGATATAGCTGATCTCCAGAAAGTATCAGATAATAGTCGACATCCCATTCCTGAAATAGCCATTGATATTTACGCACTGCATCAGCCGTACCCTCAAACCAACTGGGGCTTTCAGGAGTTTGCTGAGCAGCAAGCACCTCGACAAAACCCTGCCCAAATCCAGCGGATAAGTTATAGGTCATTGTCAGGTGCCTGTTCAGGGAGGCACTATTAAACTGGGTTAACACATAGATCTTATTGATTTCTGAGTTGATGCAGTTGGAAACCGGGATGTCAATGAGGCGGTATTTGCCTGCCAAGGGGACGGCAGGTTTGGCTCTCATTTTTGTCAAAGGATAGAGGCGCGTGCCAGCTCCTCCTCCAAGAATGATGGCCAGAACGCGTTTCATGTTCCCAACGGTCTCTTATGGCCTGCTGACCGTACCTGAGCGCGCTGCTCAGGGGCGAGACACGGCGACACTTCGATGCACTTCAGTGGAGAGGCAAGGGAGGAATCAGTCTTCATCCGGAGCGTTGCTGAGTGCAAATAACTCTTCCAAGACCCGCATAGCTGCGAGGCGTTGGCTGCGAGGCTGCGGAGAGCGAAGATGGGTGACCGGGCCATGAAGGATCTTATTGACGATTCCCTTGGTGAGGGCCTCAACCACCTTGCGCTCCCTTGAAGACAAGTCTGGCCCCATACGAGAGAGGGCTTTCTGCAGTTCCTGTTCGCGGATGTCTTCCAGCTGCAGGCGCAATCGATTGACCAGGGGGACAGCCTCAAGGCCATCCCACCACTCCAGGAAGAGACGTGATTCATCCTGGAGAAGGGCTTCGGCCTCTGCGGCGATTTCACGGCGGGCCTCTTGATTGCGAGCCACCACCTCCTGAAGATCATCGACATCAAAACGCATCACGCCAGGCAGATCACTCACGTCGGCGTGGATGTTTCGAGGCACACCGATATCGATCAGCATCAGACTGGAGCGGCGATTGAGGTTCTGGAGCCGTGCGCGGGTAATCATCGGCTCTTCGGCCGCTGTGCTCGTAAACACCAGCGAACAGGTGCTCAGGCAATGATCAAGATCATCGAGAGGCCGACACTGCACCGGAAGATCTGGAAAGTCGGCGGCCAGGGCTTCGGCCCTCGCCAGGGTGCGGTTAAGCAAGACGGCTCCAGGGCATCCCTTGGCCCGCAGGTGTTGGAGCAACAACCTGGCCATCCGGCCGGCTCCCACCACGGCCACTTGCTCCTGATCGAGGGGCACAAGATCTTCCACACCGCGAGCCTGACCCACCTTCAATTGCGCGAGCTCGACAGCGGCTGAACTGATCGAAACAGCGCCAGTGCCCAGGTTGGTCTCCGAACGGACCCGCTTGCCAGTGCTTACAGCTTGGTTAAGAAGGCGATTCAGAATCGGGCCGATCGAGCGGTACTCCTGGCCCAGGCGCACCATCTTCTTGACTTGAGAGAGGATCTGGCCCTCGCCGAGCACCAGGCTGTCCAGGCCAGCTGCAACCCTGAGAAGATGGGCCACCGCATCGGCGTGGTGATAGGTGAAGAGATGGGGAGTGAGCAGGGAGAGCTCCAGCCCGGAGATCTGGCTCAGAAAACTCCCCACCGCCTCAATACCCTGCTCTGGGTGGCGGAGCAGGGCATAGATCTCGAGCCGATTGCAGGTGCTGAGGATCGAAGCCTCGAGCACCTGCTCATCAGATCGAAGCTGCTGCAAAGAAGCCTCCATGCTCTGTTCAGAAATGCTCAGCCGCTCCCGAATATCCACGGGAGCCGTGCGGTGGCTGAGGCCGACAACGGCGATGTGCATGGAGCAGGGCTGAGGAACAGAGGGAGGACAGCGCAGGCCTAGGACAGGGCCACCCGCTTCGCACCGGGTTTGATGTGCACCGTATCGATAAAACGGGCGCTGTTGTCAAGTGAGGAGATGATCAGGCTGCTGGTACGGGTGCAGTCGGGCTCAAACTTCACTCCCTTGAAGAGGAGACCATCTGTGATGCCAGAGGCGGCGAACACCACGTGCTGTCCGCTCGCCAGTTCGTCAGCTTCATACACCCGATCTGGATCGGTAATTCCCATTTCGGCAAGACGAGCCAGGTTGCCCTCGCGGGTCAACCCTTCCCACTCCTTGGTTTGGGCCACGGCGGGGTCGTAAACCAACTGGCCTTGGAAGTGGCCGCCAAGGCAGCGCATGGCAGCAGCCGAGATGACACCTTCAGGCGCCGCACCAATTCCCATCAGGGCGTGGGTCCCCGTGCCATCAAAACCGCAAGCGATGGCGGCACTCACGTCCCCGTCACTGATCGGCTTCACCCGGGCGCCTGCCGCGCGGATCTCGGCGATCAAACCTTTGTGTCGGGCCCGATCCATACAAACAATCACAAGCTCATCAAGGCCCAATCCAAGGCATTCGGCGAGAATCTTGAGGTTTTCTGTGGCCGATTTACGAATATCCACCTTACCCTTGGCAGAAGGGGGGGCGGCCAATTTGTTCATATAAAAGTCGGGAGCATTGAAGAGACCACCGCGCTCACTTGCCGCCAATACGGCCATCGAGCCGTCCTGGGCGTTGGCGCAGAGATTGGTGCCTTCACAAGGGTCCACGGCAAAATCAACGCCGGGCCCCGTGCCGCTTCCCACTTCCTCACCGATATAGAGCATGGGAGCCTCATCTCTCTCACCCTCCCCGATGACAATCCGACCTTGCATCGCAATTTGGCCCATGCGCTGACGCATGGCTTCAACAGCTGCTTGATCTGCTTCATTTTTTTTGCCATGACCCGTGAGGTGGGCAGAGGCGATGGCAGCCTGCTCAACGACCTCGAGCAGTTCCTGGATGATGGTGCGATCCACTGGGAGCGGGCAAGGGGGAAAGCCTCAGGAAGGGTGACAACAGTGGCTGGTGAAGAAGGTTTCCCTGCCCGATCGGAGCAACCAGGCAAAGGAATGCTTCTTAACCTGAGTCTGCCTGACCCTTGCGAGAGACCTCGAGGGGTCTCCAACCTTGAAGCGGCGCCATCGTATCAGCGCTAACGACCTGAGCTTGTCCAGTCCTCCCATCCACGCCAAAGCGCGATCTCTCAAGACGTGGAGGGGATCCGTCGGGGGCAAGCCGAACCTGGGGAGACCCAAAGCGAGAAGCGGCTGGTTCCAGGGCCCCAGGGCAGGGGAGAGCCTAAAATCCTGCGGCCATTGTCCCATGAGTCCCATGAGCGCCAAATCCCTCGTGGTCGCGCCATCGATCCTTTCAGCCGATTTCTCCCGGCTTGGGGATGATGTGCGTGCGGTGGATCAAGCCGGTGCCGACTGGATCCATGTGGATGTGATGGATGGACGCTTTGTTCCCAATATCACCATTGGTCCATTGATTGTCGAGGCACTAAGACCCGTGACAGCTAAGCCTCTGGATGTTCACTTGATGATTGTAGAGCCGGAGAAATATGTGCCTGAGTTTGCCAAAGCGGGCGCAGATATCATCAGTGTGCAGGTGGAAGCGTGCCCTCACTTGCATCGCAATCTGGCTCAAATCAAAGAGCTTGGTAAGCAAGCGGGTGCAGTCTTGAACCCCAGCACTCCGATTGACACCCTGGAATACTGCCTTGAATTATGCGATCTCATTTTGATTATGAGCGTCAACCCAGGTTTTGGCGGGCAGAGCTTCATCGAAAATCAAGTCAAGAAGATCCGCGATTTGCGCCGACTGTGTGAGGAGAAGGGGCTGGATCCCTGGATCGAGGTGGATGGTGGCATCAAGCCTGCCAATGCCTGGAAGGTGATTGAAGCCGGGGCCAATGCAATCGTTTCAGGCTCTGGCGTCTTTGGTGCAGCAGATTATGCAGAAGCCATCAGGGGGATCAGGGCCAGTCGCAGGCCCGAACCCGCCCTGGTTTAACAGAGGGTAAGGGTGGGCCTGATCGCTTCAGGCCCCACCACCCAAAAACCAGCCGTAGCTATGGAGGCCGATGCCAAGAAGGTTGACGCCGATGTAGCAGATGGCAATCACAACTAAGCCAGCAGAGGCCACCAACGCTGGCTTGCGGCCCTGCCAGCCGCGCACCAGTCGGGTGTGGAGGTAGGCCGCATACACGAGCCAAGTGATGAAGGCCCAAGTTTCTTTCGGATCCCAGCTCCACCAGGAACCCCAGGCTTCATTGGCCCAAACAGCTCCGCTGACAAGTCCAACGGAAAGAAGCAAGAAGCCAACCGTGATCGTGCGGTAACTCAGGCTGTCCAGCTCCTCGCTCGAGCGAAAAAACGTGCGTTGGAGGGTGGTGCCATCGGCGCCAGCAGAAGCCAATTGGGCTTGGCGAAAGCTGCCAGACCCGATCGAGCTGCTGCGCAGCTCCAAGACCTCTGATCGGTCTGTGAAAAGCACAGCCACACTCAGCAAGGAGCCCACCAGAAGGGCTGCATAGCTCAACATGATCACGCTCACATGCATCACCAACCAACTCGACCGCAGGGCGGGCACCAAGGGTGAAGCTTCCTGCAAACGATCAGGGAGCGCAAAACTGGCAAAGGCGATGCAGCCCAACGCCATGGGTGTGGCTGCAGCAGGAACGAGCGGGTTGGGCCAGGCACGCTCAACCAGGAGTTGGGTGAGCGTGCAGCCCCAAGCCAAGAAGCAAAGCGATTCGTAAAGGTTGCTGATGGGAAAGTGACCGGCGTCCCACCAGCGAAGAATCAGCTGGGCAGTGAGGCAGAGATTGGCAGCAGCCACGAACAGCCGCACGAGACGACTGGAGCGGCCGGCGCTCACAAACCAAAACGCCGCCGGGAGGGCAACGAGCAGCAAGGCAAAAGCGATCAGACCAAGACCGAGGACAGGGTCTCTAGTCAGAACAGGCACAGCAGAACAACTGCAATGATCTTCACCAGTTTGCCGCCCCAAGGGCAGGGATGGAGGGTTAACAGCTGGAGCGGCGCAGAAGATAGATACCAGCCGAGAGGCCAATCAAGACAGGCAGCCAGGCTGACAGGAATGGGGTGAGGGCACCAGTAAGACCTAAAGAGCTAAAAATGAACGACATCAGGTAATAGCCAAAAATCAGCAGAACACTGATGCCGAACCCCTGGCTGCGACTGGTCCGAGCATGCGGTCTAACCCCCAAACTGCTACCGATGAGGCCAAAAACAAAACAGATGGCAGGGAAAGCAAACTTCTCCTGAATGCGAACGCGGATGCGCCTGGCTTCTTTTTTATTCCCCGCTTGATTCAAGAGTCTCTCTGCCCTTAGGGCCTGACCAACGGTCATCGTGCTGGCGTCAGTGGGAAGCTTTGCAACATCGAGAACGTCACGGGTGAGTGGATAGAAATAACGATCAAAAACAGCAGAGGTCGTAGCGCCAGTTTTTTCATCCAGACTCACCACACGTCCGTCGAGAAATTCCCACATAGCTTGCTTTTCGTTCCACTTGCCTCGCTTGGCAGTCAGCATTTGGCGCTGCCCGTATCTAGAAAAATCAAGCAGGGTGACATCAATCATCTCTCCACGTCGAAACAGTCGCGAATAGAAGAGATGGGTTAAAGCACGTTTACTCTCACCTTCCTCAACCTCGATTCGACCAAAACGAGAATAGAGAATATTATCGCCACGTTCATTCGTGAGGGCTTTTCCCAGGGCGGTTTCCAACGTCTGGGTGGCCATCAGATTTGTCTTTGGCACCAGGAGGTCGTTAAAACAGAACGTGAGCAAACTCATGAACAGGGAGAGCAGCAAGGCTGGACAAACAATCCGCCACGTCCTTACTCCAAGGCTACGCAGAGCGGTCAGCTCTGAACTACCAGATAGACGGCTATAGGCAAGCAACGTGGCCATCAGAGTGGCCATTGGAAATGCGAGAACCAAAAAGCCTGGCAGACGCAGAATCAGCACCTGGATCGCGGTGAGCACGGGCAATCCCGATTCGGCAATCCGTCGGACCAACTCGAAAACAACACCCACGGAAAGTGAGACGGCCGTGAAAGCAGCGATCCCAAAAAGGAGTGGACCAACGAGCTCGTTCAGGAGCCAGCGATCCATCAGAGGGATCCTCCGATGCGAGAAAGACTTGGGTAGAAAGAGATGCGATCGCAACAGTGAAGCCTTCGAAGAAGCGAGGCGAGTTTTTGTGATTAACATTACAATTTAAATGCCTCACCGAGGTAATGGCGACGAACCAACGGGTCGGTGGCCATTTGCTCAGAGGTTCCTGAAGCAAGAATTCGTCCGTCGGTCAAGATGAACGAACGGTCAGTGATCGCGAGGGTTTCGCGAACGTTGTGATCCGTGATCAAAATGCCCATGCCACGGGCCCTCAAGCTATGAATCAACAGTTGTAGGTCCGCCACCGCAAGTGGATCCACTCCGGCAAATGGCTCATCCAGGAGAAGAAAGCGAGGCCCATGCGTACCAACTGCCAATGCTCTCGCAACCTCTGTGCGGCGACGCTCACCTCCAGAGAGCTGAAAACCCTTGCGATGTTGAAAGCCACCGAGATGAAATTCTGCGATCAAACTCTCTAAGCGCTCGGTATAATGTTGACGAGGCATACCAGAAACTTCAAGAGCGAGTTTTAAATTATCTCGAACAGTCAAATTACGAAACACGCTTGGTTCTTGAGGCAGATAACCAATGCCGAGACGAGCCCGATCCGGCATAGATAGGGCCGCAACTGATTGACCATCAAGAACAACATCACCTCGATCGGGTCGTAAAAGCCCAGTGACGAGATTGAATGTTGTCGTTTTGCCAGCTCCATTGGGTCCAAGCAGACCCACCACCTCGCCAGGGTTCAACAAAAGACTGACATCGTGAACAAGCGGCCGCCCGGAAAGCGAAATGGCGACGCGATCGAGGGACAGCGTCATGGCATTGGAGGACCAACACGTTGTCCTCCAGCAGGTGACAATCGGAGCTTACTGGTGACCTGCTTGCCCTGGGAGGGTTGGGCAGTCAAACGTTCCTGGTCGAGAAAATAAACAAGACGCTCAGCGCGAATTCGTTGTCCATCAGCGTCAATAACATCCACATCACCAGATAAAACAAGCCGACCTTCTTTAGTGAAATATTGGGCTTGTCGTGACGTGGCCACCATCCCCTTGTCAGGATAAGTAATCCTGACATTTCCTTTTGCCGTCACAATTCCAGTTTGGTTGTCGGCTTCCTGTGTATCGGATTCAATGGTGACCAACCCACCACTGGCCGGGGTCGCTGCAGGAGCTTGCGCCAAAACTGAGGGTGCAGAACTGGTGGATGACGGGGACTCGGAGAAGGCAGAAGGAACAGCAGTGAGAAACGGCACAAGCAAGACCAGACCCACCCATCGTCGCGGACCCATCGATTAGCAAGTCTCAAGTCGCACTATATTAATCGCAAGTCTGACGCTCACCGCAAACAGGGCAGGGGCTGATCGTCGATGGAAGTGCCGGATTGCAGTGCAGAAAGCCTTCTGGCTACAGCGTTTTTCAAGTTATTAATATTGAAATCAACATCGTCTGGATCAGCGGAGTCCAAGTGATTCAGGCCTTCTGCCATTAACAGTGTGGAACCCCTCAGGTTTCCACACTCCAGATGATATTCGGCAACGGAGATCTGGATGATGCCTTGCAGGAGCGGTCGCAACGAGCCCTGGGCATCATGCCAGAGCTCCTCGAACGCATCATGAGCGGCATACCATTGCTGTCGATTGAATAGATCTACAGCACACTGATACCGCGCATCGTTCAGTAGAGGCTCTGGCAAGAAAGCCATGGTCATCGTTTGATCGGTCTCTTCGCAGGTAACTTGCGCAAGCGAATGTTGACAGGCGTAACCTCTAACATCTCATCGGGACCAATATACTCAAGCGCCCGTTCCAGGGTCATCTGTAGGGGTGATTGCAGCGTATCAAGCTCCTCCGCACCAGCTGAACGCATATTGGTGAGCTGTTTCGTCTTGCAGACATTCAGTTCAAGATCCTGTGGGCGGTTGTGTTCACCTACAATCATGCCTTTATACACTTTAGTTCCTGGTGCGATAAAAAACTGGCCACGATCTTCCGCATTCTTCAAGGCATAGAAGGTAGATGTACCTTCCTCAAATGCAATCAGGACACCATTCCTGCGGAGATCAAAGTCACCCTGCAGAGGACGGTAATCGAAAAAGGAATGGCTCATAATTCCTTCCCCTCTTGTAGAACGGATAAAATCACCTCGGAAGCCAATCAAGCCGCGCGAGGGAACGACGAATTCCAGTTGAACACGGCCATCGCTTCCTGTTTCCATGTTCACCATTTCTGCCTTGCGAGATCCCAATTTCTCGATGCAGGCTCCAACACTCGGCTCAGGAACATCAATGACCAGCATTTCATAGGGTTCGTGGGGAATACCGTCGATTTCACGGAAGATGACTTGTGGCTGACTGACTTGAAATTCATAGCCTTCACGTCGCATTGTCTCAATCAGAATTCCCAAATGCAATTCGCCACGACCACTGACAAGCCAACGATCAGGTGAATCAGTATCCTCAAATCGAAGCGCAACGTTTGTGAGAAGTTCCCGCTGCAATCGATCACGCACCTGACGGCTGGTAACAAGTTTGCCTTCTTTGCCAGAAAATGGCGAGTCGTTCACCATGAAGGTCATCTGCAAAGTTGGTTCATCAACCTTGATCAGAGGCAGGGCTTCCGGATGATCTGGGCAAGCGATTGTTTCACCGATATTCACCTCATCAAAACCAGCAACTGCGGCAATATCGCCAGCAGCAGCTTGCTCGATCTCCACCCTTCTCAAGCCCTGAAAACCCAAGAGCTTGGAGACTCGCCCGCGTTTGATGCTGCCATCATCTCGGATGAGGGCCACAGGCTGACCATTCTTGATGGTGCCATTGTGAACTCGGCCAATGATGATGCGACCTAAGAAGTCATTATAATCAAGAGTGGTGACCTGGAGCTGAAGAGGCTTGCTGGGATCGCCAACAGGAGCTGGCACATGACGGAGAATCGCCTCAAATAGAGGCTCCATAGAATCACTCTCCGCAGACATTTCTGTCTTGGCATAGCCGGCCATGCCACTGCCAAAAAGGTACGGAAAATCACACTGGTCGTCGTCAGCTCCAAGCTCCAGGAACAAGTCCAAAACCTTATCTAAAGCCTGTTCCGGCTCAACGCGAGCACGATCAATTTTATTGACAAAGACAATGGGTCTGAGACCCTTTTCCAATGCCTTCTTCAAAACGAAACGCGTTTGCGGCATGGGGCCTTCATTGGCATCAACAATCAGAAGGCAACCGTCGACCATACCAAGCACCCGTTCGACTTCCCCACCGAAGTCAGCGTGACCAGGGGTGTCGACAATATTAATCCGCACATTCTTATAATCTACGGCAGTATTTTTTGACAGAATTGTAATGCCTCTTTCCCGTTCCAGATCATTGGAATCAAGAATGCAGGTTGGCACGGCCTCACCTTCACGAAACACACCGGATTGTGTGAGCAACGCATCGACAAGGGTTGTCTTGCCGTGGTCAACGTGGGCAATGATGGCAAGATTTCGTATTTGAGGACCTTTCATTGAAAAAAAGAAGAATCAACACAAGTGAGGATCTGAGGAGCCACTTGCACATCAGGCCATCCTAGCCCCTCACAGTTCCACTACCCCCTCAAGGGCCCTTTGCCCGCTGGAAGCGATGGGCGGGTTCAAAGGTGAGCAGGGAGTCCGTCGAACCCTCGAAGCGCCAGTGCCATGGCTCAAAGCTCACACCTTGAGCATTGTCACGTGGAAATGACAGGGTGAAATGAAAACGAGCGGCATTTTCTTGCAGCCAGCGATAGGCTGATGTTTGGGTAAACGATGCTGAAAGATTGGTCTGAGGTTCCCTCAGGTCGCCCACGTCGACGGCGTAGCCAGTGCTGTGTTCTGAAAAGCCTGGCGGGGCGCTCACTTTGGCGCGATCGAGCGATGTCTGATTTCGCTCAGCCTTCACCTCAAAAAATAGCTCTCGCTGGGTTTCAATGGAGCGATAGGCGCTCAGAAGCTTGAGCGCAACTCCATCCGCTGCGGCTGCCTGTTGCATCGCCAGAAAACTCTTGGCAGCATCGGCACGGAGCTGGAGGCCAGGTGCGACAGTTAAGAGTTCGGATGCTTTCGCTTCCGGATAGGGAAAATGACCCAACAGACGTCCATCAGCTGAGAGTTTTGCGGCAAGGCCAGCGACAGGTGGAGGTTCAAGCCAACCGCGCAGCGGACCCCTCAAGAGGAAGGCGAGACTTGCGGTGCCGAACAGGCAAAGCGCAGAAACCTTAAAAAAAAACGACAGCAGAGACTGACGCCGCCGAGGACCGATCGGATAATTGCGCTGCGCCAGAGGGATGTCGTCGGCTGGAAGAGGCCTCGCCCTCTGGCGATCCAGGCTCTGTCTGTTCAGCACATCACTCCGGGGTTTCGCGCTCGCCGCAGTTCGGAACTGCTGGGCAAGCAATTGCTACATCTCTGATACATCCTAAAACACTGATGGCCGAAAACCCACCGGAGCCCAAACAGCAGTGTTAGTTTCGGATTGATTCCAGGCTAGGGCTAGTTTCAAAATGTTGCGAGTTGCTGTTGTCGGTGGCGGTCCCAGCGGTTCCTGTGCTGCGGAAATCCTTGCGAAAGCAGGAGTTGCCACCTGGCTGTTCGAACGAAAACTAGATAACGCTAAGCCCTGTGGCGGCGCCATCCCTTTGTGCATGGTCAGTGAATTCGACCTTCCAAACGAAATTATTGACAGAAAAGTGCGAAACATGAAAATGATTTCGCCATCGAACCGGGAAGTTGATATTCACCTTGAGAACTCGGACGAATACATCGGAATGTGTAGGCGAGAAGTGCTTGATGCCTTCCTACGCAACAGGGCAGCGTCCCTCGGTGCTCATTTAATCAATGGCCTGGTCCAATCGATCGACACCGGAATAAATCGGCAAGGGCCCTACACCCTGCATTACTCAGACTTCAGCAGCGGCAGTCTGACCGGTGACAGCAAAACTCTCGAAGTGGATGTCATCATTGGCGCAGATGGTGCCAATAGCCGCGTTGCCAAAGCCATGGATGCAGGGGATTACAACATGGCGATTGCTTTTCAAGAGAGGATTCGTCTGCCAAAGGATGAAATGGCATACTACGAAGATTTAGCTGAAATGTACGTGGGAAGTGATGTTTCTCCTGATTTCTATGCCTGGGTATTCCCTAAATATGACCATGTGGCTGTTGGTACAGGCACGATGCAAAAAAATCAATCGATGATCAAAGGACTGCAAAAAGCGATTCGGACTCGAGCCAGCAAGCGGCTCCTTATGGGAGAGGTGATCAAGGTGGAAGCCCACCCCATTCCAGAACATCCTCGCCCGAGAAGAGTGGTGGGACGCATGGCCCTTGTGGGAGATGCCGCGGGTTATGTAACAAAGAGCTCTGGTGAAGGCATTTATTTTGCGGCAAAGAGTGGTCGCATGTGCGCGGAGGAGATTGTGGCAGCCAGCCAGAATGGTCAACGAGTACCGACAGAAGCAGACTTGAAGATCTATCTCAAGAAATGGGACAAGAAATATGGCCCGACCTATAAGGTACTGGAGATTTTACAGAATGTCTTTTATAGCAACGATCCAGCCAGGGAAGCCTTTGTTGAGATGTGCGACGATAAAGATGTGCAGCGTCTCACGTTTGACAGCTATCTCTACAAGAGGGTTGTCACAATGAATCCTTGGCAACAAATCAAACTCACCGTGCGCACACTCGCTTCGGTGCTCAGGGGACAAGCCTTGGCGCCTTCCGGATACGAACCTGTCGAGAGTGCTGTGCGAAGCCACGAAGAAGCCGATCGATTGCTCCATGGAAGTCAATTAACACCCAATGTGAAAACGATCAGCGATCACCGCAAATTGGATCTTATCGACGCTGGTCAGCGACCCGCGGCAAAAGACGAGGAGTCAGCTCTGTTAATGCGTCGTTAAATCAAATCGTATAATCAGGAACAAAGGTTCGTGATTGCCGCAAATTTATATGCAGTTCATCACCTGCCCTAAGCGTTTTATAATCAATTGAATCCCTTGCTACTTGTGCAACAACAATCTCGCCATCATCAAGCAGAACCTCAATCTGGACATCACGTCCACTATGAATGATTCTTTTTAAGCGAGCGGGAACTGTTCCTTGTTTTGGGCTAGCAAAAACAGCAACGTCATGGGGCCGTACAAAAACTTTATCCTGAACTACAGCATCATCGACGCTCAATCTCGGTGCAAGCACACGCCTCGGCAAAACATTGACAGCGCCGATGAAACTCATCACAAAAGGAGTGGATGGAAAGTCATAGATTTCAGCAGGAGTGCCGATTTGCTCAATGGCACCATTGTTCATCACAACAATCTTATCGGCAACTTCCATTGCTTCCTCTTGGTCATGGGTGACAATCACAGTGGTCACATGCATCTCATCATGGAGATTGCGCAACCAAGCTCGAAGTTCCTTTCTCACCTTGGCATCTAAAGCGCTGAAGGGTTCATCCAAAAGCAGAACTCTTGGTTGAACCGCTAGTGCCCTTGCCAATGCAACTCTTTGTCGTTGTCCGCCTGAAAGTTGCGAAGGATATCGGTGACCAAATCCCTGGAGCTGGACCAGATCAAGCAAGTCATCGACACGGGCCCTAATCTGCTCCTTCTTCCAGCGTCGAAGTTCCAAACCAAACGCAATATTCTCACGAACGTTGCGGTGCTTGAAGAGAGCAAAATGCTGAAATACAAAGCCAACTTGGCGTTCTTGAACCGAGCGGGACGTCGCCTCTTCACCTGTGATCCAGATCCTGCCGGAGTCGGGTTGTTCCAAACCAGCAATCAGACGCAACAAGGTGCTCTTTCCGGAACCCGATGGTCCCAGCAGGGCAACCAATGACCCTGAATCCACATCCAAGTTGACATCGTCAACAGCCTGGAAGTCGCCAAACTTCTTGCTGACATTGGCGACTTGAATCCCCATTGCTTCCTAGAGAGTGTGACAAGGATCAATCCTAAGTTGTCCTTGACTCACTGCTCCAGAGAGGCGGATCAACTTTGATAGTGAGGATCCTGCCAGCAACGAGGCAGGGATTCGCCGGAGGGAAAAAAGAGTTCGGCCTTGGCGTAAGGTTGCGGATCCTGCAACTCCTCACCGCCGTGAATGCGGGCGACAACAGAGGCGTGGAAGGGATCGAACAACTGCTTCAGGTCGAGCACCTCCACCAAGCTTGAGTCATCGTCGTGATGAATCTTCAAAAACATGGCGTGAACGCATGAGTTGCCTTGTCAGTTTGTATCTTTAAGAGGCAATCGTGGAGCCGTCTTAACAGTTTGCTGTTTGTCCTTCCAAGGAGTGGCCGTGGCTGGACTGGTTAAGGACCTCCGTCAATCAAGTGGCCTTTGCTCTGCTTAAGAGCCTTCCAGATGTGTTTGATCTGAGCATAGGCTTCCTCTTGACTGATTTTGCCATTGCCCTGCAAAGCAACGATGAGACCAACCCGCTCAGCAAAGGTCTCAAGATTTTGGTGAAAGGCTAATCGCTCAGGGCTCCAACACTCTCCTCGAAAGCCCGCATGAGCTTCCATGGGAGATCGGACGCCAACGTCTCCAGGCTTCAGATGGTTTTCTCCATCCCCATCCCCAAGGGGCGAACCGGGAGACATGCCCAAAATCAGGAGACCAATTCGGTTACGCTAGCCGACAGTTCTAACACCTGTCATATGATCCCCGACCGTTGTCTGGCCCGCTGAGCTGTGCTGCGTCTCACGCCCGGTGCCCTGAGTTCGCAACTGCTCGAGCAGCGCCCAGGTGAATTTCCCAAGGAACTTTCTCCTCATGGTGGACTCAGTCCAACCACAATCGATGCGATCCGATTCGCCAACAGCCAGGTCGAACTCTGTCCGGCAGTCACAGCCCAATCCCTCTCAGATGATCGACAGCGGGGAGTCGGCTTGTGGGTGAGAATCCGCGGCCTTCAAAATCAAGAAGAGATCCATCAGATTCTTGATGGTCTTGGGGTCCCACAAATCCTGAGAGTGCCGCTTCTTGAGGTCCCGCAAAGACCTCAGGTCGATTGCTTGAATTCCGCTGTGCTGGTGGTCATTCATCGGCTTGGCAAGGCAAACCTACCGGGTCATCTGATCAGCGACCAAGTCGGCTTATTATTGCTTCCAGGCCTATTGATCACCATAGAGGAGGCTGGGGAGGGAAAGCCATTCTCCGACCTGACAGCGTGGATTCTTTCCAATGAATCATTAATTGAAGAGAGCGACCTAGACGATATCCTACATTTCTTAATTGACGACATTCTTGATGATATTTTCCCAATTCTCGAGAGCATTTCCCATCAGCTTGATGCCTTAGAAGAATCCGTTCTGCGGCGGCCAAAGCCGAAGCTGCTTTCTCGTACATTTCGCTATCGCGGCAACCTACGCACGATTCGGAGTCAGATATGGCCTCTACGCCATCAGATTCAAATTCTCCTGCGGGAACATCAAACCGTTCTGGGCAAAGAGGCTTTAGGCGGCTTTCAAGAAATGGGAGAACTCGTGCAACTCCTGTATGAAAATTGTGAGATGCTCCGCAATCAATGCGATGCGATTACACAGGCTTACAGCGTCGGTGTCGGCAATCGCATGAATCAAGTGATGAAAACATTGACAATCCTCACAAGTATCTTTGCACCGCTGACATTTATCGCTGGCATTTACGGGATGAACTTTGAGAACATGCCTGAACTTAAATGGAGATATGGGTATTTCATTATTTTGCTGATCATGGCAGTCGTGGCCATCTTGCAGGCGTATTGGTTGTGGAAAAGAGGCTGGTTCAAGGACTGGACAGCCCAACGTTAACGATTGACAAACAAATCTTTTTCGACTCTTAAACTTCTCATAACGACCCAAGGGTCCGGGCGGCATTAGCCAAAGGGAGCATCCTCAAGGTGTTTTCTCAATGGCCTTCCTGAAGAAGGTTCTCAGCCTCAGTCTTGCTTCCAGCATGGTCGTGGGGACTGCGGCGCTAGCCCAGCAGAGCATCAGTGGCGCCGGCGCCACCTTCCCAGCCCCCTTTTACCAAGCGGCCTTCTCGGACTTGGCAAGCAAGGGGGTGAAGGTGAATTATCAATCGGTGGGCTCAGGGGCAGGGGTGCGTCAGTTTGTGGCAGGCACAGTAGATTTTGGTGCTACAGATGAGCCGATCAAGGCTTCTGAAGCCGCCAAAGTGGCGCGAGGTGTGGTGCAGATCCCGATTGTGGGTGGGACCATTGCCGTGGCCTACAACAAAGCCGACTGCCCTGCTCTCAAGCTGAGCCAACAACAGCTGGCTGATGTGTTTCTCGGGGACATCAAAACCTGGGAAGCACTCAAATGTGGCAAGGGACCGATTAAAGTCACCCACCGCTCAGATGGATCAGGCACCACGTTTGCTTTCACAAACTCACTTTCATCCTTCTCGCCTGAATGGAAGACAAAGGTGGGCGAAGGAAAGAGCGTCAACTGGCCAGTGGGACTTGGCGGCAAGGGCAATGAGGGTGTGGCTGGCATTCTCACAAACACCCCCGGATCGATTGGCTACATCAACCAAGCCTTTGTCAAAGGTCCTCTTAAAAGTGCCGCGATTCAAAACAAGGCTGGAAAGTTTGTCAAGCCGGGACTCAAAGGGGGAATGGCCGCATTAAACGCGGTTAAGCTAGATGGGAATCTCGCTGGGGAAGATCCCAATCCTGCCGGAGCCGAGAGTTATCCGATCTCCACACTGACGTGGATCTTGGCTTACAAATCGGGCAACGGTGCAAAAACGGATGAGATTCGTGCCGCCATCAATCATCTTTTGGGTCCAGCTCAAAGCAAAGCTGATGATCTGGGCTACATACCACTATCTGGCTCGATTCACAACAAAGCCAAGGCTGCTGTTCTGAAAATAGGCAAGTAAGCAAAGCTGCTCCAAATAAGCCGCGGAGTCTCAACTCTGCGGCTTTCTTTGTCTGTTCTTAACCTCAGGATCATCAGTTCTTCGCATATCTAGCCAGCAGATCCCCTACTCTCGTCCCAGTGATTGGAAGGGTCCCGTGGGAATTTCTTCGGTTCATCCAATGAACCTTAACCCGAAAGACAGTGACGGGATCAGGCAGCTATTAGAAGTTAATTATCAGCGCACATCGATCGTGCAGTTGCCAACGGGCAGCTCCATTCCGCTGTTGCGAAACCATCTCTGGCTCGTGGTGCGGGGCATGGTGAAGCTCTCGTGCATCACCATCCATGGTGATGAAGTGTTGTTGGGCCTTGTCGGTCCGAATGAGCTCTTCGGTGAATCATTGGCTGGCCCAGAAGCCTACGAGGCCGCAACCCTCACAGAATGCGATCTTCTCTGCCTGTCGGTTCAGGTGATGGAACAGCAGCCCGCTCTTGCCCTGGCGGTGATGCGGGCGGTGAGCCATCGGCAGCGCCAAAGCCAATCCCTCCTCGCCTTGATGGGGCTGCGACGGGTGGAGGATCGGGTGCGTGGCTTTCTTGAGCTCCTGGCCCTCGACTATGGAGTGGCCTGTGAAGCAGGGCTGCGCTTGATCCCCAGATTGACCCATCAGGAAATTGCCAGTGCCCTTGGCACCACGAGGGTCACAGTGACCAGAGTCATCGGCCAGCTGAAAGAGATGGGCTGGCTGAGCTTGGATTCACATCGCTCGATCATTCTCTCGCCCCTCCCCCGCCGGTGAAAGCCACGTTTTGGCCCTTGCCGGTCAACAGGGAGAGATTGGGGCAGAATGCGGCGATGGCTCCATCCCTTCTGATCGTTGAAGATGATGACACCATTCGTGAAACCATTCGCGATGCCCTCTTCATCGAAGGCTTTGAGGTGTCTGCCTGCGCTGATGGCCTTGCGGCTCTCGAGCTGCTCCAAGGCCAAAAAGAACCCTACGCTCTTGTGGTGCTTGATCTGATGCTCCCTGGCATGAGCGGACTGGATCTCTGCCGTCGTCTGCGGGCGGCTGGAGATCAGACACCGATTCTCATCGTGAGCGCCCGCGACCATGAGACTGACCGCGTGTTGGGCTTGGAGGTGGGGGCAGACGATTATCTCGTCAAACCTTTCGGCATGCGAGAGCTGGTTGCGAGAACACGGGCTCTGTTGCGACGTAGCAATACACAAGCTACTCCCCCACAGATGTTGGTTCATGAAAATCTGCGGCTTTATCCTGATGAGTGTCGCGTGATGCGTGACGGTAGGGAAGTTAACCTCTCACCGAAGGAATATCGTTTGCTGGAGCTTTTTATGCAGCATCCCCGGCGGGTCTGGAGTCGCGACAAACTCCTCGAGCAGATTTGGGGACACGACTATTTTGGAGACAGTAAGACTGTTGATGTTCACATTCGTTGGTTACGTGAGAAGCTTGAAGAGAATCCATCAGAACCAGTATTTCTGCAAACCGTGCGCGGCTTTGGCTACCGCTTTGGCTGAGTTGATCAGCTGAGCCGATGTCCCTTTTCTTAATCACCCTGGTGGCTTGTGCCTTTGGCGCTGGCCTGCTCCTCGGGCGTCGGCGCCCATGGCAGAGACAGCGTTCGAGCGATGATCTTCAACCCAGCCGGGAACAGCTCTTGAGCTGGTTGGATCAGGCCCCGCTCGGCTGGCTGATTTTGGATCGAAAAAACAGGGTGCGCTTCATCAATGCCCGAGCCCAGCGCATGCTGCAAATCCCCGCTTCAGAAACCCCTCCCTATTTTATCGGCGAACTTGCAGCCATCACCGGCCTGCTCGATCTCACAGAACATGTTCGCGACCACAATCACCACATGCGCCAGGAGTGGGATTTTGAAGGCCAGAAACTGGAGGTTTTTGCTTTTTCAGGCCAACAGGAATCCGTGGCTCTACTGCTGCAAAGCAGACGCTCGCTTGAAGCTCAACTCAACCAACAGGAGCGATGGGTGAGCGATGTGGCCCATGAACTCAAAACACCTCTGACGGCCCTGCTGCTTGTCGGGGACAGCCTTGCCGCCACTGTCAATGATCAGAATGCGGTGCTGGTGGAAAGATTGTTGAGAGAACTTCGACGGATGCAAGATTTGGTGGGTGATTTACTGGAGCTTTCACGCCTAGAAAATGCTTTACCAGGCCTTGGCATCAGCCATGAGGTCATAACCATGCAAACCTTAATTGCTGAGGTCTGGCAGGGAGTCAAACCCTTGGCGGACGACAAGCATATCCACTGTGAGCTCACAACAACTGAGCATGTCTTGCCATTCGTTGTGGTAGGTGATCGCAGACGCCTGCATCGAGCTTTGCTGAATCTATTTGACAATGCTTTACGCTATAGCCCGGAAGGGGGAACGATCACGGTTGATTTGCATGCCAGCGCTGATTGGTTGCGCGTTGGCATCAGAGACCAAGGGCCAGGCTTGAGTGAACAGGACCTTGAACATATGTTTGAGCGGTTTTATCGTGGCGATGCATCCCGCTTTCGTCATCAGCGTGGAGGCAGTGGGCTTGGTCTGGCCATTGTCCAGCAAATCGTGCTCACGCATGGAGGCTGGGTTTTGGGAGAAAACGATCCCAGTGGTGGAGCAAGATTTGAGATTCGCCTGCCACGAAAACCTCAAGATGGCGACCCTTGCCTCCGCGCCGACTGAAGCAGCCACAAGCGGCTGCCATCGATCCAAAACAGGATGACCTGAGGTCCCAAGACAACGATCTGGCGATGCTGTACTGGCGCACCGATGTCCTTGCTCTGCGCAACGGGCAGCTGACGGACTTCAATGGCCGGGCCGGGGTGTGCAGCCAACACCTTTTGCCAAGCCACGGGCGATTGTGGCTGGGAACGATTCCAGAGAGCCTGATAGGCCTCCGGTGGAGGAGAAGCAGGGACCTGGGGAACATGGTCAAGGCCCTCAACTTTCTCCTGATCAGATGCAGCCTGAAGGGACTCAGAAGCAACAGCCACAGCCGCCTCTTGCTCCTGGCGCTGGAAGCGGCGCAAGTGCTGCACGGCAAGCAGCTGCCAATCTCCTGATTGTTCAGATGCGGGGCTCTTCCGTTGAACCAGCTTGAGCCTTCCCTGTGTTTGGGTGCGCCGTTGCTTCAGCTTTGGCTGGGAGGACGCCTTCACCTTCACCGTCTTGCCACCAGCCAAGGATGGCTGGCGTTGGCTGAAGAGGTTGGATGGGGGAGGGGGGAGAACACTGGCTTTGGGAAGTGTCAACACAGGCAGGGAACTCGGCGCGTAGGCCTGGCTGCCAAATTGCAGAAGTTCTGGCGTGTTGTCCCTGCTGGTGAGCGTCTGCGGGGGCTTCTCACGGCTGCGTTTGAGCTGGAGGAAAGAAAGGGCCAAGCCATGCAACGACAAGGCGATGACAAACCCGAGCAACAGGCGAGCCTGATTGCTGGGCAAACGCAGGGTCGGCTTCATGGCAATTGCAGCTGAAGAATCCAGCTGCGATTCGGTTCAGAGGGTTGAAGCCGGGCGAGCATCCTGTGGATGACTCCCCACGGCACTTGTGGATCGGGTATCAGACGCACAATCAGTGGTGAGCTCCCCTGAGTGCGGGCCTCAGCCCGCGCCAAAAGACCATCGAGATCTTGGCTACGAATCGGCTGATTCCAGAGGCGCAGGCCTCCCTGGCGGTCCAAATGAACGGTCATGATCCCTGCAGCGGCTGGTTGTTGAGCGACTTTTTGCACACAGAGGATCATCCAGAGCGCCACGAGGGTGAGGGTGGAGCTCAACAGGGCCAGAGCGATGCCGTCGAGCAGAACAGAAGAGGGGCGATGGGCACGGCGCAGTTTCATCGGGAATGATGGACCCCGGGGGCGAGATCAAGAACAACGGAGCCGGGGGCCAATGAGCGCAGCTTCTGCAAGGACCGCGTGACTCTCTCCAGCGGAAGCGCATCGGAGGGAAGGTAGCGGATGGTGGATTGGGGTCTCGCTTGATGAAGAAGGCTTTGAAGGTCTTGCGGCGTATGGGGCGCGCCATTGACGAACCATTGACCCTTGGGATTCTCGACAATCCAAAGACTCGAGCGCTGCAAACCTGATGGAAGGGTGGCGGAGCGGCGGGGTTCAGGCTGGAGCAGCTGCAAAGGCAAAAAGGCCACAGAGCCGCTTACAAGCAACACCATCATCAACAGACATTGAAAAGCAATCGACATGGATTCAAGACGTCACACGTCGATGCAAATCACGACGCCAAATGGATTGCTGCCACTGACGAAGGCCGTGATTGAGATGAAGGGTGACCATCGCAATCAAACTGACAACAAGCCCCATGGCAGTGCTGATCAGCACGTCACCAAAGCCACTGAGGGTCCCACCCGGTGGCAACAGCATTTGCGGACCCATGGAGGAGAGAAGACGGCTTAGGCCGACCACTGTGCCGATGAGTCCGAGCAGAGGTGCAATCGTCGTCGACGCCTCAAGAAACAACTCAGCAAAACGCATCTCCTGATCCTTCTCATCCATCCACTCCTGCGGGCCAGCACCACCAAGATGCACGAGTTGCCTCCATTGATGTTGACGAGACTTGCGCCTGTGCCACCAGAGCATCCAAAAACGAATCCGTTCAAACGTCACTGTAAGAACGCAAATGGAAAGCAGAATCAGCAACCAGCCAACGGGTCCGCCAAGGGCAATGTTCACTCGACGTGTTGAAGTTGCGAAGATTTTATGCAAAAGAGTCTGAAAAGGCAGGTCAAGCCATTACTTGACAGAAGCTGGGGTCTCGGTGCTGATTAGGGTGGTGAAAGCAGTGTGGGCCCCATGGGCGGCATCTACAGCGACAACAGTCTGACCATCGGTCACACCCCATTGGTGGAGCTCACCCGCGTCACGGAAGGGTGTCGGGCAAGAGTATTGGCCAAAATTGAAGGGAGGAATCCGGCCTACTCGGTGAAATGCCGTATCGGTGCCTCCATGATCTGGCAAGCAGAACGGGAGGGCTTGCTAGGGCCTGGTAAGGAACTGATCGAACCCACCAGTGGCAACACCGGGATCGCACTGGCTTTTGTGGCGGCCTCAAGGGGTCTTCCCCTCACCCTCACCATGCCAGAGACCATGAGCCTTGAGCGGCGCAAGCTGCTGACGGCCTATGGGGCCAATCTTGTGCTGACGGAGGGGCGTCTTGGCATGAGTGGCGCCATCCAAGCAGCCAGAGAATTGGCTGAATCAGAGCCTGATCGCTATGTGATGTTGCAACAGTTTGTTAATCCAGCGAACCCTCAGATTCATCACGACACCACAGGCCCAGAAATCTGGACTGACACGCAAGGTGAGGTCGACGTTTTTGTGGCGGGGGTGGGCACGGGCGGAACGATAACGGGAGTGAGTCGCTACATCAAGCAAACGCTTGCAAAGCCGCTTGTTTCCGTAGCTGTTGAACCTCGATCCAGCCCTGTCATCAGTCAGACCTTAGCGGGTATTCCGCTTCAGCCGGGCCCACATAAAATACAGGGGATCGGAGCAGGTTTTGTCCCAAAGAATCTCGACCTCTCCCTAGTTGATCGTGTGGAAAAAGTAAGTGATGAAGAAGCCATCGGTATGGCCAGAAGACTGATTCGAGAGGAGGGTATTTTGGCTGGGATTTCTTGCGGAGCTGCCACAGCAGTGGCGGTGCGACTGGCTTCCCAGACGGAATTCCAGGATCGGACCATCGTTGTCGTTCTCCCAGATTCCGGGGAACGTTATTTGAGTTCGGCTCTCTTCGAAGGACTCTTCAGTGAAAGCGGTTTGGCAGTAGGACGATGAGTTATCTGCGCGAAATCATGCAGAAACTGGCCGAGGCGAACCCCAACAGGCCGATAGAGGGGGGAAGGTTTCGCGCCGATGATCGAGAGCTCCTCAAACTTCATGTCGACGCTTATCAGACCCAACTAGAGTCTTGTGATCTCGCCATGCTGCAATACGAATGGGCTTGGTGGACGGAGCATATTGAAGCTCTCGAACTTTGCCTCACACAACCTGAAATGCGTGAACAAATCGGGGGAAGCGAGCAGACTGAAAGACTGCTTGAAGAAAGCAGAGAATGCCAGAACACGTTGATTGATGAGATGAAAAAACGGATGGTACATCCATCGGGTCATGCCCATGCCATTCATCCCAGCGAGCATGCTTGGCAATTAAGCTCAGAAACCATCAAACGCGACTGGGGAATCAGCTGAGGGGCTCGCGCCAGAGCCGTGAACCACTCAGCTGGAAACATCTAATCTTCGCTACAAGCTAAAGCGCCTCCTCACCACGATCGCCTGTTCGGATGCGAACGGCAGTTTCAACAGGACTGACAAAAATCTTTCCATCCCCTATTTCGCCGGTGTGGGCAGCTGTGCTAATCGCCGTAAGAGCAGCATCCAACTTTTCATCTGGAACAACAACCATGATTTTGATTTTAGAAAGAAAATCCACCTTGAATTCCGCGCCTCGGTAGCGTTCTACCTGCCCTTTTTGGCGACCAAAACCACGGGCATCAGTCACCGTCATGCCGACAATATCAATCGCGACGAGAGCATCTTTGACTGCGTCCAATTTAGTTGGACGAATCATCGCTGTGATCATTTTCATGGCAGAAAAGATAAATGGGTTAATTTGTCATTGGATCATAAGCCTCTTCGCCATGGGCGACAAAGTCAAGACCGCGATCTTCCTCTTCAGGTGTTACTCGGAGAGGCATGAATGCCTTCAGAATGAACAAGATTAGAGCCGTGGCAATCGCCACAAATCCGTAGCTGATAAGAACAGCTTTTAGCTGCGCTAAAAACAAACCAAAATTGCCGCTCTTCTCCATAATTTCGGCAGACAGAGGAAAGTAGTCGGCAGGAACGAGGGCTTTTGAAGCAAAAATCCCTGTCAACAATGCACCTAGAGTGCCTCCAACACCGTGAACCATGAATGTATCGAGCGAGTCATCAAATTTGATCGCAGCCTTGACCCGCACAGCAATGAAGCAGACGAGGGCGGAAAGGGCCCCAATGATGATTGAGGGGCCAATGTAAACAAATCCAGCGGAGGGTGTGATTCCCACCAGTCCAGCCACAGCTCCCGTTGCCGCACCCACAGCCGTAGGTTTGCCATCTTTGAACCACTCCAGCAAACACCAGGCGAGGAGGCCTGCAGAAGCTGAGGTTGAGGTGGTCAAAAAGGGGTATCCAGCCGTTTTTGAGGCAAACATGCTGGCACCGTTGAAGCCAAACCAGCCAAACCACAGCAAACCTGCGCCCAAAAGAATGAAGGGCACATTGTGAGGAGGGCGTTGGTTTTCTGGCCAGGTGGAGCGTGAGCCGATGATGGCAGCAGCAACAAGGGCGGCCACACCCGAAGAGATGTGCACCACCGTACCGCCAGCGAAATCAAGGGCTCCTACGGAACCGAAGGGTCCGAGGAATCCACCCCCCCAAACCATTTTGGTCATGGGGCAGTAGACAAAAATGCTCCAGAGAAGGCAAAACCAAAACCAGGCCTTAAAACTGATCCTCTCCACCAGGGCTCCTGAGATCAGAGCAGGCGTGATGATGGCAAACATGCCCTGGAAGAGGGCAAATGATGTGGAGGAGATGGCAAAGCCATCAGCCAGTGGTGCATCACCGAGCGGACCACCGACATTGTTGAGGAGAATATGCTCTAAACCTCCGATGAAAGGACTGTTGAAACCAAGGCCAAAACTTAGACTGTAGCCAATCACCACCCACAACACACCAATCAAACCCATCAAAAAGAAGCTCATCATCATGCAATTGAGCACGTTCTTTGAGCGTGTAAACCCGCCGTAGAAAAATGCCAAGCCCGGTGTCATCAGAAGCACCATGGCCGAGCCAATCAACATCAAAAGGGTGTCCGCCCCATCGGTTGGCATCTTGCTGAGGGAAGCCTGGGCGGCACCGGCCAACAAGGGCAAGAGGCCTGCGCCGGTGGCTAGGAGCGCAAAGGCGATTCGGCGGAGCTGAGGTTCACGGAGACGCTCCGCAAAGCGCTGCCGCCACCGATCGAAGGTGTCCATAGCGGAGGGAGCGCCCACGGACGAAGAGCTTCGTGTCATGGAGAGAGGGAACCGTTCAAAGTTCAACGCTCTACATCTCACATGCAAGAGGGTCCCCCACTCTGTAACACAGGGAACATTCTTGAGGAAAAAAGCAAGGACTGGAAAACCTGACGGGATTATGAGCAAGGATGACGAATGGTCCGCCAATTCCCGTTTGAGGTGCTGACCTCAATCCCGACACCAATCGGGCCAGGCAAAGGATGGTTCTGGGTTTGCCACCACTCCAGGGCTTCGGCCCAGGCCGCTTCGTGAGAGTCGTAGAGATCGTCCAAGACGGGATGGGGTCGCCCCTGTTCGTCCACCAACCTGTAGGCACGGTTCAGTACCGGTGCCGCTGGGGAGGAGAGGAGGCCAGGAAGGGAAGAAGAACTCACGACTCGCTACTCTTAGAGAACAAGACAATGCCTGAAATGCCAGGCACCCAACTGTCACAAATAACACAACTTTCAGGGTCCGCCAAGCAGAGCCCCATCAACGCAGATAAGCGCGGATGCTGGGGCGACACCAGAACAGCAAAGCCGCCACGTTGACTACGCACACCAAGGGCGCAGAAACGGCCCAGGCCATCCGGCCTGGCTCAAGCAGCACAAGCCTGACAATGGTGTAGGGAAGTACAACAGCGAGGCTGAGAGAGAGGGCGACGATCGCCACGATCTGTCCCCAATGCAACCAGCGCAGCAGGGCAATCGAAGCAATGATGCCCAAAACGGCAGCTGGCAAAACACCACCTGCTCCAACGGAGATGTTCACCGTCCGCCAGAAAGGGTCCCTCAAAATGAAGACCAGGGTGAGGGGCAGAAGCGACAGATTCACCAAGAGACCCAGCCAGGCCATGGGCCTGTATCCCCTTGGGGGCTGCAGACTCAACGCATCGGGCAGTGAAGCGGTGCTCTTGAGTTCGACGGGCATCCCCCATGGGCATCTAGGCATCCATCCTGCTCCGCCTGCGACCGCCTTGGCCGCTCTCCCCTTGATCAGCCTGACAACCCCAGACGCCCATGCAAGCCACGATGGCGCCCAAGCGATTTCCTTCCCTTCAAAGGGGAGATCTGCAGACGCTGCAGGTGAACCTGGGCTACCGCTGCAACCAGGCCTGTAGCCACTGCCATGTGGCAGCAGGGCCCTGGCGGGTGGAGCAGATGGACCCAGCCACCGTGGCACTGATCCCCGAGGTGTTGAGGGCACGCCACTTGCGGACCCTCGATCTCACTGGGGGGGCACCGGAATGGCATCCCCAGTTCCGACAGCTGGTGATGGCTGCACGGGGCCTCGGGGTGGAGGTGATTGACCGCTGCAACCTGACCATTCTCCTGGAAGAGGGTCAAGAGGATTTGGCGGCCTTTTTGGCCCAGCAAGGCGTCACCGTCGTGGCCTCCCTGCCCTGCTATCAGGCGGACAATGTGGATCGCCAGAGGGGCCATGGCGTGTTTGCCCGCAGCCTGGAGGGATTGAAACGTCTGAACCAACTGGGCTATGGCCTCGAGCATTCAGGGCTCTCGCTTCACCTGGTGTACAACCCCCTGGAAGCCGCTCTGCCAGGCCCCCAAAAGCGCCTGGAGGCCGCCTATAAGGAGGTTCTGGCTCGAGAGCACGGAGTGGTCTTCAACCAGTTGATGGTGATGAGCAACATGCCGATCCAGCGTTTTGCCGATCAGCTCGCTCGCGAGGGTTCCCTGCAGGCTTACCAGGAGCTGCTGCGATCCAGCCACTCCGCAGCCAACCTGGAGCGGGTGATGTGTCGCTCTCTGGTCAGTGTGGATTGGCAGGGGCGCCTGTACGACTGTGATTTCAACCAGATGCTTGGGCTTCCCTGCTCGCTGGGAACCCATCTCAATGATCTGTTGGCTTCCCCCCCTGCCCGGGCGGAAATTCAGGTGGATGACCACTGTTTCGGCTGCACAGCGGGCTGCGGGTCCAGCTGCGGAGGCGCCCTCACAGAGGGGGACTAGACGTCGTCGTCACCCCTGGGGGATGACGGCTTTGGGTTGGGTGGTTGGGAAAACAGGCGGCAACCGATCTGAAGACTGCCCTCATCAAGAAGGCGGCCGAGTTTGAGCGCCATCGCCTCCTCTTCTCGAGCAAAGCCGCCTTGGTGGGTGGTGATCCAGTCGATCTCCTGTTGGGTGATGATCCCCGTGGACAGGGACTCGAGGTAGACCTCACCCAGATTCATGGCCATCGACGGAGAGCAACCCGATGGTACGGGCTGGCCTCCAGCGTGGCCAGCGGGAACAGAGCCAAAATCTTTCGATTCTGTTAAGGTTCTGATGGTTGCTAAAGAGCGGTGTACGAGAACCACCCTGTCCTCCACTCCATGGAGGCTCAACTCCAGTCCCTCAGGGACCAGTACAGGTCCCAACCCAGCGAGCAAAGTCGCTATGCCCTTGTGCGTCACGAACAGCTTTTGGCCCAGTGGGCTCCTGGCGGCGAATGGAGCCGTCGTCCTTGATTGTGACCGTTTGTTCCCAATCCCTCCCAAAGCTTTGATCAAGCTTTAGAAGTAAAACACCGACGACGTTGACCCCCCGTCGGATCTGAGCGCCACCTGCCTGGCAGCTCCGGAAAAACCCTCGCACGCCCATGCGAGGGTTTTTCTGTATCCGCTTGCCCAGGCAAGCTCACCACAACTCCAAACGTGGGGGGCTGGCATCCAGACGCCAGAGCTGGCGGCGGGTGCGCAGCCATTCCTGACCCACGATGGCCTGCACTCCCAGCAGAGAAAACACAGGACCATCGGTCACGATCGCCTCCACACTCTGGTCGGGTGGCCGCCTGGGTCCCAAGCCCATCCCAAACAGCCGCTGGCGGAGCACCGCCTGCTGGCCGCAGACTCCCACCAAACGAGCTGATTGGGCCGCGCCGAGCGGAGTCAACAGAGCAGCCAAGCTTGGCGTGAGAAACAGACCCTCCGCACCGGTATCCGCCAAGGCATCCACGGTCTGAATCCGGTCACCAGTCCTCGACCGCACCCGGATCTGCAGGAGCGGCACCCCCCGCTGCCAGGCCAGGGGGACCACCTCAGACGGAGCTCCGATGGCCTGACGCCACTGTTCTGCAGGTCTGCCCACCAACACCTTCCCAGCAAGAGGATCAACCACGAAGGGAAGCTGTTTGAGGGATGGGGCGCCCAGGACCCCGTCCACCCCTTTGGGAAGAGCAGCGACAGGAATGACCAAGGCTTCCACCCCAAGCAGGTGCAAGGGGGCAGCGCGGGCCCCGGAGGGCAAACGAAGCTCGGGGAGGCGAGTGCTGGAAAGCTTGAGAGCTCCACAATCCGCACCGCCGCCAGCCAGGGAGAACGCTTGCGTCGGGAGAGGCCGGCTGGCCAGGCCAAGACGCAGCAGCAGTCCAGGGGACACCAGCGCTGATGCGGCTCCTGTATCCAAAAGCAACCGCACCGGGCCCCGCCCTGTGGTGAAGGTGAGAATCGGTGTATCGCCCCCCTCGGCCCGCTCCAACGCCGTGCGACTCTCACCGGTCATCCTCCCGGCTTGCAAGGGTGTGCCTCGCTCCTGAATCAGGGCGGCGGCTTGCGTGGCCGGGACCGCTCGAGCCCGCCAGAGCGGATCGAGAGCGAAGCAGCCGAGAAGCAGAAACACCATCCCCTTGGGAAGGGACAGGGATTGAGGAGCCATCTGCAGCAATTGGCTAACGCATCAGACCCCACCAGAGGGGCACGGTCACCATGGCCAAAACCGTACTGCAGAGAACCTGGGTGGACGCCAGAGCCACGGCTTCCTGTTCGGCCTCGGCCATCAACAAAACGGCAAGGGCGGTCGGTGCAGCCGCTTGCAACACCAGGGCCTGCAGCTCCATTGGCGAGAGGGGCAGAAGCTGTCCGAACAGCCAAACCATGCCCGGCACCACAAGCAGCTTGAAGGCCACAGCCCAGGGGAGGCTAGAGCTCACCTCGAAGCTGCGTTGCCGGATGGTGAGACCAAGGCGCATACCCACCAGAGAAAGAGCCACAACAAACACCACACGCGCTGGCCACCAGAGCAGCTCGGCCAACAACGGACGCCAGGGCGTTCTGCCGACAATCGCCGCGAGAAGGATGCCCTGCAGCGCTGGACTGGCCCACAGCAGAGAGAGAAGCTTGAGCGAATTCCCGGCCCCACCCAGCAACACCACGGGGCCCAAGCTCCAAGTGATGATGGTGCCTGCAGCGTCATAGGCAGCTGCCGTGGCCACGGCGTCCGGAGGAAGAAGCGCCACAGCGACGGGCAACCCCCAGTACCCCGTGTTGCCAACGGCGGCGCCCAGTCTCAAGACAGGGTCCTTGATCTGGGCTCGCAACGGAGCCCATCCCAACAGCAACAGACTGCCCAGGGGCACGAGCAGGCCGAGCAGTCCCACCCGCAACAGGGCATCGGACGGCTGTGAACGCAACAGGAGGGCGGCCAAACTAAGGGGGACGCCCCAACGAATCAACGGCTGGGCCAGCCGAGTGGGCAGCCACGGCAGCGTCCAACCGAGCCATGCGCCCAGGGTGAGGCAGATGAAAAGCTCCAACAGAAGCGGAACCATCCTTTGGGTTTCCCTGCCGCTGGCACTCAACCATGCTCGCAGCCTTGCCCCACCCAAGCCTGACTGCCGGCGGGAAGACTTGATCGGTGTCGACTTGCACCCGAGACCATGACCATGGCAGCCCCCAGTGATGATGCCCATCTGCCTGAACTGGCAGCGCTGCAGGCCGTGATCGCTGAACGGAGGGGAGACGACCCGTTGATCGGCGCCAAACTGGGCTCGGAGCTGGCTCTCAATCAATTGCTGCACCAGCTCCAAACAGAGCGGGGGGTGCACGCCGAAACCTTGATGGCGATGGCGGGCGTCTTGATCGGCCAAAGCCTGCAGGCTTCGGTTTGGGCTGAAGCCGAACAGGCCGGGCAAAACAGCGTTGCCGGGCTTCACCTGGTGCGTTGTCAGGATGACTCCTGCTATTTCGTCGGGGAGCCGCTGAACCGCAAGCTCCTGGTGGGTTATGACTCTCCCTGGCAATTGTTAGGGGAAGCCGCCAGACAGGAGGGTTGTGAGCGGTTGCCGGACGGGGAACAGCTGCTTCTGAAGGGAATCCAACGGCTCTGCACGTCTGCCTTTGGCAGGCCGCAAGTGCCAGCCGCCCATACACCTGCAGAGTTGGCAGCCGCTGAGCAAAGGGATCTTTGGTTTCGGTTCCACCCTCTCTGCAGCGCTTGTTGCTCGGATCCCGGCGAATGGCCCTTGTTTTTTGGGTTGGTGGCCGCCAGAGCCCTGCGGATGGTCACACCACACCTGGGTCCTGAGCTGGCGTTTCGGCTGGCGATGGATGCGGCGATCGATGCCGCCAAGGTGCCCTTGGCGGGACACGGCATGGCTGGGGGATGAGGTGACAGGGGGTGGAACGGAGGGGAGGTCGTCCTTCGATGGTTGGAGTGGCCGAGACCAATGACAGCCCACAAACGTGGCAGAGCAGCCTGCTCGATCTGTTGAAGCAGGGGTGCATCCCATGGCGTCGCCCCAGGACATCCACGGCCATGGTCCATCGGAACCTGCTGAGCGGCCAGCCCTACGAAGCCGCGGATGCGCTTCTCCTCGAGGTGGTTTTGGTGCGGCGGGGGCTGGCACTTCCCTGGTGGTGCACCTACATGCAAGCCAGGCAAGCCGGATTGACACCACGCAAAGGCTCGCATGGGGTGCATCTGGGTTGGGCTGATCCCCCAAGCGCCCGGCGGATGCAGCCGCCCGTTGTCTTCAACGTTGCCGACTTGGTCGGACCGCCCTTGCAGTGCCACTTGGCAGCCAGACGGGTGGAGGAAGGGGCGACCAGTCGATCGCACCAGCAACGTCTTGCAAACGCTGAACAACTGCTGAATCGCTGGTGCGTGCCGGTTCGCGAAGGCAGATACCTGCCCGGCTATCAGCTACAAGACGATGAAATATTGCTGCCCTCTCGCAACAACTTCCATTGCCGGGAGGCGTTCCTCGCCACCTGGGCCTGCGCACAGATTCGATCTACAGGGCATCCAAAAAGATTGGCGCAAGGGGGGAACAAGGACTGGCCGGTCAATCGGCAAGAGTTTGTCATGGAACTCGCATGGATCATGTGGGCCGATCGATTGGGCCTGGGCAGGCAGCATGGAGTCTTCGTGTTGACAGCTTCCGACTGGTTGCGGATGCTTCAACCCAGTCCCAACATCTTGGTTGAGCTCGTCACACAGGCCTGCAAGACCACAGATCTCCTGGCTGCAACGAGCCAAAAAGTGAGAGGAAGTGCTGACAAACAACCGGCTTTGGTGTGAGTCGCCACCGTTAGACTGATTAAGTTAGCTATCTATACATCAGCACATCAGATTGGCTTCCAGATGCTGACGCCAAGCACTCGCCTCAGGCTTCAGGCCATCATTGAGAGGATTGCCAGGTCCGAGCCTGTCAGCCTGAAAGATCGCATTTACGTACAAAAATTTGCCGACCGGGACCCCTCAGTATGGAGCTGGCTCAAGCAGGCGCAAAGGCGACAACAGGAGGGAACACCTCAAGCAGGCTTGGATCGCTTTCTGGCTGACATGAATCTGGGTGAAATCGGGCCTAAAGGTGCTTTTGATCCCAAAAACGACGATCTTGGCGAATGGTTTTCAGGGGCGCCCTCCTGGCTGAGACGCAGCTGACCATGCATAGGTAGAACGACTTACAATCTTGAAATCGTCGCAGACGAGACTGTCGACCTTGAAGAAGTCTGTCTGGATACGCTTGCAGTCCGTTGCACGACCGTGTCCTTCACTCTCTCAAGCGCTCCGGAGAACATTCCAGCCAAAGCGGGCAGCACCATCCTGTGCAGCTACCGCAATTGCTCGGACCGAATGGTGATCGTGCGGGCCAGAGGCAACGGCAATTATTTTCTGGAACGGGTGGTTTTTCCCTTTGAGGTCATGACCTTCCATTGCCCGAGGCAGTGCGAAGTGGAGGTGATCACGCGAACCCCCACAGGATTGGAGCAGAGTGAGTGGATCGCGGCTACAGAGCTGATGGCCGGTGATGGGGCGGAAGGTTCCGTCAAGGATTGGCGACCGTCACAAGCCATGCGCTTGGTCAGTGTTCGCTCAAGTGCCAGCACCGTTTGCTTGAGCTACCCATAGGTCCTATCCCTGGATCAAAAGCGAGGTCCATTCCCACACAAAGAGTCGTTAGGATAACTTCAATAAGGTGACCAGCTGGGGAGATGCTGTGAGGGAAGCCCCTGTGGACTCAGCCTCTCTTCCCGATGGGCCAACCTTGAGATCTCTGGAGTTGCAGAGTCGCCATTGCGGCAGCGGGGTGGGATCGGCAGAGCTGATCGGAACATGGCGCGTGTGGCAAGTCTGGGATAAGAAGGGCCAGCAACCCTCGCGGGCGAGTGCAGCCCTGAGGGCATTGGCGGGAAGGCTGGTGATTCAGCAGGAGAGCGAGGCAGAACTGAGCCTGATTAATTCCATCAGCATTGGAGCATTGAAGCTGTGTTTCTCAGGCCCAGGCCAACTGAGACAAATACGACCGCTGCTGATGTTCCAATTCATCAAGATGCAGCTAATGGTTGCTGGCCAAGCCGTGCTCACGCTGAGCCTGCCCTTGCCAGCCAAAGGAAAACAGCCTTTTTTTGCCCTGATTGCCACTGGTCAATCGGCAACAGGCTTGGCATGGCTTGCCGCTCGCGGCAGGGGAGGAGGGCTCGCTCTGTGGGTGAGAGAAGGTAAGGGAGGCTGAACAGAGGAACAAGATCTTGGGAAGAACCTATGCGCTAAGCCCCGCAGTGTCTTGCAACTATGCCGCCCACATGCGGAATCTTTGGCAACTGCCATTGCAGAGGCTTGAGATATATTGCCAACCGTTTCAACGTCCAGGCGGCTACTTCAAGGTCTCCCCCCAGGCCAGTTGCAATGGTTCAGATTGGATTGGGATGGAGCGACACTTCGCAGTGATTGAAGAGAGCATTCCGTTTCGCCTCTTATCAAAAAGCGATTATTTTTCCCTGCTGAAACAACACTTTCGCGGGCCGAGTCAGGCCATTGATCGCCATGCCTGCACCTTGATTGACTATCTCAATACCAGGCCCAACTACTTCCACTGGTTTTTAGATGCACTGCCTCGCATCTTTGCCGCCGAATCCTACAAGCAGTTAACAGGCAGGAATGTTTCCATCGTGATCCCAGAGAATCTTCGTCCCTGGCAGTGGGATTCGCTTCGATACTTGGGAGTTCAGGAGAGTCAACTCATCCAAGTGCCTGCGGCGTCGCCCGTTCGTTCGTGGAGCTTTGCGCAACTGATTACCACTTTTTCCCACCGGCACATCCGTCGCAGCGCAACAGGCCACTTTGATGCTTTTTCACCAGATTCCATTCAAACACTCGCCAACAGATTATTAACAGGCGTCGACCAGATCGAAGGCACAGCCCCAGCCACGCATCGCCTCTATGTCTCCAGAGGCCATGCCACACTACGCCGCGTGCAGAATGAGGATGAAATCATCGATTTCTTATGCCCCTATGGTTTCAAAAGAGTCTGCCTTGATGAGCTGCCTCTCCATCAACAAATCAAGCTTTTCCAGGGGGCTACCCACGTGATTTCTGCCCACGGCGGCGCACTGACAAACCTGCTCTATGTTTCCCCAGGCTGTCAAGTTTTGGAAATCTTTCAAACGGGACATGGCATCCGGCCTGACTTTTTTCAGTTGGCGGCCCTGAGAGGGGCTGATTATAGTTTTTACGAGGCAACCAGTCTGAATAAAGAGAATGAGATTGTCATTCCAATTGGGGTGTTAAGAACCTTTTTAGACTCAAGTCTATGAGTCCCCCTTCCTCCAAGCTGGCCATCGTTGGCGCAGGCGTTGCCGGTTGCACGCTTGCGGCCCAACTCTGCCGGAAAGGATGGCACGCGGAAGATCTCTCCATTTGGGAGGCCGGTCGGGGAGCAGGAGGGCGGACCGCAACCCGTCGCTCGAGACTCGACCCCTATCTCCGTATTGACCACGGGGCCAGTCTGTTCAACATCTCTCTCCAGCCACCACCTGAAGTGCTTCAGCCCTTGATCGAGCAGGGCTGGGTGGAAGCCTGGAAGGAGCCAATCGCCACCATCAACGGGGCTGCAGAGCTTCTCCCCCACCACACACCATCCTCTTTCTTCAAGGGGGAATGTTTCCGCGGCAGAGAGGGCATGGAGCAACTCTGTTGGGGCCTGCTCGCTCTCGCTGGCGAGACCCTGCCCACAAACTTCGGATGCTTAGTAAGAGAGCTCGATCGAGACCAAGGCGATTGGCTTTTAAAAAATGCAGATGGTGACACGCTCGTGCGAGCGGAAGCTCTTGTGCTGACAGGAACATTGCTGGCCCATCCTCGAAGCCGTTTGACCTTTGGCTGGCCCGCTCCACCGCTTCAGGTTTTGGCCGAGCAGCTGCAGGATCCCGCTTTGAATCACGCCCTCGCTGCCATTGCTGCTCTTCGCTTTGAGGCACGCAGCACCCTGCTCCTGCGCCTGCCCCCGCCGGAAGCGGAGGCCTGGCAAGCCTTGCCATTTCGACTGCTGCTCTTCGACCCGAGCGCCCAGCAGCGCTGGGGCCTGTGGAGGGTGGCCATCCAGCCTCTGCCCGATGGATCCTGTGCCGTGGTGGCCCATTCGAGTGCCACCTTCGCCGGCGAGCATCTCGGAGTTTTTGGCTCTGGATCCGCAATGGCTCGGCAATTGGGCTTGCCCCCACCATTGGAGCAGGAACAGCAGGTGATCAGGGCCCTGAGCGACTCCCTCGACGATGCGCTGAAACCATGGTTGCCGCAACAATCCTGCGAACGGGGAGATCGGCAATTGATGCGTTGGGGTGCAGCCTTTCCGGTGCCCCCGGGGCTCCCTCCAGAACTTCGCTGGAATGAAGAGCTGCGCTTGGGATTCTGCGGGGATTTCATGGATGGCCCTGGCTTTGGCAGGGTGGAAGGAGCGATGCGCAGTGCGGAAGGGCTGGCTGAGCGTCTGGCCCATCGCACCCCCTCGGAGGCCCCCCCCCTCCCTTGAGGGGTCACACCACGAGCACCTCCCCATCGCGCTGATCGAGCTGCTCGGCTGGTTGGGCATCGCCGCTGGCTTCAGGTGAGGGGATTTGGGCTGCCATCTTGCCCAGCCAGTCCATGAGGTCTTCCACCTGCTTATCGATCGGCAGGGCCCCCAAACCACGGGCCACGATCTTGGCCACACCACCAGATCCGGCCTGATACAGCAAGCGGCCATGCAAATGGGGGGGCAAGCCCTGGCGCAGGCGACGGAAAGCTGGTTCCTCCATCGGGGTCTCAAGCAGCACGTTGGGTTTTTCGGGTCGAATGCGTGAGATGCCACAGCGCTTGGCCAAGAGTTTGAGCTCCAGCAAACGCAGCAGACTCTGGACCGGACCAGGGATGGGCCCGTAACGATCGGTCCAGGCTGCGGCCAGCTCCAACAGGGCGCCTTTGCTCTGGCACTCCGCCGCCGCACGATAGGCGGCTACTTTTTCATCATTTTCGCCAATCCACTCCGCCGGAATGAACGCGGTCACCTGCAAATCCACCTGGGTGTCATCCACGCTGGGGATGTCCTGGCCCTGGAGTTCCGCCAAACACTCCTGCAGCATGTCCATATAGAGATCGAATCCGATGCTCTCCATCTGCCCGCTCTGCTCGACACCCAGCAGATTGCCAACGCCTCTGATTTCCATGTCGCGCATGGCCAGCTGGTAGCCCGAGCCCAATTGGGCAAATTCCTGAATCGCCCGTAGACGCTGGCGGGCGGCTTCGCTGAGGGAAGCTTCGCCTGGATAGAACAACCAAGCGTGCGCCTGAATGCCACTGCGGCCAACCCTGCCGCGCAGCTGATAGAGCTGGGCCAACCCGAATCTGTGCGCATCTTCAACAAGGATCGTGTTGACCCTTGGAATATCCAAACCGCTCTCAATGATGGTGGTGCAGAGCATCACATCGGCTTCGCCGCTGTTGAACGCCACCATGGCGCTCTCCAATTCCCCCTCGGGCATCTGGCCATGGGCGGTGATCAACCGCATCCCTGGCAACATGCTGCGCAAACGCTCTGCGCCCTCCTCGATGCCTTCGACGCGGGGAACGACATAAAACACTTGCCCACCCCGGTCAAGTTCCTGGCGTACGGCACTGCGCACAGCTTCTTCATCAAAGGCCGCAAGATGGGTGCGAATCGGTCTGCGCAGGGGGGGAGGGGTGGTGATCAAACTCATCTCCCTCACCCCTGAAAGGCTCATGTAAAGGGTTCGGGGAATCGGGGTGGCACTGAGGGTCAACACATCGACATCCTTGCGCAGGGCTTTGATCTTTTCCTTTTGCTGCACCCCAAATCGCTGTTCCTCATCCACCACCAGCAGGCCAAGATCCTTGAAGCTGGTTTGCTTGCCGAGCAGTTGGTGGGTGCCGACGACCACATCCACCTGGCCTGCTGCCAATCCATCAAGAATGGAGCGCCGTTCATTGGCCGTGCGAAAGCGATTGAGAAGCGCCACCCTTAGCGGGTAGGGCGCATAACGTTCGCTGAGGGTGCGCCAGTGTTGCTGGGCGAGCACGGTGGTGGGAGCCAACATGGCCACCTGCTTGCCAGCGGTGACCGCTTTGAAAATGGCGCGGATGGCCACCTCCGTCTTCCCGAAACCCACATCCCCGCAAACCAGGCGATCCATCGGCTGGGAGCGCTCCATGTCGCGCTTCACATCAGCGATGGCCTTGACCTGGTCGGGGGTGGGATCGTAGGGGAAGGAATCTTCCAATTCCTGTTGCCAGGGCCCATCGGGTGGGAAAGCAAATCCCTGGATTTGATGCCGCACGGCATACAGCTTGACCAGGTCCATCGCCACTTTGCGGATGGCCTTGGCCGCCCGCTCCTTGGTGCGCAGCCAGGCCGTTCCTCCCATGCGATTGAGTTCAGGAACGCCCTCACCCGTTGCCCGATAGCGCCCGAGACTCCCGAGCTGATCAGCGGCAACCCGCAGCAAGCCATCCGCGTACTGCACCACCAGATAGTCGCGGGCTTCACCGCCCAAGACCAATTTCTCGAGCTTTGAAAAGCGGCCGATGCCATGGTTGCGGTGCACAACAAAGTCTCCGGGCACCATCCGGTTGGGATCGACCGTGCGGCTGGCCGCGCGGCGCCGACGGCGCACAAATCCCGTGGCAGCAAGGGAGTGTTGACCAAAGAATTCCCGATCCGTGACCAATACCTGCTTCCAGGCTGGCAACTGGAGCCCCTCCAGCTCCGCCGTGCCACGGCTTTTGAGGGCCACGGGGGTGTGTTGGGAGATCAGCCGCTCGATCGCCGGAAGATCGCCGGGATTGGGAACAAATCGGGAGATGCAGTCGTGCTCCTCCAGCAGGGCCACGGCGCGGGTGGGCTGGGCAGACACCAGCCACACCTGCTGTTGCTCGCGCAGAAAGCCCCGCACCTGCTCCGCCAGCTTGCCAAAGGCGTTGGGATGGGCCGGCACGGGGCGTGCGGCGAGATCAAAGCTGTTTGGTGCCTGGTCGCGCTCAAGGAGCTCCGCAAGATCAAAGCCAGCGAAGGCCTCGACACTGGCCAAGGCGTCCTGGGGGGGGCGGTGCAGACCCGCCGGCAGGACGGGCTGGGGGGAGTCCGCCACCTGGGTGGGCAGGTCGCGGCAGATGTCTTGATAGTGCTCACAGGCGTGGTCAAACCACTGTTGCCCATGGGCAAGGCACTGGCGCCGCTCATCCACCGCAATGAGGGTGTGGGGCGAGAGGTAATCCAGCAAACTGGCCGGCTGGGGCCAGGCCAAGCCCTGCAGCCGGCGGAGGCCTTCGGGGGTGCCACCATCGAGCAAACGGGCACAGCCCTCCGGGCCCAGCAGGGGCTCCAGGGAGGGGGGGAGCGACTCCCGCAGGGCGTCTGCCACGAGCGTGCTGAAACTCGTGGGGGTGAGCAACACCTGCTCGATGCCATCGAGGGATCGCTGGTTGGCAGGGTCAAACTCCCTGAGCTTCTCCAGCTCATCACCAAAAAACTCCAAGCGCACGGGCAGTTCGGCGCTCACCGGATAGACATCCAAGATGTCGCCCCTCCGGCTCCAGGTGCCTTCCTGTTCAATGGCCGAGACCCGTTCGTAGCCCAGGCGAGCGAGGGTTTCAGCCAGTTGCTCCAGAGACACCGTGTCCCCCCGTTTGAGCGTGAGACAGCGGGAGGCGAGAAGCTCGCGGGGAGGGAGATGGGGCTGCAGGGCCCGCTCGGTGGCGACCACTGCAGTGGGCACGGACTGCAGCAGGTCACTGAGGACCTGCAGCTGCCCCCAGGTGATCTCACTGGTGGGATCGAAGGGTTCATAAGGGGAGCCCTCACTGGTGGGATAGAGCTGGCTGCTCCACCCCATCAGCTCCAGCAGGGCCGCCCAGCGTCCCGCCTCCTCCAGGGTGGGCACGATCACCAAGAGGGGAGCCTCCGCCTTGCGGGCCAAAGCGCTGGTGACGAGGGCCCTGGCCACCCTTCCAGCCCCTCTGAGCAGGAGTCGTTCCGGTCGCTGCGCCCGTGCCAGCACCTCGGCCGTGAGCGGCGCCTGCTGCAACTGGCGCACCAAGGCAGAAAGGGGCATGGGCGGATGGAGCGCAAGGTCTATGGATCTTCGCAAGCACCCCGGGCAGCCCCACCCGTCGCCCCTCTGGACAGCCAGGGCTAAAACGTGGTAAGTTTGCGGAAATCTTTGTATTTAGCGTGCGTAAATACGAATGTCCTGCCTGTGATTGTCTGCCGACTCGCTACAAATCAAGGCCTCGTACACCTCCGAAGTGCGTTCGCTGCAATCGCACGATGGTCAAGATATCGCGATTGTCTGGTGGATACGCGTGGGCCATGGGGTTGGCCGGTTCAGGGTTGGGGCTGATGCTTATGCACGAAATCCTCCAACAACCTGAGTTGGGGTCATCGCAGAATCCTCTGGAGCAAATCTTGCCTGTCAGCTTTGCGCCTGAGTCTGCCGAGATGAGATCAAAAAAGTCCTTCCCCCTCAACGAACTGATCGCCCAACTCGAGGAAGCGGATGATCAATGGCAGCCCCGGCAGGAGATTCTGCCGGACGGATCCACGCGCTATCTCTATAAACGCCGCACGGGTGAACCGGATCTCAGCGTGTCTCAATTGCGCCAGTTGATTGAAACTCCACCCACCTTCCATAAGGAGCGACAAGATGTGCTCGACCTGTTCAAAACACTGCAAGCTGCCGGGGTGAAGGTGCATCTCTCCCCCACCATCAAAAAGGGAGCTGCTGCAGAGTGGGATCATCGTTTAGGCACCCTGCGCATCCAGCCCCAAATGACCAATCGTGGATCGGTTGATTTTCTGGAGTTGCTCTCCCATGAGGCCATCCATGTGGCGCAGAGCTGCCGGGGCGGCTCGCTGAAAGCGAGACCAAAACCCTTGGGACTCACGGCAGCCGACTCCAGCAAGTTGCGACAAAGACTCAATGATCCCGTATACAAGAACACATCCCATTGGGAACTAACATTAGAGAGAGAAGCCTATGGGAGCCAGAACAATCCTGATCAAGTCAAACAAATCTTGCAACGAGAATGCAAATTAGCCATTAATATGGCGAATTAAATCAACGCATTTGCAAGAATAACCCCACTCATTGTCATACCAGGCAACGAGTTTCATGAATGTTTCTGTTAAGGCAATGCCCGCGCCCGCATCAAAGATCGAGGTGCAGGATTCCCCTAGAAAATCTGTGGACACAACCTCATCTTCGGTGTAAGCCAAAATGCCAGCTAAGTCGCCATGAGCCGCTGTCTTCATGGCGTCTTTGACCTGCTGATAGGTGGCGGGCCGTTCCAGATTCACGGTGAGGTCGACCACCGAGACATTGGGTGTGGGGACTCTGAACGCCATCCCCGTGAGCTTGCCATTGAGGGCAGGAATCACCCGACCCACAGCCTTGGCGGCGCCGGTGGAAGAGGGAATGATGTTTTGAGCCGCCCCACGTCCGCCTCTCCAATCCTTGACCGATGGACCATCAACCGTCTTCTGCGTCGCCGTGGTTGCATGCACAGTGGTCATCAAGCCATTGGCGATGCCAAAGTTGTCATGCAGCACCTTGGCCATCGGAGCCAAACAGTTGGTGGTGCAGGAGGCATTCGAAACGATGTCCTGCCCGGCATAGGAGTGATTGTTCACACCCATCACAAACATCGGCGTGTCGTCTTTGGAAGGGGCCGACAGCACAACTTTTTTAGCCCCAGCAAGAATGTGCTTCCTGGCCAGAGCATCCGTCAGGAAAAAGCCCGTTGACTCCAAGACGGTATGGACACCAGCCTCATCCCAGCGGAGCTGCTCTGGATCGCGTTCGGCTGTGATCCGAATGGGGCGACCATTGACAACGAGGGCTCCATCTTTGACCTCAACATGGCCAGAAAAACGGCCATGGGTGGAGTCATATCGGAGCATGTAGGCAATGTAGTCAACGTCAATCAAATCATTTATGGCCACCACCTCCACATCGCTAGAAGCACAGGCACGCCGAAAAACCAAACGGCCAATGCGGCCAAAGCCATTGATGCCAATTCGGATGGTCATGGAGTGCCGGTGGTTGATGGCGCAGGCCAACTTTACGCAAAGGAGGGCGCCTCCCCCGGTGGCGAGGGCTCAAGCAGTTCAGCTTCGAGCAGCAGATTGAAAGCCAGCAACTGCTGATCACTCAGACGCTGGCGGCTGTTGACTGCAAAGTGTTGCTCCAAGGCATGGCGAGCCCGATCTGTGGTCCAACCCAGGCGAACCAACAGGGCATCACATTGGGCCAACAGATCAGAACGCAGCAGGGGCAGGGGCGCACTTCCCGGCTCACTGCCTGGGGGAAGGGCCTCAAGGGCGCGTTGCAACACCATCAGATCGGCATAGCGGGTGAGCCTGCTGCGATTGGGTTGGCCAAACAGCCGCTGCAGATAGACCCTCTCCTCCTCGCGACCCCAGCCCAGGTTGCGCAGCAGCCGGTCCAGTTGCATGAGATCCGCACTCCAATCCTCCGGATCCGAGGGGGTCTCGCGAGGCTCCACCTCTCTCTCCACCTCTCTCTCCGCCACTCCCTCCGCCGTTCCCTCAAACGCTCTAGCCGTCCGAGGGGGGGTGGATGGGGCCTGGGCCTTGACCGGGGGCGGCGAGGGGGCTTTGGAGATCCGCAAGCGGTGAACGAGCCGGTCGATGGCCCGATCCTCCGCCTCCTCCGCGCTGGACGCCTCCCCCAGGGCCGATCCCAGGCACCGCTCGCCCTCAAACGCTTGAACCACCACAACCCTCTGCTGGCCGTCGGCATGCACGAGGCGAACCCGGAAATTCATCGGTGGATGGCCTGGGTTGTGGGGGTCTGCTTTCTAGGATGGGTTTGGTCAGCTCCCTCGGCGAGCGATCGCTCTGCTCGGTTGTGAGGCCAGTCCAATTATGGAAGCGGAAACGGTTCCCTCTTTATCTCCCCTGATCAGCAGCGCCGATCAGTGGCACGAGTTTTTGTTGCTCCTGCCCCTACTGATCACTTTAGAAGCCATTTTGTCTGCCGATAATGCCATCGCTCTGGCGGCAATTTCCAGGCGTTTACACAACCAGAGCAAACAACAACAGGCTCTGAATGTAGGGCTTTCTCTAGCGCTTGTTCTTCGGCTGATCCTGATTGCCGCCGCCCGATGGGTGTTGAATTTCTGGCCGCTGCAACTGGCAGCCTCCCTCTATCTGCTCTGGTTGAGTGGCAAACAGCTCCAGACCACCTGGTTTCCCCCTCAAGCCTCCAAGCCATCCGGTGGCTTGGATCAGGACCCCACCGCGACGCTGGCCACCGCTGAGGCGGACCAAGGCGTCAAGCCGGCAGAGTCTTCGCTGCGCCAGGTGATCCTCACCCTGGCACTCACCGATCTCGCGTTTTCTCTCGACAGCGTTGCAGCCGCTGTGGCAGTCACGGACCGGCTGGCGATTGTGATGGCGGGGGGGGCGATCGGGGTGCTCTCCTTGCGCCTCACGGCTGGGCTGTTCACCCGATGGCTTGAGATTTTTCCCAAGCTGGAAACGGCCGGTTATGTCGCGGTTGGTCTGGTGGGACTGCGGCTGCTGCTTCGTCTCCTGGCTCCCCAGCTCACGCCGCCGGAATGGCTGCTTCTGGCCTCCGTGGCCATGCTCCTGCTCTGGGGCTTTTCAGCCAGGCAGGTTCCTGCTGGCGAAGCTGAGGTGAATCCCTGAGGCGAAGCAATGCACCTTGAACTTCGACTCAGCGGCACCGATCGTTTGCTGGCCAAGTTGGAACTGGCCGATCTGCAGAGCGTCCCCCAACCGGGCGTGTGGATGCAATGGGATTCACAGGCCTACCTCGTGCTGCAGAGACGTCACCGCTACAGGCTGCGGAGGGGCCACTACCAGCTTGCCTCGATCGCCCTGGAGGTGAAACAACACAACCAACCTGCCGACGCTCAATGGTGGAAAGGGCGTTGGGTGATTGGCAACCCGCACTGCCGCTTCAATGCCCGCAGCCCTTTGCTGCGTTGTGCCGTCCTGCCAGAGGGCCCCTGCTCAACCTGCCGCCATTTCCAACTGGCTACAGCGTGAAAAGGATGGGCTGTTTGGGTAGAGCTACCTATTTATGGCCATGTGTTGGCATTGCTACCACCCCTGCGAAGGTTGACCTTGTTGGGTGGATCAGTTGAGTGTGATTCTCTCGCCATGACGGCTACTGCCCCTCCGGCCTCTCATCCAAGCGCTCCCATCCCCCAGGCCATGCGAGAGCAAGACCGGCTCCCATCCCAACCCATCGACGCGCCCACTGCCTTTGCCGCGATTGCCCTGGCAGCAGTGTCTTGGGATGGGGTGTTGAGCATGGCCGGCTCCCGTGCCTTGCGCCACGCTCTGGATTACCGCCACCCCTACTGCGACTACGGGGATGCGGGGATGGTGCAACTGATGGATCAGCTGCTGCGCCAGATGCGCAACAAGGGGGCCCAACACCTCATGGTGGAGGCGGCAGAAGCCCTCACGCCCCTTCAGCGGTCGACGGCCTATGCCGTCGCCGCTGAAATCATGCGTTCCGATGGGCCGTTGCAGGCCGATGAGCGAAACATCCTTGGCAACCTGGCTGGCACCTTGAACCTTCCGGAGGCCGAGACGGAACGGGTGCTCGCCGTGATGGATGTGTTGCACGCAGACGTGTTCAGCAACTGAGGCGAGCAGTCTGCGGCGGTCCCAGCAATTGGAACAGCCCCGGTGGGGAGACGTCGTGCGCGATGATCAAGGCACGCCGTCTCCTTTCCTGATGAGCTCCAGCAATCCCCGCGTTTTTTTTGATATCAGCATTGGCGGAACACCTGCGGGACGGTTGAGCTTCGAACTTTTTGCCGATGCTGTGCCAAAAACTGCGGAGAATTTCCGCGCCCTTTGCACAGGGGAGAAGGGTGTGGGCAACAGCGGCAAGGCGTTGAGCTACAAGGGCTCATCGTTTCATCGGATCATTCCAGATTTCATGTGTCAAGGCGGTGATTTCACCGCTGGAAACGGCACGGGGGGCGAGTCGATCTATGGCCTGAAGTTTGCAGATGAAAACTTCAACCTCAAACATGACAAACCCGGTCTGCTGAGCATGGCCAATGCGGGGCCCAACACAAACGGCTCCCAATTCTTCATCACCACTGCCGTCACACCCTGGTTGGATGGCAAACACGTGGTGTTTGGCCAACTGCTTGAGGGGTTGGAAGTGTTGCAAGCCATGGAGGCTTGCGGCAGCAACAGCGGCCGCCCCAGCGCCGCCGTGGTGATTGCCGATTGCGGCGAGCTGTAAGCCCCTCCCAGGGCAACCGGAGCGACTGCGATGGGCGGGCTTTCGATGCAATCTCCCGAGCAGCGGTCTGGAGCCTCGGGAGACGTCTCCGTCGATAACCTCACCTCGGGGGCCTATGCCTCAGAGACGATCCGGAGGCTGAGCAGGCGGCTTGAAACGTTGCAGGTGGATGTGTTGGCGGATGACGAGCGGGAACCCTTGCACCAATTTCGCGTCAGCCTGCGCCGCCTGCGAACCGTATTGCAGCTCTTTGGCCCCGCGCTTCTCCTGCCGAAGGGGGTGAGCGCGGCCAGGCTTGCCGATGTGGCCCGTCGCACCAGCCTCAGCCGCGATCTGGATGTGCTTCGCATCCGCCTGAACAACGACATCGCTCCGCTGTTGCCCGCTGAGGAACAGAAGCAACTGACCAGGCTCCTCAAGGACCTGGAGGAGGATCGGCGGCGGGCCTTCCTCACCTTGGTGGAGGCCCTTTCGGGCAAGCGCTTTCGCAAGCTCCTCTCCCGCCTGAGCCGCTGGTTGCAGGAGCCGCGCTACAGCACCCTGGGCGGCTTACCCCTGAGACCCTGGGCCTACGAGTGGCTGGCTCCGATCACGGCAGGGGTGTTTTTGGAGGAGGGCTGGTTTTGCCAGGACCGTCACGGGGAGAGTTTGCATCGGTTGCGCAAACGCTTGAAAGCCATGCGCTACGCCATCGAAACGCTCAGGCCGCTCCTCCATCCCCCCCTGCAGGCCTGGCTGGAGAATCTCAAAACAGCCCAAGACCACCTGGGCGACATCCACGATCTGCAGGTGTTGCAGCAAGCCCTTGAGGGGAAGCAGCGCCCCTCCGGGGCAGGCCAGCCGCTGCCTGGCTTGCGGGCCAACCTGGACAACCAACAACAGCAGCACTGGCAGGCGTGGTTGACCCTGCGGGACAGCCTGATGGGGCAACGGGCGCAAATCAGCCGAGACATCCTTCTGATTGGCCAACCCTGAGCGGGACCGTGCTCGCAAAGGCCAAGCAGCTCAACCACTGATCTTGATGGCGGCCGTGCTCAGGCAGAAGGGTTTCCATGCAAGCGGCGATGGTTTGCAAGGTTTGCAGGGTGGCCGTGATGTTGGGCCCCTTGTTGAGCATCAGCGCTTCCGCCCGGGCACCCATCGCCGCATCGGTGATCTCGGCTCGGGTTGGGGTGCCGTGGCGCACCATCGAATCCAACACCTGGGTGGCCCAGATCGAGGGCACATGGGCGGCGCTGCACAGGTGAAGGATTTCCTCCTGAATTTCCGCCAGGGCTTCCCAGCCGCATTCGATCGCCAAATCCCCACGGGCAATCATCACCCCAAAGGGCGCTCCACGGCGCATGGCCGCCAGCAACAAGCGGGGCAAGTTGAGAAAGGCACGGCGGGTTTCAATCTTGAGCACCAGGGCGCACTGCTCGCGGCCCTGCCGGGCGAGGTGCTGATGCAGGGCGTCTACATCGGCTGCATCATGCACAAAGGAGAAGTTGATGATGTCGGCGTGGCTGGCGGCAAACTCCAAATCCCGCATGTCTTTGGCGGTGAGGGCAGGCAGCGAGAGCACACTCTCAGGCAGGTTGATGCCCCGATCCGCCCGCAATCGCGACCCCCGCGGCCGGGCGTCGCAGATGACCACAACCACCTCCTCAGGACCCACCGTCTCGATCACGCCACGGATGCGGCCCTCGTCAAACACCACAGGCTCACCCACCCTCAGGCAGGAGAACACCTCCGGACAGGAGCAAGGGATGGCATCCGCGGCCTCGGTGGGCCCTGCCGTGAGACGCAGGCGATCACCCACCAGCAGCAGCCGCTCCCCCGGGATGGGCGGCAGGGGGGCCACCACCAGAGCCCCCTCCCCGCCCTCCTGAACAAAGCGGAGCCCGGCCGTGAAGCGACAGCGCTGCGGGCAGCTCAACCGCAGGCCCTCCGGACCCACCTCCATCACCTGCAGCTCCCGAAAACGCCCTGAGGCATCGCGTCCTCGCAGCCGATGGCCGGGCTCCAACTGGGTCCATCCCCCCTCCAAGATCGGCAGCACGCTTTCCTCCGCAGAGCCCCCACCCCCGGGGGGCAGGGGGGAGAAGAGGGAGACCGGAACCGCAAGCAGGCGAGCCGGGGAGAGCAGGCGCCCATAGCGATCCCTGCGGGGCCGTCCATCCACCACGCCCGGAGCCTGGGGCAGGGGTCCGGTGCGCAGCTTCGGGCCAGCGAGGTCCATGGCGACGCGGCAGGAGCGGCCCGTGACTTGATTGGCGCGCCTCACCTTGGCGATGCAACGCTCCCAGATGGCTGGATCATCGTGGGCGCAATTGATGCGAGCGATGCCCATGCCCGCTTCCACAAGCTCGGCGATCAAGGTGGGATGGTGGGCCGCCTCGGTCGGCAGGGTGACCATGATCACCCTGGATCCGAGTTGGGCTGAAGGACCAAACAGGGCCTGACTGCGGCTCCTCTGCAGCTCCAGGCTCTGGCGATGGCTGGGGCCGCCGGGCGCGGGCAGAGCCTGCGGCGCTTGACCCTCCAACTGCTCCAGCACGCGGATCACAGCCCCCAGGGAGGCAGCCAGGTGGCCATCACAACCCTCCAGGGAGCTCAGGCCCCGCTCCCGCAGGGAGGTGACCAGGCCGGGGTGGTTGCTGCGATGGAAGGCGATGAAATGGAGCAGGTTGCAGGCACTCAGCCCGTAGGCGGGAGCAATGGTGGCGAGGGTGTGGGCCTCTTGCCGTTCCATGGCTACCAGGTCGTCCTGGAGCAGCCGCAGCTCGGCCAAGAGAGACACGGGCGGGGTCAGGGGGCTTCGTGATTGTCGGCCCCCGAGCTGGGGGAATGGGTTAAGGATGGGGAAAGGGGGATGGATGGGGGGCCTCCAACTCCGGCAACGGCTGGGGGCGGGTCGAAGCAACGAAACCGGGAGCCCTCTGGAGCCGGCGGCGCAAACGATCCGAAAGGTCCTCGCCAAGGAGGGTGAGGGCGGCATAGACCACCAGCAAGGCCAGGAGTTGATCCCAGGCAAAGGCGGTGAGACTTTCCAACAACTGGCTGCCCAGCCCCGTGGCCCCCACCAGGCCCACCACTACGGTCTCCCGGAGCATCACATCCGCCCGGTAGGCGCCGTAGGCCAGATAGGAGCGGGCGACGGCATTGAAGGGTCCGTAGAGCAGGCTCAGGCGCGGGCCACTGCCCATCAGCAGCAGGGCCTGATGCGGCCCCGATGGGGCCTCCTCCAGGCTCTCCAGCAGGAGGCGGCCGAGGATGCCCAGGTTGTGGACGCCAAGGGCGAGGGCAGCCGTGAGCAGGCCGGGTTGCAGCACAAACAGCAGGAGCAGGGCCGTCAGCGGGGGGGGCCAGAGGCGAGCCAGGGCCCAGGCCAACCGCAGCAGGGCCTGAGCCCAACGCCAAGGGGCCAACAGCAGCAGCAACAGCGGGGCCAGGCCCACCGCCAAGGCGGCGGCCAGAACGGTCAACACCAAAGTGTTGGCGATCAGAGTGGGCCAGGGCAGCGCAAGCGTCTGCCGCCAATCGGCAGCTGCCAGGGGGGGCAGGGGTTGGAAGGTGGTGAGGTCGGCCGGGTTGACGCCCAGGGCCCAACCCACACCCCAACACAGGGGCAGCAAGGCAAGCAAGAGCAGGAGTAATTCCCTGCCACCCGCCTCCAGGCGACGCCCCTGCGCCGTCTTGGCTGCAGCCAAGCTGAGCCGTCTGGGGGCCAACCAACGGCGGCGCAACAAGGCCAGGCCCTGCTCCAACAGGAGCATGGCGGCAAAAAGCAGCCAAAGCCCGCTCCACAGCTCCTGAAACGCCAGCGACTGGAGCGTGAGGCGGAGGTCGGTGCCCAAGCCGCCCAGGCCAAAGACGCCAAGCAGGGTGGCGCTGCGCAGGGCACACTCGAGCCGGTAACCGCCATAGCTCAACAAGCTGGGCAACAGGGGGGGGGCCAGGGCGGTGAGCAGGGCGGCCGGGGCGGGAACCCCCGCGCAGCGCAAGGCCTCCAGGCGTGAGGTGTCCAAGCCATCCAGCTGATCCGCCACCACGCGAGCCACCAGGGCGCTGTAGGGAATGGCGATGGCCGCCACCGCCACCACGGGCCGCAGACCCAACACCTGCAGCAACAGCAGGCCCCAGAGCAACTCATGGATGGAGCGGGGCAGGGCAAGCAGGCGCCGCAGCCCTTGCGCCGGCCAACGGTGGCCGGTGGCCTCCTGCCAGAGGGTGCAAGAGCTGGCCAAACCCAGGAGCACCCCACCCACCAAGCTGGCGGCCCAGCCCAACAGGGCCATGGCCGCGGTGATCGCCAGGCCGGAGAGGGCAGAGCGCCACACCAGCGGCTCCAGCGAGGGCTGCACCGCCGCCAGCAGAAAACGGCCCATCAGGTCGAGTCCACCCCCGTGCACTTGGCTGGGCAGCAAGATCGCCACAGGCACAAGCACCAGGGAGGGCAGCAGCAGGAGCAGCGAGGGGGCTGGCGATCGCTCAGCCATGGCTCACGGCCGCGTTTGCGCCTCCGTAGAGCTCCCGCAGGTGCTCCTCCTGGAGGGCTGAAGCAGGCAGGTCAAAGCAAAGATGCCCTTGGCGCAGGCCGATTCCGCGATCAAACCCCTTCAAGAGATCGGGGCGATGCAGGCTGAGCAGGAAGGCTCTCGGCGCCTGGCCAAAGCGCAAGAGCAGCTCCAACACCTCCTGCGCCCGGCGGGGATCGAGACTGGCCAGGGGTTCATCGAGGAGCCAGAGCGAGGCCTCCTGCCTGAGCAGCCTGGCGATCGCCACCCGCTGCCGCTGGCCACCAGAGAGCGCTGCGACGGGACGCGCCAGCAGCTGGGGCTCCAGATCCACCCGGGCCAGGGCCTCAAGGTTGGCCTGGGTGTCGAGGGGCACCAACAGGTTGAGCCAGGCCCTGGGCCAACTCCAGTGGGCCAGCCGGGCGCTGTTGAGATTTTGCTGAACCGTGAGCTCTTCGATCAGGCGCAGATCCTGCCAAAGGGTGCCGATGCCCGCCTGCTGGCGACGCCTCAGGCGGCGGGAGCGCTCCGGCGGGCGGCCGTTCCACAACAGCCGTCCCCGATCGGGGGCGAGCCCGCCATTGGCCACCGCGAGCAAGGTGCTTTTGCCGGCGCCACTGGGGCCGAGGAGGGCCACCCGCTCCCCGGGCCAGAGCTGAAGGCTGACGTCCGCCAGCCGGGGTCCATCCTGACCCCGCACCGTGACGTTCTCCAGCTCCAGCAGGGGCTCCATGGGAAGGGATCAACGGATCAAGCCCACTTGGCGACCCACGTCTTCAATGCGCTTGTAATCCTGCGGACGCGCCGTGGTGAACTGCTGGGCGCCAAAGAGCTCGAGGACGGTTTTCTGATCCGGATCGCTCTGGCGCCAGCTGAGGATGGCCTGTTGCAGGCGTTTGGTGAAGCCGGGGCCAAAGCGGCTGTCCAGATTGGGCTGGGCCAGCCAGTGGTAGTCGGGATAGCCGGGGGTTTTCCAGAGCAGAAACACCTTGTTGCGGTTGGCCTTGCCACTGCGCAAGCTCGCACGCCACACCTGCTCGTTGACCACACCGGCCTGGTAGGCGCCGCTCTGCACGAGGGCGATGGTGGCATCGTGGCTGCCGCTGAAACCTGGAGCCCCGCCGGCGAAATCACTGAGTTTGACGCCCGCCTGGGCCAAAAACCATTGGGGCATCAGCCGACCCGAGGTGGAGCTCTCCGAACCGAAGGTGAAGCGCTTGCCCTTGAGGGCGGCCAACCCCTTTTGCGGCACGAAGGGTTTCAAGCCACTGCTGGGATTGGCGATGAACACGCTGCGGAAGGAGGCGTCGATGTCTCGCTGGGCCAACACCTTGGCACCTGGTTTCTGCAGACGAGCTTGCACCCCGGTGAGCCCGCCAAACCAAACCACATCCAGATCTCCCGTCCGAAAGGCGCTCACCGCAGCGGGGTAATCCACCATGGGGATGTAGCGCACCGGCACGCCGAGTTGCTTGGAGAGCACCTTGGCCACGAGGGGATAGAGCCGGTTGAGCTTTTCCGGATTTTGATCCGGGATCGCACTGAGGCGAAGGGTGGGTGTGGCGGCTGCGGCAGCAGGAGTGGCGCCTGGGCCCAGGTGAGAGATGGCGGGCAGGAGCGAAGAGATTCCTACCGCGAAAAGGAAAGGAAACAACCGTCTGCGTTGCACGGAGATCCCCCCGAGATGGCCATCTGGCATTGAAACAGATCACAGCGAGTGGGCCATCGCATGGCCCGCCTGGCTACGCACCCCGATGGCAGGCTTGGACAGCCAGGCTGGTGCCCATGCGGAACTCGCTCGCCATTGAGGCGTTCCTTGAGGCCAAAGGCGTGCTCATCGATGTGCGCACCCCGGCCGAATTTGCCCAGGGCCACCTGCCCGGAGCCCGCAACCTGGCCCTGTTCAGCGATGACGAGCGTGCCGAGGTGGGCACGCTTTACAAACAGGCCGGCCGGCAGGCGGCCGTGCAGCGAGGGCTCGCTTTGGTTGGCCCGCGCATGGCCCAGCTGGCGGAGGCGCTGATCGCTGCCCACGGGCAGGAGGCGGAGAAACCGCTGCGGGTGCATTGCTGGCGCGGTGGACTGCGTTCCGCCAGCGTGGCCTGGCTTGCCTCCACCCTGGATCTGCCGGTGCTGCTCCTGGAGGGGGGCTACAAGGCCTATCGGCGCTGGGTGTTGGCGTTGATGGAGGAGGCCTGGCCCGTGCACCTGTTGGGGGGCCGAACGGGAGCAGGAAAAACGGAGCTGCTCAAGGCGCTGGCCGCCAAGGGAGTGACGGTGGTGGATCTGGAGGGGCTGGCCCACCACCGGGGCAGCAGCTTTGGCGGCCTGGGCCAGCCGCCCCAACCGAGCAGCGAGCAGTTTGAAAACCTTCTCGCCCAGGCGTTTGATGGCCTGAGAGGGGCCGAGCAGATCTGGCTGGAGGCGGAGAGCGCCCAGGTGGGGCGCTGCCGGATCCCGGCGGGCCTGTGGCGGCAGATGAAAGCGGCCCCCCTGTTGGAGGTGCGCCGGCCCCTGCCCGAGCGGCTGCGGCATCTGGTGGCGATCTATGGGGGGCAAGATCCAAACGCCTTGGTGGAAGCCACCCAACGCATCAGCAAACGGCTCGGCCCCCAACGCACCGCAGCGGCGGTGGAAGCCATTCGCCAGGGCGAGATGGAGCGGGCCTGCGCCCAGATGCTCGACTACTACGACCGCTGCTACGACACCGACACCGCTGCCCACCGGGCAACGGCCGTGGAGCTGGGGGAGCGCTCGCCCGAGGAGAGCGCGGAGCTGCTGCTGCGGGAGGGCCTGGTGAGGCGGGCCTAGGGCAGGGCAGCCGAACCCCCGGGGGGAAGATTCAGGGGCGGGCCCGCAGCCGGGCAATCACGCTGGCCCTGTGAAATCCTGCGCCGTGGAGCGCCTGAAGAGCCGCTGCTGCCTGCTCTTCGGGAATGGCGGCGAGCAGGGGGCCGCAGGTTTGCGGATCGATCAACAGGGCCTCCGGGGCGGGGGAGCACAAGTGCACCTCGCCCTGGAGGAGGGCAAGGGCCTCGGCATTGGCGGGCGCAAGGGTGCTGGCGTAGCCCCCGGCCAACAGCGCGCGGGCCCCTGGAAACGCAGGGATGGCGGCACCCTCCAGATCCACCACAAGCCCCGCGACGACAGGCGCCCCCGGGGGAGCCCCACCGGGGGACTCCGGTGGGCAGGCGAGCATCTCGCCGAGGTGGCCCAGAAGGCCAAAGCCCGTGATGTCCGTGCAGGCATGGCAGCCGTGGGCGGCAAGAAGCGCCACCAGGGGAGCTTGGCTCTGTTGCATCTGGGCCAAGGCCTCTTCGATCCATTCCGGCTGGGCGGCGCCAGCCATGGCGGCCGCAAACAACACACCACTGCCGAGCGGTCGGGTGAGCAGCAGGGCATCGCCCGGCCGCAGGGGGCCTTTGGCCCAGTGGCGCGTCGGGGGAGCCAGGCCGTTGATGGTGAGGGTGAGGCCCAGCCCCGCCCCATCGCGCCCCTCCAGGGTGTGCCCCCCCAACAGGCGTGCGCCGAGGGGATCAAGCACCGAGCGCACCCCCGCCAGGGTGTGCAGCAGGAGGTCCTCCTGCAGCGCAGCCGAAGCCGCAGGCAGGGTCACCACCACCTGGGCGCTCTCCACGGTGGCGCCACTGGCCCACAGGTCGCTGCAGGCATGAAGTGCCGTGAGGCGCCCGTTGAGCCAGGGATCGGCGACCAGGGCCGGAAAGCCATCCACGCTCTGCAGCAACCGTTCGCCGGTGGGCAACTCCCGCAGCAGGGGGGCATCCTCCGCCGCAGGAGCGGGGGCGCCTTGTGGAGTGGCCAGGCGGGCCAGGGCGGCGCGCAGGGGGCGGGCCGGCAGCTTGGCGGCGCACCCCCGGCACGCCATGGCGGTGTGAGGTTGGCCAGGGGTGGGGGCGGCCATGGGCTGGAGCTCGCTGAAACCAGCCATGAAGCGTTGGTCCAAGTGGTGCTTCCAGCGCCAGAGCCAGGCGGCCGGCCCCAGGGCCCAGGGCCCCCAGAAGGCCAGGGCCCGGGGTTGACCCCCCTTGAAGCCACCGTCTCCGAGCAGCTGCAACGCCCAGCGCTGGGGGCGCCAGCGCCGCAGGGGACGATCCGCCAGGCTGCGGCGCAGATTGGCTGCCAGCACAGGCGCCGCCCGCACCGCCCACACCCCGGAGGGGGGGCGGGGATGGGAGACGATCAGGCCGCAATCACCCGTGGCAAAGAGGTGGGGGTGGTGGCGCACCTGCAGGGTGGGTTCGCTGAGCACGCGACCGCTGGCGGGGTCAACGGGGAGGCCAGCGACGGCCAGCCAGGCGGGGGCGTGGCTGCCGGAACAGGCCAACTCCGCCGGCTGCCCGGCTCCCACCTGGCGATGGAGGGGGATGGCCGCCTCGGCGAGCAGGCGTTCAGCCAAGCGATTGGCGGCCGCTGATCCCAAACGAAGCTGCTCACCGCGCAGCAGCAGCTGGGGCCGCAGGCCGCGGGAGCGCAGGGCGAGGGCCACCTCCACCGCTGAGGCCCCACCGCCGCGCAAGCGGGGCTCTGCGGCGGGGCAGCGCTCGGCCCACTCCAGAAGGGGTTCAAGGGGTTTCACCGCCAGCTCCCCCGGGGCCGCCTGGGTGACGGCTCCCACATCCAAACTGAGCCGGTCAAAGCCCAAGGGGGGCCGCCCCTGGAGATGGAGCAGACGGGCGGCAGGGTCGAGGCCGAGGATTTCGGCTTGGTGAAAGGCCACCTCCGCCAGGGTGCAAAGACGGCGCAGGTCGATGCGGCAGGCCTCGGCTCCGGAGAGGCCCGCGAGCACCGACGGCACCAGGCCCGAGTAGCAGAGGGTGCTGTGGCGGCTCACCAGGGAGATGCGGGTGGCCCGGGGCCGCTGGCGGGGATGCATGGCCCAGTGGCGCAGCAGCAGGGCATGGGTGTGGCCGCCACCGGCCAGCACCAGGTGGTGTTGCCAGGGGGCGGAATCCAAGGAGGCTGCTCAGCGGGGGCTCAGCCATCAATATGGAGCGGCGTTCCAACCGAGTCTTGAACTCCGTTCCCCTACTGGCCCGCTCCCTGGCCCAACTGGATCAATGGCGGCGCCACCTCACCGTGCCCCAGTTCACGGTGGTGACGGGTCTGCTGGTGATCCTGGTCGGCACGGTGATCCTGGCCTCGCCCGCGTGCTCAAGCGATTCAGTGGGGCTGTGGGAGGCCCTGTTCACCGTCACCTCGGCGATCACGGTGACGGGCCTTTCCATCATTGATGTGGGCAAGGAGCTCACCTTTCTCGGCCAGGTGGTGCTGGCGGGGTTGATCGTCACCGGCGGGTTGGGGCTGATGGCGATCACCACCTTTCTGCAGGGCTTTGTGCAAGGGCGCTCCGGTCTGCGGCATCGGCTCGATCGGGGCCGGGCGCTGGATGAATTCGGCGTGGGGGGGATCGGCCCGACGTTCAACTCGATCCTGCTCACGGCGGCCGTGATCATGGGATTGGGCACGGTGATCCTCTACGGCTTTGGCTTCACCGACATCGAGAACCGCGGCGCACGGCTGTGGGCGTCGCTGTTTCACTGCATCAGCGCCTACAACAACGCCGGCTTTGGCCTGTGGAGCGACAACCTGGTGGGCTATCGCTCCCAGCCTGTCGTGAATGGGGTGATCGGCAGCCTGATCGTGATCGGCGGCATCGGCTGGCGGGTGACGAACGATCTGTGGACCAAGCGCCTTCGCTTGAACCGGCTGCGCAATTTGAGCCTGCACTCCCGCCTGGTGCTCAGGAGCACGGCCCTGTTGATCGCCTTGGGGGCATTGGGCTTGCTGTTCACCGAACAGTTCGCACCCGATGGAGTGATCAGCAACCTGTCGCCGTGGGACAAGCTGCAGGTGACGATCTTTCAATCGATCACCACGCGCACGGCGGGATTCAACACGGTGCCCCTCTCGCTGGAAACGCTCTCGGATGCGGGGTTGCTGTTGATGATCGGCCTGATGTTCATCGGCGCCAGCCCGGGGGGAACGGGGGGAGGCATCAAAACCACCACCTTTGCCCTGTTGCTGGGGGCCACCCGCTCGACGCTCGACAACCGCAAGGAGGTGGTGATTCGCAAGCGGCGGGTGGCGCCCGAGCTCATCCTCAAGGCGATCGGGGTGACGGTGGCCTCGGGCCTCTTTGTGGTGGCGATGACGCTGCTGTTGGGGCTTGGGCCCACCGCTGGCGGGGAGGAGACGGTGGCGGGCAGTTTCAGTTTTTTGGAGAAGTTGTTCACCTGCATGTCGGCCTTTTGCACCGTGGGCCTGGATGTGGGGGTGACCAGCCAGCTCAACCGCTGGGGGCAGCTGGTGTTGATCGTGGGGATGTTTGTGGGGCGGCTGGGCATCTTGCTGCTGCTCTCCGCGCTCTATGGACGCAGCACGGCCAAGCGAGTGGGGTATCCCGAGGAGGAGGTGTATTTATGAGTGGGGCGCCTCGGTAGGGTTAAGGGTTGCGAGTGGCTAAGACACTTTGCGATTCTGGACACCAGATCTGGTGTGGAGAGAGGCCGGAGCGAGGAAAGCGCGGATTGTCTTTCTTGATCCTGCGCCTGGGCGCCACAAAATTCCTATCAACAATCATAGACGTGATCCCGATAATATTTAGAACACAGTCGCCCGAGTGCGTCAAGGCCTCCATCAGCCATGGCGGAGTGACCATAAAGGGCCACACAAACGATGGGGTCAGTGGGATCGTGATGTTGACAGTAATGCTTGAGGACAACATCACCCCAGCGTGTTCTCTCAACCTGTGGGAAGATCAGAGCGCTGACAAAGCCAACAACAATGGATAGAACAAATGCGATTGGAGACCATTTCCAAAGCAATCCACAATCTTTCGAGGGGAGAAGGTTTATGGCTCTGAGTGATCGCTTCACATCCTCGCTTAGAGCTGCCTTCTGATACAGCTGTCTTAGGTTGGCCCCCTGTCGAATCGCTCTCATCACTTGCTTCTCGGGATTGGTCAATCCCATTGGCAGTTGGTTTGCAGGGATCACGAGGCGCTGTTCCAGATCCACCATGCTCCAATCAACAAAAGAGATTTGATTTGGTTAGGCTTTAATGAATGAAACTACTGATCAGGAGATTTCTTAAGAGCTTGATGATCTCCGTTGGCAAGTGTAAAGACAGGCAATCGCCGGAATTCGTCATAGGATGCTTGAGTTGTTTGTTTATTAAACAGTTGCACACTTCTTGCAGCTCGTATGCCTATATAAAAACCGTAGTCAAGAATTAGAGCCAAGTGCTTCTTCCCAGCCTCGCGAATAGTAATGCCTTCATGAATTACATGAAGCAGCCTTAAGTCAATTAACCTTTTTATATTTGTGAATGCCGGGTCCCCATGCAGCTCTTCGACGAGGAATGCATTCATACGCTTATTTTTTACGCAGAATTCACGGATTCTTCCCAGCAAAATATTTGCCTGGGCAAGGGAACCAGATGAATCCAGCTCAATGTCTTGAAGCTTATCGCTTACAAGTTCAGAAGCAGATTCGTTAATATTCGTAATATTTACTTTTTTCTGATCCTTGAAGGATGCTTTGCTGAGAGCTTGACTAAAAATATTGATAGCGTCTCGCGGAACTCCAGCAGCTACCCACACAAGGCGGGAAAGCACTTCTTTGTCCCGACATAACGAGTGTATTGAAGGCAAGCCGCAGTATAGGGCTCTAGAATTAAGAATACTTGTGATGTGCGTAGTAGCTCTATCTGTCATTGTTAAGTTGTAGTCAAGCTCGATTTGCTGAATATCGTGTGGGCGCTCTAAACCTGTTCTAGTTCCGGGATCCCAGAGCTTCGTAAATGTCTCAATTGCCGAAAGCTTTAGAAAAACCTTATTACCCCTAGCAAAAGCATAGATGAAATCTAGGAGTCTAGGCTGAAGGCAAATATCAAGAAGATGCAGGTCGTCTAGAAATATAAATATATCATCAAGATGCTGGGACACAGATGACAATAACCTTTTAATATCTGGAAATAGATTCCTAATATTCTGTTCGCTTGGCTCATCAATTGCCCCAGTTAATGACTTTAATTCTCTTAGAACATGCTCTGAGGAAGGTGGATTAGAAGTCTGGCTTATGATTTGATGAATTATCTCATGAATTACATCTGTTACGACTTTCAGGTCTTGTCTGTGAGCATAGACTTGCATGTCTATCCAAACAGAAATCCGTGATGGTGACTCTCTTCGATGCATTGCATAAAGCAGGAGACTTGATTTTCCCGCTCCGCGTCTTCCGTAAACGATATGATGAGCTGCAGCTACAATTTTATCCTCAGCACCACTGACTGATGTAATGTACCTAGAAAAGAAGTCCTCCTGAAAACTATACCGCGATGCCGTCAGACTTTCAGCTAGAGACTTTAGAAAAAGCCGAGTTTCAGATGATTGCAACAAATTCTCGCTAACACTCTTTTTTAATGTTACTTTTGTTGAAAAAAATGAATCCTGTACAACTTCGCTCTCGACTTGGTTTAAAATTGAGAAGAGTCTCTCGGTTGGATTAGCAAGATAGATCACAAGATAGTCTCCATCTGGTCTATTTAGAAGTGATGTCCGGAGGTTGCTAAGTCCTGTCTTTTTTTCAAAGCTACTCAGGAGGTCCTTTGCATTGCTTGGCAGCTTTTCTTCGACAGTGCTACTAGTCATAGATTCACACCTCGTGCAATCAGATAGGCTTTGGTGTGCTGAAATAATTGTTCTACAAGATCTTCGGCTTCATCAGGATCATTAACAAGGTCGGATATATTAGCCGTGTGGTCGTAATCACATAAGTTTCTATCATCCCTTAAGACTGAAAGGCGATTAAGATAGGTGTTTCTTTCAGGAAAGTCTGCTGGAAAGCATTCAATTTTTTTGTGATCATCTGAATACTGTGAATAATGACCATTATAGACCAGTCGGATACTTCTTACAGCGTTATAAGCTCCATAGTAATATCGCGAGATTCGCTGCCTCCATTTGCTTTTGGACAATCCCTTTGCAAATAGAAAATGCTCATATCCCAAGTTAAACAGACCCGCGGCATTCCTAAATATATCATCATCAATTGCTTTTATGGCCTCGGGATCAAGTAAGTGGCGCAAATTCTCTCGAACCTCGTGGCAGTTTTTTCCTGCTAGAAGTATATGAGGCGGATGCACTCGTCTCATGGGGCAACTACCACAATCATAGCCTAGCTCATGCTATCAAAACAACTAGCAGTGCAATAGAAAGGTGGCGCTTAGGGGATTACTTGGGCTGGTCAGGCCATGGAAAGCTTTTCTCACTCAATAGCATGGATGTCTGGAAGGGGAAAAACCAATGACATTTCGCATAACTTCTTAGAAACTGAATGCAACTTGAAACCGAATTCTACAGAACTATATACTTAATTTAGGGTACCGTTCCTCTCAGCCCACCCCCTGCCCCTCCAAAAACCTCTCCGCCCCCTTCACATACTCCTCCCGTAACGAGTCTTCCATCCGATCCACCTGGCGCACCATCATCGCCATGCGCGGATGGCTGCGGAAGCGGTCGGCATGGCGGATCTGGAAGGCCCAGTAGAGGGCTTGGAAGGGGCAGGCGTCGGGGCCGGTTTTGAGCTTGGGGTTGTAGCGGCATCGGGCGCAGTGGTCGCCCATTTTGTCGAGGTAGGTGGGGCCGGCGGTATAGGGCTTGGTGGCGAACCAGCCGCCATCGGCGTAGAGCACCATGCCGAGCACGTTGGGCACCATCACCCAGTCGTAGGCGTCGATGTACATCTCCAGATACCAGCGCAACACCTCGCTGGGCGCATAGCCGCCCAGCAGAAAGTAGTTGCCGAGCACCATCAAGCGCTGGATGTGGTGGTTGTAGCCCAGCCGCAGGGCGTCCTCGATCGCGCGGGACACGCAGCGCAGCTCCGTGTCGCCCGTGTAGGCCCAACGGGGCAGGGGGCGGTGGGCATCGAGCGCGTTCACCTGGCCGTACTCCGGCATGTGGCGCCAATACATGCCGTGGATGAATTCACGCCAGCCCACGATCTGCCGCACGAAGCCCTCCACCGAGGCCAGCGGCGCCCGGCCCTCCGCATAGGCCGCCTCCGCCGCCCGCACGCATTCCAGCGGCGTGAGCAGGCCGATATTGAGCAGGGGGGAGAGCACCGAATGGAAGAGCACGGGCTCGGCCTCCACCATCAGATCTTCCCAGGGGCCAAAGCCCGCCAGCCGCTCCGCCACAAACCGCTCCAGCCACGCCAGCGCCCCCGCCCGCGTGGCAGGCAGCCAGAGATCCGCCGCCTTCCCGGGATGGTCGGCAAACAGGCGCCCCACCTGCTCGGCCGCCTCCCGCACCACCCGATCCTGCGTGGGGGGCGGGAGGGAAGGCACCACGGGGCGCGCCTTGCGGAATTGGGCACGGGTCTGGCGGTTGTCGCTGTCCATGTTCCACACCCCGCCCACGGGCTCGCCGCCCTCCGTCATCAACACCCCCAGCTGCTTGCGCATGCGCCGGTAGTGCTGCTCCATCACCACCGTGCGGCGGCCCTTCGCCCAGGCCAGAAAGTCAGCCCGGGGCAGTAGAAACTGCGGGCTGGGGTGGGTGTGGATCGGCACCCCCAGGCGCTCAGCCAAGGCCGGCAGGGCCGCTTGGGTGTGGAAGTCGTTGGGCTCCAGCAGGTGGATGGCGCGCACGCCATGCAGGGCGATCCAGGCGGCGAGCACGGCGCCGCTGTCTGGGTCGGCTGGGGCAGTGCCGGAGGCCCTGGGGAGGGGATCCTCCAGCCGGTGGTAGAGCACCCGATGGCCCGAGCGCTCCAGGGCCGCGCCGTGGTGGCGCATGGCTGCAAAGAGCAGGGTGAGCTTTTGCTGGTGGTAGCGGTGGCGGCGGGCCCGTGGGGGGGACTCAATCAGCGCCACCCAGCGATTGGGATCGGGCCTGGCAAGAAGGGGATGCTCCTGCAAGAGCTGGTCGCCCAGGATCCACACCAGTTCCATGGGCTTTAACTCTCCAGCTCTGGCGTGAATCCTCGCCGCAGGATGTTTTCCGCGCAGCTGCGCGGCCAAACGAAGTGCAGCAGATAATCGGCCCCGCCGGCTTTGCTGCCGCCACCGGAGCGGCCAAAGCCACCAAAGGGGTGGCGGCCCACCACGGCGCCGGTGATGCCGCGGTTGAGATACAAATTGCCCACCCGCAACCTCCGGCGGGCCAGCTCCAAATGGGCCGGCCGCCGGCTGAACACCCCCGCCGTGAGTCGGTAGGGCGAGCCATTGGCGATCGCCAGAGCCTCCTTAAAGCTGGCCGCATGGAGCACAACCAACACCGGGCCAAACAGCTCCTCCTGGGCCAAGGGGTGCTCCGGCGGCACCCCACACACAATGTGGGGGCCCAGGTAGGCCCGGCCCGTGGCCTCCTCCAACCCCGGCGGCACCGCCATGGCCAGCTCCAGCCGCAGGGGCGTGCCGGGTTCCGCCAGGGCGGCCTGGAGCCTGGCTTGCAGGCGATCGCGCGCCGCCGCGTCGATCATCGGGCCCAGATCCGTGGCCGGATCGCGGGGATCTCCCAGCCTCAAGGTGCGGGTGGCCTGCACCAAACGCCGCACCACCGCGCTGATCGCAGGCCCCTGGGGCCCCTGGCGATCCACCACGATCAGCCGGGAGCAGGCCGAGCACTTTTGGCCCTGGTAGCCGAAGGCGCTGGCGCGCACCGCCGCCACCGCCTCATCCAGATCGGCGCTTGTATCAATGATCAGGGCGTTTTTGCCGCCCATCTCGCACACCACCTGCTTCAGGTGCGGCTGGCTGGCATTGGTGAAGCCGGCCCGCTCCACCAATGCCAGCCCCACCTCCTGGCTGCCGGTGAAGGCGATCACCGCCACCCGCGGATCGGCCACCAGGGCCGCGCCGGTGCTGCCGCCAGGACCGGTGCAGAGCTGCAGCGCCTCCACCGAGGCCCCATGGGCCGCCAGGGCCTGCCGCAGGATCTGGTGCAGCCGATGGGCGATGGCCAGGGTTTGGGCCGCTGGCTTCATCACCACCGTGTTGCCCGTCACCAGCGCGGCGGTGGCCATGCCGCAGAGGATCGCCAAGGGGAAGTTCCACGGGGCGATCACCACCGCCACCCCCCGGGGCTCATGCCACAGCTCATCCACCTCGCCGCTGAAGCGCCCCAGCCGCCGCCGCTCAAACAGCGGCACCGCGCAGCGGGCATAGAATCGGCAGAAATCGATGGCTTCCGCCACCTCTCCATCGGCCTCCCGCCAGGTTTTGCCCGCCTCCACGATCAACAGCGCCGCCAGAGCATCTCGCTCGGCCTCCATGCGCTCGGCCGCCGTGAGCAACACCTGGGCCCGCAGCCGAGGCTCCGCCTCTCCCCACGCATCCTGCGCCGCCGCCGCCAACCCCACCAGCTGGGCCGCCTGCTCGGGGGTGGCGTCGTTCGCGTGGCGGGGCCACTCAACGCCGGCCACCGCAGCGGCGAAGGCTTCCCGCTGCTGGGGGTCGCTGAAATCGCGCAGGGGGACATTCAGAAAGGGCAGCTCGTCGCCGAGGCCCGCCACCGCGGGCGAGAGCTGGTGGTGGCGGGCTTGGGCGGCTCGATCCAGCTCCGCGGCGGCCTCGGGGGGCGCCGGCGGGGCCTGCAGTAGCTCGGCGGCGCTTTTCTCCCCAAACGAACCCGCCCGCAACCAGCTCTCATTGCTGGTGTTCTCCAGGAGCCGGCGCACGAAATAGGCCATCCCGGGGATCAACTCCCCCACCGGCACGTAATCGCGCAGCCTCACCCCCCGCTCCACCAGGGCCGGCTTGAGGGCATCCGCCATGCCATGGAGCATCTGCACTTCCAACGCCTCCGGCGGCAGGCCCAGCTCCTCGGCCATCACCAGAGCGGCACTGATGGAGCGCAGGTTGTGGGTGCCCAGGGCCAGCTTCACCCCGATCGGCTCCTGGCCGGCCCGGGGGGTGGCGGCCAGCAGCAGAGCGGTGATCCGCTCATAGGCCCCGTCGGTGTGCCCCTTGCGCCCCCACACCGGTGAGGGCCAGCCGTTCCACTCCGCCGCCACCGTTTCCGCGTCCCAATAGGCCCCCTTCACCAGCCGCACCGTGATCAACTTGCGCTCCCGTTGCGCCCATTGCGCCAGGGCGCGGGCATCGGTTTCGGCGCTGCGCAGATAGGCCTGAAGCGCCACCCCGAAACAGCCTTCGATGCGGCTGACGCAGCGGCGAAAGAGCTCCAGCGTGAGGGGCTGCACGCTGCGTTGCTCCATGTCGAAGAGCACCGACACGCCCCGATCGCGGGCGCTTTCCAACACTGGGAGCAAGCGGGCCATGGCGTCGCCCAGCGCCACCTCTGGCGCGATCGGATCGAAGCGGGGGCACAGGGCCGACACCTTGATCGCCACCTGGGCGCGGGGGAGCGGGCCCAGGTGGTCGTGCTCCAGCCGGGGATTGGCGGGCCAGGCCGCCAAACGAGCCGGCAGCTCGTCGATCACCGATCGATAGTGGGCGGCGAAGGCATCGGCCTCCTCAGCGCCCAGGCAGGCTTCCCCGAGCAGATCCAAACAGCAGGCCTGGCCCTGGTCCCACAGCCGCCGCAGCCGCGGCAGGGCCTCCTTGAGGTCTGCGCCAGCGATGAAGGTTTGGGCCATGGCCGTGATCTGGGCGGCGATGGTGGCCGCCGCAGGGCCCTTCGCCAGCCGCCCCGCGGCCAGGGCCGCGCTGAACACGGGCGGGATCGTCCCTCCCCCCTGCTGCAATTCATCCTGCAGATGATCCAACACCTCGTCGGGGGTGCGCAGGGAGGGATAGGCGTCGACAAAGCGGAAGAGCCGCACCTTGAACGCCGGATCCTTCAGAGCCCACTGCATCAGCGCGTCGCTGTAGAACCGACCGCTCAGCAGGCCGCCAGCCTGGGCACGGGCCCGCTCCAGGAGGGCGCTGCCCAAGGCCAGGATCCGCTCCTGCCTGGGCTCAGCATCAGAATTGGGGATCTCGGGGGGAGCGGCGGTCACGGGGGCGGGCGGAACGACCCGATCACAGGGCCGGGGCGGTGCAGGGAGCGGACGGTAGGCGGCCCGTTGAGATCGCAGCGTGCGGCACGAACAGAACCTTGCAGCGATCGCTGCACCGCCCCACCCGGCTGATGGGGGGAGGGGGCAGAGGAGCTGTGGTTAGGTGTCAAGAATTGGTGTGCGCACCGCACAGGTGAAGCAGGGCCCAGCCGCCTCAGGCGACGGTGAACTCTTACCGAACTGGCAACATTGGCCGGAGAGAACCGTTTCGTGCTGGTCGATACTTGGCCATCAACGCGCTGGGAAGTGATCTGTTCCATGGCCACTTCCAATAGAAATACGATCAAGTCACCGCCACTCCTTTCAGTTGTTCAGAAGCGTTTCATCCTCTTCTCAGGCGTTGGCCTCTCCGGCGTTCTCCTGCAAATCGCAACCTTAGCCTTCTTCCACCGCAGCCTGAATCTGCCCTTTTTGCTTGGGCAGACGGCATCCGTGCTCGTTGCGATGACGTCCAACTTTTCCCTCAATAACATCATCACCTTTCGTGAGAAACGCCTGCGTGGCAGAGCCTGGTTCCGCGGTCTGTTGAGTTTTTGTCTCGCCTGCAGCATCGGCGCTCTGTTTAACTTGGCCGCCGCCCAACTGGTCTACAAATTTGGCGCGCATTACATCTTGGCCGGTTTGGTTGGAACTGGTGCGGGCTCCATCTTCAACTTCGTCAGCGTCGACCGTTTCACCTGGAAGACGGCTCGCCCTGCCTCCCTGCCTCAGCCCCGCCAGGCGCCCTGACCCGCTGGGGCAAGCAGCGGCAGAGTCCAACAGAGAGAATGGCTCGTGCCAGATGCGACCACCCCTCCGCTTTGTCCGCCGTTCCATCATCGTGGCCACCACCGCTGCAGCCGGCGGGACCCATCGCCGTGATGGGCGTGCTCAACCTCACTCCGGATTCCTTCAGCGACGGCGGCCGACTCACCACCGTGGCGGCTGCCGTGCGGCAAGCCGGCCGCCTGCTGCGCCAGGGGGCGGCCGTGCTTGACCTCGGCGCCCAGAGCACCCGGCCAGGAGCCGAGGAGGTGGGAGCCGCTGGCGAACGGGAACGGCTTCTGCCAGCCCTGCGCGCCATTCGAGCGGCCCATCCCAAGGCGGTGCTCTCCGTCGACACCTTTCATGCCTCGGTCGCCGAGGCGGCCCTGGGCGCTGGTGCCGATTGGATCAACGATGTGCGCGGCGCCAACCGCACCGCCGAGGCCCCCCGGGGCAGCCTGCGGGATCCGGCGATGCCGGCCCTGATCGCGGCGGCTGGATGCCCCTATGTGCTGATGCACAGCCGCGGCGACAGCCGTTCGATGGATCAACACGCCACCTACGCCGATGTGGTGGCAGAGGTCCGCGATGGACTCCAGGCCGCCACGGAGCAGGCCCTGGCCGCTGGCGTCCGCCCCGAGCAGATCCTTTGGGATCCGGGCCTGGGCTTTGCCAAAACCACCTCACAAAACCTCGAGCTCCTGCGCCGCCTGGGCGAGCTGTGTGCCCCGGGCTTCCCGTTGCTCGTTGGCCCCTCCCGCAAACGCTTCATCGGCGCCGTGCTCGACGAACCCCGCCCGCGCGCCAGGCTGTGGGGGACGGCGGCGGTTTGCGCCCTGGCGGTGAGTCGCGGCGCTGCGGTGTTGCGCGTGCATGATGTGGGGCCGATCGTGCAGGTGGCTCGGATGGCTGAGGCCGTGGGCCCCTGATGCGTCTCCTGCACACCTCGGATTGGCACCTGGGCCGCTCCTTCCATGGGGCCTCCCTGCTCGAGGAGCAGGAGCAGGCCATGGCGCGCATCGTGGAGCTGGCGCGGGAAGGGGCGGTGGATGCCGTGCTGATCGCCGGCGACATCTACGACCGGGCCATCCCGCCGGCCGAAGCCGTGCAGCTGTTCAATGACACGCTCGCCCAGCTGCGGGGCAATGGCGCGGCGGTGATCGCCATCGCCGGCAACCATGATTCCCATGTGCGCGTTTCGGTCTACGACCCCCTGCTCTCCTCCCTCGGGGTGTCCATCCGAGGCGATGTGGGTCGCTCCGCTGAACCGGTGGTGGTGACCCCGCGGCTGGGGGGTTCTCCGGTGGCGATCTATCCCCTGCCCTATTTGGATCCCACAGTGGATGGTCCCTCCCTTGCCGACTCTGCCGCGCCCCGCGGGGCAACCCAACCCGATGGAGCCATCACCTCCCCAACCCACCGCCTGCGCCACGAAGATGTCACCAGGCTGGCCCTGGCGCGCATCCGCCGGGATCTGCAAAGCCGCCCCCAACACCGCTCGGTGCTGCTCGCCCACACCTTCGTGGCGGGGGGCGACAGCTGCGAATCGGAGCGGGAGCTCACGGTGGGCAATGTGGATCGGGTGAGTGTGGAGGCTTTCGCCGGCTTTGATCTGGTGGCTCTGGGCCATCTGCACCGCTGCCAAGAGCTGGATGGCCCCCGGCTGGCCTACTGCGGCTCCCCCCTGCCCTACTCCTTCTCTGAAGAGCGGCACCGCAAATCGGTGCGCCTCATCGAGCTCAGCCCCACGGGCGATCCGACGGTGGAGCAGGTGCCTCTCCAGGTGGGGCGACCCCTGCAAACCATCGAAGGCCCGATCGAGCGCCTGCTCGCCGATCCAGAGTTGCAGAGCGCCGAAGCCGCCAAGGTGCGGGTGATCCTCACCGATGAGGCCTTGCCACTGCAGGCCAAGGCCCGGCTGCAGCGCCGCTTCCCCCACATCGCTGAGCTGCGCCACCAGCCGCCAGCTCTGGATCGCTCCTCCCTGAGTGCCCGCCACGAGCAGGTGCGGCAGGCCTCCTCCCCACTGGATCTAACGGCAGCCTTCTTTCGTGATCAGCAGGGGCGCGTGGCCAACCCGGCCGAAGCGAAGCTGCTGCGCGAGGCCTTGCAAGCCGCTCGCCAGGGCGAGGAGCGATGAGGCCCCATCTCCTGCGCATCGAGGCCTTCGGCCCCTACGCCGACCCGCTCGCGATCAGCTTCGATGCCTTGAGTCAGGAGGGGCTGTTTTTGATTCACGGCAGCACCGGCGCCGGCAAAACCTTCCTGCTCGATGCGCTCTGCTTCGCCCTCTATGGCGAAGTGTCGGGGGACCGCAATGTGAAGGGGTTGAAATCCGATCACGCCGCTCCAAGCGCCGTGCCGCGGGTGAGCCTGGAGTTTTCCTCCGGTGGCCTGCGCTACGCGGTGGAGCGCTGCCCGGCCTACAGCGCCCCGAAAAGCCGCGGAGGCGGCATGACCGAGAAACCCCCCACGGCGGTTCTGTTTCGAGTCCATGAGCAGCAAAAGCTGCCCCTTGCCAGCCGCAGCATGGAGGTGAGCCGGGAGGTGGAGCGGCTGGTGGGACTGAATGCGACGCAATTTCGCCAGGTGATCCTGCTGCCCCAGGGGAAATTCGCCGAGGTGTTGCGCGCCCGCCCCGAAGAGCGCGAAAGCCTCCTCAAAACCCTCTTCAACACGGTGGTGTTTGAACGGGCCGGGCAGTGGCTCGATGAGCAAACCCGTGAAGCTCGCCAAGCACTGGCGGAGGCATGTCGAGGCCAGGAGGTGTTGCGCCAGCAGGCGGCACAGGAATGGAGCCCATACCAAAGCGAAGAGGACCCGGGCGGCCTGCCCGCGGATCAGGCCGCCCTCGATGCGATGGAGCGGCATATCCAGCTGGTCTGCGATGAGGCCGCCATCCGCCTCCAGCACACCACAGCGGCCCTGGAAACGGCCCAGCGGTTGAAAAAGGAGACCGATTTGCAGCAAGATCGCTGGAGCCGCCGGGCCAGCGCCGCCGCCAGATTGGCGGAGCTGGAGGCCAAAGCCAACGTGGTGGAGGAGTTTCGCCAGCGCTGGAAAGCGGCGGAGCGGGCGGAAGCCCTGCGGCCCAGCCTGGAGGCCGAACGCGCCGCCCGCGAAGCTTTCACGACCCTGCAGGAGCGGATCCAATCCCAGCTGCGCCAGGCCATTCGGGCCCGCAACGGCGCTGAGGCCCTGCCGCAGGCGGTGGCGCTTCTCGATCTGAAGACGATGCCCGGCTCGGGAGAGCTCAGTGGCGCCACCAGTGCGCTGGCCGCCCGGCGGGCGGAAGTGGGGGCGCTGCTGCACAAGGCCAAAGACGCTGACAGCGAGCGGAGCAAAGCCCGGGAGTGGGCCGTGCAGGTCCAAAGGATGGCCGCCAGCCTGGCCCAAACCCAGGCCACCATCGAGACCCGGCAACGGGAGCGGCAGGCCGCCATCGAAGCCTGCCACCAAGCTCGCACAGCACGGGATCAGCTCAACGGCTTGCAGCGAGCCGCAGAGGAGGCCCAACGGCAGGCCCGGGCAGCGGCGGCGATCGGCCCAGCCGAGTGCAAAGAGAGGGAGGCAATCGCCGCCCAACTCCGTTCGGAAGCCTTGCTCAACAGCAGAACGGCTGCCCTGCTTGAACTCCGCCATCAACAGATCACGGGGATGGCGGCCCAGCTGGCGAAGGGGTTGGTGGCAGGCCATCCCTGCCCCGTCTGCGGGGCAACGTCCCATCCGTCACCCACCCGGTCCGATGGGCCATCGATCGGGGAGGGGGAGATCAACGCCGCCGAGCAAGAGGTGAACGCTGCCAGCCACGCAGCACGGGAGGCAGCCACGGCCGTCGCGGCAGCCAGGGCCGAGCGACAGGCGCTGATCGAGAAAGCCGGCCCTGCGGCGATGACGCCAGAAGCAGCGCTGGAAGTCGCCAGGGAAGCCCTCGCCGCCTTCGAAACCGCGAGGGCCAAAGCCAAAACCGTGGAGGCGTTGGAGCAGGCGATCACAGCGCACGAGCAAACGCTCAAGCAGGCTGCGGAGGGCCAGCAAGCCGCCACCACCCAATTGGCCCTGCTGCAAACCGCCGTCAAGGACGCCGATGCTCGGGCCGCTGCGCTCCAGGCGGAGATCGATCAGGAGTTGGGGCTGGGCATCCATCCCCGGGCGGTGTTGGAGGCGTTTGAGCCCCTGGAGATTGCCCTGAAGGAGCTGAACTCCAGCTGCCAAGACCAAGGCATGGCCCTGAGCCGCCTGGAGGAAGCCTCCGCCAGGCTGAAACAGGATCTCGCCGATTCAGCCTTTGCCGATGGGCAGGCCGTGGAGGCTGCCCTCGAAGAGCCGGCCCTGCGTCAACGCATGGCTGAGCGGATCCAAGCCTATGAAAAAGAGGTGATCCAACTGCGAGGGGTGTTGAGCTCGGCGGAATTCGCGGAGCTGTCCGAACACCCTCCCGATGTCGCCCAGGCTGAAACGGCTCTAGCAGCAGCTGATGCGGCTCGGCTGAAGGCCCTTGAGCGGCTCAGCGAGGCCAGGGGCAGCCAACAGGACATCGCCAGGCTCGCGGCGGAACACAGGTCAGTCGAGGAGGTAGCCCACCGCCTGCAAGAGGATGCCGAATTGCTGAAGGCCGTCAGCGATCGCTGCCTGGGCAAAGCCCCCCCCTACATTTCTCTGCAACGCTGGGTGCTCTCGGCCTACCTCGAGGAGATCTGCGGCTACGCCAACCAGCGGCTCGATCTGATGACCTCCGGGCGCTACCAGCTGCGGCTGAGCGACGAAGGGGGACGGGGCGGACGGCAGGCGGGGCTGGGACTGAGGGTGCTGGATGCCTACACCGGGGAGGAACGGGAGGTGAACAGTCTCTCGGGAGGAGAAACCTTCCAAGCGTCGCTGGCCCTGGCCCTTGCGGTGGCGGACGCCGTGGAAGCCCGCTCGGGGGGAATCCACCTGGAGGCCCTGTTCATCGATGAGGGGTTCGGCAGCCTCGATCCAGACAACCTCCAACTGGCCATGGATGAGCTCGACCGGCTGCGGGAAGGCGGAAGAATGATCGGAATCATCAGCCACGTCGGCGCCCTCAAAGAGCGCATTCGCGCCGGAATTGAAGTGCGGGCGACGGAGCAAGGCTCCTCCGTGCGCACCGGAACCGGAAGGATCCAGTGAGGCCCCCCGGAACACACAAGGCATTGCGAAGCTCTAGCACAGAATTTTGGTAAGGATGTGATCAGGATCACAACAATCAATTCAAAATCTGGTTTTTGAAAACGCAAGAAAAATTCAACTCCATGTTATTTTTTATGCACGCAACACAGCGCCAGGTCACACTCGCCCTTAATCAGGCTGTTCTCTTGCAGAGAGAACATGCGCAAGGGATCGGTATGACGTTTAGTTGCAAACAAACATTGATTCATTTTCATGGCAAACGTCATTGGCACCCTCTTTAACGACGTCATCGGCCCCTTCTCATCCTCCCCGGGGGTAAGTGGCTTCCCCACCTCCGGAACTGACACTGTGGATGGGGGGGGTGGGGCAGACACAATGAACGCCGGGGATGGAAGCGACTTCTATATTGTTGATAACCCAGGGGACATTGTCAGGGAGAGCTTTGATGACGCTCTCGGGGGCGTCGATACCGTTCTCTCCTCTGTCACCTACTCCCTCTCCCCTGGCAGCTTTGGCAACCAAGGGTTTGGCATCGAAAATCTCACCCTCACAGGGTCCTCCAGCATCAACGCCACGGGCAATGCCAAAAGCAATGTCCTCATCGGCAACACCGCAGCCAACATCTTCTTTGGCACCGCTGGCTTTGACACCATCAACGGCGGCCTCGGCTCCGACACCGCCAACTACAGCTCCCTTGGCAATGTCGTCACCCTCGGTGCCTTTGGTGTCCTCAACAAAGGCGCCTCTGGCACCGATACCCTGATCAGCATTGAAACCATCGTCGGCAGCAGCCTCCTCGGTGACACCGTCGATCACAGCGGTGCCTTCGCTCCTGCAACCGGCACCATCACCAACCTCAACACAGGTCTGGTCACCGTCTCTGGCTCCATAGCTCCCCTTCCCCTGACCTTCACGGTCAGCCAGTTTGAAAACGTCATCGGCAGTTCCTTTGCCGACTCCATCACCGGCAACGCCGAGAACAACTCCCTCTCAGGTGGCGCTGGCAACGACACTCTCTTTGGCCTCAACGGCAACGACACCCTCGATGGGGGGCTCGGCATTGACACCATGGATGGTGGCGATGGCAGCGACATCTACATCGTCGATAACTCAGCCGATTCCGTTAAAGAAATCTTTGACGATTCCCTCGGCGGCGTTGACACCGTCCTCTCCTCCGCCACCTACTCCCTCTCCCCTGGCAGCTTTGGCAACCAAGGGTTTGGCATCGAAAATCTCACCCTCACAGGCTCTGCAGCCATCAATGCCACGGGCAATGCCAAAAGCAATGTCCTCATCGGCAACACCGCAGCCAACATCTTCTTTGGCACCGCTGGCTTTGACACCATCAACGGCGGCCTCGGCTCCGACACCGCCAACTACAGCTCCCTTGGCAATGTCGTCACCCTCGGTGCCTTTGGTGTCCTCAACAAAGGCGCCTCTGGCACCGATACCCTGATCAGCATTGAAACCATCGTCGGCAGCAGCCTCCTCGGTGACACCGTCGATCACAGCGGTGCCTTCGCTCCTGCAACCGGCACCATCACCAACCTCAACACAGGTCTGGTCACCGTCTCTGGCTCCATAGCTCCCCTTCCCCTGACCTTCACGGTCAGCCAGTTTGAAAACGTCATCGGCAGTTCCTTTGCCGACTCCATCACCGGCAACGCCGAGAACAACTCCCTCTCAGGTGGCGCTGGCAACGACACTCTCTTTGGCCTCAACGGCAACGACACCCTCGATGGGGGACTCGGCATTGACACCATGGATGGTGGCGATGGCAGCGACATCTACATCGTCGATAACTCAGCCGATTCCGTTAAAGAAATCTTTGA
>JBEGQC010000006.1:0-223765 GCA_041181185.1 Cyanobacteriota bacterium | reverse complement strand
CCAGCCGCAGGTTCGCTGCCACCATCCGCTCCTTCGCCCGACGACCCACCTGCAGGCGACGCTTCAGCAACGGCACCGTCAAACCCGCCTCCACAGCCAGCTGCTCCTGGCTGGGACGCTCACCCCCGGAGCGCAACGTCAGCTCCGCCTCCAATTCCTCCAAAGCCACCAGCTCCTGCACTTGACGACCCAAGGTGATCTCCTGCTCGTGCGTCAGCAGCGGCACTCGGCCGATGTCGCGCAGGTAGGAGCGCACGAGATCCGCATCCATCGATGGCAACTCGCGGACCGTCGTCACGGAAACGGGGGCCGGGGTGAGGTCAGCGGTGGGGAGATCGAGAGGAGAGAGGACGACCATGGGCCTGGACCTAACGATCTGTAAAGCCTAACCTAACGAAGTGTAAATGTCTCTCATCTGGCCGCCCTGCCAGCGTGATCCAGCCGGGCTTCAGGCGTCGCCAAAGCGCTCCAGCAACCAGGAGGCGGTCTGGAGATAAATGAACACACCAGCCACATCCGTTGCGGTGGCGATGAAAGGGGCCGACATCAAGGCTGGATCGAGCCCGAAGTGATGGAACAACAGGGGGAGCGCGGCCCCTGCCGTGGCCGCCAGGGTGGTGATCCCCAGCAGGCTGATTCCTGCAGCCCAGGCCACCACCCAATTGTGCGACACGTATCCCGCCCAGGGCACCACCACAAACATCATCAACAGCCCCAGCAGAGCACCGGCCACCGCCTCCCTCCCCACGGCCAGCCCTGGACCGAGGGACTGGATGCGCTGGGTGCTCAGCCCTCGGATGACCACGGTGGAGCTTTGGGCCCCAACGTTGCCCCCCGTCCCGATGAGCAGAGGGATGAAGGCTGCCAGGACCACGACCCTTTTGAGAACGGCATCTTCAGAGGCGATCACGGCAGACGTGCCGGTGTTCGCCAAAAGCAGCACAAGCAGCCACACCACCCGCCTGCGGGCCACCGTAAACAGGTTGCTCTGGAAGTAATCGTCTTCATCGCCCGCTTGCAGGGCCCCGGCGGCATAGATGTCGCGGGTGGCCTCCTGTTGAATCACGTCAATCACATCGTCCACCGTGACAATGCCCACAAGACGTTGCTCGCGATCCACCACGGGCACCGCCAGAAAGTCGTAACGCTGGATGAGTCGAGCCACCTCCTCTTGGTCCGTATCCGTGGTCACGCTCACCACTTCGCGTGTCATCACGTCCCCCAGGCGCTCCTCCGGGTCCGCGGTCACCAGATCCCGCAGGGAGAGAATGCCCGTGAGGTGGCGAGACGCGTCTGTGACGTACAAGCTGTAAATCGTTTCCGTGTCCCGTGCCCGGCGCCGCACAATTTCAAGGGCTTGACTCGCCCGATGAAACTCCTTGAGATCGATGAATTGGGTGGTCATCAGCCGACCAGCCGTTCCGCTCTCGTAGCCGAGCATCTGGGCCGTGATCCGCCGTTCTGCCGGGCTTAACTCAGCCAGCAAGCGCCTAACCACCTTGGCGGGCAACTCATCAAACAGTCGCACCCGATCGTCGGGGGACATTTCCTCCACCAACTCCAGCACCTCTCCGGATCGCAAGCGCTCGAGCAAGCTCTGCTGCACGGCGGGTTCGAGGTATTCATACACCTCAATCGCTTCATCTTTAGGCAGGAGTCGAAAGGCCAGGGCCTGCAGCGTTGTGGGGAGGTTGCCAATGGCCTCAGCGCCATCCACGGGCTGCACGGGCTTCAGCAACACCTTGGCGCCGTCGTAGTTGCCAGCCTCGAGCAATAGCTGCAGATGCTGAACGAGGACTTCAGCGCCGCCGGACACTTCGCTCATGTCCCTGCCTGCCGACAGCATGGATTGTATGGGGTGGGGCGATGCGTCAGCCCAAAACCCAGCCCCGGGTCTCCCGACCTGCGGAGCCGGCCGTGGCCACTTGCAACCAGCGGCGACCTCCCGGCTCAAGCCAAGCTCTCAACACCCGCATCGGAATGCCGGGCTCCAGGTGAGCCAGAGCCGGGGCCTGACAGCGCGGTGAAGAGCGAAGGGTGCAAGGGTTGAGATTGAGGAGGGGCTCTTCGGGTGATTCTCGACGTCTCAGCTCCGGCAGGCGCCTTTCCGCTCCTCCAGCGGGCAGAGCCGCTGGCGCAAACAGGGCGAAACCCAAAAGGGCGGCCCAGGGCAGCAGAGCGTGGCAGGGGCGAGACAGCGAGAACGGCATCAGATATCCAATTGGGCGAAGTCGAGTTCAGCGCTGTGCGCCTCGATGAATTCACGGCGGGGCGCGACTTTGTCACCCATGAGAATGGTGAAAATTCGATCCGCTTCGGCCGCATCTTCAATTTCCACGCGTTTCATCATCCGAGTCGAGGGATCCATTGTGGTCTCCCAGAGCTGTTGAGGCATCATTTCGCCGAGACCTTTGAAGCGCTGGATGGTGTAATTCGCTTTTTCACCATAGGATTCCAACGTTTTTCTCAGGTCAATTTCGTTGTAACAGTAGGCATGCTTTTTGCCCCTTTCCACCTTGTAAAGAGGTGGACATGCGATGTAAATGTACCCCCCTTCGACCAAAGCCCTCTGATAGCGATAGAAAAAGGTCAGCAGCAAGGTGCGGATGTGGGCGCCATCGACGTCAGCATCAGTCATGATGACGATGCGGTGATAGCGCAAGTTTTTTTCATCGAATTCTTCACCTTTAATCCCCAGTCCTAGAGCAGTAATGAGGGCCTGTATTTCAGAATTCTTATAGATTTTTGAATCATCCGTTTTCTCAATGTTTAGAATTTTACCCCGCAGTGGCAAAATGGCCTGAAAGCGCCTGTCTCGACCCTGCTTCGCTGAACCACCAGCGGAGTCACCCTCAACGATATAAATTTCGGAATCGCCTGGATCCCGCGAACTGCAATCGGCCAATTTCCCTGGAAGAGTAGAGCTCTCGAGAACTGATTTGCGGCGGACTAATTCCCTGGCCCGACGTGCCGCTTCAGCAGCGTTGAAAGCCTGGATTGCCTTTTCCAGAATAAGATCAATAACCGATGGGTGAAACTCTAAATATTCAGCCAAGGCTTCGCCGACCAGAGTATCGACAATTCCCCTAACTTCAGTGTTGCCAAGCTTGGTTTTTGTTTGCCCTTCGAATTCCGGATCGGGCACCTTTACGGAGAGAACGGCTGTCAACCCCTCACGGATGTTCTCGCCGGCAAGATTTCCATCACTCTCTTTGCGCTTGCCCCGCTTCTTGGCAAAGGCATTGAGTGTGCGGGTGAGAACGGTTTTCAATCCTTCGATATGGGTCCCTCCATCCACCGTGCGGATATTGTTGGCAAAGCCAAAAATATTGTCCGAGTAGGCATCAACGCACCACTGCAAAGCAGCCTCTACCTGAACATTATCTTTCTCCGCATCAACATAAATAATCTCTGGATGCAGAGGATCTTTCTCCGCATTCATGTAAGCCACATACTCCTTGATGCCCCCCTCGTAGTGATAGATCTCTTCATGCACAGCTTCATCAGGGCGCTCATCGCGAAAGACGATGCGCACCCCACCATTCAAATAGGCCAATTCCCGCAGGCGGGCAGCCAGGGTTTGGTAGTCAAATTCAATGCCACCGGTGAAAATCTCCACGTCCGGCAGGAAGCGCACACGGGTGCCTGTTTGCTCAGGATCCTCAGCCGGTTTGGCCACCAGGGAACCAATGGGCACACCCCGTTCAAAGCGTTGGTTGTGCTCCTTTCCTTGGCGAAGAACGGTCACCTCCACCCACTCGCTGAGGGCATTAACCACGGAGATCCCCACCCCGTGGAGGCCCCCGGAGACTTTGTAACCGCCAGAGCCAAATTTGCCTCCTGCATGCAGGACGGTGAGCACCGTCTCCAAGGCACTTTTCCCTGTGCGGGGATGGATGTCTGTCGGGATTCCACGGCCGTTATCGGCAACGCTGGCGGATCCATCCGCATGAAGGATCACCAAAATTTCGTCGCAATGCCCGGCAAGGGCCTCATCGACAGAGTTATCCACCACCTCGTAAACGAGGTGGTGGAGACCCCTGGGCCCTGTAGAGCCGATATACATGCCAGGCCGCTTGCGGACCGGCTCCAGGCCTTCCAGAACCTGGATTTGCTCAGCGCCGTAGGCAGATTGGACTCGCGAAGCGTCGCTCATGCGAAGGCGGGTCTCAGATGGGGTGAGGGAGCGTAAAGACAGGCAAAAACGACCGCCAGAGTGGGCCGCAGAAACGCCATAAAAAAGGCGTGAACGAAAATCGGCTGGCTTGTGCAGCCCAATTTACCATTGGCCCTTCCTCGCGCCAGCCAGCCCCTCTACAGAGGCGTTTCCGCAGAGGGTGGAATTCCCCTTGCAACCCACTGCCGCTCGAGGGGCCCTACGCAGGCCCAGAGTATTGGGCATGAGCTCGACTTTCCCTCCACCGCCCCCTGGGGCCGGCCAGTCCCCCCTTGTCATCGCTCTGATGGGTCCCACTGCCAGCGGCAAAACCTGCCTGGCGTTGGAGTTGGCCGAAGCGTTGAACTTGGCGGTGATCAGCGTGGACGCCCGACAGCTCTACATCGGCATGGACATCGGCACGGCCAAGCCCACAACCCAGGAGCAGGAGCGGGTGCGTCACGAGCTGCTCGACCTGAGGCCCCCCGACCACCCCTTCACTCTGCAGGAGTTCCTCCCCCTGGCGCGAGCCGCCGTTCAAGCCGAGCTTCAGCGCTGCGGAATGGCCTTGCTGGTCGGGGGCAGTGGGCTGTACCTGCAGGGACTGCTACAGGGGCTGGCCCCTCCCGCCGTTCCTCCCCAACCGCCTCTCCGCGAACAATTCAAGGCCCTGGGGCAACCGTTGTGCCACGCGCTCCTGGCCACCTGCGACCCCGTTGCCGCCACACGAATCGACCCTGCGGACACCTCCCGCACCCAACGGGCCCTGGAGGTGTGCTACGCCACGGGCCAGCCCCTCTCCTCCCAGCAACGGCGCATCCCCCCCCCTTGGCCGGTGCTGGAGCTGGGGCTGGACCCTGCGGACCTGCCCCTCCGCATCAAGAAGCGCACCTTGTGCATGTATGAAGACGGACTGGTGAGGGAAACCGCTGCGCTGATCGCCCGCCATGGGGAAAGCTGCCCGCTCCTCAACACCATTGGCTACGACGAGGCCCGGCGCATGCTGCGGGGGGATCTGGAGGAAAGCCAGGCCATCGCGAGAACGGAGCAACGCACCCGTCAATACGCCAAAAGGCAACGCACCTGGTTTCGGCGACAACACCACCCCCTTTGGCTCGAGGGTGAGGATCTGATGCAACAAGCCATCAAAGCCGTCCAGGCGTCACGGCAAGGTTTAGGGTGAAGTGCAATCCGCCCTGTTGAATGCCTCCCCGCCCCCGCATAGATCGTCGTGCTCCCGTGCGGGAGCTCCCCAACATCAATGAGCGCATCAGCTACCCCAACCTCCGGGTCGTCGATGCCGATGGCAGTCAGCTCGGGGTCATCACACGCGAGGCTGCTCTGGAAGTAGCCCGAGACCGAGAGCTTGACCTGGTCTTGGTGAGTGAAAAAGCCGATCCCCCCGTTTGCCGGGTGATGGATTACGGCAAATACAAGTTTGAGCAAGAAAAAAAAGCCAAGGAAGCCAAGAAAAAATCCCACCAGACCGAGGTGAAGGAGGTGAAAATGCGTTACAAAATCGACTCGCACGACTATCAGGTGCGCATAGGCCAGGCCAGCCGTTTTCTCAAGGCCGGTGACAAAGTGAAGTGCACGGTGATCTTCCGCGGCCGGGAAATTCAGCACACTGCTCTTGCCGAAGCACTTCTGATGCGGATGGCAAAAGATCTCGAGGACAACGCTGAGCTTCAGCAGCCACCCAAGCGGGAAGGTCGCAACATGATCATGTTTCTCTCCCCACGCCGTCAGGCGGCCAGCAAGACCGTCCCGGCCAAGCCCGCCAAACCAGCCCCTGTCAAAACAGCGTCAAAGGCGGTTGATTCAGGCGGCCCAGTCCCCCCGAGCGAGGACTGAACCCTCCCGATTCAATTTAGGTTTTTCGCAAAGAATGCCAGGATCGCCAACCAGGCGGCCCTGGCCTCTTCGGGTTGAAAATCCTCCCGCTCCTCACAAAGGAAACCGTGCCCTGCAGCAAAGGTGAGCAGCTGCACGCGCTCGATATCGCTGCCGCCTTGGGCTGCCTCCACCGCCATCGCGATCGCCCTCAAATCCTCAGGCGGAACCAGGGGGTCCTGGCGGCCATAAATGAGCAGCACACGTCCACCAGGCTGGGTCAAGACCTCCAGGCTGGGTGGGCCCCCACCGGGCCGTCCCTGCGCCACCCCGGCTCCATAACAGGCGCAACTCGCCGCCATGCCCTCCAAGGCGGAGGCCAACAACGCAACGTGTCCGCCAAAGCAAAAGCCCATGCAACCCACGGCCAAGGGCCTGCCCTCAGCCGCCTGCGCGGCCAGCCACCGCTGGGCCCGGGCCACGTCAAGCAGGAGAGTGGAGGCGGTGGTGCGGTCCTTGTGGGAGCGACCCTCCTGAACCTGCTCTGGGCCATACCCCAGGCACAGATCCGGTGCCGTTCTCGCAAACAGGGGGATGGCCAAAGCCCCGTAACCCAACCCCGCCAGGCGGTCGGCGATGCTGCGCACCCAGGGGTTGACACCGAAGATCTCTGGCAACACCACCAGAGCCCCCCGGAGAGGGCCTTGCTGGGGCCGCGCCCACCAACTGCGCAGGGGGACCTCCCCGGGCCGTTCGGGGGCCAACGTCGCCCATCCGGCCGTGATGGGACCAGCGGGAGAGGCTTCAGAGAAGACGGTCCACCCAGATTTCTCCATGACCCGCAAGCAACCGGCACATGGTGCTATGCCAGGGGGGGAATTGTCACGGAGGCAAAAGCTCCTTAGGGTGGCCGCCAGATCCATGGCTTAAGCCGCGTGCGCTTCCACATCCAGCAGGAAAGCGATATTCCCGCCTCCACCCAGCTCTACAACCAGATTTGCTTCGCCATCGCCGCAAGGCACTACCCACCCGGTCACCGCTTGCCCAGCACACGCCAACTGGCCATGCAGACGGGCTTGCACCGGAACACCATCAGCAAGGTCTACAGGCAATTGGAGACCGATGGCGTGGTGGAGGCGATGGCTGGCTCTGGCATCTATGTTCGCGATCAGCAGAAGCCCAAGGAGCTCAAACCACCACCAGGGCTTCGCACGAAGACGCTGCCGGACATTGACCGGGTGGTGCGGCAAAGCATCGACGGACTGCTCAATGCAGGCTGCACCCTTCAGCAGGCGCGGGATCTGCTCACACGCGAGGTTGATTGGCGACTCCGCTGCGGCGCGAGGGTGTTGGTCAGCACGCCGCGGGAGGATATTGGTGCCTCCATGTTGATCGCCGAGGAGCTCATCCCCAATTTGGAAGTGCCTGTGGAGGTCGTTCCAATGGAGGAACTGGAAGCGGTATTGGAAAATTCCAGCAAAGGCACCGTGGTCACCAGCCGCTATTTTCTGCAACCCGTTGAGGAGATCGCCCAACGCCACGGCATTCGGGCCGTGCCTGTCGATCTGAACGACTTCCGGCATGAGCTCGACCTGCTCAAGGAGCTGCGAGCCGGCAGCTGTGTGGGTTTGGTGAGCATCAGTCCCGGCATCCTGCGGGCCGCAGAGGTGATCCTGCACTCCATGCGGGGGAACGAACTCTTGGTGATGACAGCCAATCCCGACACGGGCAGTCGGTTGCTTGCCCTGCTGCGAGCCGCCAGCCATGTGTTGTGCGATCGACCCAGCCTGCCCTTGGTGGAGCAAACGCTGCGACAAAACCGTGCGCAATTGATGCGGCTTCCCGTTGTGCACTGCGCGCAGAGCTACCTGGGCAGTGCCACCATCGATCAGTTGCGCAAGGAAATCGGCCTTCTGGCCGTCTGATGCGATCCGTCAGCGACGTCTTCCGGGCCATGCGAGCCGATCTGGCCCTAATCCGAGAAAGGGATCCTGCCGCCAGGAGCACCCTCGAAATCCTGCTGTGTTACCCAGGCTTCCACGCCCTCGCGATGCATCGCATCAGCCATCGCCTGTGGCGCTTGCAGATTCCCCTGCTCCCGCGCCTGCTGAGCCAAGTGGCTCGTTTGCTGACGGGGGTGGAAATCCATCCCGGTGCCCAGATCGGCCATGGGGTCTTCATCGACCATGGCATGGGTGTGGTGATCGGGGAAACCAGCGTGATCGGCGACAACTGCTTGCTCTATCAGGGCGTCACCCTTGGAGGAACCGGCAAACAACATGGCAAACGACACCCAACGCTGGAAAACAACGTTGTTGTCGGTGCGGGGGCCAAAGTGCTGGGGGCCATCACGGTGGGCTCGAACACGAGGATCGGGGCGGGCTCGGTGGTTCTGAGGGACGTGGATCCAGACAGCACGGTCGTCGGCGTTCCTGGAAGAGTGGTGCACCAATCCGGCGTCCGCATCGACCCCCTGGCCCACTCAGCCCTGCCAGATGCGGAAGCCAAAGTCATCCGCAATTTGATGGAGCGAATTGACCAGCTGGAGGGCGAGGTCAACCGGCTACAGGAGTGCTTGCGGGAGGTGGCGGCCGGCAGGCCCCTGAAGGAGCCGTGCAGCGGCAGAGCGCAAAACATCCGTGACAGGGAGATTCTCGAATTTCTGGGCGAAAGGATCGAACAACCTACCGGTGACAGGGAAAAAAGAGGGCAACGCCCTGAACCTCAAAACGAAAACTCGTTGTAGGAAGCCAGGGATCTCCTGCAGAAATCAGGCCGTCACCTGTTCGGGAACCTGGGGCTGGAACATGAACATGGAGTAAATGACATTGCGTCGTATTTGTATCATCATTTCCAGGAACATATCATAGGCTTCATTTTTATATTCGATAATTGGCTCTTTCTGAGCGTAGCCACGCAGATAAATGGTTTCCCTCAGGGCTTCCATGGATTGCAGGTGCTCCCGCCAAAGGGTGTCGATCTGCTGAAGAATAAAGAAGCGCTCGGCTTCGCGCATCAGACCAGGCCTGATTTGGTTCACCTGGTCTTCCTTGATGTCATAGGCATTGCGCATTTGCTCTTGGAGAAACGCCTTGAGCTCATCAATACTGAGACCTCGCAATTGTTCAGGAGTGAGATCCTGGAGGAGGTAAATAAATTCCTTAACCTTATCTAGCAGTCGCTGCAAATCCCACTCTTCAGGTGGCAGGTCAGGGTTCACATAAGCTTCCACGATGTCATCAATCGTTCGCTCCCCGTAGCCCAAGACCTGCAATTTCAGCTCTCTCCCCTCAAGCACACGCCGACGCTCTGCGTAGACAGCTTTACGCTGATTATTCATGACATCATCATATTGAAAAACTTCTTTCCGCTGATCATAGTAGTAGGTTTCAACTTTCTTTTGTGCTCCTTCCAGTGAGCGCGTCAGCATGCCTGATTCAATGGGCATGTCTTCCTCCACACGGAAAGCATTCATCAGTCCTGCCACTCGATCTCCACCAAAGATGCGCAGGAGATTGTCTTCTAGCGAGAGGAAGAAGCGGGTGGTCCCTGGGTCTCCTTGACGCCCTGCTCGACCCCTCAGCTGGTTATCGATGCGTCGGGACTCGTGCCGTTCTGTGCCGATCACATGCAACCCACCCGCTTCCCGCACCTGGATTTCCTCCTGCTTGACGACCAGGTCGTACTCGTCCTTAATGCGGCGAATCAAATCCCGCATTTGTTGAATCTGCGGGTCGCTCGTTGGAGCTTTCTCCGCAGCCGAGGCGATGCGATCCTCCAATTCCAGGAGGGAGAGAGAGCGTCCACCCCACTGCTGCGTCAGCTCTCTTGCCAAGGCCTCAAGGGCCTTTTCTGTCTCCTCGGAAAGTGCACAAGGGTAGAGAGTGGTTACGGCACGGGCGCGTTGGTCTGCGGAGCGCTGATAAGGGATTGGAGCACCATGACCCTCCTCCGCTTGCACCAAACAGGGGAGCAGAACTTCGCGGCATTTCAAGCGAGACATGTAATCGCTATTGCCCCCAAGGATGATGTCCGTGCCACGACCCGCCATGTTGGTGGCGATGGTCACAGCTCCGGCCCGGCCGGCCTGCGCGATGATCTCAGCTTCACGCTCCACATTTTCTGGCTTGGCATTGAGGAGGTTGTGGGGAATGGCCAGCTCAGCGAGGAGTGTTGAAAGCAGTTCAGACTTCTCCACGCTGGTGGTCCCGACAAGCACGGGGCGACCTCGACCATGAATTTCCGCGGTTTCATTGGCAACAGCACGCCACTTTGCCGTTTCTGTTTTATACACCTGATCCGTCCAGTCCACGCGTGCGGTCGTGCGGTTGGTGGGCACCGTCGTCACTTCCAACTTATAGGTTTTCTCGAATTCCAATTCCTCTGTTTTGGCCGTGCCTGTCATGCCTGCAAGGCGCGGATAGAGCAGAAAGAAGTTCTGATAAGTAATGCTTGCCAGGGTTTGGGTTTCGGGCTGGATGGGAAGGTTTTCTTTGGATTCGATGGCCTGATGCAGTCCATCACTCCAACGTCTACCAGGCATGACACGCCCTGTATTTTCATCCACAATCACAACATCTTGATTGCGAACGATATAATTAACGTCTTTGATGAACAGCTCTTTGGCCTTGAGGGCGTTATTGACAAAATGCGCCCAGGGATCAGTTGAATCGTAAAGATCCTGTATGCCAAGCAGATTGGCAGCATGGGCATATCCCTCATCAGTGAGAGTGACATTGCGGCGCTTTTCATCAACCTCATAATCACCCTCTGGATCAATCCCATCCCTACCAAGCTCGGGGGAGCGAACCAGCTGCGCCGCCACTTCAGAAGCCAACCGATATTTCTCTTGAGGACGCTCGACTTGCCCAGAGATAATTAGTGGTGTTCGAGCTTCATCAATGAGAATGGAATCGACCTCGTCAATGATGCAGTAATGGAAGTCTCGCTGCACGATATCCGCCAGATCCGTGGCCATATTGTCGCGAAGATAGTCAAAGCCCAGCTCTGAATTTGTGGCATAAGTGATATCACATGCATAGTTGCGTTGGCGGTCAGCAGGCAGCATGTCCTGCTGGATCAAGCCCACGCTCAATCCAAGGAAACGATGAATTTGGCCCATCCACTCCGCATCCCTGCGAGCCAAATAATCATTCACCGTAACCACATGCACTCCTTGGCCAGTGAGCGCATTGAGATAGGCGGGCAGGGTGGCTACAAGGGTTTTTCCCTCGCCAGTTTTCATCTCAGCAATCTGGCCATCGTGCAACACCATGCCACCGATGAGCTGCACATCAAAATGACGCATGCCCAGCACTCTTTTGCCAGCCTCACGAACCACAGCAAAAGCCTGTGGCAACAACTCATCTAAAAGTAATTTTTTCCTTGAAAGATTGTCAGCTTTATCAAGTTTTTGTCGGAATTCAGCCGTCAGACCACGCAACTCATCATCGGAGAGCGACGAAATGTCTTCTTCCAAGAGATTGATATCAGAAACCAAAGGCTGATATCTCTTCAGCTTGCGAGAGCTTGGATCACCCAGCAGCAGCTTGAGCATGGGGAACTGCACACTTATCTTGAATTTCCACCTTACCACTTCAACAGACAGGACTGAGGGCCTGAATCAGGGGAGGAGAAGTTGTAGGAATGCAGCGGTCTCCTGGCTAAACTTTCTCCTCTGAGACGTCGAGCCGATCACAAGCAAATGATTTCTCGGGGTCCCACCACTCTTGCGGGGATGAGAGGCACCAACAGCCCAACAGAACTTGCACAAAGCGGGGGGGAGTCGCTGCGGCTTGTGCGTCATGGCCATGGTGCAAGAGCCTTACGGCTTGGCTTGGGGCCTGATCTCAGGCCAGCCCAGGCCCTCGAACAGTTACAACATCTTTTGGAAAACAATGCCTTTTGGGCCAACGGACGATCCCTTGCCGATCTGAGACAAATGCTGAAACACAGTGCCATCTGCGTCAGCGCTTGGAAGGGGAGCAGACTGGTGGGTTTTGGGCGTGCGACGAGCGACACGATTTACCGGGGCACCATCTGGGATCTCGTGGTGGATGCCCAGGTCGTGGGGCGGGGAATCGGACGTTCGATCCTGGCTGCGTTGTTGGAGAGCCATGCGCTGAGCCGCTGCGAGCGGATCTACCTGATGACAACCAACAGTGCGGAGTTTTACAAAAAAATGGGATTTGAGACGAATCCGTCCCAAATTCTCATGATTAAAGAAAAAAGCGGATGAAGAGATTCGAACTCTCGACCCTCTCCTTGGCAAGGAGATGCTCTACCACTGAGCTACATCCGCACTAAAAGCCGTGTTATCGGCTTCTCCAGGGAGCATAGCCCCCGGCTGAGACCACACCAGCATGCCCCATCGCCAGGGACTCCGTCAATCGCCCGCCAGGGAGGAGACCACCTCACTGCCCAACCTGGGATGCATGGGGCTCAGAACCCTTGGCCCCTGCGACAAGACGCAAAGTTTTGATTAACACCAAAAGATCCAACAAAGGGCCGGCATTACGAATGTAGTACAGGTCGTAGCCAAGTTTAATTCTGCTGTCCTCAACAGAGGCACCATAGGGATAGCAAACCTGCGCCCATCCACTGAGGCCAGGCTTCACCCAATGCCGAATGGAATAATGCACAATTGCCTCTTGCAAGGCATCCTCAAGCTCGGGCCTCTCAGGCCTGGGTCCAATAAGACTCATTTCCCCTTTAAGCACGCTTACCAGCTGGGGCAATTCATCGATGCGCAAACGGCGCAGCCATCGTCCTACGACCGTGATGCGAGGGTCATTTCGCTTCGCCCATTGAACGCCTTGTAACTCAGCGCCATGCCGCATGCTTCGCAATTTCCAGATCCTGATTGGCGCTCCATAGAGACCTGTCCGAATTTGTGAGTAGAACGCTGGTCCGCCATCTTCGAGGCGAATCAACCCGCAGGCAACCAACAGCAGAGGCAAGGTGAGTACCAGCAACGTGGTTGCCACCACAACATCCCCCAGCCTTTTCACACGCCATCCCCAGCGCCCTGGCTGAAGTTCAAAACCCTCGGCGTGCAGGAGTGTGCGGCTGGAAAACAACTCGGGAGGCACCCGCTGCAAGTGACGCTCGGCCCAGGCCACCAGCGTGCAAACCGATGCGCCCCGACCACGACTGGAGAGGAGGTTTTGAAGGAGCTCGTCATCCAGGTCGGCCGTTTCACTGACGGCAAGGCCGTCAAACCCCCCTGCTTGCAAAGTCTGGTTCAAAGCAAAAACCCGACTCGAGCAGTAATGCAACTCCAGATATTGCTCCAGACCTAACATCTTGATTTCATTGCGCAACAACTTGATTTCGCTGGCATTGCCCACGATGAGCCAGCGGTTCTTACGAGAAGGAGTCCGGGTTGCAGCCCACTCAGCCGCTGCAGAAAGCAGCGTTGTGGATGCCAACATGGGCAAAAGGAAGCCGCGAAATGTGCGGGGATCCCCGCTCTGAAAGCCCCAGTTCAAAAGGACCACCACGACCACCAGAACGATCAAGCCCACGGTGGGAGCCCGGAGCAGCCGCCACACCCTTAAGCCTGAAAAATCCTGAGTGGAATAGCGGCCAAGAAGATAGGAAGCGCCAACCCACAGGATCAGCAAAGCGAAAACAGACTTGGTGACTCCAGGCCATCGCCCCATGCGCAGAGCGAACAGCAGGTTGTAGGAGAGGGTAAGGACAGCGGCATCCCAACCCGCAAGAATCGCCAGTGTTCTGCGTTGGCGCAGCCAAGGGGTTCGCCACCACATGGCCCCTCAAGCGGGCAAAACGCCCATCAAGCTCCCCATTTCCAAGGCCTGCAGGCCGTAACTCCAACCCAGATTGCTCTTGATGCCCGCCCGCTCCAGGGCCTGTTGCAAGGTGTCTGTGGTGAGCACACCAAAAATCACCGGAACACCCGTGGTGCGCGACACAGCGGCAACACCTTTGCTGACCTCAGCTACCACAACATCAAAATGGGGCGTGTCCCCACGAATCACCGCGCCAAGGGTAATCACCACCTGATATCGGCCACTTGCAGCCAAGCGCTGGGCCACTAGAGGGATCTCAAAGCTGCCAGGCACCCAAGCCACATCGAGTTGCTGGCTTTGGGCCGAGGTGTCGATGCCATGGCGAGACAGACAATCGAGACAACCGCTGAGCAACTTGCCTGTGATCAGGTCATTGAACCGGGCCACCACAAGGGCGATCCGCAGGCCAGAGGTGTTGGTGAATGTTCCTTCGTAGATGGTCAAGGGTCAGACCACGAAATAGCTCATCCCCCAATTCAGAAGCACCAGCCCTACCCAGGCCAGCCCCCCAATGAGGATCAACCTGTTCGAGCGTCCGATGTCTTCGCTGCTGGCATAGAGGACAGGCACCGCCACGATCAACGCAAAGGACAGCACCACAAGGGCCAGAACGGTGAGCGTGTTGATGATCTGCATGGGATGGAAGGCGCGCTGGCCGATTCAGGCATTGGGCGGATTCTCACATGACGCCCCCACCGGAGAGGAACCCCAGCCCCGCATCCTTCACAAGTTGTCGGAGCCCGCCAGCCAAGCCAGCGCCGCCATCGCGGCTGAAGCCCCACCAGTAGGGCCCATTAACATCGATCCCCACTATCTTCAGTGCCATGAGTGGGGCCAGCAGCCAGCAACTCCTCCTGGTCACTGCAGCGGATCTGCAGGAGGCCACTCCAGGGCCTTGTCCTGATCAACCCGGGGTGGATCTGGAAGATGGGGCCCTCCAGGCCGATGCGGCGGCCCGTCCGCGCCGTCGACAGAGCAAACCCGCGGCAACCAACGCCCCCTTAAGCGGCACCACCTCTCAGGACAATGGCGCCGCCCAGGAGCCTCTCGCTTCGGACGACACCCCGGCCTGGTCTCACCACAGCCTGGTCGACCCGGGGGCCCTCACCCCGATGCTGCGCCACTACGTGTCGCTCAAGGCGGCCCATCCCGACAGAGTGCTGCTCTATCGCCTGGGGGACTTCTTCGAGTGTTTCTTCGAAGATGCGATCACGGTGTCGCGTCTGCTGGAGCTCTCCCTCACCGGCAAGGAGGGCGGCAAGGAGATCGGCCGTGTGCCGATGGCCGGCATCCCACACCATGCGGCGGATCGTTACTGCTCTGAGCTGGTGCAACGGGGACTTTGTGTCGCCCTCTGCGACCAGCTGGAGACCACCCCTGCCAAAGGCACCCTCTTGCGCCGGGAGATCACCCGGGTGCTCACCCCGGGCACGGTGCTGGAGGAGGGAATGCTCGCGGCGCGGCGCAACAACTGGCTCTGTGCCGTGGTGACCCAGGGACCCCGCTGGGGGCTGGCCGTCGCCGATGTCAGCACCGGCGAGTTCCGCGTGAGCGAGCAGGAGGGTATGGCGGCCCTGCACCAGGAGCTGCTGCGGCTGGAGGCGGCCGAGGTGGTCTGGCCCCAGCCGGTGCAGGGGGATGGTGCCGAAATCGCCCCTCCGAGCTGGTGTCCAAAGGAGCTGCGGCAAACCCCGCAACCGCGCAACTCCTTCGAGGCTCCCCAGGCCCGCCAGCGGCTGCTTGAGCGCTACCGCCTGGCCCGGCTGGAGGGCCTGGGCCTGGAGGAGGCGCCCTTGGCCCTTCGGGCCGCCGGAGGCCTGCTGTCCTACCTGGACAGCACCCAACCGGACCCAGACGCGGCAGAAGGTGGCAGGGATCCCATTCCCCTGGAGAGACCAGGGCTTTGGCATGCGGGCGACCAGCTGGTGCTCGATGCCCAAACCCGTCGCAATCTCGAGCTGACCCGCACCCAGATGGGAGGCCGATTCGAGGGATCCCTGCTCTGGGCCCTGGATCGCACCGTCACCGCCATGGGCGCCCGCTGCCTGCGGCGCTGGGTGGAAGCTCCCCTGGTGAATCGCGACCCCCTTCTGGAGCGGCAGCAGGGGGTGAGCGAGCTGGTGGAGCAGAGGGTTCTGCGTCTGGCGGTGCGTCGCCTGCTCCGGCCCATGGCTGATCTGGAGCGTCTCGCCGGTCGAGCCGGGGCAGGGAGTGCCTCCGCCCGCGACCTGGTGGCCCTTGCTGATGGCCTGGAACGACTGCCCCGGTTGGCGGAGCTCCTCCAAACAGCCCGCAGCGCCCCCCTTCACGACCTAGCCCAACCGGAACCCCAATTGGCGGCCCTCGCCGCCGAGCTGCGCCACACACTGGTGGAGACACCGCCCTTGAGCCTGAGTGAGGGTGGCCTGATCCACGATGGGGTGGACCCTCGCCTGGATGGGCTCCGCAACCAGCTGGATGATCAGGATCGCTGGCTCGCCGATCAAGAGCAACAGGAGCGCCAGCTGAGCGGCAATGCCAACGTGCGCCTGAACTACCACCGCACCTTCGGCTATTTCCTGTCCGTCAGCCGTTCCAAGGCAGCGGCGGTGCCGACCCATTGGATCCGCCGGCAAACCCTGGCCAGTGAGGAGCGCTTCGTCACACCGGCTCTCAAGGAGAGGGAAGGGCGCATCCTGCAGCTGCGCACCCGTGCGGCCCAGCGGGAATACGAGCTGTTCACGGCGTTGCGCCAGCAAGTGGGGCACCAGGCAGACTCCATCCGGGCCGTCGCCCGCCGGGTTGCCCAGCTCGATGCCCTGGCCTCGCTCGCAGAGGTGGCCGCCACGGAGGGCTACTGCTGCCCCGTGATCGTTGCGGGCCGAGAACTCACCATCGAGGCCGGCCGCCATCCGGTGGTGGAACAACTCCTCGTGGACGCCCCCTTCACCCCCAACCCCATCGCCTTGGGGGGGGGACAACCCCACGCACCCGACCTGCTGGTGCTCACCGGCCCCAATGCCAGTGGCAAGAGCTGCTACCTCCGCCAAACCGGCCTCCTGCAACTGATGGCCCAGATCGGCAGCTGGGTCCCCGCTCGATCGGCCCGCTTGAGCCTTGCCGATCGGATCTTCACCCGCGTTGGAGCCGTGGACGACCTGGCCACAGGCCAATCCACCTTCATGGTGGAGATGGCTGAAACGGCGAACATTCTTCACCACGCCACTCCCCACTCCCTGGTGCTGCTGGATGAGATCGGTCGGGGCACGGCCACCTTCGACGGCCTGGCGATTGCCTGGGCGGTAGCCGAGGCCCTGGCCCAGGATTTGGGGGCACGCACGGTGTTTGCCACCCACTATCACGAACTCAACGACCTGGCCGCTCTGCTGCCGAATGTGGCCAATGCCCAGGTGCTCGTGGAAGAGACAGGTGACGATCTGCTCTTCTTGCACCAGGTTGTCGCCGGTGGCGCCAGCCGCAGCTACGGCATTGAGGCGGCCCGCCTCGCAGGGGTGCCCTCGACGGTGGTGAGGCGAGCCCGAGAAGTTCTGGGCCGCATCGAGGCCAACAGCCACGTGGCTCTGGGAAAGCCCTAAGGCCTGTCTTGCAGCCAGGTCCACCGGAGCAGGGCATTGGCAGCCGCGGCCACCAACGCGGCGCCCCCCCGGCTGCCATCAAGGCGGATCTGGGGCAATCCACTGCCAGCGAGCCGCCGCTTGCTCTCCGCCACCCCCACAAATCCGACCGGCATGCCAATCACCAGGGCCGGCGGCTCCACCTGGCCGGATTCCGTGAGTGCGAGCAAACGCTCCAACGCGGTGGGCGCACTGCCAATCAGCACCACGGCGCCGGGATGCCGCTTCAGAGCAGCTGCCATCCCCTCTGCGGCGCGGGTGCCTCCCTCTGGGGCCACCGCCGGTGCCCAGGTCAACACCGACCAGACCGGGTTGGCAAAGGTGCGACGGGCCATCGGGCCCACAGCTGCAGCAGCCATGGCCGTATCCGTGAGGATCGGCGCCCCGCTGCTCAAGGCGGCGGTACCAAGGGCACAGGCCCTGGCACTGAAGCGAAGGTCGGGAGCCAGGCTCAGGTCGCCGCTGCTGTGCACAAGGCGTTCCAGCACATCCCGCTCAACCCCGCCAAGGCCCGTCTCCCCCAACCAGAGGCGAATGCGGCGCAGGCTTTCAGTGAAGATCGGATGGTCGAAATCGTTCAAGGCTGCCCCTGATGCCCATCCACCTCTACTGGGGCGACGATGAGGCTGCCCGTGGGCGTGCCGTGGAGGAACTGGTGGGGTCCATCCTGGATCCAGCCTGGGGTTCCATGAACCTGAGTCGGCTGGATGGGCAGGATGGGGAGCAGGCTCGGCGGGCCCTGGAAGAGGCCCGCACCCCACCCCTCGGGGCTGGCGGGCGGGTGGTGGTGCTGCAGCGCAGCCCCTTCTGTGGCGCCTGTCCTCCCCCTCTGGCTGAGGCCCTGGAGGCGTGCCTGAGCGCCATCGCCGAGCAGACCCATTTGGTGCTGGTGAGCAGCTCCAAGCCCGATGCCCGCCTGCGCACCACCAAAGCCCTGCGCGCCGTGGCAGAGGAACGGAGCTTTCCCTTGCCCGCCAGTTGGGACGGAGCCGGCCAGCTCGACATGGTGCAGCGCACGGCAAGGGAGATGGGCCTGACCCTCGACTCCCAGGCGGCCGAAGCCCTGGCCCAGGCCATCGGCAGTGACAGCTCGAGGCTGGCCAGCGAACTGGAAAAATTGCGGGTGTATGGCGGCGAGCAGATCACGGCAGCGGCCGTCGCCCAGCTGGTGGGCGGCCGCTCCAGCACGGCCCTGGCGGTGGGAGAGGCGCTGTTGGCCGGCCAGCCAGCGGAAGCGATCGCCCTGGTGGATGCCCTGCTGGCCGCCAACGAGCCCGCCCTGCGGATCATTGCCTCCCTCTCCAGCCAGATCCGGGGCTGGTTATGGGTGGCCCTGCTGGAAGCCCAAGGGGAGCAAGACGTGGCCACCATCGCCAAGGCGGCAGGCATCGGCAACCCCAAACGCATCTACGTGATGCGCAAGCAACTTCGGGGTCGCAGCACCGCACACCTGCTCACCCTGCTGCGCCAGCTTCTTGAGGCGGAGGCCTCCCTGAAGCGGGGATCCGATCCGGCTGAGACGTTCCGAGAAGCCTGGCTGCTGCCGCTGGGCTCTCCTCGATAAGTTGGCCTTCACCTGCAGCCACCCGCGGATGACCCTCCTCGTCCAGAAATTCGGAGGCACCTCCGTGGCCGACGTGGAACGCATCCAGGCTGTGGCCCGCCGCATTGCTGCAAGCCGGGAGGCCGGCCATGAGCTGGTGGTGGTGGTGTCCGCCATGGGACACACCACCGATCAACTCACCGCCATGGCGCGAGCCATCAACAACGCTCCTCCCCAAAGGGAGATGGACATGTTGTTGTCCACAGGGGAGCAGGTGTCCATCGCCCTCCTGGCCATGGCCTTGCAAAGGCTCGGGGTGCCGGCGGTCTCCATGACAGGTGCCCAGGCCGGCATCATCACGGAATCCGCCCATGGCAGGGCACGCATCCTCGAGATCCGCACGGACCGGCTGTGGAGGCTCCTTGAAGAGGGGACTGTGGTGGTGGTGGCAGGATTCCAGGGCACCAGCAGCGGTCCCTCCGGAATTCCGGAGATCACCACCTTGGGGCGCGGGGGGTCGGACACCTCGGCGGTGGCCCTGGCCGCAGCGCTCGGGGCCCAGGCCTGTGAGATCTACACCGATGTGCCGGGCGTGCTCACCACCGATCCGAGGAAGGTGCCCGATGCCCAGCTGATGGAGCGGGTGACCTGCGACGAGATGCTTGAGCTGGCCAGCCTTGGGGCCGCCGTGCTCCATCCCCGGGCCGTGGAGATTGCCCGCAACTACGGCGTTCCCCTGGTGGTGCGCTCCAGCTGGAGTGAGGAGCCGGGCACAACCCTGACAAGCGGGCTCAGCCGGCCTGTCGGCAGCGATGGGTTGGAACTGGGCAAACCCGTGGATGGGGCAGAGCTGGAACGGGACCAGGCGGTGCTGGCCCTCTCCGGCCTGCCGGACCAGCCAGGGGTGGCAGCCCGGCTGTTTGAGGCCCTGGGAAGCGCCGGGCTGAACGTCGATCTGATCGTGCAATCCAGCCATGAAGGGGAAAGCAACGACATCGCCTTCACCGTCAAGGAGGAGGAACTCGACAGTGCCAGCCAGGTGTGCCACCGCCTACTGGAGGAGCTGCAGGCCGAGGGGGCCAGGCTCTCGGCGGAGAGGGGCATGGCCAAGATCAGCATCTCCGGCGCTGGAATCATGGGCCGGCCAGGGGTGGCAGCCCGGCTGTTTGACACCCTGGCCCGCCTGGGCATCAACCTGCGCTTGATCGGCACCAGCGAGGTGAAGGTGAGTTGCGTGGTGGAGGGCAGCCAGGGCAGCAAGGCCCTCCGGGCTGCGGCCGAAGCGTTTGAACTAGGGGAGATGCAGCTTCGGGAAGGGCCCCTGGCGACCGATCGCGAGGCTCCAGCCGTGCGCGGGGTGGCCCTTGACCTCAATCAGGTGCAGGTCACGGTCAAAGGTGTGCCCGATCGGCCGGGCGCAGCAGCGCAAATCTGCCGAGCGCTGGCCGATGCGGGGATCAGCCTGGATGCCATCGTGCAATCGGAGCGACTGCGCCCAGCCGTTGCCGGGGCGGCCACCAGCAGCCGTGACATGAGCTTTGTCTTGCGCCGAGGCGACCGACCCGGCGCCGAGGCCGCGCTCAAACCGCTGCTGGGCCAGTGGCCAGGCGCGACTTTCGAGGAGGCCTCGGCCATCGCCAGGGTGAGTGCCGTGGGGGCCGGGATGGCCTGCAAGGCGGGCACCGCGGCCCGGATGTTCCGAGCACTGGCCGATGCCGCCATCAACATTGAGATGATCGCCACCAGTGAAATCCGCACCAGCTGTGTGGTGGCTGAAGCCGACGGGGTTCGGGCCCTGCAAGCCGTTCATGCTGCATTTGATCTCGGGGGCCTCACCAGCCACCGGGTGGAGGGCACGGAGGCCTGCCCATCCAGTTGATCAGGCGCCGGACGACGCCAGCTTCGCCTGCAACTGACGCGCAGCCCGGATCCAGTTGTCATCAAACGACCCAGCGCTGGCATGGGTGAGCGACAGCGGCCAGGTGCCCAGACGCAACCCCCGGGAACGGGCTGTGTAGCAAAAGTCGGTGTCGTAGCAGTGGAAAGCGAACTGGGGGTCAAAACGGATTTGATGGGTTCGCAGCGTGTTCACGCGGGCGGCCAAAAAGACGCCATCCAGCAGATCGCAGGCCATGGGCACCGGTCCATACCAATCGGGGCGCACCAAACCGGGATCAAAATGATTGATCGATCCGGAGCGAGTCACCGCATCGTTGCGAAGCGGTCGACCCTCCCCATCCAATCCATGCCACCAGCCTGGTTGGCCATGGGGCACATTGGCTGATCCCACAACCCCCACCAGATCAAAGGCTGCCAGTGCCCGATCAAGTTGGAAGGCCAGATTCCAATCGTGCAAATAGACATCATCGTGCATAAACACAACAATCTGATCAGGCTCCATCTCATCGATCACTCGGTTGTAAAAGGACGACAAGCCCATAGATCGCTGCCCTTTGTTGTCGGCCAGCAAGCAAATCTTGGGGCGCAGCGGCTCAGGGAAGGTTTGCAGACTGCGGCCCAACAGGGTGGCCCGCTGGAACAGCCTGGCTGACCCCTGGGTGGCGCAAGCGATCAAAAGCCTGGCTTGATCCAATGCTCAGCCCTTGCCCACCAATTTCTGACGCAGCCCCTTGATGCGATCGCGGAGATTGGCTGCCTCCTCAAACTCCAGATTTTTCGCCGCCGCTTTCATTTTCTCCTCGAGCTGCTGGATCAACTCAGGCAGCGAATCCAGGGGAACAGCGTTGTGCTCGGCCTGCTCCGTGGCCTCCTCCAGCTGCTCATCATTCAACCGGCGCGACACCTCCAGAAAGGCCAGGATGGAGTTGCCAGCGCGCTTACCGGCCGGCCGCGGCGTGATGCCGTGCTTTGTATTGTAGGCCTCCTGCAGCGCACGGCGCCGGGCCGTCTCCGAGATCGCCTTCACCATGCTGTCGGTGAGGGTATCGGCGTAGAGCAGGGCCCGCCCCTCCACATGGCGGGCCGCACGGCCGATGGTCTGAATCAGGGAGCGCTCCGCCCGCAGAAAACCCTCCTTATCCGCATCGAGGATGGCCACAAGCGACACCTCGGGCAGGTCAAGCCCTTCACGCAGCAAGTTGACCCCCACAAGCACGTCGTATTCCCCATTGCGCAAATCCTGGATGATTTCAATCCGCTCGATGGAATGAATCTCGGAGTGCAAGTAGCGCACGCGCACGCCATGCTCGGCCAGGTAGTCGGTGAGGTCTTCGGCCATCCGTTTGGTGAGGGTGGTCACAAGCACCCGCTCCTGTTTGGCGGCCCGCACGCGGATCTCACCAAGCAGATCATCCACCTGACCCTCTGTGGGCCGCACATCCACCACAGGATCCAACACCCCAGTGGGGCGGATGACCTGCTCCACCACCTCCTTGTCGCTCTGGGTGAGTTCCCAATCGCCAGGGGTGGCGCTAACAAAAATAGTCTGGTTCGCCTTCTGCCAGAACTCTTCCCCTTTCAGCGGCCGGTTGTCCGCCGCGCTGGGAAGTCGGAAGCCATGCTCGATCAGCACCTGCTTGCGGCTCTGGTCGCCGTTGTACATGGCCTGGAGCTGGCTGCAGGTGACATGACTCTCGTCCACGACAAGCAACCAGTCCTTCGGGAAGTAATCGATGAGGCACTCCGGTGGAGACCCGGCAGGGCGGCCAGCCAAGTGACGGGCGTAATTTTCCACTCCGTTGCAATAGCCCACCTGCTCCAGCATCTCTAGGTCGTAGCCCGTGCGCTGCTCCAAACGCTGGGCTTCCAAGAGGCGACCCTGGCTGTGAAGGTGCTCCAGCCGTTCGGATAGCTCCAGGCGAATGGCCTGGATGGCTGCCTGCAATCGCTCTTTGGGAGTGACGAAGTGCTTGGCGGGATAGATGCAGATACTTTCTAAGCTCTGCAGGATTTCTCCCGTGGTGGGATCCACGTAACGGATTGCCTCAACCTCGTCTCCAAACATCTCAACCCTGACCAAACGATCTTCGTAGGCAGGGCCGATTTCCAACACATCGCCGCGCACCCGAAAGCGGCCACGACTAATCTCCACGTCGTTTCGGGCGTATTGGTTGTTGACCAATTCCCGCAAGGACGATCGCAGATTCAATGATGCTCCAACTTCAAACTTAACAGCCGCTTTAAGATATTCAGACGGAATACCAAGACCGTAGATACAACTGATAGATGCAACAACAATTACATCACGACGCTCAAACAACGAGCGGGTGGCGGAGTGTCTAAGCATATCAATTTCCTCGTTAATCGAGGCCGTTTTGGCAATATAGGTATCCGAAACAGGAACGTAAGCCTCCGGCTGATAATAGTCGTAATAAGAGATGAAGTATTCGACGGCATTCCGCGGAAAAAACTCCCGCAACTCGTTGCAGAGTTGGGCAGCCAGCGTCTTGTTGTGTGCCAAGACCAACGTGGGCCTGCCGGTGCGCTCGATCACGTTGGCGATCGTGAAAGTCTTACCGGTGCCCGTGGCCCCAAGGAGGGTTTGATAGCGCTGACCGCCATCGACGCCCTTCACAAGGGCGTCGATGGCGGTGGGCTGGTCTCCCTGGGGGGTGTAAGGGGCCTGGAGCTGGAAGGACATCCCCTCATTTTGGCGTCAATGAGGGGTCGACGGGGTTCGGCAGGCCAAATACGGCTTCAGGCAGGACGATCTGCCATCAAGCGCCCATGGCACGGGTGAGGGGGACCTCCAGCCCAAGGCCCCTGAGGATAAAAAAGCTGATGAAGCTATAAACCAAAGCACCGAGCACCGCACTGGTGAGACCATTGCGAAGCCGAAAGCCTTGAACCAACCAGGCTGTGAGGGCAAACAGGATGATGGAGATCAGCCAATCAAACAGAAACCCCACAGGGATCAGCCCCCCCAGGGTGGCGATCAACTTCAGGGGAGCCAAGATGAAACGAAGCGGCCAAAGCAGGAGGGTGCCCAACAGGCCAATCACGGCGGCGGAGAGGAAGGCCACCTGGAAGTTGGCCATGTCCACCCCGAGGGGGAGTCTGGAGATCAGCAGAAGAATTGCGGCTCGAATCGGCCACTGGAGCAGCCAAAGAAGAGAACCGACCATGGCACCTAGACAGACATTTCGCCACGATAGGCAGGGCTTTCCTGAGGAGCAACGGAAGGGGAGACCGACTCTCGTAGAGCCCGCACCACCGCCAGCATGGCCACCTCATCTCTCAGGCGATTCACGGCAGATCCCACTCCCACACCGGAAGCGCCCGCAGCCAGGGCCAGCGGCACTGTGACGGCCGAGAGGCCTGAGGCACAGAGAACAGGCAACGGTTTCTCCACGGCGGCCAGGGCCCGGCTGATGGCATAGGTGGCTGCCAGGGTCGGGGCAGACTTCTCGATCAAGCCCAGCACTCCAGCGCTGACGGGATGCGCACTGGTGCCTCCCTCCGTTTGAATCCAATCTGCGCCGGCATGGGCCAGAGCCACCGCCAACTGTTCCTGTTGATCGAGAGGCAGCACATGGGGGACAGTGACGGAGAGCACCACGTCTGGCAGCAGCTCACGGGTGCGGAGGGTGAGGCCTAGCACCTCCTCGGCCTCAAAACGCAAGCCCTGGGCGTAGAAAGCATCGAAATTACCGATCTCCACCATGGCGGCCCCTGCCGCCACTGCGGCGGGGAACAGGGCAGGATCCACGGCGGAAACGCACAAGGGCAATCCGGGAGCTACCGCGAGGATGCGCTCCACCAAGGAGGGATCACAGGCCAGATCCAAGAGATCAGCCCCACCTGCTGCAGCAGCCCGGGCGATCCTTTCCACGGAGACCTGGTCGCGATTCGTGAGCCCGGCAATCACTTTGAGAAGCCGGCGCTGTCCGATCGCCTCCTGCAGGGGGGCAGGCAGGCTGGAGTGACGCGACATCTGCAGGCACGCGAGGTACAGACCGTGATTCTCCCATCCGATGCTGCGCCTCCTGCCCGGCGCTGGGGACCGGACCACGACAAGCTTCACCGGCACCTCCTCCACCAACCCGCCCTGCTGCCAAAGGGCGCCCACCTGCTGGTGGCCATCTCTGGAGGCCAGGACTCCATGGCCCTGACCGGGCTGCTGCGGGACCTGCGGACGCTCCACACCTGGCAGCTCACCCTCTGGCACGGTGACCATGCCTGGCGCCGCGAAGCCTCCACCCAGGCCGAGGCCCTTGCTGCCTGGGCGGAGGCCCAGGGTCTCACCCTGTGCCGCCAACGGGCCGAACCGGCTCCTGCCTCTGAAGCGGCGGCCCGCGAGTGGCGTTACAACTGCCTGAGGCATCAGGCCGCCGCGCTTGGGTGTGCCCATGTGCTCACGGCACACACCGCGACCGACAGGGCGGAAACCCTTCTGCTGAATCTTGCCCGGGGCAGTCACCGGCGGGGCCTGGCGGCATTGCGGGCAGCGCGCCCTCTGGCCAAGGGTCTGCAGCTGGTGCGCCCGCTGCTGCCGTTTACCCGGGAGGACACGGCTCGAATCTGCCGCCAGATGGAACTCCCCATCTGGCCGGACCCCACCAATGCGGATCCCCGCTTCAGCCGCAACAGGGTGCGAGCCGAGGTGTTGCCCGTGCTGGAGGCACTCCACCCGGGAGCCACGACCCGCATCGGAGCCTTGGCGGAACGGCTGGCCCAGGAGGATGACCAGGCGGAGGAGTTGGTCGGCCTGGCCCTCACCGCCCTCACGGCGACAGCAGGACAACGGGAGGGAGCAGCCTCGTTGGCCCGTCGCCCCTTGGCTGGGCTCCAACCGGCAAACCAACGCCTCCTCCTCCAACACTGGCTCCGACGCCACTGGGGACGCGCCCTTGACGCCCGCAGTCTGGAACTGCTGCTGGCACGGCTACCGCCGGAGCAGGGTCCGGGGCGGCAAGATTTGGCTCAAGGTTGGCAGCTCCACTGGGATGGCTGCAGCCTGCATCTCATTCCCCCTCCGCACCCCATCCCCCATGGAGAGCTCCCCTGACACCAGCGACTGGCAAAAGCGATATGCGGTGATTGAGAAGGCCTACTGCCAAGGTCGCTGGGCCACCGTGGTGGAGGCGGGCACCCTTCTCTTGCGGGAGCTCATCGAGGCTGGGGGAGTAGCAGAGGCGATGGCGCTGCGCCATCGCATGCAGCTCTTGATGGCCCACACCCTGCTCCATGGTTATGGCGATCGGGATGCCGCTGAAGACCTCTACGAAGTGGTTCGCCAGAGCGATGCGGAACCGGCCCTGCGCCAGATCGCTGAAGACGGCCTGGATCAGTGCCACCAGCCTCTGGTCTCCACCATGGTCACCGAGGCGGAAGACGATGAGGAGGCGCCCTCTCGGCCGACCCTTTTTCTGCCTGAAACAGAGCCGGCTGATAGCGAGGAGAAGTCAACACCTGGATCACCGAGCAAGGCCTCCTCTGCAAAAGCCCTGCAGCTGCCCCTCCATCCCCTGCCCTCCATGGCTCCCGAGCCCGAGCCCATGGAGGAGACGCTGCCGGACACCACAGCAACGAAAACGGCTGGTCTGACGGACAGGGGAATCGCCGCAGACCCTTTCAACCTTGCGGAGGACGAGGCTGCTCCAGCCAAACCAAAGAGCAAAGAGCCCGTGATGCCGTGGCTCAGCCAGCCTGCATCGCTGGAGACTGAAGTGCCCACGGCCAACGACCTTCCTTGGCTCCAGGGAAAAGAACCCTCAGCGTTGATCCCCGATGTGGTGGATGAACCCGAATTGATCGAAGTGCACCAAGCCAGCCCAAGGCTGGCCGAAGAGGTGGACGTGATGGTCACCCCCCCCCTTTCGGCCTCTAGACGGAAGCCGGCGCTCGAACCCAGCGAGCCAGAGGAGGAGGATGGGGAACTCAGGTCAGGACTGCTCCTGGTGGTCGTGCGCTGATTGGCGTCCTCAACCCGCCAAGGCGGCAGAGCGGCGGCGGCGGGTGCGGCCTGCCTCCAATTCGGGCTCCTCTGGCTGAGTTTTGGGCGTTGCAGCCGCCGCCGTGACGGCCGCAGGCTCAGGCCGTGGGCGGGGCTCGGAGGCACCATCCCGGCCCCTGTCCCTTCCAACCTGACGCCCCTTGGAGACGGGCCGAGTGTCGGGCTCGGAATCGGCTTGTCCTTTGTAGGCAGGGCTCCCAGCTGGAGCCGGTTGCACCAGGCAGATGATCAGGGGATCCACCTGAAGCTCACGGCGCAGCCGACGCTGGAGACCCACTTCCACCTCCCGTTGCACACCAACCCAATCCACGTCTGGAGCTTTGCCTCCCGTGTTGCGACAAAGCTGATTCCAACGGTTTTCGAGCACCCAGCGAATCTCCCTTTCCGCCCAGACGGAGAGCTTGCGGGGATCTGCCGTGGTGACCACACCACGCAAATTCACCCGGGGCGGGGCCGCCATGACCCCATCGGTGCTGATCACCGCGAGCAGGGTAATGACCCCGTCCTCCGCCAATTGCTGGCGCTCTTTGAGCACTCGTGCATCCACGATGCCGTTGCGGGAAGCATCCAACAGCTCGATGCCCGCCTTGACAGCCTCGCCTCGCCGGATGGAGTCCGGAGTGAGCTCCACCACATCCCCGTTGTCGATGATGAGGATGTTGTCTGCGGGGACGCCCATCGATTGAGCCGTTTTGGAATGGCAGACCAGCATGCGGTGCTCCCCGTGGACCGGGACAAAAAACTTGGGGCGGGTCAAGGCGAGCATCAGCTTCTGATCCTCTTGGCTGCCGTGCCCGGAGACATGGATGCCTTCCCCTTTGCCATAAACCACTTTGGCGCCCAGCATCATCAAGCGATCAATGGTATTGACCACCGAAATCGTGTTGCCAGGGATAGGGCTGGCCGAGAAGATGATGGTGTCGCTTGATTTCACTTGAACCTGTGGATGTTCACCACGGGAAATGCGACTCAGCGCAGCCAAGGGCTCCCCTTGACTGCCCGTCATCAGCAGGACAACTTCTCGATCGGGCAAATCACGGATTTGCTTGATCGGCACAAACAACTCATCAGGGCAACGCATGTAGCCCAACTCTCGGGCCTTGGCAATCACATTGAGCATCGAACGCCCAAGCAGGCCGACTTTGCGTCCATGCTTCATGGCCAGCTCGAGGATCATGGAGACCCGGTGAACAGAACTGGCAAACGTGGTGACAATGACGCGCCCTTCCGCATTGCCGAAGTGGCGGTCAAGGTTGGGGAAGACAGCCCGCTCTGGCGGTGTGAAACCAGGCAGCTCTGCATTGGTGGAATCGCTGAACAGACAAAGAACTCCCTGCTCCCCGTAGTGCGCCAGCCGCTGCACATCGAACACTTCGCCATCAACGGGCGTGTGGTCAAACTTGAAATCTCCCGTAAAGACCACAACACCAACGGGAGTCGTGATGGCAAGGGTGTAGCTATCGGCAATGGAGTGGGTGTTGCGGATGAACTCAACCTTGAAATGCTGCCCCACTTGAACAACATCGCGTGGGCTGACGGTTTGCAGGGTTGTGCGATCTGTCACGCCAGCTTCTTCCATCTTGCCCGTGAGCATGGACAGGGCTAACTTCGGCCCATAAATCACAGGAATATTGAAGTTTTTCAGGTGGTAAGGAATGCCACCGATGTGATCCTCATGGCCATGGGTAACAATCATGGCTCGGATGCGCTTGTGGTTTTCCCGCAGATAGCTGGTGTCGGGTAGAACCACATTCACACCATGCATCCCATCGCTAGGGAACGCCAAACCAGCGTCCACAAGCATGAGATCATCGCCATATTCGAATACGCAGGTGTTTTTACCAATCTCATGCAATCCCCCCAGGGGGATGACACGCAGGGCAGGTGGTTTTCCATCTGCAGAGGTTGGTTTGGTTGATTTTCCGTTGGAACTAGTCATGAAATCAGAAGCAGATAAAAGCTCGGTCTGGGCGAAGCCTTGGCGTCAGGTAGGACGCAGGGCAGCAAGGATGGAAGAGAGGCGTTCACGCACGTGGCTATCCGCAGGCAACAGGGGCAGACGCGGGGCACCAACAGGCCAACCACACAGCTCAAGGGCTGCTTTGACAGGGATGGGATTGGTTGTGCAAAACAAGGCCTTGAAGAGAGGCAAAAGCTTTTCGTGAAGGGCGAGTGCCTCACGGTTCTGACCGGAGAGGAAGGCCTGCACCATGGCTTGGATCGTGTCTCCCACCAGATGGCTGGCCACGCTCACCACTCCAACGGCCCCGACGGAGAGCATCGGCAGCGTGAGGGAATCGTCGCCGCTGTAGATGGCGAGCTGCTCACCGCAGAGGGACCGCAGTTGCTGCACCTCCTCCGTCGTGCCGCTGGCGGCCTTGAAGGCCACGATGTTCGGACAATCCAGCAGACGCTCCACCGTCTCAGGGGCGAGATGGCAACCCGTGCGACCTGGAATGTTGTAGAGCATCAGAGGCAAATCTGGAGCCGCTTGCGCCACGGCCCGAAAATGGGCTTCCAGACCATCCTGGGGAGGTTTGTTGTAATAAGGCACCACCACCAACGCCCCATCGGCGCCCAGAGCAGCAGCTTCACGGGTGGCTTCAACGGCCTCCGTGGTGCAATTGCTGCCACTGCCCGCCAAGACAACCGCACGGGCACCTACGACCTGTTTCACCACAGAAAACAACGCATGCTGCTCATCCCAGCTGAGCGTGGGAGATTCCCCGGTGGTGCCGCAGACCACAAGGCCATCAGATCCATGGCCCACCAGGTGGTCGGCGAGGCGCTCCGCCAAGGGCAAGTCAAGGACACCGTCGCTGCGGAAGGGGGTCACCATCGCGGTGAGCACACGACCAAAGCGTGGAGTGGAGTCCAAGGGAGGGCCGCTCAAGGCTCACCTCCATCTGCCGTCCTGAGGAGTTCGGCGATTTGGATCGCATTGAGGGCTGCCCCCTTGCGGATCTGATCCCCACAAAGCCAAAGCTCCAGTGCCTGGGGATGGCTCAGGTCCTGACGGATGCGACCGACAGCCACCGGATCCTGCCCCGTCACATCAATGGGCATGGGAAAGCGATTGGCCCCGTGGTCCTCGATCAACACCACGCCCGGGGCCTCCGCCAGCAGGGCACGGGCGTCCTCAGCGGCGAGGGGCCCTGCAAATTCAATGTTGACGGCTTCCGAGTGGGCGCGAAGAACGGGCACCCGAACGCAAGTGGCGCTCAGGAGCAGGTCGGGGCGGCCCATGATTTTTCTGGTCTCATGCAACATCTTGAGCTCCTCCTCGCAGTAGCCGTTCGCTTGGAGGGGTGAGTTGTGGAGGAAGAGATTGAAAGCCAGGGAATAGGGCAACACCTCACTGCACGGCGTTCCCCCCTCCAGCATGGTGCGCGTGAGCTGACGAAGCTCCTCCATGGCCCGGGCCCCTGCCCCGCTAGCCGATTGGTACGTGCTCACCACCACCCGACGAATGCGACATTTAGCCTCAAGTGGGGCCAACACTAGGCACAGGAGGATGGTGGTGCAATTGGGATTGGCAATGATCCCCCGGTGGGAGAAGGCCGCGCTGGGGTTGACTTCCGGCACCACCAAAGGCACGTCGGGATCCATGCGGAAGGCACTGGAGTTATCAATCACCAAAGCCCCACTGGCCACGGCCTGGGGAGCCCACTGCTTCGACACCGACCCTCCTGCAGACGCCAGCACGAGATCCAGCCCCTCAAAACTGGAAGGCTCCACAGCCTCCACGGTGAGTCGCTCTCCACGCCAAAGCACCTGTTGGCCGGCGGAGCGGGGAGACGACAACAAACGCAACTCCTGCACGGGCATCTGGCGCTCCTCCAGGAGGTTCAAGATCTCCTCGCCAACGGCCCCTGTCGCCCCAAGGATGCCGATCCGCAAGGGCCGGGTCGGCAGGCCTTTCTGAGGACTAGCAGAGGGGTCGGAGTGGGAGCTGGAGCGAGGGAGCGTTGTCACCGAGGGGAGATTGGGGATAGGGCGGGGAAGGCGTGGATGGAGCTGTGCTGCAGGGATGGGATAGGGCGATAACGAGGCACCGATGCGGGGAGCCGGAGCGATCGGGACGTCCCGAGGGATTTCGCTCTGGAAACGGGCCCCGGTGACGGCCCATCGCTCGGCGATGGGCTGCTGGGTATATGAACTCGACTGAGCGTCAAGCAAACAATACGCGCCCGAGGCTGCTGAAGGCCACTTTCTAGGATTGGGGATTGCCCGCCATCCGGCCCCGTCCATGACCCCAGCCGCCAGCTCTTCCACCGGCCAGGCCTCTCCCCTGAAAGTGAGCGCCCATCCACGCCCAGGAAGCCGCGTGGCGCTGGAGGTGGCCATTCCCGGTGGGCGCTGCCAGGCCAGCTACGACGCCGCTTTGGAAAAACTCAGCCGCAGCGTGAAGCTGCCCGGGTTCCGCAAGGGCAAGGTGCCCCGCTCCGTGCTGATTCAGCAGTTGGGGCCTTTGCGGATCCGAGCCACAGCTCTGGAAGACCTTGTCGAAAGCGTCTGCCGCGATGCCCTGGAGCAGGAGCGGATTGACGCCTTGGGGCGACCGGCGCTCCAGGAGGCGTTTGAAGCGGTGTTGGATCGCTTCACGCCCGGATCCGAGCTGGTGTTGACGTTGGAGATGGATGTGGAACCCTCCCCAACCCTCAAAACCACCAAGGGGCTCAAGGCGGAAGCCGCCCCAGTCGCCTTCGATCCTGCAAAGGTGGAGGAGCTTTTAGAGCAATCTCGCCGCCAACTCGCTGCGCTGGTGCCGGTAGAAGGGCGCCCCGCTGCCATGGGAGACGTCGCCCGGATCAGCTTCAGCGGAGTGTTCGCTGATAGCGGCGAGCCCATCGAAGGGGGCAGCAGCGAGGGAATGGAGGTGGAGCTGGAGGAGGGCCGCATGATTCCCGGCTTCGTGGAGGGCATCGTTGGCATGGAGGTGGCCGCCAGCCGCGATGTCAGCTGCACCTTCCCCGAGTCATACCCCCAGCAGGAGGCGGCAGGCCGCCCGGCCACCTTCACGATCACCCTGGTCGACCTCAAGACCAAGGAGCTGCCCGAGCTTGATGATGCCTTCGCTCAACAGGCCAGCGACAAAGGCACCCTGGCGGAACTCAGGGCTGAGCTGGAGACACGCTTGAAAGAAGATGCCGAAAGGCGCCATCAGGCCAATCGGCAAGAGGCTCTCCTAGAGGCCTTGGTGGAACAGCTGGAGGTGGAACTGCCGGAGACCCTGATCCAGCAGGAAATGCGCCAACTGGTGGAGCAAACAGCCAGCCAGATCGCCCAGCAGGGCATGGACGTGAAGAAGGTCTTCACGGCTGATGTCGTCCGCAGTCTGATGGACACCTCCCGGCCCGAAGCGGAAAAACGACTGCGGCGCACCATGGCTCTTCGAGCCCTGGCCCTTGCTGAAAAAGTCGAGGTTCCAGAAGCCGAGGTGACAGCCCGAGCAACCGAGGTGAGACGGGAGCTTGGCGAGCGCACCAACATCGACGAGGAGCGCCTGCGCATTGCTGTCAGCGAAGAGCTGCTGCAGGAAAAACTTCTCAGCTGGCTGGAGGCCAATGCCACCGTCAGCGAGAGCGCTCCAACGACCAGCGCCTCCGCAGAGGGATCCGCTGTCGACAAGCCAGACAAGCCTAAGAAGGCGAAAAAGACAGATGGAACCAAGGCCGCCACTGAGGCGACCACCCCCTAGGCGATCACGTTCCGTTTGCCAATAGATTGAGAGGGCCTACCCAATCGGCACCCTGCGTGTGAACCAGGCCCTCCCCCATCCCGTGCACAGCCTCTGGCAGGCCCCTCTCCCCTGGGCGGCCTCGGCCAGTCCTGTCGCCTCGCCCGGTGTGCTGCCAACGGTGGTCGAACAATCCGGTCGCGGCGAGCGGGCTTTTGATATTTATTCCCGTCTGTTGCGCGAGCGCATCATTTTCTTGGGCACGGGTATTGACGACCAAGTGGCCGACTCCCTGGTTGCACAATTGCTTTTTTTGGAGGCCGAAGATCCCGAAAAAGATATCCAGATTTACATCAATTCTCCCGGCGGATCAGTTACAGCCGGGCTAGCCATTTATGACACTATGCAGCAGGTGAGTCCTGATATTGTCACAATTTGCTATGGACTTGCTGCCAGCATGGGCGCCTTTTTGCTTTCCGGGGGCGCGAAGGGCAAGCGCCTTGCCCTGCCCAACGCTCGCATCATGATCCACCAGCCTCTCGGTGGCGCCCAGGGTCAAGCGGTGGACATCGAAATCCAGGCCAAGGAAATCCTCTACCTCAAAGAAACGCTCAACAGCTTGCTGGCTGAGCACACCGGCCAACCGCTGGACAAGATCTCCGAGGATACGGACCGAGACTATTTCCTTTCGCCTCCCGAGGCGGTTGAATACGGTTTGATTGATCGGGTCGTGGATGGTGCTCCATCCCCAACCCCTGTTTGATCCTTAAGGACCGCAGACCTGCCTGCGCTTGAAGGCATCTTGAAAGCGGGGCCGCCCCGTACGCTCCCCCCCGACCAAGTTCATGGCAAAGTTCGACGCCCATCTCAAGTGCTCCTTCTGCGGCAAGTCGCAGGATCAAGTGCGCAAGCTCATCGCAGGGCCGGGCGTTTACATCTGCGATGAATGTATCGATCTCTGCAACGAGATCCTCGATGAGGAGTTGGTTGAGGGCCAAAGCCATGGCAATCGGCCAGCCGGGGAATCCAGCCGAAAAACAGCCCAGAAAAAGGCTCCAAAGCCCGCCCCCACCCTCGCCTCCATCCCTAAGCCACAGCAGATCAAAACCTTCCTCGACGAACAGGTGGTGGGCCAAGAGGAAGCCAAGAAAGTGCTTGCCGTGGCCGTCTACAACCACTACAAACGACTCGCTTGGCAGGGGGATGGGCAGGGAGAGACCGATCGCACCGCCACCCGTCTGCACAAATCCAACATCCTCCTGATTGGTCCAACAGGTTGTGGGAAAACGCTGCTGGCCCAGTCTTTGGCGGAACTGCTGGATGTGCCCTTTGCCGTGGCCGATGCCACCACGCTCACGGAGGCGGGCTATGTCGGGGAAGATGTGGAAAACATTCTTTTGCGGCTACTGCAAAAGGCCGAGTTAGATGTGGAGCTGGCGCAACGCGGGATCATTTACATCGATGAAATCGACAAGATCGCTCGCAAAAGCGAAAACCCTTCTATTACGCGAGATGTCTCTGGCGAGGGCGTGCAACAGGCCCTGCTGAAGATGTTGGAAGGAACCGTGGCCAACGTCCCACCTCAGGGAGGCCGCAAGCATCCCTATCAGGACTGCATTCAGATTGACACGAGTCAAATTCTTTTCATCTGTGGCGGGGCCTTTGTGGGCCTCGAAGATGTCGTGCAAAAACGGATGGGTCGCAATGCCATTGGCTTCCTCCCGGCTGATGGCCAAGGCCGCCCGAAAACCAGCAAAGACCGCCATGCCGCCGAAGCGCTCCGCCATCTGGAACCCGACGACCTCGTCCGCTACGGACTCATCCCCGAGTTCATCGGCCGATTGCCGGTGACCGCAGTGCTCGAGCCTCTCGACACCGCTGCTCTTGAAGCAATCCTCACTGAGCCGAGGGATGCCCTGGTGAAGCAATTCCAAACCCTGCTGAGCATGGACAACGTACGCCTGGATTTTGAACCGGGCGCAGTGGAGGCCATCGCCGCCGAAGCTCACCGTCGCAAAACCGGAGCCCGTGCCCTCAGAGGCATTGTGGAAGAGTTGATGCTTGAAGTGATGTACGACCTCCCCTCCAGGCGTGACGTGAAAACCTTCACCGTCACCCGCGACCTTGTGGAGCAGCGCAGCCGCTCAAACGTGCTGCCCATCCCGAGCGCCACTGGGAGGCCCGACCACAGCAACCAGGCGAGCGCCTGAAGCAGCCCACTGCTTGTTTGTCAGATCCGATTGAAGCGGAGAAATGTCTTTGCGGCTTTGAATTTCGGATGTTGGCGATTCATTCGCACCACAGAGTCGTCGCCCGCATACACGTTCATCGCCTTCTTCAGAATCTCTTCATAGCTTGCAAAGCTCTCGACGGGCCTGGGAAGAGTGGCTGTCTCCAAAGAGGGATCAATTCGTTGGAGAGCGTTGAAAACAAAGTCAATCGCTGGCAACACAGTTCCACTGGCAAATGGCTCGTTTTGTAACGGCCTAAACTCTTCTGGTGGGCCCTTGAGGATGGTCGCCCAGACTGAAGAATACAGGAGGTTCAATAGCTTGGCTGAAGGATGATTGAAGGTGTAGCCACAGAAGCAATCGAGTGAAATCTGTTCATACTGCAGCGGTGACTTCATTTCAACGATGCGACGACGCAGCTCGGAAATAGAGTTCCTGGCATTTTCTGCGATGAGAGAAGTTTGAACATGGGAAGCCAGTCGAAGCCTAAATCGCTGGATTCTCCCCCACTTAATTTTTGAATCTGCAATCGCCATGGCAAGAAAGTCATGGTAATCCCCGTGAGGGTTGGCAGGATATTGAGCATGGGTGAGAGTAGCTCCATCCTGATTTTTGGCATACCCAAAGAATGGAAAGAAGGCATCCGAATGGAGGTTGGGAAAGAAATGGAGCCGCCGCCCGATTCTTTGCTTGAAGTGGTCGCTACCAATCGCCGCCAGGTTGCGGTAACCGGTCTTGACCGGCATCGCCAAAACGAGGTCAGCACTGTCACAGCAGTGCAGCCAATCCTCGACCTCCTTGTCACTTGTTAGCAAGTGATAAGGAGGCAATGTTTGAATAGAGGCTGAGGGCAAATTCAGGTGAAGCCATGCAGAGATCGTTTCAACCTGACAATTGCCCGCTAGACAGATATGTAGATTTTTTCTCGCGTATGCCATCGATAGATCAGTGTTGGGTGCGCCCAGGCCCACAGGCACAAAACAAACATTAACTGATCTTCGCGAGCCCAACAGAGGGTGGCGAGTTGTCATCTATGTCGTCTGCTCCGGCAACGAGCCATCGAATGGACCGGCCACCACGACCGCACCTGAGCGGCAATCCCCACCTGCAACCTGTTTGGAAATGGAAGCCCAGGGGCGATGCTGAGGGTCACTTTTCGGTCCTCACCTTGGCCGCAGCTGATCATCTGCAGGTCCCACGACAACATGGCCTCTTCAACCACCACGGCATCGACCTGGGTGATGGAACGGTCGCCCATTATCTGGAGGGACGGGAGATTTTGCGCAGCCCAAAGGAAGAGTTCAGCCGCGGCCTAGCGATCACCACCGTGGACTACCCGCCTGGCCTTTGCTCATCTCCTGGGGTCACGATGCGCCGGGCCATGGGCCGGCTGGGGGAACAGAACTACAACCTGCTCTTCAACAACTGCGAGCATTTCGCCCATTGGTGTAAAACCGGGCGACATCGCAGCAACCAAGTCGAGGATTGGCTGCACACCGGCAGCCTTGGGGCACTGGCCATGGGGCAGTTCATCCCAGCGGCGGTGCTCACCGGGGCCAGGATGCTGCTGCGCCATGGCATCACTGTGGAGCCAGGCCATCTCGAGAAAGGCCGGGAACTGGCCTTGAAAACCTTGAGCCAGCTGGATGGCATGCGACTGAAGTTGCAAGAGAAATTGGAAGAGGAATTGGCCAGAGCCGAATTGCGATGGGGTGAAACAGATCAATCCAATGAGCAGCTGATGCGCTTGCGGCTAGCCGCTCAAAAACTTGCCGATCAACTGAGCGAGGTTGAAGAAATCGAAGCCAAGCTGGAGCGCTTGCTTGTGGCAGAGCAAACGCTTCAGCCAGAAGCGCAACAGGAATCTATCAGCGATAGTTCTGGCTCATCCGTCCAGACTCGGAGCCATCTGAACCGTTGATGAGTGCTCGGCAAATGCTTCTCGAATCCACTGATCTCCTGGGCCTCCTCTCCATCAGGAAGCGCTCCTTTGCGCGCTCTCGCGCACGCCTTCACCAGCCCATAGGGGTGGTATTCCATGCAGGATAAATGTTCAAGATGCTTCGCAGTGTTGCCTGTTGGCCGGTGCGCAGGTGTGGCGCCGATGGCAGTAACCAGTCGGAGGCTCACTGATATCAAGGCCTTTGCTTTCCTTAAACACATCCCACGAGGATGATCACAAACCCCTACAGACCCGTTCAATAATCAAGCTTTTGGGCCCCCGCCCCATAGGTGTCTATCATTAGAGGAGCGTTGCCGCCACATCCAAGTTTCGCCAGAAACTTGTTCATTCAAGATGTAGCAACTCCCCTCGTCGAAACAAAGCCCGCATTCCCATCGCCACTCGGGCCTCTTGGGGTGAATGACCACCATGACCTCCCCCTACCAGCCCCTCCACCACAAATACCGCCCCCAACGTCTGGCTGAGCTTGTCGGTCAAGAAGCCATCGCGGCCACCCTCACCAATGCCCTCCAGAGCGGCAGGATTGCTCCTGCTTACCTGTTCAGCGGCCCCAGGGGCACGGGCAAAACCTCCAGTGCGCGGATTCTGGCTCGGTCGTTGAACTGCCTGGCCAGCGACGGACCAACCGCCGATCCCTGCGGCCGCTGTGATCTGTGCACCACGATCACCGCAGGCACGGCGCTGGATGTCATTGAGATTGATGCGGCGTCGAACACGGGGGTGGACAACATCCGGGAGCTGATCGAGCGCTCCCGCTTTGCGCCGGTTCAGGCCCGCTGGAAGGTGTATGTGGTTGACGAATGCCACATGCTCTCCACCGCGGCCTTCAACGCTCTGCTGAAAACCCTCGAGGAACCCCCGCCACGGGTGGTGTTCGTTCTGGCCACCACCGATCCCCAACGGGTGCTGCCCACGATCCTTTCCCGCTGCCAGCGCTTTGATTTTCGGCGCATCCCCCTGGGGGCTCTGGAAAGCCACCTGGCCTGGATCGCGGAGCAGGAGGAGATTGCCATCACTCCGGAAGCCCTGCATCTGGTGGCTCAGCGGGCTGCCGGCGGCCTGCGTGACGCTGAGAGCCTCCTCGACCAGCTGAGCTTGCTACCGGCGCCGATCGAGCCCGCAGCAGTGTGGGATCTGATCGGTGCTGTACCGGAAGAGGAATTGCTCACCCTCGCCCAAGCCATGGCGGAAGGGGACCCGCTGGCGCTGGTGGAAACCTGTCGCCAGCTGCTTGAGCGGGGCCGGGAACCCAACGCCGTGCTGCAAGGGCTAGTGGGCCTGCTGCGAGATCTGCTACTGGCTGGCGTGGCGCCGGAACGGCTTGAGCTGACCAGCGTGTCACCGCAACTGTGGAGCAACCTCCCACCCCTTGCCAAGGCCATCGGCAAGGACCAACTGCTCCGATGGCACGCTGGCCTCAAGGGCAGTGAACAACAGTTGCGCCACAGCGTTCAGCCTCGTCTATGGCTGGAGGTGCTCCTTCTGGGCCTTTTGGCTGAGCCCCTGGCGCCGCGCCTGCCGAGGGAGGCAGAAACCAGCCTCGCTCCCTCTTCTTCAGCCAGCAAAAGAATCAGCAACAAGCCCCCCCTAGACGTGCCCCCGCCAGAGAGCACACCTCCACCCTCCCCAGCGCCAAACTCGGCCGAGCACACTCCTGCGCAAGAGACGTCCAGCGACGCAGCTCCAGCGCGGGAGACCCCGGTGGCAACCCAGGGCTTGAGTGAAGTGTGGCAGCAGATTCTGGCGGGGCTGCAGTTGCCCTCCACGCGCATGCTGCTGTCCCAACAGGCCCACCTCAGGCAACTGGATGAGCATCGGGCGGTGGTCTGTGTGGCCAGCAATTGGATCACGATGGTGCAGAGCCGACTGCCGCTGCTTGAGAAGGCCATCGAGGCCACCCTTGGTAGCGCTAGGCAGATCAAACTGGAAGCGAGCAACCAGGAACGCCCGCCGGACCCGACCCCAGGGATGGCATCAATCAGCGTCAGGTCGTCACCGCTGCCAACGGGGGCGGCCGTCACGGGGAGCCCGCATGCCACGGGTTTGGTCGGGGCACCGGCTCAGGAAGCCGAGCACGATTTTGCCGAGCCCCCTCCCTCCCCGCTAGCCCTTGACGCCCCCATTCACCCCGTCCCCGAGGCAAGGGAGACCAATGCGCCTTCGGCCCACCTAGTTCCAACCGGCACGGAATTGAAGCCGGCAAAAAAAGCGGATGAACGCTTGCTTGAGGAAGCCACGGGATCGCTGGCCGAGTTTTTCAACGGGGAAATCATTGCAACGGATTCTCACGGGGGGGATTGAAATGGGAGGGCTCGCCTGAGCACCCATATGGAGCGATTCAAGAAAAACTGGAGGCGAAAAAATAATCCAGGCGGGCTCTGTGGACTCGCCATGGCAAAACGGTGTGGTGGCATCACAAAGATCGACCGCCAGCCGTAATAGTTGCGAGCATTTTTCTCCTTGTCTGCAAGAAAACGTTCGTCCCGGGACCGAGAGGAAGCCCCCGTGCACGCGTAGGAGGCAACCAGCAAGGGAACATACAGGAATTCACCGCTGGCGAACAATCGAATATTGTAATCCCAGTCGGCATAGAGTGGATAGCTGAGGTTGTAAGTTATCCTCAGCGATTGAATGCTGCGTCGTCGATAAAATGCCGACTGATGGCTGATGTTTCGATCCAGAAAGCGGGGCAGGTCCCATGGCTGCCCGTAGCGGTAACCAGGATCCTCAATCCAAACATCACCGTGGACAACAAGAGTGCGCGGATTTGCGGCCAGCAACGTTGGGGCAATAGAAGCAAACACATCCGCTGACATCAAGCGATCGTCTGCGCCCATGACATAAATCCATTGTCCCTGAGCCTCAGATACGCCATGATTAATTGCCTCATAAATTCCTGAACCGGGCAACACAACAATTCGATGGCGGATGCCTGCTGCCTCAAGGATTCCGAAGGCCTGCTCACATGTGGGGTCGGCAGAGCCTCCGTCCACCAGAACAACCTCAAAATCTCGCGAGCACTGATCAACAAGCGATCCGAGTGATTTTGGCAGATCTTGAGCCGCATTCAGGGTGGCCATTACCACGGTGATTAGCGGCTGTTTAATATTTTGATTGCCAATAGAAGAAGGCACAGTAATTATCCCTCGCAACCGGCAAGAGCGCTGAACTCGTCTGGATAGGTGACGAGCCAAAACTCTGGATCATGCTTAGACCAAGCATGGCAACCAAAAGGGCGCTGCACGTGGTAGTGGGCACAAGTTGCGCGTGGATTAGTCTCCACCGAGAAAGCGGCTGCCTCCGCCATTGAGGGGATGCGCATCCAGGGAAAAACCAATGGGGCAAAAAGGGAGATCAAATGGTCTTCTTGCGTTCCCACAACATTCGAGAAATAGGACAACGTATTGTTCCAGCCAAATGACATTGCAACGAACACAGCAAAACGCTTACAAAAAATGAGCGGCCACTGGGACGTCGGGAAAAGGTGATAGCGTCGGAAAAGTGTCATTCGATACGCCAGTTTTCGCCAGCGGAAGACTGGCACATAGGACGTCCTGACCGATTCACAGATCCGAATCATTGCACGAACATGTCGCAATGAAAAACCGCCATTTCCTACTCCCGTATCAGGCGTATCCGGGCCAAGATTGCCAGTCCACGGAGCACCAATGTAGGTATAACCCTTGTCGATCCATCGTGCCAGATCCTCTCCCGTACCCAACAGCCACGCATCTTGTTGAAAGATCAGCATATAGTCCCATTCTTCAAAGATCCGATAGAACCAGCCCTGGAACAACAATGCACTGTAGGTACGGGTCGAACGCAACCACTCGTCAGCAACAGCACCAAACCTGCAACACCGTTCCTGAGCTTTTGTCAAGGAGATGGACTCAAAGATGCTGGCCGCTGTAATCGACTGCTTATGAAGAAAGAATATGTCGTAATCTTTTAACCTCTCAATGCAATGAAGCAAGCCAGCTTTTTCCGAGCATGTAAGCTCAAGCGTATAAATAGGGATGACAACAACACACGATTTGCTCATGACCTCAATCATGCCAAAAGAGCATGCCGAAAAATCTCATCCCTCTGGCGAAACAACGACATCATCATCCAGTTCCAAAACCTGACCTGGAACCTCCATGGCGAATTCTGAATATGGAGTGATCGATGGTGCAGCAGCGGCAGCACCAGCATGAATCGTTTTTTGCCAAACCAAAGACTTGGGAAACAAGGCCATCTTAAGCATCACCCAAGGAATAACAACAAACCAATGCATCATATAAACCATCGCCAAGATGACATTGACTGGTGTAGGAGCTGGAATCGGAGGCCCCTCGCCACCACGCCTGCAACCTGCGGCAATTGAAAATCCAGAAAGCAGGAGCACAACAAACGGGAAGGGCCACATTCCGGGCAGAGTTTGTGTAACTAAACCCACAAGAATATCCACCGATACAATCACCGGCAACAAATACTGCAGCAGGAAGAATGAGCCCAAATCCCATTTCTGTGCCCCACTTAGCCGATTGGAAACGAGCTGGTCAGCGTAGTCAAGAAACCGCTGAAAGCCCCCTTCTGCCCAGCGCTGTCGCTGACGCCAAAGCGCTGGAAAGGTTGCGACCGCCTCCTCGCTGACGGGAGGATCCCACAGGACCCCAATGGGCAAACCAGCCAAAAGGAAACGGAAGCTGAGATCCAGGTCATCCGTGATCGTGGCCTCATTGAAGCCACCAGCTCGCTGCACCGCGTCCCGTCGCAGCAATTGGCCATTTCCCCGCAACTCCGCAACCCCGCCGCGAGCCAAGCGTGCCTCCTGGATGTAGGCATCGAAGGCCATTTCCATTGCCTGGGCTCGGGTGAGCCAATTCTGAGCCATATTGGACTCTGCTTTGCGGAGCTGAACAGCCGCCCAGCCTCCGCTCTCAGCGAAGGGAATCAGTCGCTCAAGCACATCGGGAAGCAAGTCGGCGTCCGCATCCAACACAAGCATCCAGCGACCCTGCAAGTGACTGAGCACCGCATTGAGAGCGCCTGATTTGCCGCCCCCTGAATCTCGGCTGCGGCGCAGGGTGTGCAATTGGGGATGCCGAGCCTGAAGCTCAGCCAAGCGCTGGGGGGTGCGATCTTCGCTGCCATCATCCACAACCCAGAGCTGCAAGCGATCAGCTGGCCAGCGCACCGCCAGAACGCGCTCCACCAGAGAACCAATGACCGCCTCTTCGTCCCGGGCAGCCACCACCACATCGACGTTGGGAAAAGCTTCCGGTGGAACCGCCGGCGTTGGCACCCCCTCCCCGGCGTCCACAGCAAGGGACGGGAGGGGGAGATCCTGGGATGGTGGCCTCACCACAACTGTGCGGCCCAAATACCCGCCCAAAAGAGCAGCCAGGCCAAGACCCGGCAGCAGCCTGGCCAGGGGGCCCAACCAGTGGGGGAGGGCTCCGGCGGCAAGACAGGCCAGGACCACCAAGGCAGCCTTTCGGCGGCGATGATCTGCGCTCCCGCCGCCCATTGCTATCCCCACACTGAAGGAATCCTAAAGGCCAAGAACCTAATCCCACGCATGGCAGGCCCTAGCAGCCATCGGGGCCTGCCCGGTTCACTCCCCCGCCGGGCGCGGCGGTCCCAACTCGGCCAGGGGCTTGAGGGCCGTCCCGGGGTAGTAGTGCTTGAGGATCGATTCCATGGTCCAGCCTCTCCGCGCCAGATCGATCGCCCCGGCCTGAGACAAGCCGACGCCATGGCCAAACCCTCCCCCTTCAATCAACCAGGTTTCTGACTGCGGTTGGGCGAGGGTGAACAGGGTGCTCGGCAGCTGGCGCAGAGTGCGACGAATGGCATCCCGACGCAGCACAACCGTTGCTTGGCTGCCCACAATTTCCAGGGCGACCACCCGCCCGCTGGTTCCCCGCTCCATCACCTGCAGGCGGAGAGGAGTACCCACCGAGAGCCCCCTGGCCCCAAGGGCAGTGTTGATTGCCCCTGCGGTGAGGGTGCGCTGCCAGCGAAAGAGGGGATGATCCATGCCATAGGGTCCCTGGCTCTGGCGGAGCAGGGCCGGCAGCGTCTCGGCCGTAAGGGGAAGGGGCGTCTGGGCGACAAAGGGCGAAGCACCATCCACAAATGGCCGGAGGTAGGGCACGGGATCCACATCCCATGCTTCCTCAAATCCAGCAGCCACCCCCCCATTGCTGGCGTGATACACCGCATGGATGGGCTCCTCCGAGGCCACGACAACTTGCCCGCGACTGCGGGCAATCGCCCCCTTCACTGCAGGGCTGGCGTGGCTCGGATCGCTGTACACCTGGCATTGGGTGTCAGCGCAGAGGTGATAGCCATCCACCTGAAAACGCCCTCGATTCCGGACGGCCCAGGTGCGGGCGAGCACAGCCTGCACCGCCAACGCCGCCGGTGGGGAACCGGCACCAATCTCATGGGGAACGACACCCTCCAGATAGCGCTCTAGGGGAACTTCCTCCACAAGAGTCCAGCCGCCATGGGCATCGGCGAGCAATCGGAAGGGACCGGCGAAGGTTCCCTGCCCCCAGGCAAGACCCCCTGGGGCCCGCAGGCGAATGGGACCCTGCAACACCGTCGTGCCCTGGGGACGACGAATCTCGAGCAACAGACGGCGCGTCTCAAGGCGCTCCACAAGCTTCGCCTGCTGGCCCGGCGGATCTGGCGCCTCGGCAGGGGCCCACACTTCCCAATCCACCGGTCGGGCAATCAGCGGCTGAAGATCACTGGCAGCCCATGGTCTGGCGGCGGCTTGGGCACTTTCGTAGCTGGCGAACGGTCCCAACACCCGGCGACGCATGTTGATGGGCTGGGACAACCGCTCCCAACGCCAATGCAGCGTGATCAGGGGGGCCGTCAAGCGCTGGCCGCCCGCATCCTCCAGGGTGAGGCTGCCACTGGCTGCCTGCAACCGCAGCGGTGCGGCGTGCTCCGCTGGGGCGCCCCCCTCCTTCGACCCTCCAGGACCCAGCCTGGCCGCCAGAGCAACCCAGAGGACGGGCTGATCAGATTGCAACGGAGGGGGGGCGACGACGGGCCAGTGCAGCGACGTCCGATCGGAGGCCCGACAGCCGCCGCTGAGGAGCAGCAGGGATCCCAGCAGCCAGGGCTGCCAGCGCAGCCGGAAGGCCGCGGGGCTGTTGACACCAGAGCGGGGGTGATCGGAGGGGAGCATCGGCGGATGACTTGGAAAGGGGTGGAGTGACGTCGTAGGGTGCTCGTTTGTGTACGTGGCCTTGAGATGCCAAAGCTGAAAACCCGCAAAGCAGCCGCCAAGCGATTTCGGGCCACAGGCAGCGGCAAGTTTGTGCGCCGACGTGCGTTCCGTAACCATCTACTCGATCACAAGAGCCCCAAGCGCAAGCGTTATTTGGGCACCATGGCTGTGGTGGATGAGCGGGACAGCGACAACGTGGCCCTGATGCTCCCCTACGCCTGAGCCTGCTTCCCACTGGTGCAGCCCTCCTTCCACACCGTTATCCCCACTGATTCATGACCCGCGTAAAAAGAGGCAACGTCGCCCGGAAGCGCCGCAACAAAATTCTTCGCCTGGCCCGGGGCTTCCGTGGCAGCAATGGCAGCTTGTTCCGCACCGCCAACCAGCGGGTGATGAAAGCTCTCTGCAACTCCTATCGCGACCGGCGCCGCCGCAAGCGCGACTTCCGTCGTCTCTGGATCGCACGCATCAACGCAGCTGCCAGACAAAATCAGACCACCTACAGCCGACTGATCGGCGGCATGAAGAAGGCTGAAATTCGTCTGAACAGAAAAATGTTGGCCCAGCTGGCCATCGTTGACCCTGCCGCCTTCACCACCGTGGTGACCACCGCCACCCACTGACGGCGGACATTCAACGATGGTCGACATGCTGCCCGACGCCTATCTGCTTGGCCTGATCGGGCTTCTGGCCATCGCCGCAGTGGCAGTGGCCAGACAGATCCTCAGGGTGCGCGCTGACGAGCTCACCCTGTCTCGCTTGGGAAACGATAAAAAAATAGACAGTACCTCTATGGATGCGGCCAGCCTGTATGAGTTGGCCTCAGTGCAATTGCGAAAGCGCCTTTACGGCCAAGCAACAGATACGCTCAAAGCGGCCCTGAAGCAATCCGACCTCGAAAAAGCTCCTGCAGAAGCATTGGCCCTGATGGAAAATGCCATGGGATTCGCCTTGGCCGCCCAAAGCAAATATCCTGCTGCGATACGTCACTACCGCTCGGCGATCAAAGCGAAGCCAGACTATCCTGTGGCTCTCAACAATCTGGCTTTTGCACTAGAGAAGCAGGACAAATTGGACGAAGCACGTCAAGCCTACAATCAAGTGCTTTCACTGGATGCGAGAAATAAAACGGCTCTGAAGCGGCTTAAATCACTGGATCGTCGCTCCGGCATCTCCAGCAGCAATGCAGCCTGACCAACGACTGCAACTCAGCTGATCCAAGCTTCAAACTTCTCAGCCTGGTGCGCCACTGTCGCTCGGCCTTCCAATAAACGATTCACCACAAACCCCGGATCACTCCGCCAGGCGCAACCGGAGAGGGCCCCGGGTTCAGTTGAAGCCTGCCCCCCAGGCCGGTGACCCGATCAGGCAGCCAGCCGCTGAGCGACAGCCCCTGCTGACCCTGGAACTCACCACCGGGCTCAAGAACGGCTCCCAAACTGTCGCCCAACACGAGCAGATCGAGCTGATTTGATTTGGCGTTGATATTGCCCTGGATGGGCGTGCTCACTCCATTGAGGGTCAGTTGTCCCCGCAGATCGACCATTTGACCCAGGGGAGTGACCCGGCTGAGCACCAACACAGCCTGCAGGGGGCTCCGGCTCCCGAAGGGCCAGTACGTGCCCTTCCAGCTGCGGGGAATCCGCTCGGCAATGATCTCGGAGCGGCCCACGGGGTCGTAGGCCTCCACTCCCCCCAAGACCGGCCCGCCGGAGGGGAGGGGGCTAGCTGCCAGGAGCAGGGGGGCCAAAGCCATGGGCAGAGGCATCGCGGTTGAGCAGCTGCCAGCGCACACTAGAGGGGTGAGACGTGGATCTGAGCTCCCCATGTGCCCCTTGCCATCCTCAACGGCCCCGTCGGAGATGCGGCCTGCGGTTCCCCAGGCGGGCGCCGGGGATGAACTCGTGATCGGTGGGCGCCGGTTTGCCAGCCGCCTGATGACAGGGACTGGCAAATATCCCTCTCTGGCCCTGATGCAGGCCAGCCTGGAGGCCAGTGGCAGCGCCATCGTCACCGTCGCGGTGCGTCGGGTGCAGAGCCAAGCCGAGGGCCACCAGGGGCTGCTGGAAGCGATTAACTGGCAACGCATTTGGATGTTGCCCAACACGGCTGGCTGTGCCACCGCCGAAGAGGCCATCCGAGTGGCCCGACTGGGTCGGGAACTGGCGAAGCTGGCTGGCCAGGAGGACAACACCTTCGTGAAGTTGGAGGTCATACCCGATCCGCGCCATCTGCTGCCTGATCCCTTCGGAACCCTTGCGGCGGCGGAGCAACTGGTGCGGGAGGGATTCACCGTGCTGCCCTACATCAACGCCGACCCCCTGCTGGCCAAACGGCTTGAAGAGGTGGGCTGCGCCACGGTGATGCCCCTGGGCTCCCCGATCGGTTCTGCTCAAGGCATTCGCAATGCGGCCAACATCGCCCTGATCATTGAAAACGCAACGGTTCCCGTGGTGGTGGATGCCGGAATCGGCGTGCCAAGCGAGGCCGCCCAGGCCATGGAGATGGGCGCCGATGCCCTGCTGGTCAACAGCGCAATCGCCCTGGCTGGCGATCCGCCGGCCATGGCCCACGCCATGGCGATGGCCACCTGTGCCGGGCGCCTGGCCCACCTGGCGGGGCGGTTGCCCATGCGCACGGAAGCCAGCCCGAGCTCCCCCATCCAGGGGCGGGTGGGGAGCTGAGGCATGCCCGCACCAGCCCACTGTGACGAACCATGCCGGGCAGAAGACGGAACGAATCTCTGCCCATAAGGTTTGCCAAACCTCCAAATCCCACCATGCAAGTCACCCAGGAAGATGGCGGCAAGCTCAATGCCTTTGCCAAAGAACCTCGCATGGTGGTGATGGAGCCAGGCGAAGCCCCGCGCTCCAACAGGATGCTGCTGATTGGCGGCCTGGTGCTCGTGTTGGTGCTCCTGGCTGTGGCCAGCCGTATTAGCTGAAGGCTGTTGGGAACGGCCGGAGGCCTGTAGTAGCTTGCTGCGTTAAGCAACCGCGCATTCAGGAGTCTCGGGGTGAAGGTTCTTGTTCTCGGCGGCGACGGGTTCTGCGGTTGGCCCTGCGCGGTCAACCTGGCTGATGTTGGCCACGAGGTGGTCATTGTGGACAACCTCAGTCGTCGCAAGATCGACATCGATCTGGGCGTTGAATCGCTGACGCCGATTGCCACCATCCGAGATCGCCTCACGGCCTGGGAACAGGTGGGTGGCGCCCCGATTCGCTTCGAGCATCTGGATATTGCAAAGAATTACGATCAGCTGTTGGCTTTATTACGGGCTGAGCGCCCCGACGCTGTGGTGCATTTCGCCGAGCAGAGAGCCGCTCCCTATTCAATGAAAACCAGCGCCACCAAGCGCTACACCGTCGATAACAACGTCAACGGCACTCACAATCTGCTCGCGGCCATTGTTGAGAGTGGGCAAGACATCCATATTGTTCACCTCGGGACGATGGGTGTTTATGGGTACGGATCCCACAGGGGCGCCACCATCCCTGAGGGTTACCTCACGGTGGAAGTGCCCCAGCCTGATGGCAGCCGCTTCACAGAGAAAATCCTTCATCCAGCCAATCCCGGCAGCGTTTATCACATGACCAAAACGCTGGATCAGCTGCTGTTTTTCTATTACAATAAGAACGACAATATTCGCATCACGGACTTGCATCAAGGCATCGTCTGGGGAACAAATACCAGCCTTACCGAGAAGGATCCGCGCCTGACCAACAGATTTGATTACGATGGCGATTACGGAACTGTGTTAAATCGTTTTCTAATGCAGGCTGCAATTGGCTACCCCCTCACGGTGCATGGCACGGGGGGGCAGACCCGGGCTTTCATTCATATTCGAGACTCTGTGCGCTGTGTGCAACTCGCCCTGGAGAATCCTCCCAGCCACGGAGAGCGCGTGAAAATTTTCAATCAAATGACAGAGAGTCATCGGGTCTCCGATCTGGCTCAAAAGGTGGCCGCTCTCACTGGAGCGGAGATCAACTACCTCTCCAATCCACGCAACGAGGCCATCGAAAATGATTTGATCGTGGACAACCGCTGCTTCATCGAACTCGGCCTCAACCCCACCACCCTCGACGATGGCCTGCTGACGGAAGTGGTGGATGTGGCGCGCCGTTGGGCCGATCGCTGCGATCGTTCCCGCATCCCCTGCCTCTCCGCTTGGACCAGCCGACAGGCTGCGGCCATCGGATCCCCAGCCTGAACGGCACGCTCTGTGAAGATCGTCTTTTTCACGGAAACCTTTCTGCCCAAGGTGGATGGCATCGTCACCCGTCTCACCAAGACGGTGCAGCACCTTGTGGAAGGCGGCGATGAGGTCCTGATTTTCTGTCCAGAGGGAGCGCCCGATCAATTCATGGGGGCCAAGGTGGTGGGAGTGCCAGCCATGCCGCTTCCCCTTTATCCCGAGCTCAAGCTTGCCCTGCCCAGGCCTGCCGTTTCAGAGGCGCTAGACCGGTTTGCGCCAGATCTGGTGCATGTGGTGAACCCCGCCGTTCTGGGGCTGGGTGGCATCTGGCTAGCCCGTTCCCGCGGTCTGCCTTTGGTGGCGAGTTACCACACCCACTTGCCCAAATATCTGGAGCATTACGGCATGGGCATGCTGGAGCCCCTGCTCTGGGAATTGCTGAAAACGGCTCACAATCAGGCCCAACTCAACCTTTGCACCTCCACGGCGATGGTGGCGGAGCTGGCATCGAAAGGCATCCAACACACGGCTCTCTGGCAACGGGGTGTGGATACCGAGCTCTTTCGGCCGTCGTTGCGCTCCAACGCCATGCGCGCTCGCCTGCACGGAGATCACGACGACACGGGCAACCTGCTGCTTTACATCGGGCGCCTCTCCGCCGAAAAGCAGATCGAGCGGATCCGCCCCGTGCTCTCTGCCCTGCCCAACACCCGTTTAGCCCTGGTGGGAGATGGTCCCTATCGCCACCAATTGGAGAAGCTTTTCGAGGGAACAGCCACCACATTTGTGGGCTATCTCGCCGGTGAGGATCTGGCCTCCGCCTATGCCAGCGGTGATGCTTTCCTGTTCCCCTCCTCCACCGAAACCCTTGGGCTGGTGCTCCTGGAGGCCATGGCCGCAGGCTGCCCCGTCGTGGGAGCGAACCGTGGGGGCATCCCCGACATCGTGAGCCATGGGGAAAATGGCTGCCTCTACAACCCAGACGACCCTGAGTCTCTGGTGGCCGCCGTGCAGGTGTTGCTCGGCAATGAAGACACCCGTTGCACCCTTCGGCACGCCGCCCGAGAGGAAGCCGAACGCTGGAGTTGGAGCAGCGCCACAGAACAGCTCAGGCGTTATTACGCCACCGTGGTGCATCCCAGCAAGGTGGCCCTGATGGCTTGAAGACGGTTAGCGCACGGAAGGGGAGCCTTCCGGCTGAGACGATGGGCGTTGCTCCTGAAACCAGGTGCTCAGAAGCGCCTTCACCATCGGGGCTGCCACGGTTCCGCCGTATCCGCCGCTGTTTTCTCCAAAGGCGATGATCACCAATTCAGGTTTGCCAGCAGGGGCATAGCCCCCAAACCAGGCGTGGTCAGGCCGTGGCGGATCCTCGGCTGTACCTGTCTTGCCGGCAACGGGGGGGAGGCTGGGATCATTCAGAATTTTGGCCGTGCCCTCCGTCACCACCTGTCTGAGCCCCAGCCTGAGGGTTCGCAAGGTTTCAGGGCGCAGGCCGATCCACTGGCGGGCGGCAGGCTGCTCCACCAGATGGGGGGTGACCAACCAGCCGCCATTGGCGACAGCCGCATAGAGACGCGCCATCTGCAAAGGGGTCACGGTCACCGCCCCCTGGCCAATGGCAGAGGTGATGGTGTCGACGGGCGTCCAGGGTTCATCCAGCACCCGTTGTTTCCAGGCAGGATCCCCCAGCAGGCCTGGGGTTTCCTCATCACGGATCTCAATCCCGGTGAGGCTGCCATAGCCCATGCGCCGGGCAGCCTTGAAGAGTTCATCGGGCCCCACCTTCAGCCCCACCTGGTAATAGAAGCTGTTGCTGCTGACCGCCAAGGCCATGGGGAAACCAATGTTGCCGAAGGCGCCATGGTCGGCGTAGCACTGCCCGTAGTAGCAAAAGGTGCCCATGGTGGGCAGGGTGGAGGTCTCGCTGAATTTGCCTGACTCCAGGGCGGCAATGGTGGTGACGATTTTGAAGGTGCTGGCTGGGGGAAATCCCTGAAAGGCCCGGTTGAGCATCGGCGCCTCAGGGCGATTGAGATCGTTCCACTGGCTGAGGGTGGGGCCATCCGCAAAAACATTGGGATCAAAGGTGGGACGGCTCGCCAGAGCACGGATAGCTCCGCTGCGTGGATCCATCGCCACAATGGCCCCCTTGCGCACCGTATCGAGCGCCCGTTCAGCGGCCTTCTGCAGCTCCAGATCCAAAGTGAGCTTCAGATCCTTGCCCGGGCGGGCCGCCTTGTCGCCCAACACCCTCTGCACCTGACCAGCGGCATTGACTTCCAACTGCTGCCCTCCCCACTCCCCCCGGAGGGTGGTTTCGTAGGCCCGCTCCATCCCGCTGCGGCCAATCCTGTCGTTGATCCGATAGCCCTGGGTTTGCAGGCGTTGATACTCCTCCTCTGTGATGCTGCTGGTGGTGCCCATCACGTGGGCGGCCAGGGAGCCGTGGGGGTAGTGCCGAAGCACGTTGACCGCCACTTCCGCACCAAAGAGGAGGCCCGCCTGCTCACGGAAACGGAGCACCTGGGCAGGGGTGAGGGGGCTGGCCAGCTCGATCTGGAAGTCTTCACTCTTGAGGCCGGCCGCATACCGCCGATCCAGGGTGTCGCTCGGCAGATCGAGCAGGTTGGCCAAGCGATCCCGCAGGGTTGGCCATTGGCCCTCTTTGACGAAGCGGGGTTGGACAGCAAGGCTGTAGGTGAGGCGATTGGTGGCCAACACCCTGCCCTGCCGATCGAGCAGGCGCCCGCGGATGGGACTGCGCGGAATGAGCCGAATCCTGTTTTCATCGGCCATCACCTTGAACTCGGATCCATGCAGCAACTGGAGCCAAGCCAAGCGAGAGACGATGGCGACGCCAAAGAGCATCACCAGAAGCATCAGCCAGGCGGCCTGATGGGCCAATCCCGTGCGGCGAGAGGAGCCCGGAAGAACGAGAAGGGGCATGGAGAGCTGACCTAGGAGTCCTCCAGGCGCCGTTCGAGTTGGCTCAAACGCTCGGCAATCCTCGTCAGCGCGGCCTGGAGTTCGCGGGAATCGTCAGCTGGGCGATCGGCTTCGGCTGGTGCCCGATCCGCAGGAGGAGGCGCCGATTGCACGGGCGGCTCTGAGGGAACATCCCGCACCTCCACTTTCAACACGGGATTGCCCAAACCTGGCTGGAGCCGATCCAGATTGTCGCGAACGGATCTGGCGGCAGGCTCACCCTCCTCCCGCAGACGGCCGAGGGGATCGGTGCTTCGGCCATCAAAAGCAGCCCACACTTCTTTTGCTCCCCCCTTGCGCACCCGCTCCGCTACGGCCAAGCCCACGGGGAGCACATCCTGCATCAGGGTCAGACGGAGAGCGTCAAAGGGATCGGCGGGCATTGGGGTGGACGGACTGCAGGCCTCCAGTTTGGCGTGATCAGGGGGCGGGCAGCTCCACAGGTGGTTGCACCCCTGGGGACTGGCAGGAATGGTGGCTGCCCAGCCACCAACCGGCCGCCACGGCGAGGACAAACATGCCGCTCAGAGGCAGCAGGGCAGAGCGGGTGGCAGGCAGCGCCAGCCATTCCATCCAACCCCTGAGCCAGCGCTCCCGATCAAAACGGCGCCGATCGCGCGAGACCAGCTTTTCTCGGCGACGAAGCGCCCGCTCCACCCAGCGCTCGAAAGCCTTCTTCTTGGTGACGGCCATCTTGCGCTCCACTTCCAGGAGCTGACCAGGAGTGAGCTCGGGATTGAAGGTGGTGATCAGTTCCAGGCTTTTGATGAACATCTCCACGGCCCCTTCCCTCACCTGGAGTTCCTCCAATTCCAGGCTCTCCCAATCGAGTTCCGGGTAAAACCGCCGGCGGTTGACGAGGATCTGCTCCTCTGGCAATTGGCCAGGTTCCCGCAACCAGCGATCGGTGTTGGCGTCAAAGCGGCGCCAATACAGAAAGGGATTGAGATAGACGGTTTTGCTGCCGAACTGGATGGTGTCGTGCTGGAGACGACGCTGCAGTTGAGGGTCCTGTTCGCCAGCAACCATTTGAGTCACGGTGGTCCAGGCCAGATCGGGGAGCTGATGGTATCGGCGCCCAGGGCGGCCTGCCAGTCCTGGCAAGCCCTCACTCCCACTCGATCGTGCCCGGGGGTTTGCTCGTGATGTCCAACACCACCCGGTTCACCCCCTTCACCTCATTCACGATCCGGTTCGACATCAGCTCCAACAGGTCGTAGGGCAAGCGCGACCAATCGGCTGTCATGCCATCTTCCGACGACACGAAGCGCAGCACCACGGGAAAGGCATAGGTGCGTTTATCCCCCATCACGCCCACGCTGCGCACGGGCAACAACACGGCGAAGGCCTGCCAGATGGCGTCGTAAAAGCCGGCCCGGCGGATCTCCTCGCGCACAACCAAATCGGCATCCCGCAAGATGTTGAGCTTTTCAGCCGTCACCTCCCCCAAGATGCGAATCGCCAAGCCGGGCCCGGGGAAGGGATGGCGACCGACAATTTCCTCTGGCAATCCCAGGCTGCGCCCCACCTTGCGCACCTCGTCTTTGAAAAGACGACGCAGGGGCTCCACCAACTTGAATTGCAAGTCCTTGGGCAAACCACCCACATTGTGGTGACTCTTGATTTTCACAGCCACTCTCTCTCCCGTTTTCGGATCGATATTGGTGCCCGCTGATTCGATCACATCGGGATAGAGAGTGCCTTGGGCGAGATAATCGAACGGGCCAAGCCGCTTGCTCTCCTCCTCAAAGACGCGAATGAATTCAGCCCCAATGATCTTTCGCTTCTCCTCTGGGTCAGTCACACCAGCGAGGCGGGAAATAAACCGTTGACGCGCATTTATATATTCCACTTGGATATGGAAACGATGGTCGAAGAAATCCACCAGAAATTCAGGCTCGCCTTTGCGCATGAATCCCTGATCGATGAACATGCAGGTGAGTTGATCGCCGATCGCTCGATGCAACAAAAAGGCCAGAGTGGAGGAATCCACCCCCCCTGAAAGCGCCAGGAGCACCCGCTTATCACCCACCTGGGCGCGCACATCGGCAATCGCCTCATCAATGAAGGCGTCGGTGGTCCAATCGGGGCTGCAACCACAGATGTGGTAAACGAAATTGCGGATCAACGCCATGCCGTCGGTGGAATGCACCACCTCTGGATGAAATTGCACGCCATACAGCCTGCGGCCGTGGTGAGCCACGGCGGCATCGGGGGTGTTTTCGGTGTGGCCAAGCCGCACGAAGCCTTCGGGGAGCAACTCAACCGAATCTCCATGACTCATCCACATGGTGGAGCCGTTCTCCACATTGGTGAGCAGATCCCTGGGATCATCCACATGGAAGGGGGCCTTGCCGTATTCAGCTCGGCCCGCAGCCACCACCTTGCCACCCAGCTGATGCACCATCAGCTGCATGCCGTAACACACTCCAAGCAGCGGCAACCCCAGATCCCAGATGGCCGGATCGCAACGGGGCGCCCCCTCCTCGTACACCGAACTGGGTCCACCGCTGAGGATGATTCCGCGTGGGGCCAGCTGTTGCAACTCAACGGCGGTGGTGGTGTAAGGAAGCACCAAGGAGTACACCTCGGTTTCCCGGACGCGTCTGGCGATGAGTTCGGAGTATTGGGAGCCAAAATCCAGGATCACAATCCCCGGCTTCCGGCTGCCGCTGAGGGCCTCCTCGACGGGGCCGTAGGGGGGCGCCTCTGGAGCCTGGGGTTCCGAGACGGTGGAGGGGGAGGAAGACATTGGAACGGGGCGGGCGCCAGACCAGGCTCAGGGGCCGAAAGCGGCCACCGACTCCAACCCTAGGGTGCCCCCAGTGAAGGCCCGAGCCAACCCTCGAGCAGACCGGCGCCCGAGGGGCCAATGGCACAGAGCTTGCGGCTGCGATCAAACAGTGCCGCGCCCACCAAGGGGCCCGAGGCGCCATGCCGCTCGAGGTAGAGGCTCACGCGCTCCTCGATGGTGAGAGCCAAGCGGGCGCGAACGCGGCCGGCCAGCTCCGGATCGGTGTCCTTCAGCCCGGACAGGGCCGCCTCAACGGTGGGCGCCCCATGGAGGGCTGCCAGTGGCGGCCCCGAGAGGCCCTCCAGGGCCGCCAAGGCCGTGAGCACCTCTGCACGGCCATCGGCCAGGTGGTGGTGGGTGTGGAAGATGCCGCCTGCCAATTTGATGAGCTTGCCCTGATAGCCAAAGAGCAACAGGCGTCTGACCCCCCCTTGGCCCGCCGCCACGAGCACGGGCCCCAGCCAGTTGCCAACTTTCAGCAGCAGATCGGCCGGCAAACCCAAGCGTGGGGCCAAATCCAACCCGTTTTCCCCGATCACCAGGATCAAATCACCGCTGAACGCGGGAGCCCCCAGCTTTGCCTCCAGGGCCTGCAACGTGCGATCGAGCTGGTGGGGATCGGCGCTGGCTTGGGTTTCCGCCCGGGTGCCAATCAGGGCCAATCCCTCCACCACACCGAAGGCGACATTGCTGGTGCGCTCCGCCAAGGCCCGCCCTTGGGGCAGCACCACCCGCAAGCGCAACCGGCGCCCCTCCGGCACAAGAGGGCGAAGGTTGGCCTCCAGCAGGGTGCGGGCATAGGTGGAGAGGCACACCTCGCCGCTGGCCGCGTGCACCCCCACGCCCTCGCCCGCCTCCAGCTGCAACCACGGTTGCTCTGCTCCCGGCAGCGCGTTGGCTGACTCCTGCCAACACACCAAAGTCCACACCAGCAGACCACGGGTGAGATCCAGCCCATCGCCAGGGTCGCAACAGGCCTCGGCCATGGCCCAGCCATCGCCGATCAGGGCAGCGGCCCTCACCGGCACAGGCACAGGGGGCTTGTCATCCCCCTGGAGGAGCAGCAGGGGCCAGACCGGGCGACTGCCTTCGCCGCGCAGGGCCGCCACGGCGGCGCGGGCAGCCGCAGCCACCCAAACCGGCAGGGTGTAGCCGGGCGGGGAGGGGGAGGACAACAGCAGGGAGGGGATCACCGTTTTTTATGTTGGGGGATTGCCCGCGGCTTCGATCGCCCCCTCGCCCCATGCAGGACAAGCTCACCCTGATGATTCCGGGCCCGACACCCGTGCCGGAAACCGTTCTGCAGGCCCTTGCCCGCCATCCCATCGGCCACCGGAGCGGCGAGTTTCAAAAGATCGTCAAACACACCACCGAACAATTGCAGTGGTTGCACCAGACGACCAATGACGTATTGGTGATCACCGGCAGTGGCACCGCCGCCATGGAAGCGGGCATTGTCAACACGCTGAGCAAGGGCGATCGGGTGCTCTGTGGGGATAACGGCAAGTTTGGTGAGCGCTGGGTGAAGGTGGCCAAGGCCTATGGCCTTGCGGTGGAGGTGATCCAGGCGCCTTGGGGCCAACCCCTGGATCCAGAAGCCTTCCGCAGCGCCCTGGAGGCTGATGGCGCCAAAGAGATCAAAGCGGTGATCCTCACCCACTCAGAAACTTCCACCGGGGTGATCAACGATCTGCAGACCATCGCCCAGCATGTGCGTGCCCATGGCACAGCCTTGACCATCGCCGATTGTGTGACCAGCCTCGGCGCCACGCATGTGCCGATGGACGAGTGGGGAATCGATGTGATCGGCTCCGGTTCCCAAAAGGGCTACATGATGCCGCCGGGGCTGAGTTTTGTGGCGATGAGTGAGAAGGCCTGGGCGGCGTACGAGCGCTCCGATCTACCGAAGTTTTATTTGGATCTAGGCAAATATCGCAAATCCGCCAAGGCAGACAGCAATCCCTTCACCCCTGCCATCAACCTCTATTTCGCCCTGGAGGCCGCCCTGGAGATGATGCAAAAGGAGGGCCTCAAAGCCATCTTCGAGCGCCATACCCGCCATCAGCGGGCCACCACGGCGGCCATGAAGGCCATCGGCCTGCCGCTCTATGCCGCCGAAGGCCATGGCAGCCCTGCCATCACGGCGGTGGCTCCGGAGGGCATCGATGCGGAACTGCTGCGCAAGGAGGTGAAAACACGCTTTGACATCCTTCTGGCCGGTGGTCAAGACCATCTCAAGGGACACGTGTTTCGCATCGGCCACCTCGGCTTCGTCTGCGACCGCGACATCCTCACTGCCGTCGCCGCCATCGAAGCCACCCTGCAAGATCTTGGCCTCTCCAAGACAGCCACGGGGGCGGGGGTGGCCGCGGCCGCGGCCGCGCTGGCCGGGTAACACCGCTGGCAAATGGACCGGAAGGGACTGCGGCAGACCAGGCAACAATCGTCAAAGGGATGTGGCGCAACTTGGCGCGCTGCCTATGGTGCGTTTGGATACCTAAACCCGATGCGCTTCCACTCTTCCCTGCTGGCTGGCACGTTGTTGGTCGCTTTCGCCATTGGAGGCTGCCAGCAAAACCTGTCCACCCAGAAAGCCAAAACCGAGAAGCTGATTTGCACGCAACTCGCTGCGGTGGGTCAAGCGCTCGAAGGGGTGGCTGCCTTGAAACCCACCTCCACGGTGGGAGAGGCCAGAAAGGCTGACCAAACCCTTGCCACAGCCCTCCGAGATCTCGAGGCATCCGAGGAAAAGCTGGAAAATCTCCGGCTGAAAGCCTTCAAGGCCCAACTGCGCACGTTCAAAGGAGAGGTGGAGAAGGTGTCCAACAACAAAGGGCTGACCCTTGAGAAGGCAGCCGAACTGCTGAAAACCAAAGCGGCACCCGTGATCGCCGCCCGCCAGGCCCTGACAGCCGAGGTGGAGTGCGGGGCGCCGGCCAAACCCTGAGGCACTGCCCTGATTGGATCGGCCCCTGGGCGCAGGCTCTCGCGGTTCTGCACCCAGGGCTGCGATGGGACGGTGGTAAAATGGATTTGAGTAAAAGCTATACCTCAACAACACAAAGCGGTTCGAAGTTAACTTAATTTTTGCGGGTGTAATTCAGTGGTAGAATGTCAGCTTCCCAAGCTGAACGTCGCCGGTTCGAGTCCGGTCACCCGCTTCCTTTTCAAGTTCAAAAACAATCTTTAGTCAGAGATCGATCTGTTCGGCGTGCATCAGGGGGGCTCAAACGATTGGGCCCACAAGTTTCCCCACCACCGCCGTCAGGCCCAGGGCCAATGCGCCCCAAATCAGCATCCTGAAGGCACCGCGCGAGACGGGCGCTCCACCTGCAAAGGCCGCTAATGCCCCCAATCCCGTGAGCACAAGCAACGCCACCGAGGCTGTCACCTGGGCGATCTGACCCGCCGGACTCAGCACGATCACCAACACGGGGAAGAGGGCCCCGAGGCAAAAACTCCCTGCAGAAGCCAGAGCGGCCTGAATGGGCCGTGCCCTGAGGGCTTCGGTGATGCCCAACTCGTCACGGGCGTGCGCTCCAAGCGCGTCATGCAGTGTCAGCTGCTCAGCAACCAACCGTGCCAAATCTCTCGACAAGCCTCGCTCCACATAAATGCCCGTGAGCTCATCGAGCTCCCCGGCTGGATTGGCGGCCAGTTCCTGTCGTTCCCGCACCAGATCTGCCTGCTCCGTATCGGCCTGGCTTTGAACAGAAACAAACTCTCCTGCCGCCATCGATGCGGCACCGGCAACCGTCGCCGCCAAACCGGAGAGCAAGATGGCTGGCCTGGCAGCGCCTGAGGCGGCAATGCCCACCACCAGACTGGCCACGGAAATCGCTCCATCATTGGCGCCGAGCACCATGGCCCTCAGCCATCCCACCCGATGGGTGGCGTGGCGCTCATAGTGTCGGTGAATGGGGTGCATCGACTGCTGACAACCGTTTGATCTTGCCTTCCCGCTGGATCGCGCGCCCCTCCGGCTAGCGGGGCTTGATGAGTTGCAAGACTTGGGGGCCCAAACCACCAGCACGACGCTCGCAGTCAAGCGATTGGAGGATCAGGCGGGCAGCCGTGGTGAGATCACCGGCCTCGGCGCTCTGCCTGGCCTGGCGATCACAATCCCCAGCTCGATGGAGCAGATGATGTCGCTCTGAGGAGTCCATCGGAGCGACTGTCGTAGTAGCGGTTCGGCGGGAGACTGGAGGGGCGGTAGGGGAACTGAGAACGGCCATAACTGGAAATGGTCGCAACGATTGAATGTGACGACCGAAAGATGTGAGTGGGCTGCGGTTTTGTATCCCTAGCCCATTTTGAGGGTTCTTATCTAGCCTAATGGGCGAACGGGAAATGACAACACGTTCATAATGAACATGTTGTCATCCGTTTCCATTTGAATCAACGACAGCTTCAGGTGCCAGGCTCCTCACGATTTTCGCCAAGCTTGGCAATTTCTTCCCGCAACTGACCGGAACGGAGAGCATCTCCTCGGGTCAGGGCGATCGCCAAAGCAAATTGGAGCTTCTCGAGTTGATGCTCTCCCTCGATGGGCAAGGGGTGGTGCGAAGTGGATCGGGGGGGAGATCCGGTAGCCAAACGTTGGGGCTGGCTTGCGGCCGTGCAAGAGGGATGGGGGGATGGAAAAGACATGATCCCTTTCTTTCTATTGTGGCACTTCAGAGCATGGGCCGCTGAATCGATCGCGGCTGCTCAGGCAGCCTCCTCCAAACCATCCTGAGGATCGACCAGAGCAGAGGGATCTGTCTTCAAAGACTGGATAGCCGCTGGAGCCTCGGGGGCGTCAGCCAAAGCAGCAACGTCGTCCTGAACAGACTCCGCCAGCAGCTCGCGGCAGTCGCGCAGCAATTGATCCACGTTGGCCAGGCTGGCCAGGTGTTCCGAAGAGGGAGTCTCCTCCTGGCTGGTCGTGAGATGGGCTTCAAGCGTTGCCAAGCGCTGTTCCAGCTGCACCACACGTTGGGAAAGAGCATGAATGGTGTGGGCCAGATCTTCGGTGTGCCTGGTAATGCGGAAGGAAACCGATGACGTTGTCATGAAGCGATCGCTGCCATGGACGAATAACAACACAAAACCTGCCAATCCTCAAGCAGGCCAAGGCAATGGCAAGCACACTTGGTGATGCAACATCTCCGCAAAGCGCATGAATCTCCCCTGGCCATTGCTGATGTATGCCTTGGCGGGATCCGCCGCTGGATTGCTGGCGCTGCGCACAGGCATCCCGGCAGCCCCCCTGGCTGGAGCCCTTCTCGGAGCCGGGCTGTTGAGCATGAGCGGCCGTCTGGAGATTGCCCAGTGGCCAACGGGGACCCGCACCCTGCTGGAAATTGCCATCGGCACGGTGATCGGCACCACACTCACCAGCAGCACCGTGCAAGAACTTCGACATCTCTGGCGACCTGCCTTGTTGATCACCCTCACGCTCGTGCTCACTGGCGTGGTGGTGGGCCTGTGGTGCAGCCGACTGCTTGGCATCGATCCAGTGGTGACCCTGCTCGGCGCTGCACCAGGGGGCATCAGTGGCATGAGCCTGGTTGGCGCGGAATTTGGGGTGGGGGCTGCCGTGGCCGCACTCCATGCCTTGCGCCTGATCACGGTGCTCCTGGTGCTTCCCCTGATTGTGAGGTTGGTCTCCCCCGGGGCGGGGCCCGGGCTTCCACCAGGAGGCTGATGCGGCGCCCTGGACAGATCCTCGGGACTCGATAGGTTGAGGCCCAATTTTTCCCACAGCCATGGTCCCCAGGTTTTTACGGCCCCACTGGCTTGGCCCTTCGATGGCGGCCATGGCCTTCGGCTGGGGCGCGCTTGGGCTGTCGCTCTCACCCCGAGCCCAGGCCCAGGCCGAATCCCCCGGGGTCAAGGGAGCCCAGGTGTACTGCTACATGCGCGGCAATGGCAACAGCCATGAAGTGAGCTGGGCGGCTGCCTATGCCTTGATCAAGCGGCAAAGCGCCAGCATGTTCAAGACCTCCCCAACCCATGCCGCCGTGATGATCACGGAAGCCGTGGTGCAAAACCCGAATAGCTTCTCCAATTGCGGCCGTTACCTTGGCGATCTCTACAGTGCCCGCGTTCCCGTTGGCCAAAACACACCGCCAGCCAACGAGGGCCCAACAACGCTTCCCGTCCAGCCGGACGGGCAAGCTACCCCAGGTGGCATGACCCGCAGTGAGCGTTACGGCAACTGAGTCCAGCGGTTCGCGGAACCCACTGGCGCACCTCCTGCTTCCCTTGCTCTTCCTCGCCATGGCGGGCCTGTCAGGCTGCGCGGAAGAACCGCTGCCTCGACCCAAACTCAGCCGGGAGGATTGCCTGCGGGGTTTGGAGATGAAACATCTCAAGGCGGCGATTGCCCGCTGCGACGCGGTGGTGGCGGCTTTCCCCAAGGATCCTTTTCCGCTCAATGAGCGGTTTTTGCTGCACACCCTCAATCAGGACAGCCGATCAGCCTGCAAGGACATTGAGCAGGCGAATCTCCTTGCCAAACAGAGTCCTTCGCTGGTGGCGGATGAGCTTCTCCGCCAAGACTTGAAGTTGCGCCTGGCCAGCTGCCAGCCTCGCTCTGGCACTACTTAACCATCCTCGAGCCATTGACGAATCCGCTGCGGGAGCTCCCGACGAAACCGAGTGCGAGCGGGAGTGAACACCTCGTCAATGCGCTCCGTTTTGGAGGCGAGCAGCTCATCCACCCAGTGATCCGCCGCCCCGAGCTGCATCCAGTGGGAGGTGAGGGTTGATGCCATGCCAATGCGGTGACAGCGGTCCTCCGCCTGTTCAGCCTCTCCGGGGGTCCAGGGGCGCTCCACCAGCACGACATGGCGGGCGCGATGAAGCGTAAAACCCAACCCTCCCGTGCCATAGGTGGCGATCAGGGCTGGGCTCTTCCCCGCTTGGAAGGCATCCACCAGGGATTGCCGTCGCTGGGGCGGCACAGCTCCCGTGAGGACCACGGGCTTGTGCCCGCCCGCCGCCAGAACTGCGGCCAGGGCCTGAGCTGTGGACACAAAGGCCGTGAACACCACCACAGGCTCTGCTTTGGCGATCAGATCAGCCGCCAGAGCGTGCACCGCAGGCAGCTTGGCCTGGGAGCTGATCTGCCGCAGAGCCGTGAACACCGCCAGGGTCTCGGCATCGCTGCGCACCAACCCATGGGCAGCCCGCTGGCGATAAGCCACCACGATCTCTTGCAGACGCTGATCGAACTCCTCTGCCTGGTCGGGGGGGAGAAGGAGGGGGTGGGGTTGGCGGTGCTTCGGGGGCAAATCGAGACACTGCTGCTTGCTGCGAAACAACACCAGCGGCCGCACCAGGCGGTGCAACTCCTCCAGCCGAGACGCTCCTTGGGCCTCCCAACGGCGCGACCCGCGCTGCTCCCGCCAGTGGCCCTGGCAATAGCGTTCCTCAAAGCGACGCTGATCAGCCGCCAGCGGGTGGCCGATCGCCGCCAGCAAGGGAAACAGCTGCACAGGCCTCCCGTTTTTCATGGGGGTGCCCGTGAGCAACCAAGCCGCCCTGAGCCGAGGATGGCGGGCCAGCCGCAAAAAGGCTTGGGTGCGCTTGGCGGCAAGGCTCTGGGCAAAGTGCGCCTCATCCGCCAACAGGACGCAACCGGCAGGGGGGAGCTCCCTCGGCAAGCGCGCCCAGCTGTGCAGCTCCAGGGAGAGGCCAAGCGCACAAGCCTCCTGCCGCCAGTGATGGTGCAACCCGGCGGGGGCCACCACCACCAAGCGACAATCCGCCAAGCGCACCATCGCCCGCGCTGCAGCCAGCGCGGTGAGGGTCTTGCCCAGACCCATCGCATCGGCAAGCACAGCCCCGCGGCGGGCCAACAACCACCGCGCTCCAGCCCGTTGATGGGCAAACAGCCGTCGACCGTCCTCCAAGGGGTCCCCCAAAGTGGCAGCAGCCACCAGCCGACGATGGGAGGGCAAGGGGGGGAGGGGCTGATCCAACCAAGCGCACCACTGTTGCAACTCGGGCGACAGGGGGAAACGCCCCTGCAGGGTTTGCCGCAACACCCCAGCCGCCTCAAGGGGAAACTGCCAACACCGTTCCCGGGCATGCCAGCGCCCCTCGGGCCGAAGCGCACTGAGCTGGGCAGAGGTGACCGGGTCAAACGGCAAAACAACCTCAATGAGGCCTGAGGCCCCGAGGCGCATCTGAAGCGGTTTGCCCGGGTGGGTGAGCAAACGAAGAAAGTGCAGTCAGCGACACATTGCCAGATGAAACAACACCGGCAGAATCTGGGCCAATCGGGACGCCGGCATGTTGGCCAGGGATGGTGTTTTCCTGGAAGACCTCTGCCCCAAATCCCACGCACGTCGTTGGCGTCGCTCGCTGCACCACCTCACGGGACGCTGCTGCCTCTACTGCGGCCACCCGTCCCAATCGATCGACCATGTGAGACCCCAGAGCAATGGGGGGCTGAGCGTGACCGAAAACTGTGTGCCGGCGTGCCTCAGTTGCAATGGCAGCAAGGGTGATAGCGAGGTGTTTTATTGGTATCGACGCCAGACGTTTTACGACCCACGCCGAGCCATGGCACTGAAAGCCTGGACGGAGGGCGACCTAAAGCTCGCCCAGCGCCTCCTCGCCTGGAGCCGACCAGAGCAGGACTCTGAAAGATCTGATCCACCTGAGCGGACCAAGCCTCACCAGACCCGACAGGCGACCTCTCCGCTGTGGCGTTGGCAGATCGCCTCCTGATCCTGGGGGCGCTCCGGCGCAACCAGCGCGGCCACAGACACCAGGATGGCTGCCAGCAGCAACGCAACCCCTGGACTGGCAGCCCTGCGGAGCGCGGGTGCCCGGCGGGCGGCCATCGCCTGCCTGGGCTGGTCCAGGCTGAGCGGGGGGAGCGACCAGAGGCCTGCGGAGCCGATCGCCTGCGCAGGCATGCGGGGGCGGGAAGGGCGAGCCCGGGGGACCGAGCGAGTCAACAGAATGGGGGGAAGCACAGCGGCCATGGAGCAACAGGGTGACGGGGACGACTAGCGAGGAATCCTCTAGTACAAACGTACTTAGTCCTTGGTCTTCCGTCAAGCCGGAGAAGCTGGCTGGTGTCGGCCGCGTGCTCATCTTCGGAGGGGGCTACACGGGTCAGAGATTCGCCAGGGTGCTGGACGACCTGGGCGTTCCCGTTTCCCTCACCCACCGCCAAGCGGAGCCACCCGCCTTCCTCAGCCCCGAGCACTGGCTGCGCTTGGATGCCGCAGCCGGAGCCCTGCCTGGGGAGGCGGACCTGGCAGGCACAACCCATGTGCTGGTGACGATCCCGCCAAGCGAAGCCGGGAACGACCCCGTGCTCTCCCACCTGGGATCGCTGCTGATGCGCACCGCTCCCTCCTGGGTGGGCGTGCTCTCCACCACCGGCGTCTACGGAGACCACGGCGGCCGTTGGGTGGATGAAGGGAGCACCCTCCAGCCGGCCCTCGGGCGCAGTCGGGCCCGGCTGCTTTGGGAGCAGGCCTGGCGCAACAGCGGACTGCCGGTTCAGGTGTTTCGGCTGCCGGCGATCTACGGTCCTGGCCGCAGTCCCTTCCCGGCCCTCAAAGAGGGCCGGGCGCGCCTGATCCACAAGCCGGGTCAGGTGTTTTCCAGGATTCACGTGGATGACATCGTCGGAGCCCTGCTCCACTGCCTGACCCTGCCCAGCGCCGATCGGCCCGCCACGCTCAACCTGGCGGATGTCGACCCCTGTCCATCCAGCGAGACCCTCGGCTACGCCGCCCACCTGCTGGGCTGCAAACTACCGCCAGTGGAGCGTTTTGCCGATGTCGCCAGCACGATGAGCCCCATGGCCAGAAGCTTCTGGATGGAAAACCGACGCACCGACAGCCGCTTGTTGCGCGAACAGCTGGGGTACCGCCTGCGCTACCCCAGCTATCGGGAAGGCTACCGAGAGGGCTGCGCTTCCGACTGGGAACCAGCCTGCCCTTCTTTGAGGGAGGGGATGTTGAGATCTTGACCCATCCGGCGCCAATCAACCATTACCCAGCCTTTCTGCAAACCGGTTCCAAGACCCAGCAGCAACAACCCCACTAGCAACCACCGGATCATGGGTGCCGCTCCCCAAGGAACCCCTCCATCGAAGCCCAACCCCAGCCCCCTTGTCATCGCCCTGGGGGACCCTGCGGGCATTGGCCCGGAAGTGGTGCTCAAGGCCCTGGCCAAGCCAGAGGCGGCTGGTCGTCCCGTGACGATTGTGGGCTGCCGTCGGTGGCTGGAGCGCACCTATGCGCACTTGCGGCCCCTCAGCGATGCGCCCCTGGCTGATCCTGCCAGCCTTGTGGTGCTAGACGTGCCCCTGGAGGAGCCGGTGACGCCAGGCCTGGGGACTGCCGCCTCTGGGGCCGCCAGTTTTGACTGGTTAACGCGCGCCTGGGACCTGGTGCAGGCCGAAGAGGGCCGCGCTCTGGTGACAGGGCCCATCGCCAAGGCCGCCTGGCACGCAGCCGGTCACCGCTACCCCGGCCAAACCGAGCGGCTGGCGGAACTCTGCGGTGTTGCCCAGGCCTCCATGCTCTTCACCGCTCGGCCAGCCGGGGGATCCTGGCGCTTCAACACCCTGCTGGCCACCACCCACATCCCCTTGGCCCAGGTGCCCACAGCCTTAAGCAGGGATCTGGTGAACCTGCAGCTGGAACGTCTTCTGGAGTTCTGCCAGCGCTTCCAGCCGAGGCCTCGGCTGGTGGTGGCGGGGCTCAATCCCCATGCCGGGGAATCCGGCGCCCTGGGCCTTGAGGAGCAGGCCTGGCTGGAACCCTGCCTCAGGAGCTGGCAGGCCGACCACCCGGAGGTGCATCTCGAGGGTCCGCTGCCGCCGGACACCTGCTGGCTGGAAGCCGCCCGGGCCTGGCAAGTGGAGGATGGAGGACCTGACGGGTTTCTGGCGCTCTATCACGACCAGGGGTTGATCCCCGTCAAGCTGCTGGCCTTTGAGCAGGCAGTGAACACCACCCTGGGGCTTCCCTTCCTGCGCACCTCTCCCGACCATGGAACCGCTTTTGCGATTGCCGGGCTGGGGGTGGCCCGCAGCACAAGCATGACCGCCGCCCTGGAGACGGCCTGGGAGCTGGGCTAGTTGGGACGGATGCGCATCAACACCTGCCCAAATTCGACAGGCGTGCCACTCTCCACCAGGATTTCCACCACCTCACCCGCCACATCGGCCTCCAACTCATTCATCAGCTTCATCGCTTCAAGAATGCAAACGGTCTGACCCGGCTTGATGCGAGTGCCCAACTCCACGAAGGGCGGTTCGCCAGGGGCGGGTGAACGATAAAACGTCCCCACCATTGGAGCCGTGATCGCTTGGAGATCACTGCGGCTGGCAACGGCGGCCGGCGGAGCGGATGGAGGGGATGGAGCGGCCTCCGGTGGGGCGGCTGCGGGGATCGCGGCAACCACCGGAGGGGCGGCTGCCGTGAGGGTGACAGGAAGATTGCGCCGCACCTCCAAGCGGAAATCCTCTCCTTCGAGTCGAAACTCTTGGATGTCGCTCTTGCTGAGTTGCTCGAGGAGATCGCGCAATTGCTGATGGTCAAGTTGCATGGCCATCAGGACTCCCTGCCCAGGTAGGAGTCGGAGCGGGTATCCACTTTGATCTTGTCACCAATCGAGATGAACAAGGGCACCATCACCTGAGCCCCGGTCTCGAGAATGGCGGGCTTGGTGCCGCCGGTGGCCGTATCGCCCTTGACGCCGGGATCGGTCTGGGTGACAGCCAAGATCACGGAGTTGGGCAGCTCCACCTCCAGTGGCTTGTCATTGTGGGTGACCACCGTCACCTCCATGCCTTCCTTGAGGTATTTGCGCTGCGCGCCGATGTCATCGGCCGTGAGACGGGTTTCTTCATAGGTGCCCATGTCCATGAACACATAGTCATCACCTTCCATGTAGGTGTGCTGGAGGGTGGCTTTTTGTAGCAGGGCCTGGGGAACGGTTTCCCCGGCACGAAAGGTGCGCTCCACCACGTTGCCGGATTGCACCGCCTTCAGCTTGGTGCGCACGAAGGCAGAGCCCTTACCGGGTTTGACATGTAGAAACTCGACAACCCGCCAGACCTGTCCGTCGAGCTCGATCGTGGAGCCCGTACGAAAGTCGTTGCTTGAAATCATGGCGGCGCCACGGATCGGCGGATTGTACGTCTGGCTACCTGACCATCCGCGCAGGCCGCTCTGTCCCAGCCCCTGTGAGCTGTGCCAAAGTCCGTTCAGCGACAGCACAGGCATGGTGTCTGGACCCTCCTTCTGGCCCTTCCGCTGCGCTTGGGCCCTTCCCCTGCGCCGGGTGTGGGGGAGCCTCCTGCCGGGCTTGCTGGTGGTGCTGCTCACCTTGTTGCCCGGCGCGCCGGCGGCCTGGGCCTACCTGCCGAAAGGAAACGCCGTCACGGATCCGGAGGCGCTGTTGCGCAACGCCCTGCCCATCCGCCAGGCCAATCTCCAAGAGTTGCAACACCGGCTCGAGGACACCAGCGATGACCTCAGGTCCAAGCGATGGAACGCCCTGACATCCGCCGTGCGGCGCTGCCAGTCGCTTCTGTCCAGCGATCGGCCAAAGATGCTCGCCGCCTTTTCTGCGGATCAGCAGGAGGTGGCCGAAGCGAGCTTCACCAGCCTCGAAGCACATCTGCAGGAGTTGGCTGCCGCGGCTGAAGCCCAAAACCGCGACCGCTTCCTGACCGCCCGACGGGCGGCCCTCAGCGACATCGGCAGCGCCGAAGCCCTCCTGGTGGGCCCCTTCCCCTTCACCATTCCCAGCGACTACGACAACCTGCCCCGCCTGCTCGGCAGGGCCACCATTGAGCTGCGCACCAGCAAGGGCAACCTGTTGGTGGTGGTGGACGGCTACAACGCCCCCCTCACGGCCGGTGCCTTCGTGGATCTGGTGAAACGGGGCTTTTACGACGGTCTGCCCTTCAACAGGGCAGAAGATTTCTATGTGTTGCAAACCGGCGATCCCGAAGGCCCTGCCGATGGCTTCATCGATCCGGCCAGCAAAAAAGAGCGGCACGTGCCCCTGGAGATCCGCGTGGCCGACCAAGCCGTGCCCTACTACAACCAAACCTTCGAAGACCTGGGCCTTTACAAGGCTGAGCCCGTGTTGCCCTTCAATGCCAAAGGCACCCTGGGGTGGGCTCACTCCGATGAAGCCCTGGACGATGGCAGTTCGCAATTTTTCCTCTTCCTCTCTGAACCGGAACTCACACCCGCAGGGCTGAACCTGATCGATGGCCGCTACGCCGCCTTCGGCTATGTGGTGGATGGGCTGGAGGTGCTCGATGAGCTCAGCGCCGACGAGAAGATCCTGAGCGCCAAGGTGGTCGAGGGAGCAGACAACCTCAGGGCCCATGGGTGAGGGCCCCACCCTGGCGGAGCTGGGGGAATGGGAGCTGATCCGGCGGCTGGGGGCCTTCGCCCCACCGGGTCAGTTTGCCGATGACGGGGCCTTGCTCAGGTTGGGCGGAGATCCATCGCTGGTGGTAAACACCGATGTGTTGGTGGAGGGCCTCCATTTCAGCGACGCCACCACGGAGGCGGCGGATGTGGGATGGCGCGCGGCGGTGGCCAACCTCTCCGACCTGGCGGCCATGGGGTGCACGGAGGTGGTGGGGCTCACGGTGGGTCTGGTGGCGCCCCCCTCCACCCGTTGGACCTGGGTGGAGGGGGTGTATGGCGGGCTGGCTGGGGCCCTGGCCCGCTACGGCGGCGTTCTCCTCGGGGGCGATTGCAGCGGCGGCGCCCAGCGCCTCCTGGCGATCACAGCCATCGGGCGGTTGGCACCCTTGCCGCAGCAGGAGCCGGCCGGCCCGATTCGCCGGAGCGATGGCCGCCCCGGCGACTGGCTTGTGAGCAGCGGACCCCACGGCCTGAGCCGACTGGGGTTGGCCTTGCTGCTGGCCCCTGACGGCCCCCTCGCCGCTCAGGCCGATCAGGAGTTGCGGGAGCGGGCCATCCAGGCCCATCGGCGGCCCCGGGCGCGGTTGGATGTGGCACGGGCCTTGATCACCTGCCGCCCCGCCGCCACCCCCTGGCGGGTGGGGGGGTGCGACAGCAGCGATGGGCTGGCCGCCGCGGTGGCTGCGATTGCCGCCGCCAGTGGCTGCGGCGCCAGGCTCGATCGTGCCGCCCTGCCCATGGATCCCGCCATGGCGGCCTTCACGGAGGCGGAAGCGTGGTGCCTGGGCGGCGGTGAGGATTTTGAGCTGGTGCTGGCTCTGGAGCCGCGCTGGGCCGCGGCGCTGGTGGCGGCCCAGCGGGGCAGTGGCGTGATCGGCGAGCTGGTGGAGGGGCCCGGCGGGGAGATGCGTTGGAGCGGGCCCGGCGGCGGAGAGCCAATCGTGGTGTCGGGCTACCGCCACTTCGGCTGAGGCCATCGGCCGAACGGCGGAGCCCGGCAGGGCGGCTACACGCACCGGGAGAACGAGCCGCCGCGTCAGGGGCATAGGCCGCCAGACGCCTGCTTGGATGGCGCCAAGAAGGAGCCCAGACCACATATCTGATTATTTCGGCGGTAAGCGCCGTGTATGCCTTTCGCATCCAGCCTGGCGTGATCATCCCCGCCCACACCCACACTCGCGATTACTGGGGTGTGGCCGTCTAGGGCACCTGGGTGCACATCGATGCCAATGGCAAAAAGAAACGCAGCGGCCGTGAAGCATACGTGCATATCCGCGGCAATGACCTGCATGCGGATAGCTGGGAGGGCCCCGCGACATGATGTTTCCCAAGCAGTAACTGTGGGAGACCGGCTCTGGCCAGATCGGATCAGGTTCGCCCCAATGCTGGCCGTTCCACATCGCTGCTCCAGTGACGACGCCGAAGTTGTGGTGCTTGCCCAACAGCTCGCCTGTCCGCTGCTGACCTTTGGCCAGAAGCTGCCCCAGCTCTTCCCGAGCCTGGCCGCCAGAACCGAGGCGGCGCCGCGGCGCGGGGGGCAGCTCCACCATCCCGGGCCCATTCCCAGGCAGGCCAAGCTCATGGCCAAGCTGATGCCGAAAGCGCCTCAAGCGGGCGCCACCGGTGCCCACCTCCATTTCGTTGCAGAAGGGGCTGTGCATGGCAGGGCTCGCTGCGGTGCCAGCTGCCGCGGCACACCTAAGCCCACCCTGATCGCCCCTGCTGCGGGAGCGGGAAGAGAACAGGCTGAAGGTGCTCCGGCAGCAGTTCATGGCGGGGACAAGAGGGCTGTCAGTCGCTCGATGCCTTGAGGGGGATGCTCGGAAGACAGGAGGAGTCGCCACATTTCGTCCAGGGGCGAGCTTGGGTTGGCAGGCAGGCTGGTGAGAGCCTGCCGCAGGGCGGCTTCAGCCTCCTCCACCCTGCCCAGCCCCAGCAGGGCACAGGAGCGGAATTCCAAGCAGTCCGAGGCCTTGAGACTGCCACTCATCTTGGAGCTGTCATAGACCCGCAAGGCTGCCTCGAACGCCTGCTGAGCCGACTCCGCCTGGCCCGCATGCCACGCCAGGGCACCAAGGTAGACATTTGCAGCGAGCCCATCTTTGGGCCGAAGACCCAGGCTGATCCGGAAGTGCTGGCTGGCTTGCGGCAGATCGCCTTGATGAAGCAAGGCTTCTGCCAATTCATAGTGCTGCGCCGCACGGAACAAGGGCCAAAACAGCCTGCGCTTTCTCGCTGCGATCTCCTCGGCGGCGTGATCCAGGCGGCAGGCCTCAGCAGGCAGAACAGCCAGAGCGGCAAAATAATCCAGCAGCAAACGATGGAAGAATGCATAATTTCCACCAATCCTTCTAAGGATCAGTCGCTCATCGCAAAAATCAAGAAATCTCACCAGGTTCAAGGGCAGGAGATTGCTCCTGGCCAAAAGAATTCGCAGGGAAAGATGGCCCAAGATCACGAGCGGATCAGCAATTATCCATCCGTAAAACAATCCCAAACAACCCCAAAGCGCCCCTGAAGCAAAGATCATAGCGAGAGAGTTGCCCAGCCATGGCGCCAGCCAATGAAACAAATAAATAAGGGGAAAGACGCCAAGAGCACGCCAAAGAAGGGGGACTAATACCGCACCAACGCATGCAAACAGCAGAGAAATGAAGATGTGATTTATGGTGATGATCTTTGCTGATTGATGGATACCATAATTTGGAGTTGTGCCTGGGGTGATCATTTTTTTGACATCCCGTGCGTCCATCATTCCCTTAAATAATAAAAGTGTGGTCACCATCCATAAAAATTGCGCCAACCCACTTGCACTGTTGCCTGTGGAGATTGCTAAAGCAGCCCCAAAAATGCTTGCAGAACTGCAAGCAAGAATCATGTTGACCTTGAGGCCATCTTGAAACGAAGACCACGACCAACCAATGGCCTCCAAACTCACAATTGGCCTATTGACACCATAGAGCCAATAATTCAGGAAGAAAAATAATCCAGAGGCCAAGGTGAATAGCACCTTGAGCCAAGACGGAGCCATGAGATTCAAATTGATGAGACTCAACATGAAGCACACCAGCACCCCTGCCATCCCTGCCACCATCCCCTCATAGAGAATGATCTGCCGCCGTGAGGCCAACCAGGTTTTCTGAAGATTTTCCAGGGCAAAAACGCTGACATTGTGCTCCTGCATTTTTCTTGCCAGGAAAACAAGCCAGCGGATCGTTTCTTGCTCGCCATAGGGGGCTCGGGCGCCCCTGCGGCCGAGCATCTGGCGCACGTAGCTGGAAAACAGCCGTTGGCGCCAGGTCTCGGTGGAGGCCCGGGTGGGGTTCTGCTCGATGGTCTCGTTGTCGAAGGTTTGGACGATGAGCGAGAGGATCAGGGGGGTTTGGGCCAGCTCCCCCAACACCGGGTCGTGCGTCACCAGGGTGCGGGCGGCCGCCAACCTCGGCCCCTGGTTCGCCAGGCAGGTGTCCACCTGCTCCCGGGTCAGCGGTTGGATCACCACAGCGCCGCCCAGCTTGAGCTTGCCGGTGAGCAGGACGTAATCCGCGCTGCGGCTGCAGACGGCGAGGGGCACAAAGCCTTGCCGTTGCCGATAGGCATTGATGGCGCGCACGCACTCCTGGCGATGCTCCGCCCGCACCTCATCCAGGCCGTCGAGGAGGAGGAGTAGCTCGCCGGCTTCGAGCCAATCGGCGCCCACCTGCCGGGGCACCTGGTATTGCAGCACCAGTTCATCGAGCAGCCACTGGCCCAGCGGCTTTCGCTTGTCGGCCCAAGACGACAGATTCAGCACGATCGGGATCGGCTGGCTCGGGTCCCGCTGGGCGCGGCGGATCAGATCCCGGGCCAGCTCCAACAGCAGCATCGTCTTGCCGGCGCCGGGATCGCCCAGGAGGAGCAGGCCGCCCCCCAGCTGATCAAACACAGCAAGGATCGGCGTGCCGGGCTCCAGGGGGCGTGGCGGCAGGTTCAGCTCCCGCACCTCAAGGGTGAAGGGAAGGATCACCGCCTCGGCTGCCCGCTCCAGCCCCAGGGGAATGCGCGCGGCGGGCGGCAGCGCCCGCTCCAGGAGCCCCGTGATCCAGATCGCGCGCACCTTCTCCAGCAGGCGCTCCCGGTTGCGCCTTTCCAGGGCCTTAGCCGCCGCCGCGGCATCCGCACTGCCACTGGCCCGGGCCGCTGAAGGGTGGAGCAGCCCTTGCAGCAATTCGCTGATGTCCTTGAAGTTGGCCACCAGGGCCGCCACCCCCAGAAGGACAGCGATGTAGGAGGTCAGGTCGCCCGTTGCTTTCGCGGGAACAGCCGGTTGCAGGTGGGTGCCCACGGCCCTCACCAGCAACGACAGGGCGCAGACCGCGAGGATGGCATAAACAACGGTTTTCCTCATCACGGGGGCGGCGCATGCCGCTGCTGCCCCACGCTCACGCCAGCGGAGCGATCCGCTGAACAGAGGTCAAAGGGGGCGGCAGATGCGGGCAATTGAATCTAGGAATGCACCCACAAAACCAGAATAAAAGGGCCTGCCGCGTTTTGAAGTCCGTGCGGTTTCGCCAGCCATCGGCAGCGGCCAAACCCTCAAAAACTGTCGCGATGGCGCACGGGGCCGGGATAGCGCGCCACGGCCTGGTCGGCGGTGATCAGCAGCAACCCTTCCCGCTCGGCCTGGGCCAACAGCAGGCGATCAAAGGGATCGCGGTGCAGGGGGGGCAGCCGCCCCACCGCCAGCACATGCTCCGCCGCGATCGGGATCTCCAGGAAGCCGCCATCCAGCAGGGTGCGACGCAGAAGGGAAGGCTGCACCTGGAAGCCCTCCCGCCCCAGCGACGCCTTGATCACCAGCTCCCACAGGGAGGCCACGCTGAAGCACAGGGTGTGCTGAGGATCCTCCAGCAGATGGATCAGGGAGGCGCCCAAACGGGCTGGCTCCCCCATCGCCCAAATGAGGAGGTGGGTGTCGAGCAGCAGCTTCACCAGCCCCGTTCCCCCTCCGCGGCGGCGGCCCGACCCTCGAACAGATCGGCGATGGCGCCAGCGGCCATGGCATCAAAGTCGTCGGGCACGGAGCACTGGCCCGCCAGCAGCCCCAGCCGACGCCGGGGCGAGAGCGTGTCCTCCTCCACCCGGGTGACCCGCACCAACGGCTTGCCGGCTTTGCAGATCACAAATTCCTCGCCAGCGACGGCTTCGGCCACCAGGCGGGAGAGATGGGTCTTGGCCTCATGCAGGTTGACCTGGCGCACGGAACCCCGCCGAAACGGACTTAGTTTAACCAGATCAATACAAGCGGATGGCCTCCCCGGCCCCCAGGCAACCGGCAGCGACTTGAATCTCGAGCAAAGCAGGGCGGATGCCAAGAAAAAAGCCGCCCCAAGGGGCGGCAGAACTGAGAAATGGGACCAAAACCTTCAGGGCACGGCAGGGGCCCAACCCATCGAGGGAGCCGGGACCGGCAGAAACCTCACTTCCAGTTTTTCGCCACGATCTCGGCCAGATCCACCACCCGCTGGCTGTAGCCCCACTCGTTGTCATACCAGGCGATCACCTTCACCATGTTGCCGCCCATCACCAGGGTGAGCTCGGAGTCCACGATGGTGGATTCGTCAGTGCCGGCGTGGTCGGAGGACACCAGCGGCAGATCGCAGTATTTGATGATCCCCTTCATGCCGTTTTCGGCGGAGGCCTTGAGCACCTTGTTCACCTCCTCGCTGGTGGTGTCGCGGCTCACCTCGAGCACCATGTCCACCACCGACACGTTGGGGGTGGGCACCCGCAGGGCGATGCCGCTCAGCTTGCCCTTCACCGGGGGGTAGACCAGGGCCACCGCCTTGGCGGCTCCCGTGCTTGTGGGCACGATGTTGACGGCAGCGGCGCGGGCCCGGCGCAAATCGCGGTGGGAGGCATCCAGGATGCGCTGGTCGCCTGTGTAGCTGTGGGTGGTGGTCATCGTGCCCTTGACGATGCCGAACTCCTGATCGAGCACCTTCACGATCGGCGCCATGCAGTTTGTGGTGCAGCTGGCGTTGCTGAGGATGTCCCAATCCTCGTGCCGGTATTCGTGGGCGTTGACGCCCACAACAAAGGTGCCCACTTTGGCCCCTTTGCCAGGGGCGGTGAGGATCACCTTCTTCGCGCCGGCCTCAAAGTGCTTGCTGGCACCCACGTCATCATTGAAGACGCCGGTCGACTCGATCACCAGATCCACACCCCAGTCTTTCCAAGGCAAGTTGGCGGGATTGCGATCATAAAAAACCTTGATCTCCTTGCCGTTGACACTGATCGAGTTGTCCGTATAAGTGACATCGACGCCCCGCAGCGGGCCCAACATCGAGTCGTACTTGAGCAAATGGGCGTTGGTGGAGGTGTCACCAGACCCATTCAGACCCACAATCTCCAGGTTTGTGTTCGCCCCGCGGCTCAACCAACAGCGCATGAAGTTGCGCCCGATTCGACCGAATCCATTAATCGCAACGCGCAGGGCCATGGCAAAAAGCGGCTGAGTCCGCTGGCAAGGGGTTTTTCGGCTGCCGATCATACAGAAATCAAGGTCTGCCCCCCTACGCCCCAGCGGCCCTGCGCGGGGCATAAAGGGTGAGGCGAAGCAACTCGTAAAAGAGAAGGGGGGGCGCCCGGGGACGTTCCGCCCTATTTTCGGCAGGTAGTTGGTGACGCCCTTGGACCTCGTGCTGGATCGCGATCAGCCCATCCACTTCGTTGGGGTTGGTGGCATCGGCATGTCGGCTCTGGCGGGAATTCTTGTGGAGCGGGGCTTTCGCGTCAGCGGCTCCGATCCCCGGCCCTCACCCGTGCTGAGACGGCTGGCTGATCTGGGGGTGAGGGTGTTTGCCGAGCAAAGCAGCGTCACCATCAACAGCCTCCTGGCCGGCGGTGGACGTCCCCCTTTGGTTGTGCTCAGTTCGGCGGTGCGGGACACGAATGCCGAGGTGGCGGAAGCCCGCCGCCAGGGCTTGCAGCTCTGCCATCGCTCCGACGTGCTCGCAGCCCTGATCAACACGCAAGCCTCCATCGCGGTGGCCGGAAGCCACGGCAAAACCACCACCAGCACCCTGATCGCCACCCTGCTGGAAGCCACGGGACAGGATCCCACCGCCGTGATCGGCGGCATTGTGCCTGCTTTCGGGAGCAATGGCCGGCAAGGGTCCGGCCGCCTGCTCGTGGCCGAAGCGGATGAATCGGACGGCTCCCTGGTGAAGTTCAGCCCAACCCTGGCTCTGCTCACCAACATTGAGTTGGACCACACCGACCACTACCCCGATCTCCAAACCCTGATCGACACCCTGAAACGCTTCAGTGACGGCAGCGCCGCCCTGTTGGCCAATCACGATTGTCCGATCCTGCGGAAGCACTTCCAAGCGGACGCCTGGTGGTCGATCCAGGATCCAGAGGGGGTGGACTACGCAGCCCTGGCCATCCATGAACGGGGCGATGGCACCACAGCCGCTTACTACGAACGCGGGGAGAGAATCGGCACCCTCGAAGTGCCGCTGCCAGGGCGTCACAACCTCAGCAATGTCACCGGAGCTCTGGCGGCGTGCCGATTGGAGGGCATCCCCTTTGCCGACCTTCAGCAGGCCATCCGCAATCTGCGGGCCCCCGGCCGGCGCTTCGACTGCCGGGGCCTTTGGCACGAGCGGATTGTGGTGGATGACTATGCCCATCACCCCAGCGAGGTGGCCGCCACGTTGGCCATGGCCCGCCTGATGGTGGAGAGCGGCCGCAGCACCCTTCCCTCCCAACCCCGCCGCCTGCTGGCGGTGTTTCAGCCCCATCGCTACAGCCGCACCGCCCAGTTTCTGGGGGAATTTGCCGAGGCCCTTGCCCTGGCGGACCGGGTGATCGTTGCCCCGCTTTACAGCGCAGGGGAAGCCCCCATCGAGGGCGTTTCCAGCGAGGCACTGGCCGCTGCGGTTCAGTCCATCGCCCCCAAGCTTCCTGTGCAGGCGGCCGCCAACCTGGACCAGCTGACCGACCAGGTGGTCGCCTTCAGCGAGCCGGGGGATCTCGTGCTCGCCATGGGCGCCGGCGATGTGAACAGCCTCTGGGAGCGGCTCGCCACCCACGGCGATCCAGAGCGGCCAGCCGCTCTGGTGGTCTGAGTTGGAGACCATCAGTCCTCCCCCAGCCGCGGTGAGGCAGGGGGTCAACCTTCGCGATTACACCACCTGGCGAGTTGGCGGGCCCGCGGAGTGGTTTGCCGAACCCGGCAGCCCAGCGGAGCTGATCGAGCAAGCCTCCTGGGCGGTGGCCGAGGGCCTTCCCTTCCGTTGCATCGGGGCCGGCTCCAACCTGCTCATCGCCGATGGGGGTCTCCCTGGGCTGACGCTCTGCAGCCGAAGACTCCAGGGCAGCGTGGTGGATCCCCGGGAGGGGTGGGTGGAGGCCGAGGCGGGTGAACCCATCCCCACCCTGGCCAGAAAGGTGGCGAGGGGCGGTCTGAGCGGCCTGGAGTGGAGTGTGGGCATCCCGGGCACCGTGGGCGGGGCGGCGGTGATGAATGCCGGAGCCCAAGGGGGATGCACGGCGGAATGGCTGCATTCAGTGCGGGTCATCGATCCGGCCAGGCCCAGCGAGCCCTTCACCCTTCTGGCCAGCGAGCTGGCTTTCGCCTATCGCCACAGCCGGCTGCAACAGGAGCCCCTCTTGGTGCTGTCCGCCCGATTCCGGCTGGAGCCCGGCCAGGATCCCTCAGCTGTGGTTGCCCGCACCAGCGCCAACTTGCACAGTCGCACCAGCACCCAGCCCTACCAACAGCCCAGTTGCGGGAGTGTGTTCCGCAACCCCGAGCCCGAAAAGGCTGGTCGCTTGATCGAGGGGCTGGGCCTCAAGGGGCTGCAGGTGGGAGAGGCCCAGGTGTCACCGATGCACGCCAACTTCATCGTCAACCTGGGCGCCGCCCACGCCAGCGACATCGACCGGCTGATGGCCATGGTGCAAGAGCGGGTGTTTGAGGCCCACGGGATCGCACTCCATCCCGAAGTCAAGCGGCTGGGCTTTCAGGAGGGGGCCTAGGGAGACCTACCCTGAGGAACTATTCCCTCACTCTCACCCTGGCGCCATGGCTGGCTTCGGACTTCCCAACTTTGGTCAGCTCACCGAGGCTTTCCGCAAGGCCCAACAGATCCAGCAGGACGCCCAGAAACTGCAGGAGGAACTCGATGCCATGGAGTTGGAAGGCCGCAGCAGCGATGGGCGGGCCAGCGTGTGGTTGTCCGGCAACCAGCTCCCCCTGAGGGTTCATGTGGAGCCCGCCCTGGTCAGCGAAGGCCAGGCCGCTGTGGAAACAGCCGTGTTCGAAGCTCTCAAAAACGCCTACGACCTCTCCACCACCACGATGCGCGAGCGCATGGACACCCTCACCGGTGGACTGGAGCTCAATCTTCCAGGTCTCGGGGGCTGAGCCCCCCATGCTGTTGGAGCTGACGCCTGCGCCGGGAAGCCTGGCGCAGCAACGTTTCCCGGCCGCGGCCTAACTCCTGAACGGCAGACCGGGATTCCAGCTCGGCCAGGCACTGGCGGTAGAGCTCCTGGCGGGGCCAACCCTCCCCGATGGCACAGCCCGATTCCCCGTTGTGCCTGCAATCGGCAAAGCGGCAGGGTGGATGGGGCTTGGCCCGCAACTCAGGAAAACATTGCAGCAACTCGGAAGGGCTCGACGGCAGGCCAGGGCGATTGAACCCTGGTGTATCGGCCAGCAACGCCTCGGGAGCCCCTGGCAGGGCCACCAATTCCACATGGCGGGTGGTGTGCCTGCCGCGCTGCAGGCGACCGGAAACAGGAGCCACCCTCAGGGCGAGCCCTGGCACCAGGGCATTGAGCAGGCTGCTCTTGCCAACCCCCGAGGGGCCACAGAGCACCGCAATTCCAGGCTGGGCCAAGCGCTCAGCCAAGGCCTGCAAGCCCAAGCCCGTGCGGGTGGACACGGGCAGGGGGCTGTACCCCCAGGTTTGGAGGCGTTGGCACCAGCCCTCCAGCCACCCCTGCGGCAGAGCATCGGCCTTGGAGAGCACGAGATCCACCGGCACAGCAAGATGTTCGGCACTTAACAGAAAGCGGGTGATCTGGAGGGGATCGGGCTCCGGCTCCTTCAGGGAGACCACCACCACCACCCGAGTCACATTGGCTACCGCCGGACGGGGGAGAAGGTTGATGCGAGGGCCGCGCCGCCCAATGGCTCCCCGCTGTTGCACCCAGTCGATCCCTTCCACCTCCACCCGGTCGCCCACGCAGATCGCCAGGCCCCCTTTGGCCAAACGGGCACGGCAGGTGCACAGCAGTTGACGCTGGCCAGCCGGGCCGGGGGCATCCAGGTCGACGCGGCAAAAGTTGGCCTCCATGGCCACCACCCGCCCCGCTTCACCCACCACGCTGGATCAGCAGTCGAACGGTGGATCCATCCAGCGACGGGAGGGGGGGGCCGTGGCACACCTGGTGACCCTCACCGCGCAGACCGTCGGCCACCATCTCTTCCGGTTCTCCGGCGTCCAGGTCCACCTGGAGCCAACTGCCCACAGGGAGGCGCTCCAAGGCCAGACGGCTGCGCACGTAATTCAAGGGGCAAGGCGTTCCCCGCAGATCCAGGCAGACCTCTGGAATGGGCTCGCTCATCCGCCGCCGAAAAGGCCGCCGAAGAGACCACTCTTGTGATGGCCTTTGCGGCTGTGGTGTCCCGCCAGCTGTTCGAGGAGCTCCCGCTCCTCCCCAGAGAGCTTGGTGGGCAGCTGCACCTTCACGGTGACCTCATGGTTGCCGCGCGCCACTGGGTTGCCAAGTCTGGGCACTCCCTTGCCCTTGAGGGTGAGCACAGCGCCGGGCTGCGTGCCGGCGGGAATCTCCAACTTCTCAGTGCCATCCACGGTTTCCACTTCCACCGTGTCGCCCAAGATCGCCTGCAGGTAGCTCACGGGAAGCTCCGACGAGATGGTGAGGCCTTCGCGACGCAAGGTGGCATGGGGCCTGACATTCAGCACCACATAGAGATCGCCTGGGCCACCGCCTCGCTGACCCGCATTGCCCTCGCCTGGAACGCGAAGCCTGGTTCCGCTGTCCACACCTCCGGGAATCTTGATGCGTTGCTTTTTCGTGAGCTCCTGCACCCCCTGCCCCTGGCAGGCCGTGCAGGGATCCGCGATCATCTGACCTGAGCCATCACAGGTTGGGCAAGGGGCCACCTGGGTGAAGCTGCCAAAGGGCGTGCGGGTTGCTCGCCGTACCTGGCCCGCTCCACTGCAGGTGGTGCAGGTGGTGGGTCCACTCCCTTTTTTGGCGCCCGAACCCTGACAGGACGAGCAGGTTTCCAGGTGTCTGAATTGCACCTCCTTCTCGGCGCCAAATACGGCCTCACTGAAGCTGATCGTGAGTTCCAGGCCGAGATCATCTCCCTTGCGGGGCCCGCGACGCTTGGGGCCACCGCCCATCCCTCCGCCGCCAAAACCACTGAAGAAGGTTTCGAAGAGATCCGCAAATCCCCCCATGTCGCCCATATCGGGCATCCCACCGCCACCGAGGCCCGCCTCTCCGAACTGGTCATAGCGGCCGCGGCTCTGGGGATCACTCAACACCTCGTAGGCGCGGCCGATCTCCTTGAAGCGATCTTCGGCGCCAGGGTCCTTGTTGACATCGGGATGGTACTGGCGGGCAAGGCGTCGGTAGGCGCGCTTGAGCGTGTCAGCGTCGGCGTCCCGCCCAACGCCAAGCACCTCGTAAAAGTCAGCCATCAGCCCGCCTGCTCCTGCGGTTCAGAGCCGGGATGTCCGGGGGAATCCGAGGCCTGGGGGCCAGGCCCCATCGACACCTTCACCAGGGCGTGTCGGATGACTTTGCCGTGGAGCTGATAGCCCCGTTGCAACTCCTCAGTCACCACATCCTCAGGATGTTCATCGCTGGGCTCCCGCATCACAGCCTCGTGCAGATTCGGGTCAAAGGCCTCCCCCTCCACTCGCATGGGTGACACACCCAGTTGCTTGAACACATCGACAAGCTGTTTATAAAGCCCTTGATAGCTACGGTGGAGCGCTTGCGCCTCATCACTCTGGGGATTGAGTTGCTGACGGGCGCGATCAAAATTATCCACCACCGGCAGAATTTCACTCAGCGTGGTGCAGGTGATTTGCAGGCGCATCTCCTCCTGATCTCTCGACTGCCGCTTTCGGTAGTTGTCAAAGTCTGCAGCAATGCGCATGTACTGAGAGCGCAGGGCCTCGTGCTCGCTCTTCAGAGCAGCCAATTGGGATTCCAACGTCTGCTGATCAGACGCGGGGGAAGCTTCGCCGTTCTCCTCGGCCAGGGGGGTCTCGGCTGCGGGCGGATGGGCCACCTCCGGCTGAGTTTCGGCAGATGGCACGGCGTCAGCGGGCCCCTGGATGGGCTCAGGAGAGGGTTGGGCTGGAGAAGTGTCGCCGCTCATGCTGCCGGGCACGGTGGAATTGGCTTATGTTCCTGCTTCCACCTCACTTCCCACAAGCGGCGGAAGCCCGCACCTCTTCAACCATGGCTTGGGAAGCCGATCATCGCTGAAACGATCGTCAAGCCTGCCCCCTCAAGGATCGCCCCATGACTCCTGACACCCTGCAAGAGGTCCCAACCAGCACCGAGACCTCAGATCACAAATCCCTCTTTGCCGATCTCGATCTTGGGCAGGCCGGCCAAAACCAAGCCAGCGCAGAGGCCATTGAGGATCTGGAGGCCCAGTCCAGTGAAGAGACGGCATCTCCAGTCCTGAGCCTGGTCAATCGCATTTTGGCAGAGGCCATCAGCGGGGGCGCCAGCGATATTCACGTCGAACCCCAACAGGATGGGATGCTCGTCCGTTTCCGACAGGATGGGGTCCTGCGGACGATGGACAACCTGCCGAAGAATCTGGTGCCGGCCGTCACTTCGCGCTTCAAAATCATGGCCGACCTGGACATCGCCGAACGGCGATTGCCCCAGGACGGACGGATTCGTCGCACCTTTCGCCAACAGGTGGTTGACTTCCGCGTGAGCACGCTTCCTGGCCGCTTCGGGGAGAAGGTGGTGTTGCGAATTCTTGACAACAGTGCCACCCAGCTCGGCCTCGACACCCTGATCACCGACAGCACGGCTCGCAGCAATGTGCGGGATATGGGGAGCAAACCCTTTGGGATGGTTCTGGTCACCGGACCGACCGGCTCAGGCAAATCCACCACCCTTTATTCGGTCCTCGCCGAACGCAACGATCCGGGGATCAACATCTCCACGGTCGAAGACCCGATCGAATACGGATTAGCTGGCATAACCCAGACCCAGGTCAATCGAGAAAAGGGTTACGACTTCGCCTCTGCCCTGCGGGCGTTCATGCGTCAGGACCCAGATGTGCTCCTGGTCGGCGAGACCCGAGACCTGGAAACGGCCCGCACCGCCATCGAAGCCGCCCTGACGGGCCACCTGGTGCTCACCACCCTGCATTGCAACGATGCCGTTGGTGCCTTTGCGCGACTCGACGAAATGGGTGTGGAGCCCTTTTTGGTGAGTTCTTCCCTGCTGGGTGTGGTGTCGCAGCGTCTCGTGCGACGCCTCTGCCCGGATTGCCGGATCCCCCACCATCCCGACCATGAGGAGTTGGCCCACTTTGGGTTGGTGGCCACCGATGAAGAATCCATCACCTTCTATCACGCCCACACCGTCTCGCCAGGGGCTCAAAACCGTTGTCCCACCTGCCGCGGCCGTGGCTATCGAGGCAGGGTGGGCGTCTATGAGGTGCTCACCATGAATGAAACCCTCTCAGCCGCCGTCGCGAAACGGGCCAGCACCCACGAGCTGCGCCGACTGGCCCTGGAATCGGGGATGAAAACCCTGTTGGGCTATGGCTTGGATCTGGTGCGGGAAGGCCTCACCAGCCTGGAGGAAGTGGAACGAATGCTGCTCACCGACACCGGATTGGAGTCGGAGAGGCGGGCCAGGGCTCTCAATAGCCTTACCTGCCGAGGATGTGGCGCAGGCTTGAACGACGAATGGCTGGAATGCCCTTACTGTCTGAGAGTTCGTCGTTAGGGGGCTGACTGAAGCCATGATGATTGAGGATTTGATGACTGATCTGGTGAAGTCAGGCGGGAGCGACCTTCACCTGGCGGCCTATCAACCTCCCTATGGGCGCTTCAACGGGCAGCTGCGCCCCATGGCCGAAGATGTGGTGTTGAGCGAAGAACAGTGCAACAAGCTCATTTTTTCCCTCCTCAACAACTCACAGCGCAAACATCTTGAACAAAACTGGGAACTGGATTGTTCCTACGGCCTGCGCGGTGTGGCCCGCTTTCGTGTCAACGTCTATCGCCAGCGCGGCACCTATGCCGCTTGCTTGAGGGCACTGGGGGATTCCATCCCCGCCTTGGACAGCCTGGGCCTACCCCCCGTGGTGGAGGAGACAAGTCGAAAGCCCAAAGGACTGATTCTGGTGACCGGACCCACCGGGTCGGGCAAAACAACCACTCTGGCCGCCCTGCTCAATCACATCAACCAGACCCGGGCTGAGCACATCTTAACCATCGAAGATCCGATTGAATTCACCTACAAAAACAGCAAATCTGTCATCCACCAGAGGGAAGTGAATGAAGACACTCGCAGTTTTGCCAATGCTCTTCGCGCTGCCCTCCGCGAAGATCCAGACGTGATTCTGGTGGGTGAACTTCGGGATCTGGAAACCATCCAACTCGCCATCAGTGCGGCGGAAACCGGGCACCTGGTCTTCGGCACGTTGCACACAAGTTCCGCAGCCCAAACGGTGGATCGCATGGTGGATGTGTTTCCGTCTGGACAACAAACGCAGATCCGCGTGCAGCTCAGCAGCAGCCTGCTTGCTGTATTTTCACAGACGCTGTGCAAAAGAGTCCGCCCAACACCAGGGCAATTTGGACGCGTGATGGCTCAGGAAATCATGATCAACACACCTGCCATTGCCAACCTGATCCGGGAGGGGAAAACAGCCCAGATCTACTCTCAAATTCAAACTGGAGCCAAAGAGGGCATGTTCACGTTGGAGCGTTCTCTTGCCAATCTGGTTCAGGAGGAAGCGATTAGTCAGGCGGAAGCCATTCTCAAAACCACGCGGCCAGAAGAGCTTGAGCGGCTCATGAATCAGGGATGACGGCTTTCACAGTTACTTACACCACGGCGGCGGGGAGAAAAAAGGAACTCACCCTCGAAGCTGCGAACCCCTCCGAAGCGAGGCGCACGCTGCGACGGCGCGGAATCAGCTACGACAACCTCACCCGCAAAGAGGGAGGGCGACAGTCCTCCTCAAGCTCGGCTCCCCAGAGCTTTTTGAGCCGCCTGCTTGAAAATCCGCCCAGCATCAAAGAGAAGGCCATTTTTGCCAACAAACTCTCCACCCTGGTGAATGCAGGCGTCCCCATCCTGCGAAGCATCGACCTGATTCATCAACAGCAGAAATCTCCCCTGTTTCGCCGTGCACTTGCCGGCATGATTGAAGAGGTGAACCAAGGGGAAAATCTTGCAACATCCATGCGGCGCTGGCCGAAGGTTTTCGACAAACTGAGCATCGCCATGGTGGAAGCGGGCGAAGCGGGTGGCGTGCTTGATGAAACCCTCAAACGCTTGGCAAAGTTACTGGAGGACAACGCAAAGCTTCAAAACCAGATTAAAAGCGCCCTTAGTTACCCGATAACCGTTTTCGTCCTGGCCATCATGGTTTTCCTTGGGATGACCATTTTTGTCATCCCAACATTTGCCGAAATTTTTGAACAGCTTGGCGCCGAGCTTCCGATCTTCACCCAAATGATGGTCGACCTCAGCAAGACCTTGAGATCTCCTTTCTCCCTGGTATTGGTCGGGATCTTGTTGATCACCGCCTGGGCTGCCAAAACGTATTACGACTCTCCCTTAGGTCGCCGACAGATCGATCGTCTGGTCTTGCGTCTGCCGCTCTTTGGAGACCTGATCCAAAAAACAGCCACCGCCCAATTCTGCCGCACCTTGGCTTCCCTCTCCAAGGCGGGGGTGCCGATCATGATGTCTCTCGATATTCTGACGGAAACAGCAACAAATTCAATTTTTGCAGATGCCATTAGCAGCTCTCGCGTTGACGTGAGCGAGGGCATCCCGTTGAGCACGGCCTTGGCGATGAAAAAGGTTTTTCCAGAGCTCGCCATCAGCATGCTTGTTGTCGGCGAAGAAACAGGCAACATGGATGGCATGCTCTCGAAAGTTGCCGACTTTTATGAAGATGAGGTGAGTGCCACAGCCAAGGTTCTCACCTCGTTGATTGAACCCTTCATGATCGTTCTCGTCGGTGGAATTGTGGCTTCCATTCTGGTGGCCATGTATTTGCCGATGTTCTCTGTATTCGAGAAGATTCGCTGATCATCCTTCAGCTTTGCTCGCCAATCCTCCCTGTGCCAGGGCTTGTCCTGCCTGCCAGCCACTGGTCCAGCAGTGCTGGAAGTTGAATCCCCCCGTAACGCCATCGACATCGAGGATCTCCCCGACCAGAAACAAGCCGGGCTGAAGACGGCTCTCCATCGTGCCCCCCCGCACCTCCTTGAGGGGAACGCCTCCAGCCGTCACGAACTCCTCACCGAAGGGCCCCCGACCCTTCACGGCGTACTGACTGGCCAAAAGCGCAGTGACAAGAGCCCGCTGCCCTTGGCGGTCGAGGTCGGCCCAACGGCGATCGTCCGTCAGCCCTGCCGCTGCCACCAACGCTGCCCAGAGGCGACGGCTGAGCGACGGCAGGGCCCGCGCCCCAGCAATTTGACGCCGGGCCTGTTGGAGCTTGGCCTCCGCCAGGAGGCTCTCCACCTCCTGTTGTGGCAGCCCACCCGTCCAATCCACAACCAGGTTGGCCCGATAGCCCCAGGCCCTGAGTTGGCGGGCAGCAAAGGCCGTCAGACGCAGGGTGGCCGGTCCACTCAAACCCCAGTGGGTGATGAGCACCGCCCCTCGCTGACGAAAGGACGCTGCGGGGGAGGGACCTGATGCAGGGGGGTGAAGGGTGAGTGCAACGGGGTCCAGGCTCACGCCCGCCAGAGCCGTGAGGGCGGGATCTGCCAAAGCGAGGGTGAACAGAGAAGGAACCGGTGGCACCAAACTGTGACCCAATGAGCGAGCCAGCCGATGCCCGCTGGGATGGCTTCCCGTCGCCAACACCAGACGATCGGCTGACAGCTGTTGCCCATTCCTCAGGGTGACCAGGAAGCCCCCCCCGGGACGCGACTCTGCACGCTCAACAGCCATCCCCTGCCGCACTTGCACGCCCGCCCCCTGGGCTGCCTTGCGCAGGCAGGCCACCACCGAGAGGGAGGATTGGGAGCGGGGAAACAGTCGTCCATCCGCCTCTTCCACCAGTTCAAGTCCATGACGGCCAAACCACTGCAGGGCTTCCGTGGGACCAAACCTCGAAAAGGGACCTAGCAGGGCCGGCCCACCCCGGGGGTAATGGGACGAGAGGGCACGCACGTCCCAACAGGCATGGCTGACATTGCAGCGCCCTCCCCCACTGATTCTCACTTTGTGGAGGAGCTCGGAGGTGGCCTCCAGCAGCCAGACATCCTCCAACCCGGCCCCAGCCGCCTCGATCGCCGCCATGAAACCGGCCGGTCCACCGCCAACCACCAGAACTGATGCGTGGCTGGCCAGATGGGTGGGCAGCATGGAACGATGCCAAACGCTTACCGCTTCAGTGTGGCGCCCATGCTCGACTACACGGATCGGCACTTCCGGGTGCTGATGCGTCAGGTGAGCCGCCACAGCCTGCTCTATTCCGAGATGGTGGTTGCCAGGGCGGTGGATCACTTGCGGAGGGAGGGCCCACCTCTCTGCAGCGTTGAGCGGCAACGGAGGCTGGAGCGGCTACTTGGGTTTGATCAGCAAGAGAAACCCCTGGTGCTCCAGCTAGGGGGGGACACCCCCCAGGAGTTGGCGGCAGCCGCTCAGCTGGCCGCAAGCTGGGGCTACGACGAGGTGAATCTGAACGTGGGCTGTCCGAGTCCAAAGGCCAGCCAGGGACATTTCGGCGCTTGCTTGATGGCGCACCCTGGACGCGTGGCTGATTGCGTTGCGGCCATGGCCGCGGCCAGCGGGTTGCCGGTGACGGTGAAACACCGCATTGGCATCGATGCACGGGATGGCTTTGGCGAGCTGCTGGAGTTTGTCGACGCCGTGGCCGCTGCAGGCGCTGCCCGCTTCGCCGTGCACGCGCGCAAGGCCTGGCTGGCTGGTCTCGATCCCAAAGAAAACCGCACCATCCCCCCTCTGCGTTGGGACATCGTGCATCAGCTGAAACAGGAACGGCCTGAGCTTTTGGTGGAACTCAACGGGGGCCTCGACACCATGGCCACCTGCCAGGCCGAGTTGGGGGTGGTGGATGGGGTGATGGTGGGTCGGGCTGCCTATCAGCACCCCCTGCGCTGGGCTGCCGTGGACAGGGAGATCTTCGGGGACACCTCTCTGCCACCCGTCAGACCCTCCGCCGTCGTGCGCGGGGTGATCCCCCATGCCGAACGCTGGTGTGCTCAGGGAGGACGGCTATGGGCGATCGCCCGACACCTGGTGCATGTCGTTGAAGGGGTCAAGGGGGCCAGGGGGTGGAGAGCCACCCTCTCCCGGCAGGCCAGCGACCGCCAGGCGAGCCCAGATGTGCTCGCCAAAGCGGCGCTTCAATTGGAGGAACAAGGGCTCTGAACCAGGGCCAGGTCGGTCCTCACTGGGTTACGGAACTATCGCCCCCGCTGCGGCGACGTCGGGCCCGACCGGCATCAAAGGCATCGCTGCTGCGATCACCGCCTCCGTAGCTGCGATCCTCCCAGTCGCGAGCCCCGGAACCGCGATCCTCACTGCGACCACCGCCATAGCTGCCGCCGCCACCGCCGTAGCCACCGCCGCCGCCATAGCCGCCGCCGCCGCCGCCGCCGTAGCCACCACCACCACCTCGCCGAGGTCCACCGCCACCGCCACCCCCGCCGGAGCGGGGTTCGGCCTTATTGATGCGCAAAGGGCGGCCCATCAATTCGGTTCCTTGCAGCGCTTCGATGGCCTTCGTTTCCGACTCATCATTGGCCATCTCTACAAAAGCAAAGCCACGTTTGCGTCCGGTGTCACGCTCCAGAGGAAGGGAGCAGTTCACCACTTCGCCGAAACGTGCGAAAAGTTCAACGACGTCCTCCTGCTCAGCGCGGAAGGGAAGATTGCCTACAAAGATGCTCACGAAAGGGGCTGGGGGAACCGATACAGATGCCGAAGAGCCCGGTGGGTTTCGGACCCTCGTAGATTAGACGGTCTATGGAATCTGTCTCGTTCCAGTGGGGACGAGTGTTGCAGCATCATCACTGCAGCGCAGAATCCTCACCCTGCAGCTGCTTGAGAGCCGAGTCGAGCTGCCGCCGCACTTCCACAAAGCTGGTTCCCCCCTCACTCCGGCGCGCCGCCACCACCTGGCGCGGGGCAATGGCGTCATAGATATCGACCTGGAAAGCGGGGTGCAACCGCTGCCATTCCTCTAGGGAGAGCTCCGCCAGAAGCCGTCCCTGATCCACACACTGCTTCACAAGGCCGCCCACCAGCTGGTAAGCCTCCCGAAAGGGCACTCCCTTGGCAACGAGGTAGTCGGCCACATCCGTGGCATTGGCAAAGTCGCTGTGCACAGCGGCCTCCAAACGCTGCGGCCTGAACTCCAGCCCCTCCTCAAACAGGATCGTCATCGCTTCAAGACAATCCAGGCAGGTGCGCACCCCATCAAAGAGAGCTTCCTTGTCCTCCTGAAAATCCTTGTTGTAAGCGAGGGGCAGGCCCTTCATCATCGTGAGCAACCCCATCAGGTGTCCGAACACACGACCGGTTTTGCCGCGCACGAGTTCGGGCACATCTGGGTTTTTCTTCTGGGGCATCAGGCTGCTGCCGGTGGCACAGCGATCGGTGAGGCCGATGAAGCCGAATTCTTCGCTGGCCCAGAGGATCACCTCCTCCGCCAGGCGGCTGAGGTGCACCATCACCAAGCTGGCCGCCGCCATGAACTCCACCGCAAAATCCCGATCGCTCACCGCATCCAGGCTGTTGGCATAGATCGCCCCAAAGCCGAGTTCAGCGGCTGTTTGCCGACGATCGATCGGCACCGGCGTCCCCGCCAGGGCAGCCGCTCCCAGGGGGCAGATGTTCACGCGACGGCGCACATCCTCCAGGCGGGAGCGATCCCGCTGGGCCATCGCCACGTAGGCGAGGAGATGGTGAGCCAAGCTCAGGGGTTGGGCCCGCTGCAGATGGGTGTAGCCGGGAATCAGGGTGTCGACATGCCGCTCGGCCTGGACCAGCAGGGCCCCCTCAAACCGCCGCAAGGCCCCATCCATGGCGTCGATCTGGCGGCGCAGCCAGAGTCGCAGATCTGTGCCGACCTGATCATTGCGGCTGCGGCCGGTATGGAGCTTCTTGCCGAGCGCTCCCAGCTGCTCGGTCAGGCGGCGCTCCACGGCAAAATGCACATCCTCCGCCTCGATGCCGGGGCAAAATTGCCCCGCGGCGGCCTCCGCTCGAATGGCTTCCAGGCCGTCAATCAGCTGTTGGGCCTCGGCCGGACTGATCACCCCACAGCGGCCGAGCATGCGGGCATGGGCAACGGAACCATCGAGATCCTCCTGGAGGAGGGTGATGTCAAAGCCAATCGAAGCATTGAAGCGTTCAATGGCTGGATTCAACCCCTGCTCGAAACGATCGCTCCAGGTGGCCTGGCCCCCGGCCGGCACGGAGCTGGATGGAGAAAACTCAGTCGACATCCAGGGCCCACACGCTTGCCATCAGCTTGCCACTGTCCCTGAGGGGGGCATCGGCAGTGAAGGCAGCCTGACTTCATCACGCACCTTGAGCACAACCAGCGACGCATCGTCCTCCAGCTGGCGATCGGCACCCAGGAAGCGATCGAGCCGGGCAAAGAGCTGATCGAGAATGCCCTGGGCTCCAGCTGCTGAAACGCAAGCCCCATGGAAAGCCTTTAGCAGCCGCTCCTCATCGAAGCGCTCGCCACTGAAGCCCGTGGCCTCCGTGACGCCATCGGTGTAATAAAGGACCACATCCCCTGGTTCCAGTTTGACCTGGCGGCACTCGTACTCCGCCTCGCTCTGCAGACCAATCAACAGCCCAGGGGCATCGAGGCGATCCACCCGGCTCTGCTGCCGCCTCCAGAGCAGGGGCGGGTTGTGGGCGGCATTGGCATAGCGCAGCAGGCGTGAGCGAGGGTTGTAATCGGAGTAAAAGAGCGTCACAAAACGGTGGGATTGGGCGAGATCTTCCTGGGCCAGATGGTTGAGATCGTGCAGGATGCGATCCGGGGGCAGCCCGCTGAGCACCTCGGCCCGCAACATGCCGCGCAACAGCGTCATCAGCAGACCGGCAGGCACGCCCTTTCCCATGACGTCACCCATCACCAGGGCCCAGCGATCTCGCTCCCGCTTGCGGGGCGGCCCCGCCGGCCGAGTGGGGATGAAGTCGTAGTAGTCCCCACCCACCTGAAAGGCGGGCCGGCAGCGAGCCGCCAGCTCCACCCCTTCAATGACCGGGCAGCGATCCGGCAGGAGCTGGGCCTGGATCTCGGCCCCGATGCTCAGCTGGCGATCCAGGCGTTCGTGGCGACGACTGTCCTCCTGAAGGGTGGCCGTCTCCAGGGCCACCCCGGTGAGATCCGCCACCAATTGAAGATGGCGTCGATGCACCTCGCTCCAGCTGTAGCCCTGGCGGTCGCTGAACACGTAAAGCCGACCCCGCTGGCGGCTCCGCGCCACGACAGAGGTGGCAAACACCTGGGCCGGGGCGAGCAATCGGCTGATCAGGCCATCCAAGAGGGCGGCCACAGCCTCCTCACCAGAGAGAGCCTGCAATTGCGGGTCTGTAAGGGCCGCCAGCTGACGCAGCACCTCACCGCAGCGTTCGCCGCTGGTGGCCTGCAGTTGATCACGCCACAGGCGCCCATCAGGGTGAAAGACCACCAAAAGGCTGCCCTGACTTTCCACCAATCTGGCCATGACCAAAGGCACCAGCTCAAGAAAACGCTGCAGATTGGTGAAACTGCGCAGAGCAAACGCCAGTGAGGCCAGCAACTCATGGTTGCGGCGTTGCTCGTGGCTCAGGCTGTCTAACAGCTGCCGCAAGGAGGCTTTCGCCGTCAACGCCTGAGAATCGGGGGGCGCTGCGGCAGGCAGTGAGGATTTGGACGATGGTTGGGGCGGCTGGCTGCCCAAGGGGCTGCCGCAATGGATCAGAAAGGTAGCAGCTTCGGGACGGATCGGGGGTGTGGATGCGCGCTTGTGATGAAGCGTCAGCAGGCCCGCCGCAAGGTGTCCCGGGGCCGTTCCCCAAAGAGACGTCGATAGTCGGCAGCGAAATGACCTGCGTTGTAGAACCCCCAGTCCCCGGCAATGGCGCCAATTTGAATGGCGCTGGGATCGGCCTGCAGCAGGCACTTGCGAACGCCATGGAGACGGAGCAGCTTGAGATAAGCCATCGGGCCCATGCCCAGGTGGTCCTTGAATCCCTGGATCAGGGTGCGACGACTGGCGTGGGCCTGGCGGCAGAGGTCGGCAAGGGTGACGGGGCGGCATGGATGGTCATGCATCCAATCCTGCACTTGTTTCACCAGCTCGATCCGAGCGGGGGGGCGGGAAGGCTCGGCAAGGGAAGGGCCACTGACCATGGCCTCCAGGATCAGGGGCAGGAGGTCTTCCACGATCAGGACCTGGGTGGCCGGGAGCCGCAGGCGCCCAGGATCCTTTTCCGCCAGGGCAAACAGCCACCGCAAAAAGCGCCGGAGTGCCTCCGAGCTGGACGGACTCATGGGCAACACATTGGTGGATGGGGACAGCTCTCCACAAAAGCCCGGCCAGCCAAACTGATCAGCCCATGGGGCTAGAGCCTGAAGGGGAAGAAACACCAACCCCAAGGTCACCGCCTTCGGCAGAGTGAGATGGACTTCCCGAGAGGGATCCAACCCAAACAGGCTGTCGTGAGGCAAGGCCTGGCCATGGGAGAGGAGTGGGACCTCGCGAGACCGTGGATCCAGATCAAGGCTGATGGTGAGCACTCCTTGGGGCTTGGGGCCCAGGCTGTGCACGCGCCTGTCAAGCTGGAGCCGCACCAGCCGCAGAGGGGGAACATCAAGGAGAAGCATCCTGCCGCCCAAGGCACCACCCTCCAGCTGCAGCAATTGGAGATCCAACCCCAGGCCTTGAAGGATCGCCTGCAGCTCCTCCACGGACGTCCAACCTTGGGTGAATGCAACCGACATCAAGCGAGCCTGATCAATTTGAGCAAGCAACAAAAAGACACAATGGCCAGGCCAGAAAAGGTTCGCGTTTTTTGAGCGAAATCATTCGATCAGCCCTGTGAAAATTTTAGTAGCTGTTCCCCGTCTCGCAGCTCCCCGGCACCCTCCATGACCTCCAGCCAGATCGAACCTCACAAGAGTCTCTGGGGTTTCGGGCCCTACACGCTCGACGCGGAGGGCCATCTCTGGCTGGGGCCCACGGCCATCCACCTAGCCCCGCTGCAGCGACGTCTACTGCTGGCTTTGGTGCGCCAGAGGGGACAGGTGCTCTCAAGGGAAAAGTTGCTGCAAGAGGTCTGGGGACACGACCAAGTGAGCGAGGTGAGCATTTCGCGCACCGTCCATGGTTTGCGCCGAATCCTGGCGAACGGTCCCCTTGGATCAACTGTGATTCGCACCATCTATGGCGGTGGCTACCGACTGGAGGTGCCGATCCACGTGATGGGGCCGAAGGATGGCGCCACCACGGCGGGACAGGAAGGCGGAGCCGGATTCCCCACGGCCCAAACCCTGGGCACCTACGTGGAGGGGCTGGTCTGGGTTCGTCAGCGGGACCCCCGCGAGCTGTTCCGGGCCGAGGACTTCCTTCGTCGTTGCACGGAGATGGCTCCGGATTTCACGCCAGCCCTGCTGCAGCTTTGTGCCAGCCAGCTGGCGCAATACTTCTGGGGGTTGCTCCCAGCCGAGCCCCTCGAGCCAATCCTTGAGAAACTTCTCAAGCAGGCGGAAGCCTCCGGCAAGATGGCGTCCGAGGTGTTGGCCCTGAGAGTGGAAGTGCTCTCCCTCCTCCACTGGCAGCCTGATCTGGCTGAAGAACGTTTCGCAGGCTGGCTGCCTGGCCAACTGCCGGCAGGCACAGCCCGACACAGCTGGGCTCGCCATCTGCTGGCCACGGGCCGAGCCGCCGAGGCTCTGAGCCTGTTGGAGCCCCTGCTTGCCCCGGATTGCCCGGATGGGTGGTTGCTCGCTGCGATGGGCTGGTGGATGCAGGGGGAGCACCGGAAGGCCATCCTCTGTTTGCAGAAACAGCTCCAGATTGATGGCCATCTCGTGGCTCCTCAGCTCTTTCTGAGCCTCGTGCTGGCCTCTGCCGGGCGCCCCGCAGAGGCACTGGGAGAAATGGAGGCGTCCTCCCTCGCCAAGACGCCCAACAACGCACTTCAGGCGCTCGCAGCCCTCACCATGGCTCTCTGTGGGAAGAGTGTCCGCGCGAAAGCCCTGCTGCAGGCAGCCCTGGGCCAAGGCGCTCCAGAACTCACCATGACAAGCGTCTGGGGGCTGACCGCCGTGGTCATCGGCGAGGAAGAAACCGCCTCAACGCTCCTGGAGCGGGCGGTGCACATCCGTTGTGGCCTGGCACCGTTCCTGCAGCATTTTCCCCTGATCGACCGCTATTCGGGGAGTCCGGCACTAAGCAGATTTCAAGCAGGAATGACGAACCATTTCCGTTGCACTTTTTGAGTGGGCACCCGAGGACGCTCTGGACATGATTCGGGGGTCCGTATGCGCCAAACGTTCTCCCCATGCCCAACGGTCAACCCAACATCCTGATCCTCTGGGGCGATGACATCGGCCAGAGCAACCTCAGCTGCTACAGCCACGGGCTGATGGGGTATCAAACCCCCAATATCGACCGTCTGGCGAAGGAAGGCGCCAAGTTCATCCACTACTACGCCGAGCAAAGTTGCACCGCCGGTCGAGCCGCCTTCATCACCGGCCAGAGCGTGTATCGCACGGGGCTGAGCAAGGTGGGGCTGCCGGGAGCGGAGCAGGGTTTCCGCGCCGAGGATCCCACCATCGCCGAGCTGCTCCAGCCCCTGGGCTACCGCACCGGGCAGTTTGGCAAAAACCATTTCGGTGACCGGGACGAGCACCTGCCGACAATGCACGGCTTCGATGAGTTCTTCGGGAATCTTTACCACCTCAATGCCGAAGAGGAACCGGAACTGCGCGACTACCCCAGGGAGGACGATCCAGAATTTCCCAACTTCCGCAAGCGCTTTGCCCCGCGCGGTGTGCTGCACAGCTGGGCGAATGGCGATGGCACCCAGCGCATCGAGAGCACCGGCCCCCTCACCCGCAAGCGGATGGAAACGGCCGACGACGAGTTTCTGGTGGAGGCCAAGCGCTTCATCCGAGAGGCCGTGGCCTCCGGTGAGCCGTTCTTCGTGTGGTTCAACACCACCCACATGCACTTCCGAACCTACGCCCGGCCCCAGGATGTGGGCCGCAGCGGACGCTGGCAATCGGAATACCACGACGTGATGATCTATCACGACGAGTGCATCGGCCAGATGCTCGACCTCCTCAATGAGCTCGGCATCACCGACGACACGATCGTGATGTACAGCACCGACAACGGGCCGCACATGAACAGCTGGCCTGATGCCGGCATGACCCCCTTCCGCAGTGAGAAGAACACCAACTGGGAGGGGGCCTTCCGCGTACCGGCCATGGTGCGCTGGCCTGGCCACATCCCTGCTGGCACCAACCTCACGGGCATCTGCAGCCACCTCGACTGGCTGCCAACGCTGCTGGCCGCGGCCGGGGAACCGGAGATCAAGCAGAAGCTCCTCGACGGCCATCAGGTGGGCAACAAGACCTTCCGCATCCACCTGGATGGCTACAACATGCTCGACTACTGGACGGGCAAGACCGACAAGAGCCCCCGCAAGGAGTTTTTCTACTTTTCCGATGACGGCGATCTGGTGGGTTTGCGCTACGACAACTGGAAGTTTGTGTTCAAGGAGCAACGCTGCCCCGGCACCTGCCAAATCTGGGCCGAACCCTTCGTAGAGCTACGGGTGCCGAAGATCTTCAACCTCCTCACCGACCCCTACGAGCGGGCCGACATCACCTCCAACTCCTATTGGGACTGGATGTTTGACCACGTCTTCATGTTGGTCCCTGCTCAGACCTATGTGGGCGAGTTCCTCAAGACCTTCGTGGCCTATCCGCCCCGTCAGAAGGCGGCCAGCTTCTCCCTGGAGCGGGTGATGGAAAAACTTGAGCAGGCCGCCAGCGGGGCGGCCTGATTTCGGCCCATGCCCCACACCCGGTCCATCCAGCAGCCCGCCCCACCGTCCTCCGGCACCAGTCGGGCGGCGGGGCGGCCCCCTGCCCCTGGCATGCTCTGGATCCCGGGGGGAACTTTCCTCATGGGCTCCGACCATCACTATCCCGAGGAAGCCCCGGCCCACCGCGTCAGCGTGCCGGGCTTCTGGATGGACCGGGCCCCGGTCACCAACGCCCAGTTCCTGAAATTTGTGAAAGCCACCGGGCACATCACTCTGGCCGAACAACCGGCTGATCCAGCGCTCTACCCAGACGCCTTGCCGGAACGGTTGGCCCCAGCCTCCATCGTGTTCGTGCCCCCAACCGCGCCGGTGACGTTGGCGGATCCCTACCAGTGGTGGCAATACGTGCCAGGAGCGAATTGGCGCCATCCAGAGGGGCCCGGCAGCTCAATCAAAGGCCGCGACAACCATCCCGTGGTGCATATTGCCCATGTCGACGCCCGGGCCTACGCCAGCTGGGCTGGGAAGGTGCTTCCCAACGAAGCGGAGTGGGAACGGGCCGCCTGGGGGGGACAAGAAGGGATGGACTATGCCTGGGGCAACGAGCTCCACCCGGGGGGACAACCCCGAGCCAACACCTGGCAGGGCAACTTCCCTCAACACAACAGTCGGCTCGACGGCTGGGAGCGCACCTCTCCGGTAGGAAGCTTTCCCGCCAATGGCTATGGCCTCCTCGACATGATCGGCAATGTGTGGGAATGGACCGATGACTGGTATCTGGAGCACCGACAACGTCAAGTCACAGCCGGCAGTGCTCAAGCTGAGGGACCGGTTCCTGGGGAGGACCAGGGCGGGGGGTGTTGCGCGTCGCTCGGGGAGCAGCCCGATGCCGAACACGCCAGACGCCAGAGAAGCGTGGATCCCATTTCTCAGCATGGAGCCATCCCGCGCAAGGTGGTGAAAGGTGGATCCTTTCTCTGCGCACCGAACTACTGTCAGCGCTATCGACCTGCGGCTCGACTGGCCCAGGGCATCGACACCTCCACTTGCCACATGGGGTTCCGCTGCATCGTGCGGGTCGGTGAACCTTGAGGCCAGCTGAAGCAACTCGCCAGGGCAGGCGACTGCCCAAGCAATCTTTCCAGAAGAATTCTTGGCTCGCAAACGGTGCAATATCCGGGAGTAGCTGTTGGCTTAATCCATTGCAGCCAGATGGTTTTCGGCCTTGAACTTCATGGATTGGTTGCACTTTGTTTCACCATGCCACTCCACACCTGACGCCGCTGATCAGCCTGCTCAGCCTGCAGATAGCCGTTCTTTTTCAGGTATGTCGACGCACCCGGCAGCGTTGCCCGCACCACTGCAGCCCACCTCCTTCAAAGCCCGATGGGCGACTGCCGTGCTGATGGGAGCCGCTCTGACCCTGGCCCTCAGCCCAGGGGCGGCCCGCGCCGAGGTCCTCTATTCCCTGGAAACAAAATGCGCCATCAAAGGAGCGGCGCCGGTTGGCTGCAAGGTGGAAGCGGTGGACGAGGCGGGAGCCACCCTCTACCGCCACACGATTGGCACCAAAACCCACACGCTGCGCATCAGCGATCAACCCGCCCGCTTCTCCCTTTGGGACGCCAGCAGCAACAGCTGGAAGCCCCTGCGCAATGCTGCCGTGCAGTTCTCAACCAACACCTTGTGCCTCAATGACAAGGAGTTGTGTGTGGTGAATCCCAACTACCTCAACAGCCTGCTCCAAGAGAGACCAGATTTCCGCGAGAGAGATCTGATCCGCGTTCACTTTGCCAGCAACGGTCGGGTCGACATCCTTTGCTACGACACCGGTTGCGACCTGGTGGCCCTGCGAAAGGAGGCCAACTGATGAAACGGCCTTTGCTGCCAGTGCTCAGCATGGCAACGGCAACCCTGGTTGCATTGCCGACCCTGCCGCTGCTGGCGTTCGAAGCTAACGGGGCAGTAACCAGCCGTCCCGCCATGCTCCTGGCCCGAGGTGGCGGCGGCGGTGGGGGCCGCGGTGGCGGCGGGGGAGGGCGAATGCAAGGGGGTGGCGGCGGAAGCCGCGCCCGCACAGGCTTCAGCGGGGGAGGCAATTTCACCCGTGGCAACAATCGGCCAAGCGGCGGCTTCAGCAGTGGCGATCGACTCAACCGAGTGGGCAATCCCTCCATCCAACGGCAACGCCTCGACGGCGTGGGGGATCGCACGGGGAACCTCGGCGATCGGAATCGGACCTTCAACAGAGAAGGCGACCGCACCTTGAACCGCAATGCCGATCGCAACTTCAACCTGGATCGGGGGGATCGCTCGATCAACGTGGATCGAGGCAATCGCTCCATCAATGTGGATCGCGACTGGAACCGACAGGTGGATATCAACAACATCAACCTCAACCCAGGTTGGGCGCGGCGTGGCTGGGGTGTGGCCCGGCCCTGGAATTGGGGCTGGTATGGCGGCTGGAGCAATCCCCCATGGGGGTGGTGGGGCGCCAGTGCAGCAGCTTGGGGGGTTGGCACCCTGGCCACCGCAGCCATCATCAACGACGCCGTTAACAACGCCGTCACAAATAATGTCACCTACATCGTTGTACCCAATACAGGCTACGAGCTGCAATTCGGCACCATCCAGCCCTACGGCAACTACTCCGTGAGCTTTGTGGTGACGGCCAATGGCTCCAGCTATCAGCTCACGGCAGATTGCAATGCGGGCGCCATCAATGGCCGTCAGCCCAGCTCAGCCCAGGAAGCAGAGCTGCTGAATGCCGTTTGCCAAGTGGCCTACGGAAACGCGACTTAATCCTGCGGCTTCCCCCATGCCACCCCAACCCGCCAGCGTGAATCTCACCAATGAACTAGCGAAAGAACGCAACCGGGCTGCAGCCGAGCGCACCCTGATGGCCTGGATTCGCACGTCTCTGTCGTTGATCAGTTTTGGCTTCGGCGTCGACAAGGTGATCGGCGCCATCAACCGAAGCCGCTGGGGAGCTTCCGCCCGGGCCGATCTCTCGGTGCGCTTAATGGCCATTGCCTTCATCCTCACGGGGATCGGTGCCCTTGCCGCAGCCACGGTGCAACACAAGCGCATTCTGCGCCGGCTCATGCGAGATGATTTCACCTATCACCAGGCCACATCTCTGGGCATCACCACCGCTGTGGCCCTGATGACCATCGGTGTGCTGTGCCTGATCATCCTGATCAGAGGCGCTGCCCTGTGAGCGGCCACCACAACGTGTTGGACCATCGCGATGCTTGAGGCCATTCAGGAGGTGCTTGAACCGCTGAGCACGGCAACCCGCGTCCTCCTGGAAGCCCTCTCGGTGCTCACCGTTCTCTACGGACTGATCGCGATCTCCCGGCAGGCCCTTCCACGCCTGGGGCATCGAATGCCCACCCGCCCTTCCAACATGGCCCGCCTCACCTTTGGCAGCTGGCTGGCATTGGCTCTCGAATTTCAGCTCGGGGCTGACATCGTGGCCACCACCACCAGTCCAACCGAGAGCAACCTGATCCAGCTGGGTGTCATCGCCGTGATCCGAACCTTTCTCAACATTTTCCTGGGGCGTGAAATCGAGGCCGAGCAGCGCTGGCAAGAGGAGGCCGACCGGCAGGCGGCCCTGAGAGAGAGCAGACACAGGGGTTGATCCGCCCTCTGGTCCTGTTCAAACCTGCCCACCCTCCCTTCTCCATGACCCTGCAAATGCTGCTGATCCTGCTGGTCAAGACCAGCGTGATCACCTTGATGGTGAGCCTGGGCCTGGGGCTTCAGCTGGATGCCCTTGCCCTCTTTCGGCACCGACCGTGGCTCATCCTGCGAAGTCTTTTAGGCACCTGCGTGCTCGTGCCTTTGGTGGCCCTCGTGTTGCTCATGCTGCCCATGAGCTCCGAGATGTCTGCAGGAGCCCGCTTCGGCATCGCACTGATGGCCCTCTGCCCCAGTGCCCCCCTGACCCTGCGAAAGGCAGATCGCCAGGGGGGAGATCGCCACCTGGCAGCCCTGCTTCAGGTGGCAGCAGCGTTGGTGGCCGTCATCACCATCCCCCTGCTCACTGATGTGTTCCGCAGCACTTACCAGGTGCAGGGCTGGAACATCGCCCCAAAAACTGTGGCCGCCCAGGTTGCCCTCGTGCAGGTCCTACCTCTGACAGCCGGGCTCATGCTCAGTCGCTGGTTCCCGCAAATCGCGGCCCGATGGGCTGTTCCGATCCAAAAAACAGCTCACTTGGTGAATTTAGCTCTGGTGGGGCTGATTCTTTTCATGGTGTTCCCCAGAGTGCTCTCATTTGCTGAAGAAAACCTGCTCGCTCTGGCGGCGATGGTGCTAATGACCTTCGCCGCCCTGAGCATTGGTTACGCCCTTGGGGGGGCTAACTCACAGGAACGCACAACGACAGCCGTGGTGACCTCTATGCGCAATCCAGGCCTCGCTCTGCTGTTCGCCACCACCCATGGCAAGGACGTTTCAGGCATCAAGCTGGCGATCCTCACTTATTTATTGGTGACGATCTTGGGGTCGATCCCCTTCTTGCGCTGGTCAAAAGCGCAAGGGATGGCTTGATTGGCTGTCAATGATGTCGCGTCACTCACGGATGTCGCGTCACTCACGGCGTTGACGGAGCACGAGATCAATGAGCTGCAACACGGATGCCGCTGCGGCAGCCACATAGGTGAGAGCCGCAGCGTCCAGGACGCGCTTCACGCCATCGGCCTCAGCCTGGCTGGAAACGATTCCCGTGCTCGCGAGGACAGCCTTAGCGCGGTTGGAGGCATTGAATTCCGTGGGTAAGGTGATCAGTTGAAACACCACCACAGCTGCGAACAGCCCAATACCCGTCCAGATCAGAAGCGGGGCAAAGGAGAGCTGGCGCAGCAGAAGCCCTGCCATGAAGGGGAGAAACCAGAGCATGTTGCCCAGATTGCAGAGGGGCACCAGGGCTGAGCGCCACACCAGCGGGGGGTAGCCCACCTTGTCTTGGATGGCATGGCCAGCTTCGTGTGCAGCCACGGCAATCGAAGAGATCGACTGCCCGTCATACACGTGAGGCGAAAGTCTCAGGGCTTTGGCAAGCGGGTCGTAGTGGTCGGAGAGGAAACCTTCATGGCGCTCAATCCGCACACCTTGCACGCCAGCGCTTTGCAAGACGGCTTGGGCCGCCTCGGCACCGCTGTAGCCAGAGCGGACGCCGACCTTGGCAAAGCGATGGAAGGTGCTTTGCACACGCCATTGAGCCCAGAGGCTGAACAAGAGGGCGGGAATCGTGAGAACGAGATACTGGAGATCGAAGAACATGGGTGGGTTCTGTTAGGTGGCCCCTCGGGAAGATAGGAAGGGAGCGATTGAAAAAATCGTAAGGATTGCATGTTGAGCAAGTTGCTGCCCCACTGGGCGGATCACCGACAACCTGCCAAGCTGCCGGCCAACCAAGCGTGGTTCAAGGGCGTCGGCCGGTGAAGCGACCCACCAGAAAACCGAGCACAGCTCCAAGCACCAAACCCGCCACACCCCCCTGAAGACGCAAAAGCTGACGCCACAGCAAGGGATTGACCTGCCACACCACAGTGGGCAACAGAGCCAACCCAGCGAGAACAAGCACGCCCACGCCGATGGTGACAAGCGCCGGGAGAGAAACCACACGGCTGAGGCGCGGGCGACGGCGACGGTCTGGTGCGGGGGGACGCTGGCTTGGCATCAGGTGGCGAGGAGCGCCTCCACGAACTCAAAGCTGTTGAAGGGGCGCAAATCGCGCAGGCCCTCACCGGCACCGATGAAGCGGATCGGCAGCCCCACCTCCCGACACACCGCCAGGGCAACGCCTCCCCTGGAGGTGCCATCCAACTTGGTGATGACCACACCCGTGAGCCCAGCTGCCTTGGCGAATGCCATCGCCTGCCGCAGGCCATTTTGGCCTTGGCTGGCATCCAACACCAACAAAGACTCGACAGCAGCCTCGGGAGCGAGTTTGTCCACAATGCGGCGCACCTTGCTGAGCTCCTCCATCAGATTGTGTTTGGTCTGCAGGCGGCCGGCCGTGTCGACCAACACCAGCTCCGTGCCCTTGGCCTTGGCACTGCTGATCGCATCGAAGACAACGGCGGCTGGATCAGCATTGGCACTGGGATTCGAGATCACGGGGACGCCACTGCGCTCACCCCAAATGCGCACCTGTTCAACAGCCGCTGCCCGGAACGTATCGGCAGCAGCGATCAAACAGCTGTAACCACTTCGCACAGCCAGGTTGGCCAATTTGCCGAGGGTGGTGGTCTTGCCCACCCCGTTCACGCCCACCATCAGCCAGATATTGAGACGATCCCGTTCCGGAGCCAGGAGTTCGCGCCCGCTGGCCACGATGGGCTCCTCCAACAGATCGCGCAGTTGTTCCTTCAGAAAGCGCAGACCCTCGCTGCCATCCACCACCTCCTGGTTGAGCCGATCCCGAAGGGCATCCAGCACCTGATCGGTGGCCTGAACACCCACATCGGCGCGCAACAGGGTGGATTCCAAATCGTCGAGCACCTCCGGAGTGAGGGGATCATCCCCAAGCCTCTCGAGCAACTGGCTGACAAGACCGCGTCGGGTTTTTTCCATGCCCCGACGGAGCCGGGCCAACCAATCGATCTCTTCCAAAGAGACCTGATCAGCGCGGCGCCCCTGGGCAGCCAGCACCTCCGCGGACCAGGTGAACGCCTCATCAAAATCCCCCAGTCTGGGCTCCGCCTCCTCGGCGGTCGCGGGGACGGGGGTCCCTCCAAGGCTGCTCTCCTGCAGGGCCTGGGCTTGTGGCAGCGAGGACGGCTGCGCGGGTGGGGCTGAGGTCGGAGACAGCGCCACCTCCATCAAGTCCTGTTGGCGTTGACTGCGTTCTGCCGCCGCACGCTCCAGAAGGGAGAAGGAAGATGGGGCGGGAGTGGATGGAGGAGCTTCCTGAACAGCTGTCTCAGGAGGCTGGGAGACCTGGGGCGGCTCGGTTGGCGCGGCCTCAGGAGCGGGGGGAGGGGCTGGTGGAGCCACCACGGCGCTCTCTACCGGGCGGGCCGCCTGTTGCTCCGCTTTCAGGCGGGCGTAGGCCTCACGGGCCCAGGCCAGGGCATCTGCATCAATCCCAGCCGGGGCTGGCTCAGGCGGAGGTGGGGGTGAAGACAGCTGGGAGTCTTCCGCAACAATGCCTTCGCTGGATGGCTCCGACGGAGCCGTTTCTTGGGGGGGAGCCTCCACTTGGGCCGCCGTTTCAGCAGCTGGCTGGGGCTGAACCGAACGACGTTGGAACCAATCAAACACCATGACGTTTCACACCCTTGCTGCGGTATAGCGGCCCAGAACACCGTTAATCATCCGCCGCCCTTGCTCATCGCTGTAGCGATTGGCCAGTTCCACCGCCTCATTGCAAGCAACGGCAGACGGCGTATCGAAACGATCGAGATCCACCACAGCCAAGCGAAGGATGTCTCGATCAATGCGAGGCAGACGGCTCAACCGCCAACCTTCCATGACGGCATCCAACCTGGAATCAATGGCCTCGCGGTCTTGGCACACAGCCCCTGCCCGCTCAACAGCTCCGCGACGCACGGCCTCCTGATCGGCGAGCATCAGCAGTCGTGGAATCTCCAGGCTGGCGGAGAGCAGGTTGAGAGCCTGTTCACCATTGGCAATGCCCTTTTCCAGGTGCTGTCGCACCTTTGGCAACTGGGCCTCCCCTCCGGCCTGCAATTCGCTGTCGAGCAAGTTTTGCTGGGACTGCTGCAGGGCTTGCGCCGAACGCTCCAGGCTCTCTCGCACATGTTCGGCAAGGCTGGCCAATGCTCGTTCCAGGAGGCCGACCAAGGTGGTGTCGGATGGAACGGAGGCCGCTCCACGATCGGAGAGCTGGGCGAGCGTGAGCAGAGCAAGCTCACGGGAAAGGCTGCGGCTCTGCATCAGGAGAGCTGGGGGGCACGGAGTTGGGCCAAGAGGCTGGAAAAGCTTCTTGTCGAGGGGGCTTCGCGGTCGTCTGGACTGACGATACCGGCAGAAATGATGGTGCGGAAGGCATCTTCCACGCTGAGATCGATATCGCGGACAGAACGTTCAGGAACGACCGCATACCAGCCCGTGGTGGGGTTGGGGGCCGTAGGGATGAACACGCTCAGCATGGTTTCTTGAAAGTCAGACTGGATGGATGCACCCAGAACCCCGGTGACAAAACCAATGGCATAGAGGCCTTCCCGGGGGTATTCCACAAGCACAACGCGGCGGAAGCGGGTGGAGTTGTCGCGCAGAAATGTTTCCAGAAGCTGCTTGAGGGTTTTATAGACCGATCCCGCCAAGGGAATGCGCAGCAGGGTGCCCTCGCCAAATTCCAACAACCACCGGCCCACAATATTTCGGGCCATCAGGCCGATGAGCAAAATTCCCAACAAGGGAACAAGCAAGCCCAGACTGAGGTTGATCAGCTCCTGCAGCAATGGATGGAGCGTATTGAAGGGATTGAACTGCTTGGGGATCGACGTGAGGAAGGCCAGAACAAAGCGGCTCACGGTGGTTGCAAGCCAAATCGTGGTGGCCAGAGGGATCACCACGAGCAAGCCCGCAATCAGATCATTCTTCAGATCTTCCTGAAGACGCGATCGGAACGGCTGCTGATCAGGTCTGGGACTGGAGGGAACCAAGACCAACACGGAAAGGACACGTCTTTAAGGTAGCCCCCAGGCCATTCAAAGGACGCTGCCAAGACAGAGAAGGGTGAACGCCACAATCAACGCGATGGAGCCAAAAGAGGATCCATAGCGGCGCTGGTTGATGGCCAGCTGACCGGTTTGCTGAGCCTGCTTGAACTGGTTTTCCATCTGCTGCAACTGGCGATCGACAAAAGCCCTGGCCGATTGGATCTTCTGGGCTTCGGTCGCCCCGGGGGGCACTTGACCAGCCGCCTCGGCCTGGCGCAACAACTGTTTGAGAACCTCAGGATTCTTGCTCTGCTCTCGGGCCATCTCCAGCTGGCCTTTTTTGGCGGCCAATTGCTGATCGGTCTCCTCTTGCATCAACCTGTCGCCACCAAACACGATCGGCAAGGAAGCCGTCAACAGCACAGCCATCAGTCCGCTCAAGATGCAGACCGTCCAAAGCAGAGGGGAGCGACGCCATCCGTTCTGATCGTCTAGTCGGCCAGCCAGATACATGAACAACAATCCCACCAGGGCCATGGGGGATTCCTTGATCAATCGCTCCGCCACCAGTTGCCGGAAGGGCTCGGCCTGCCAATCCCACAGCGCCAGCACGGCGAGCATCTGAAGGAGGGTGAGCACCACAAGGGTGATTCCGATCCAGCGAAGGATGGGGCTGAAACGATCGGAGGATGCGAGAGCCACTGGGGCAAGCCGTACTTTGGGGACTTTACCGACCAAAGTGGTCTGCAACCGTTGAGACAGGCTCCACTGCTGGTTGAAGACCTCAAGGCCCAGGCAAGCGACCTGGGTTTCGACCCAGTTGGGATCGCAGCCGTTCCTGGAAGTGCCAGGTTGCCCCTGCGGCAGGCCGCCTTGGAGCGTTGGCTGGAGGCTGGCCATCAAGCCGACATGGGGTGGATGGCTGATCCCCGTCGGCGCTCCATCGAGGCCCTGTTGCCTGGTGTGCGCAGCGTGGTGGCAGTCGCCCTCAGCTACCACGTCAATGCCAGGCCCAGCCCCCACAGCCTGCGGGTGGCCCGCTACGGCTGGGGTCGCGACTACCACCGCGTGATCCAGCAGCGTCTTCGGCGCTTGGGGCGCTGGCTGGAGGAAAGGGTTCCAGGGTGTGGCTGGCGGGCCTGTGTGGATAGCGCGCCCTTGATGGATAAAGCCTGGGCCGAGGAGGCTGGGGTGGGTTGGATCGGCAAGAACGGCAATCTGATTCACCGGAAGCGAGGTTCCTGGCTTCTGCTGGGACACCTGCTCACAACAGTGCAACTCCCCGCAGACCATCCTTCCCCTTCCCTTTGCGGCAGCTGCAGCCGCTGCATCCAGGCCTGTCCCACCGCGGCCATCAGCGAGCCCTTCGTGGTGGATTCCAGACGGTGCATCGCCTATCACACCATCGAGAACCGTGATGCACACCTGCCCCAATGGATCACACCCCATCTGCAGGGGTGGGTGGCCGGTTGCGATGTTTGCCAGGAGGTCTGTCCGTGGAACCGGCCCGATTTACCGGTCTCCAGCGACCAGGATGTGCAACCAAGGCCCTGGTGGCTTGATCTCCATGGCCAAGCTGCCCTGGCCTGGAGCGAAGAGGAGTGGGATGCAAGGCTGCGTGCCTCCGCCCTGCGACGGATCCGGCCCTGGATGTGGCGGCGCAATATCGAGGCAGTCCTAGGCGAAGGGGAAGCCAGTCTCTAAGCTCAAAGCAAAGTGGTGTTTTTCCGTGGGCCGTCGCCTCAGGCGCTTTCTTCTGCCGGCCATTTTGGGCCTAGTCACAAGCCTGGGACATCCCTCAGCCGCCATGGTTCCTTATGTGTTCATGCCGGCACCCAAGGCCCTAGAGGAGGCCGGCCTCGGCATCGCTGAGGAAGCCTTGCAGATGCTCAGGCTTGGGCAGCCTGAGTATGCAGCGCGGTTGGCCGAGCTCACGGTTCGACTCTTGCCCTCCGACCCGAGGGGCTGGTTGCTGCTGGCCGAATCCCAGCTGCGCAGCAACAAGTCCGACCAGGCTCTCTATGCCCTGGGAAAAGCCAAAGCCCTGGATCCGAACAACCCCGGTGTTTGGTTTGCTGAGGGAGCCCTGGCCCTGCGCAGCGACAAACCGGCTGATGCCCTGACCCTTATCCAAAAAGGGCTGCAACTGGATCGTCGGAATCCAGGCGCATACTTCGATCTGGGCAACGCCCACATTCTATTGAGCCAGCCAGACCAAGCCTTGCAAGCTTTTAATAAAGCTTCGGCTCTCCGCAACAACTTCTGGGAAGCGATCAACAACCAAGGCCTGGTGTTGTACGAACGGGGACAACGTCAAGAAGCGATCAAACGCTGGCGCAAAGTGCTCACGATCAAGCCCGGCGTAGCCGAGTCTTCCTTGGCTCTGGCTTCGGCGCTTCACCACGAACAGCCCTCCAACACGGAAGAACCCTTCCGCTTGGCCGAATCAGCCCTGGCTGATGATCCAAATTATGTGAAGGAGGAGTATCAAAAAGAGCAGCTCTGGGGACCCAAACTGCGAGAGGCCGCTCGTCAGCTTTTGGCCGAGCCCTCCCTGAAGCCTGCGGTGGAGAGGGCCAAGGCCAATGCCACTGGCAGCCAAGAATCGGAATAGGCCCCTGGAGGATCGGCGTTTCGATCTGTAGGCTGAGCCCCGTCATCCGCCCCACCTTGCCAGCTTCGGATGGCCGACACACGCTCAGGCAATCGCAAGGACCCGGGCAACGATCCGGAGAACGACTCCCGCATCGAGCCGATTGCCCTCCATCAGGAGATGCAGCGCTCCTACTTGGAGTATGCGATGAGTGTCATCGTGGGTCGGGCGCTTCCCGATGTCCGCGATGGCCTCAAGCCCGTGCAGCGGCGCATCCTGTATGCGATGCACGAACTCGGACTCACCCCTGATCGGCCCTATCGCAAGTGCGCTCGGGTGGTGGGCGATGTGCTCGGCAAATATCACCCCCACGGGGATCAGGCGGTCTATGACGCCCTGGTGCGCCTGGTGCAGACCTTCGCCAGCCGTCACCCCCTGCTCGACGGCCACGGCAATTTCGGATCGGTGGATGACGATCCGCCAGCGGCGATGCGCTACACCGAAACCCGACTGGCCCCGATCGCCAACGAGGGCCTCCTCGATGAGATCGGAAACGACACGGTGGATTTCACCACCAATTTCGATGGCTCCCAACAGGAGCCCGCCGTGCTTCCTGCCCAGCTCCCCTTCCTGCTGCTCAACGGCTGCAGCGGCATCGCCGTGGGAATGGCCACCAGCATTCCTCCCCACAATCTCGGGGAAGTGGTGGACGCCCTCATCGCCCTGATCCGCCAGCCCAACCTCTCGGATGAGAAGTTGCTGGAGATGGTGCCAGGCCCGGATTTCCCAACGGGTGGTGAGGTGCTCACCGGCAGCTGGGTTCGCGACACCTATCTCACGGGCCGAGGCAGCATCCCCATGCGCGGGGTGGCTCACATCGAGGAGGTTCAGCCCGGCAAGGGACGCCATCGACGGGGGGCCGTCGTGATCACGGAATTGCCCTATCAGCTCAGCAAGGCCGGTTGGATCGAAAAACTGGCGGAGCTGGTGAATGACGGAAAAATCACTGGCATTGCCGACATCCGCGATGAGAGCGACCGGGAAGGGATGCGCGTCGTGGTGGAGGTGCGCCGCGATGCTGATTCCAACAAGGTTCTTGCCGAGCTCTACCGACGCACAGCGCTACAGAACAACTTTGGCGCCATCCTTCTCGCCCTGGTGAATGGGCAGCCTCTGCAGTTGAGCTTGCGGCAGCTCCTGCAGCACTTCCTGGATTTTCGAGAACACACCCTGATCCGGCGCACCAGCCATGCCCTGAAGCGCTGTGAGGAACGGCTGGAAGTGGTGGAGGGTCTGATCAAGGCCTTGGCCCGGCTCCAGGAAGTGATCGCGATGATCACCGCCGCCGTCGATGCGGCCGCGGCCAAGGCCAGCCTGCAGGTGCATCTTGATCTCAGCGAGCGGCAGGCCGATGCCGTTTTGGCCATGCCGCTGCGCAGGCTCACGAGCCTGGAGCAGGAAAGCTTGCGCCAAGAGGCGGGAGAGCTCAAAGAGGAACAGGGACAACTGCGCCACCTCCTGGATGACCGCGCGTCTCTGCTGGAGGCCATGGTTCAGGAGCTGCGGGTGCTGCGCAAGCGCTTTGCCACCCCCCGCCGCACCCGCTTGGTGGAAGGTGGCGAGGGGTTGGTGGCCCAACGCGGGGCGGCGGCACGCCCCACCACCGGTGAACAACGCCAACAGGCCCTCGAAGCCCTTCCCGCTGATGCGCGGGTGCTCATCCAGGCGGATGGACTTGTGCGGATCCTCTCCACCCAACAGTGGAGCCGCCTGAAACTGGAGGAGCTGACAGAAAACGGAGAGGGTGCAGCGCCCCCCCGAATCCTGCTACCGGTAGACCCCCCGCCTGCCCTGCTGGCCTTTAGCGCGGACGGGCGGGTGGCCCTGGTGCGTTGGGAGTTCGCCGCTCCGCAGCAGGGTCCCCTGGAGCGTTTCCTTCCGGAGAGCCTCGCCGGCGAAACGGTGGTGCAAGTGTTGCCCCTGCAGGCAGACCTCCACAGCAGCTTGGGCCTACTGAGCAGCGATGGTCGCTTCAAGCGGCTGGCCATCGAGGACTTTCAAGATCTGTCTGGTCGGGCCGCCAGTGTGCTCAAGCTGAAGGAGGGGGTGACTCTCAAGCGAGTCGTGCCCTGTGGGCGTGACCAGGATCTGGTGGTGGCAAGCAGCACGGGCCGGCTACTGCGTCTGGCGGTTGAGGAAACGACCCTGCCCCTGTTGGGCCGCACCGCTCAAGGGCCCCAGTTGATGCGACTGCTCCCCGGGGAAAACGTGGTGGGAGCCGCCTGCGTGCCAAGCGGTGGGGAGGTGCTGCTGGCCAGTCGCATGGGTCAGCTCAAGAAACTCCAGGTGGCCAGCCTGCGGCTTTGTCAGCGGGGGGATCTCGGCCAGATCGGGCTGAGGTTTTTGCAACGCAGCGATCAGCTGGTGGATCTGCAAGCCGCAGACGGCGCCGTGGTGGGTGTGCGGCTCACGGGAGGCGAAGGGCGCCATCTGCGCTGGGGTGTGGCCAACCTGGCCAGCGAGGATGGCTCCACGGCGGGCCTTCAGCTGCCCCTGCGCACGGGGGAAAGCGTGCTGGAACTCGTGCCCCTAGTCACAGCGCCCTGAGCCACCTAGGGTGGCAAGCCCTGCGCGGCGAAGGGGCTGATGCGCCCGGTTCTCCACCCCGTTCTTTTGGCACGCCAAGGCCTGTTGGTCCTAGTCGGATCCTCCGTTTTAGCCGGGGTGACGCTGGCTCTGAATCCGGGGCTCTGCCTCTCACGCAGCGGCTCTGACACGCCCTCCAAGGTGGCCAAACCTGCTGCTGGAGGGGTAGCCGCGCCACAGCACAGCCCCGTCCTGGCGATGCTGCCCACCAATGCCGCCCTGCCCAAAAGTGAAGACGGGCGCCACTACCCCCTTCTTCCCGCGGACGCGCAAGCCTTGGCGGCCTTGCTGGCCTCCCTGGAAGAAGCGCTGCGATCTCCAGCCACCCCAACGGTTGATCTGCCGCGCCTGGGCCATCAGCAACAGGTGATCTACAGGGTTTTGGCCCATCAGCGGGCCTTGGCCGATCAGGTGCGAGCGGCCCTGCCCAAGCACTGGCAGCCGGTGTTCGACCACCATGTGGCCGCACGGCGCGAGTTTCTGGCCATGCACAGGGGCAAACGCTCGCTCAACCTTCCCAGCTGGCGGATCATCCCGCCAGAGCCCCCCGAAAAACTGCTGCAGTACTACCGGGAGGCCGCTGCGGCAACGGGAATCCCTTGGGAGGTGCTGGCCGCTGTGAACCTTGTGGAGACGGGGATGGGTCGGGTGGATGGGATCTCCGTGGCCGGGGCCCAGGGTCCAATGCAGTTCCTCCCCTCCACCTGGGCAGAGCAGGGGATCGGTAAGGGCAACATTCGCAATCCCCGCGATGCCATCGCTGGCGCAGCTCGCTACCTGGTGCGTCGGGGCGGACCGGGAAATCTGAAAAAAGCCCTGTGGGGCTACAACAACAGCGATCACTACGGCAAGGCTGTCCTGCACTACGCCGCACTGATGAAAGACGATCCCGCCGCCTTCCGCGGGCTGTATCACTGGGAGGTGCACTTCGCTTCCGGCGCAGGAGATCTATGGCTCCCCGTGGGCTACAACCAACCTCGGCCGATCAGCGTGGCAGCCTTCTTGACAACCCACCCGGCCAGTGCGCCCCCCGCCGGTTCCTCGGGGTATTGAGGTCATGAAGGTGAGCCACCAGCTGAGCTCCATCGCTTGGCTCACCGCTGGCAAGTCTGCAGCGATCTCGGCGGCCGTTTGTCTCTGCGCGAATGGTGGCTGGGCCGCGCCACTCGCCAGCTCGCTGGCTGAGGCGGATGGAAAAACAGCACCCGCACCCGCCGCCCAGCGGTTGATTCCGTTTGCCGATCCCGCTGGCCAACAGCTATTGAGCCGTGCCAGTGGACAGGGCGATTACGGGCCCTTGGCCCAATGGTTTGAAACCCAAGCCAACCTGGCCTATTGCGGGGTGGCGAGCGCCGTGATGGTGCTCAATAGCCTGGCGGTTGAGGCACCACCGGTGCAGGGCTACGGCTCCTACCGGTTCTGGACGCAAGCCAATGCCTTCTCCATCCCAGGGAGCAGAGGCTTCGTGCGCGCAGAGGTGGTCGCCCAGGAAGGAATGACGCTGGCCCAACTACAGGGCTGGCTGGCTCAACATCCCCAACTTGTGGTGGAGCGTTTCCATGCTGATCGGCTGAGCCTGGCCCAGTGGCGGGCCCTGCTGCGCCGCTCGCTCAAGGATCCCCAGGATCGACTGCTGGTGAATTACAACCGCTCCGCCATGGGCCAGGCGGGCGAGGGTCACATTTCTCCGGTGGCGGCTTACGATCCCCACAGCGACAGGGCCCTCATCTTGGATGTAGCGCGCTACCGCTATCCACCGGTGTGGGTGAGCGCAGACATTCTCTGGCACGCAATGCGCACCACCGATAGCAGCTCGGGGCGTAGCCGGGGCCTCCTCGTGATCCGCCGCCGCTAGCCTCGCAACCCTTCCAGCCAAACCTCAATGCGTTGACTGAAGGCAGCGATGGAATGGTGATGCTCAAACCAGTTTCTGCAACTGCTGCGGGGCACCTGAGCAGCCCGTTTCACAGCCTGCTCTAGAGCCGCTACATCATCGGCGGGGGCCAAAGCACCATTGCTCCCTTCGCACACCAGCTCGCCGGGGCCCCCACGGGCGTAAGCCGCCACCGGCACACCACAGGCCATGGCTTCCACCAACACATTGCCAAACGCCTCATTCCATTTCGGCGTGTTGAGCAACACCTGGCAGGCTCCCAATTCAGATTGAAAGGCCGCAGTGGGCAAAAACCCCCGCCACTGGAGGGTGCCTGGCGCCACAGACGCCTCCACAGCTCGGGCATAGGCCTCGTCTTCCCGCAACCCCCACACCCGCAGGGGAAGACCCAAGCGCTGGGCCACATGCGCCGCATCCTCCAAACCCTTTTCCGGCGCAATGCGACCCGCCCAACCAAGAACCGGTTCGGGATGGGGGGAAAAGGTGTAAGCCGCGGGATCAAAGCCATTCCCCACAATGACGGGGGCCACGGGCAGTTGGAAATCGGCAGCCTGGGCCGCGGTGTGAAAGGCCAGCCGCTGGGGGCTCCAGCGGGCGACCGATTCAATCACCTCATCCATGGCGTCAGCCACCGAGCCCATGCTCACCAAATGGGCCACAGGCGTGGGGAGATGGGGAGTGAGCCAGAAAGGCAGCCAGTCGTAGGCCAGATTGAGCAGCACATCGAAGCGATGCTGCTCGGCGAGGCCACGCTCCCAAAGCCTGGGCAACAGGGCATCCACAGGAATCTCCACAGGGGTGGAGCGGGGGCGATGCTGCCAGCTCGGCTGCCCAACCCCTGTGGCCGTCAAGAGCTCGGCTCCGTTGCAGGAAGGGGAAAGCACTGAGCCTGCCGCCGCCACCACACCCACCCCATGGCCGCGACCCAAGAGGCCGGCCACCAGCCCCATGGCCGTCACCTCCACCCCACCCCCACGACCACTGCCCAGGGCCCCCACCGGGGTGCTTACGACCAACACCCGCATCGCCTTGCAGCCAGCGCAAGAAGCCCAGCATGCCTGATCCAAGGGGCTGCGTAGGTTAAGGAGGCCATCCTGCCGAGCTGTGAGTTCTGAAACGATCCTTCCATCGGAGTTGAGCCAGCCGGTGGAGCTGACGGTGGAGCGCTTTGAGGAGGATGGATTCCTTCTTTTGCAGCAACTCGCCAACTTTCTCCAGCTCGACCCGGCTGAGCTCAAGCAACGCCTGCCCCGCAGCAACGCCGATCTCGCTGCCCTTCATCCGGGGGCTTTCGATCCCCACACGGTGGAAACCTTCTACGAAGAAACCGTCGGCGACGCCCACCTGCTTGAGCTGGCGGCATGGCACCTGGGAAGCGCCGCTTACATCGCCGATACGCTCCGGTTGCAGGCTCACTTCGCCCGGGGTCAGGTGTTGGATTTTGGGGGCGGCATCGGTACTCATGCCCTCGCTGCTGCCGCCCTGCCCCAGGTGGAGCGGGTGTGGTTTGTGGATCTCAATCCGCGCAACCGGGCCTTTGTGAGCTGGCGGGCCAACCAGCTGGGGCTCGGCGAACGGATCAGCTGCTATCGAGATCTGGCTGATCCCAACCTGCCTGAGCGGTTTGACACCATTGTTTGCCTGGATGTGTTGGAACACCTCAAGGACCCAGCCGGCCAATTGGAAGTGTTTGCCGATCGCCTCTCTCCTGGCGGTATCGCGCTTTTGAACTGGTATTTCTTCCGTGGTTTCTCAGGAGAGTATCCATTTCATCTCGATGACCCCGCCTTGGTGGAGCTCTTCTTCCACACTCTGCAACAGCACTTTCTCGAGGTTTTTCACCCTTGGCTCATCACCACACGCGCTTACAAGCCCATGGGATGAGCCAGCTGAACAAACCCTCCAATTGCCCTAGGAGAGGGCAGCCAAACCTGCGGGTTCAAGCATGAGTTTGCTGCGCTTCAGCTGCTCATCCATCGGGATGGGATAGGCCCCGTCAAAACAGGCCGTGCAGAAATTGGCGGAGTGGGTGTGGGCTGCCTCCACCATTCCTTCCTTGCTGAGGTAGGCGAGGGAATCCACCCCTAAATGGCGCTCGATCTCCGCCAGACTGAGGCGGGCAGCGATCAAATGATCCTGGGTATCAGTATCGATGCCATAGAAACAGGGGTGCGTCACCGCAGGTGAGCTGATGCGCATGTGCACCTCGGTGGCGCCAGCGTCACGCAGAGCTTGCACCAGCTTGCGACTTGTGGTGCCGCGCACGATGGAATCATCAATCACCACCACCCGCTTGCCCGCCAACACATCGGGGAGGGGATTGAGCTTCACGCGAATCCCCGCTTCCCGCATGGCCTGGGTGGGCTGGATGAAGGTGCGGCCGACATAGCGATTCTTGATCAGGCCGTCGCCAAAGGGGATGCCACTCACCTGCGAGAAGCCGATGGCGGCAGGAATGCCTGAATCGGGAACGCCGATCACGATATCCGCCTCGATCGGAGCTTCGCGGGCTAGCACCTCACCGATGCGCACGCGATAGCTGTAGAGAGATTCGCCAAAAAAGCGGCTATCAGGGCGGGCAAAGTAAATCATTTCAAACACACAGAGCTTGGCAGGTTGCTCCTGCCAGCGTTGACGATCGGGGATGGGATCACCCGGCCGGAAATGCACCAGCTCACCGGGCTGCACATCATCGGCATAGGTGGCTCCAATGATGTCGAGCCCGCAGGATTCACTGCTGGCCACCCATTGACCAAGATCCGAATCGCCCAGCCGGCCAAACACCAGAGGGCGGATTCCGTGGCCGTCCCTGAGGGCGAAGAGACCCTCCGGGGTGCCGATCAAGAGGCTGAAGGCGCCGCGGCAACGACCGGCAGCGGAGCGGATGGCCTGGTTCCAACCCATGCCGCCATCCACAGCCTGTTGCAGGGCGAAAGCGATGAGTTCTGAGTCGGTGGTGGAGGTGAATTCCTCGGCAAAGTGGTCGAGGGCACGACGCAACTCGGAAGCATTCACCAAATTGCCGTTGTGGGCCAGGGCAAAGGGCCCAAGCCGGGTCATCAGCACAACCGGCTGGGCATTGCACACCTTGCTGCTGCCCGTTGTGGAATAGCGGTTGTGGCCGATGGCCAGCTGGCCGGGCATGCGATCAAGCACCTGCTGATCAAACACCTGGCTGACCAAGCCCATGTCTTTGTGCAGGCGCACCCTGGAGCCATCAAAAACGGCAATACCAGCTGATTCCTGGCCGCGATGCTGGAGGGCGTAAAGCCCGAAATAGGTGAGATTGGAGACGGGCTGGCCAGGGGCCATCACCGCAAAAACTCCGCAGGCTTCCTCTGGCTTATCGGGCCGATCTTGATCAGGAGAGCACAATCCCTCCGCGGTGGACTGCTGACCAGTGGGCTGCTGAGGGAAGTCCAGGGGCCCAGAGGAGCTGAGGGACGGGAGAAGGGTCACGAACGGGAAGCACCGTTGCGGACACCCCATCTTGTCGCATCATCGGTCAGGGGGGAGGCCGGCTTGCCGCATCCTGCGAGGAATGGCCTGCTCATAGGCCTCCTTGAGTTGCACAACCGGCAGGTGCAAGACCACCGTGTCCCCCTGCCGAATCACCAGGTCGGCAGAGGCCGTGACCACACCCACCCGAGTGGCAGGAACGGTTGCTTCAGCCAGCAAGGCGAGCCAGGCCGTCTCTCCTTCAGGGGGCACGCTCACCAGCACGCGAGCACCGCCCTCGCCAAACAGAAGCCGATCACAGCGCTCGGCACTCGCTGGAACCGCAATCTGGGCCCCCAGGCCCGAGGCGATGCAAGCCTCCGCCAAGGCCACCGCTAGCCCCCCATCGCTGAGGTCATGGGCAGCGTTCACCCGATCCGCAACGATCGCCTGGCGCAACAGGGCTTGCACCGCCCTCTCGAGCTCCAAATCAACCCGGGGGGGGCGACCGCTCAGAAGCCCGTGGATCACCCCCTGGTAACTGCTGCCTGCCAGCCCTAACCGCTCCTCGCTTCCATCCCCTGGGGGAACGCCCAGCAGCCAGATGACATCCCCTGCCTGACGCCAGGCCAAGCCCCGCACATGGGCCAAATCCTCCACCAGCCCCACCATGCCCACCACCGGTGTGGGATGAATGGGCTGCAGGCGGCCATCGGGCAAGCGTGTCTCGTTGTAGAGGGACACATTGCCTCCGGTCACCGGCGTCCCTAGAACCGAGCAGGCCTCAGCCAGACCGCGGCAGGCCAGTGCCAATTGCCAATAGCCCGTAGGCGACTCGGGCGAAGGGAAATTGAGGTTGTCTGTCACCGCGAGGGGTTCGGCCCCCACACAGCTGAGGTTGCGGGCGGCCTCGGCGACAGCTGCCATGCCGCCCCGCTCGGGATCGAGGGCCACCCAGCGGTTGGGGCAATCCACCACCGCCGCCACGGCCCGCCGGCTGGGCTCCAGGGAGCCAGGCCCCTGCTGGGGCCGCAGCCGCACAACGGCCGCATCGGCCCCGCCTGGAGGCACCACGGTGTTCGCCTGCACCTGATGGTCGTACTGGCGCCACACCCAGCGTTTGCTGGCGATCGTGGGGTCATCCAGGAGGCGGAGGAGCACATCCCCCCAAGGCAGGCGGCCATCACCTCGTGTCAGACCAGCTGGTGTGGCCTCCGGCAAGTCGGTTTCGCGCCAGCTCCAGAGGGCCAGGATCTCCGCCGGGGGCTCAGCCAACAGCTCATGGACATTGACTGGCGTGTCATCCGCAAGGGCGCTGGCGGACACTTCGGCCGCGACGGCCCCCCGGTGCAGCACCCGCACCACGTTCTCCTCGAGCACACGCCCCACCACCGCCGCCTGGAGCCCCCAACGGGTGAACCGAGCCATGAGCTCCTCCTCCCGCCCAGGTTTCACCACAAAGAGCATGCGTTCCTGGGATTCTGAAAGCAGGTATTCGTACGGGCTCATGCCGGTCTCCCGAGCCGGCACCCTGTCCAAATCCAGCTCAATGCCCAGGCCGCCTTTGGCTGCCATCTCGGAGCAACTGCAGGTCAAACCCGCCGCACCCATGTCCTGCGCAGCCACCACAGCCCCGCTGTGGAAAGCCTCCAGGCAGGCCTCGATCAACCCCTTTTCCAAAAACGGATCGCCCACCTGGACGGCAGGCCGATCATCCAAGGAGGCCTCGCTGAGCTCGGCGCTGGCAAAACTCGCACCTCCCATGCCATCCCGCCCGGTGGTGCTGCCCACGTAGACCACCGGATAGCCAACCCCATCGGCTCCGGCTTTGACGATGGCCTCCGTCTCCATCAGACCGAGGGCCATGGCATTCACCAGCGGGTTGCCGGAGTAGCTGGCATCAAACCCCACTTCGCCACCCACGGTGGGCACCCCCACGCAGTTGCCGTAATGGGCGATGCCCGCCACGACCCCCTCCATGAGGCCCACGTTGCGTTCCTCGTCGAGGGGCCCAAAGCGCAAGGCATTGAGCAGGGCAATCGGCCGGGCCCCCATGGTGAAGATGTCCCGCAGGATGCCGCCCACTCCAGTGGCTGCCCCCTGGAAGGGCTCCACGGCCGAAGGGTGGTTGTGGCTCTCGATCTTGAACGCCAGCCGTTGCCCCTCGCCCAGATCCACCACACCCGCATTCTCCCCAGGCCCCACCAAAATCCTCGGCCCACTGGTGGGGAACTGACGCAGGAGCGGTCTGGAATTGCGGTAACAGCAGTGCTCTGACCACATGACACCAAACATGCCGAGTTCGGCACGGTTCGGTGCACGGCCCAGGCGCCGGCAGATCTCCTGGTAGTCAGCCTGGCTGAGGTTTTCTTTGCGCAGGGCCTCCTGCAGCGCGTCAGCGGGTGGCACCACCACGGAGGGTCTGCATTGCTCCAGATCAGTCTCCCACCTAGCCGATGCACTCCCTCCGGTCACACCCAGGGGTCATCCACGTCCTGCACGGGCGGGCGCTGTGGGGAACGGGAAGGGGGCCGGCGGGGAGGCTCCTCCGGCCAGTCGTCCAGGGGATCGTTGTCCGCATCGGAGGAGCGGGGGGTCTCCCGGGCTGGGGGATCCCAAGGGGGCTCCTCCAACCATCCCTCCAGGCGATCTTCCAGAGCACCGCCCGCCTCTTGGAACCGTTCCCGCAGGCGGCTGGTCTCCTCCTCCATTTGTTCCCGCCAGCGGCGGGAGCGCCGCAGCCAGTCCTGCCGCAGGCTGGCGCGAGCCAGGGGCAAATCGTCCAGCTCGTTCAGAGAGGTGAACACTCGGCCGCTCTGCTGATCCACGATGCGTTCCGGGCTCAGGCGCCACCGACTCGTGCCTGGCAATCGGGGATCGCTGCGAGCCACCAGATAGTGGGTGATGCGTCCGGAACGGAGCTCCACAGCCGCGTCGGCCACCTTGCCGAGGGGTTGGCCACCGGCACCCAGCAGCTGGGCATCGAAGAGGGTGGGCAAGCGTTGCACCGTGGCGGCATCACTCACGGCGGGCTCGCCCTTAACGAACACCTCCTGTTCACTGAGGCCTCGCAGTTGATCCAAGCGCCACACCAAACGCCGCTGCTGAAAAGCGGAGGGCTTGCTCACCCACCCCAACACCCGATGCACAGGCGGGTGCATCCAGGCCATCTGGCCGGGCCCATGATCCAGACCCTGATCGCAGCGCACCCTCCGGCGCAACAAGTCACTCAGCAGGAGCTGCTCGGGAAGGGCCAAGACCTCAGTTGCGGATCTGTACGGGCATCACCAGATAGGTGTAATCACCCTCATTGCCCACCGGCGAAAGCACCGCGGGCGTCGTTGGAGCGTTGCACTGTATCCGCACCCGATCCGTCGAGATAGCTTTCAGCCCCTCAAGGAGGTAGCGCACGTTGAAAGCCACCTCGATCGGCTCCCCTTCCATCTCCGCCGGCAGGCGCTCAGAACCGCTCCCCACGTCCTGAGCATCCACGGTGATGATCACGGTGGCTTGCGAGGGGTCGAGGCCGATTTTCACCACATTGTTGTGCTGATCAGCGAGCACCGCCACCCGCTCCAGAGAGGCTGTGAAGGCGCGTCGATCGAGGCTGATGGAGCGGCTGAACGAGGCTGGGATCAGTTGCCGGTAGTTGGGATAGGTGCCCTCGAGGCTCCGGCTGGTGAGCACCTGGTCCGCCCAGAGGAGCACCACCTGCCCGCGATCGCAAAAGAGGCTGAGGGGATCGGCTGAGGGGCGGCTGCTCAGGAGTCTCTCGAGCTCCCGCAAAGAGCGGGCCGGCACGGTGACAGCGAAAGATTCCCCATCGCCTGGGGAGGGTGTGGCTTGCTGGAGATGGGGAAGGCGGAGCACGGCCAGACGGTGACCATCCGTGGCAGCACACTCAAAGCCTTCCCCGTCCAGGTGCAGATGCACCCCGGTGAGCAGCTGTTTGGCCTCATCACCACTGCTGGCGAAGAGGGTGGCCCTCAGGCCCTGCACAAGCGAAGCCGGATCCAACTGGATCGGAGTGCCCGTTTGCACCAGCGGAAGATCGGGAAAGTCATCCGCGCTCATCCCGCGCATCTGGTAGGTGCCAGAGAGGCTGGTGAGTTCCACCTGCTCCTGGCCCTCCTCGCAACTGAGGGTGATGGGGCTGTCGGCGGAGAGGCGGCTGACAATTTCGGCAAAAAGCCGGGCGGGCAAGGTCACGGCTCCACTGGTTTCCACGCTGGCCGGGAGAGTGGTCTGGATGCCGAGGTGGAGATCAAAGCCTGTCAGGCTCAATCGATTTGTGGCGGCATCAGCCGTCAGCAGCACGTTGGCGAGCACGGGGTGGGTGGGGCGCGCCGCCACCGCACGGCTCACCAGCTGGAGGCTGGCGCTGAGTTCGGCCTGGGAACAAACCAGCTTCATAGGGGACTGGAGACGGGCACGGATCAGCCGCCATACGGTTTCACACCATGGGGGCATGCGCAACCAGGGCGGAGCCCGACAGCCATTTTCCAACGGATCGACGTGCAGCCGATCATCTTCAAAAGGGTTTATTTCTTAAAAAAGAAAATCAGTCGTAGTAGGGGCTGGGGAAACAGGGGAAAACACCCCGATCGCCTGCTGCTGTCTTGGTTGTTTCGGCGATCTCCCTGGGGAAGGCCATGGCGCGAATGCGTAAAACCTTTCTGTTTTCCCCAATTTCAAAGCCTGAGGAAAACTTTTGTGGTGTGCAGGCTCCCCGATGTCGTGTCTTTCCCACAGCGCCAGCCGATCTCCTCCCCCAGGTTTTCCACGGTCAGTTGTGGGGCTGGTCGCCCCCTAGAACCCCATCACGCTGGCCACCTTGGCGGTGTCTGGTTCCAACCCGGTGTGAAAGCGTGAATCATTGTGTTCAATGGCGGTGGTGGGATCTTTCAGGCCATTGCCGGTGAGCACACACACCACCGTGCTGCCAGAGGGCACCTCCTCTTTTCGCTTCAGCAGCCCAGCCACTGAAGCGGCACTGGCCGGTTCGCAGAACACCCCTTCCCCGCTGCCAAGCAGCTTGTAGGCCTCAAGAATTTCTGCATCGGTGACGGCCATGAAGCCGCCTTGGCTTTCCTGCTGAGCTCGCAGGGCATTGTCCTTGTTGACAGGGTTGCCGATGCGAATGGCTGTGGCGATCGTGTCCGGTTGCTCCACCGTATGGCCCAGCACCAGCGGGGCGGCACCGGCGGCCTGAAATCCCATCATCCGCGGCAGTTTCTGGCTGAGGCCCGCTTCCCGGTACTCCTTGAAGCCCATCCAGTAGGCACTGATGTTGCCCGCATTGCCCACAGGAATGCACAGCCAATCTGGGGCCTCTCCCAGGGCGTCCACCACCTCGAAAGCAGCGGTCTTCTGCCCTTGCAGTCGGTAGGGATTGAGGGAATTCACCAGGGTGACGGGGTAGCTCTCGGCCACCTCACGCACGATGGCCAAGGCACGATCGAAGTTCCCCTTCACCGCCAATACTTCGGCCCCGTAGAGCAGGGCTTGAGCCAATTTCCCCTGGGCCACGTAGCCATCAGGAATCAGCACAAAAGCCCGCATGCCACCCCGACGGGCGTAGGCCGCGGCTGCGGCGGAGGTGTTCCCCGTGCTGGCACAGATCACGGCTTCCGAGCCCTCTTCGCGGGCCTTGCTGATCGCCATCGTCATACCCCGATCCTTGAAGGAACCTGTGGGGTTGAGGCCGTCGTACTTGAGATGCACCCGCACGCCTCTGCCGATGAGCCCCTCGAGGCTGGGGGCAGGGATGAGAGGGGTTGCCCCCTCCCGCAGGGTGATCACAGGGGTGGCGGCTGTGACCGGCAGCCAGGATCGGTAAGCCTCGATCAGCCCTGGCCAGTCCTGCATCGTGGGACGCTGACCCAGGCGACGCAGGGCTTGGAGCAGAGGCACGGGGAAACCGGGGAAAGATTCAATCTAAGCCGCCCATTCCCTGGAGCGGCCCGCTCACTCCGAATGCGTGTTAGGAGCTCTTGGCGGGGGCTTTGCTGCCGGAACTCTCTCCGCGCAGACCATCCAGTGGAGACTCCGAAAAAAACCGCATCAGATCGCTGATGGAACTGGCCTTTTTCGCCAGGGTCAACAGAGCAGGAATATTTACCGCCATCTCCCGGGTGGGGTAGGCCTTGAGAAATCCCAGGGCTGAGAGGTTGCCATCTCCTTCCGCAATGCCCAACACCACAGCAGCTCGGAGGGCTGTGATTCCATCTTGTGGAGAGCGGGTGGGGTGAACGATGACGGCCACCCGATCGAGCACGGCTTCGCCAATTCGGGTATTGAGAAGGCGGCTCACCAGGGGAACCGGAAGGGTGACCTTCTCATTGAGCAGGGTTCTCACTTGGCTTGGTTTTTGGCGCCCGAGGCGCAGCAGGTCGCCGAGCAGACCGGTGGCTTGGCCTGTGCTGGCTAGGGTCTCAAACTCCCCGATCGGAATCGAGCGGCGAAACGCACCACTGATCAGCACCACTCGCTCAGCCGCCAGAGCCGTGGCGGGGGCGCCACACAGACCCAGTGCGAGAGAGCAGGCAAGGAAGCGGTGGATTGATCTCCTGCTTCTTTCCTTGGGCCTAACCATTGGCTTTTCACATGCCTTCACAAGGCTGAAATCTAAGGTGCATGTCCCAGAGCCCCTCCTGATCACCCGCCAGCTCTCAGGCTGGAGTGACCAGCACATCGCGCAGTAACCGCACGACACCTCGTTCCGCCAAACCCTTGGCCACCTCGGCGCCCATCAGCCGGAGGTCGGGTTCACCCAAGAGGCGTGGCAATCGATTGAGCAGCCAGCGAGGCTCAAAGCCGGGCAGATCCTTCAAAATGGCCATGAGCTGGTTCACCGGCTCCAAATCCAGCAGGGGGCGCGGATCAAGCGCTTCTGGACTGTTTTGCCGTTCCCGCAATCCGGGCGGGAGCATGCGTTCGGGCAAACGACGGCCGATGCGCAAGGTCATTCTCCAGGCCAGTTGGTCCATCCGCTCCACCATGGCATCCACCAATTGGCGCCGGAGCAGTCCTCCACTGGGAGAGAAGAGAAAGTCAATCACCTGATCCAAGAGACCTTCCACATCCAGCTGATCCTGCAGGGCGGCGCTGCTCACCAGGGCCTCTAACCTTTGCCAACGGAATTCATCTCCATCGAAGAGCATTTCCCGCAGGCTGCGGCGGAGCTGGGGATCGGGATCTTCCATCAAACGGCGAGCGAAGTAGGGATAGGCGGCACCCAGAATTTTGAAATCAGGATCCACGCTCAAGGCAATGCCCTCTAAGGTGACCAAAGAGCGGATGATCAAGGCATAATAGGGCGGAACACGAAAGGGAAATTTATACATCACGCCGGAGAGATCATCGGTGACTGCTTTAAAATCCATCCGGCTCACCCCCATTTCCAATGCCTGGCCAAACACGCCTTCAAACGCAGGCACAATCGGTGTGAGATCAACCTCCTCGCTAAGGAAACCAAGGCTGACAAAGTCCTTGGAGAGGGCCCCGAAATTGCGATTCACCAGATGCACCACTGCCTGGATCAGTCCCGTTCGCGCCTCGCGTGTAACGGTGCTCATCATGCCGAAATCCAGATAGGCCAAGCGGCCATCGGGGAGGGCTAGGAGATTTCCAGGATGGGGATCGGCGTGGAAAAAGCCATGCTCCAACAATTGCTGCAAACTACAATTGACTCCGATGCTCACCATGTCATCAGGATCAATTCCAATCCCTTTTACAGCCTCAAGATTCGTGAGCTTTACACCATCGATCCACTCCATTGTGAGTACACGTCGACTAGTGGCTTGTGGATAGATGCTGGGTACCGCAATCGATGGGTTGTGACTGTGGAGTTGCTTAAATTTTTCTGCATTAGCCGCTTCGTTTAAGTAATCCATCTCTTCGAATACTCTGCTGCCAAGCTCGTCAATTAAGCCCACAAGATCACTTTTGATGATGCGCACATTTTTGTTGAGCCAAGCGGCGATGTTTCGCACGATATAGAGATCCAGGGTGATCTGCTCCCGCAGCCCAGGCCGCTGCACCTTCACGGCGACTTTTTGACCGCCTTGCAGCACACCCCTGTGCACCTGGCCGAGGGAGGCAGCCGAGATCGGCTCCCGTTCCAGGCTGGCAAAGATGTCGTCCACCGAAGCCCCCAGATCCTCTTCGATGCAGGCCATCGCCAGGGCTGAATCAAACCCTGGCAGTTGGTCTTGCAATTGGGCGAGCTCTTCAAGAAGCACCGGTGGCACGATGTCTGGCCGTGTCGAGAGGGCCTGCCCAGCTTTGATAAAGGCTGGTCCGAGGGCGGCGAGCAACTCGGCACACTCCCTGGCCCGGGCGCGGGCCCGCTCAGGGTTGTGGAGTTGACCGGTGAATTTGTCGCCAGCCACACCCAGGAGAAAGAGGCAAATCGGCACAAGCGTCTGCCAGAGCCTGCGCAACAGGCGCTGGGGGTGACCGGCATACAGGCGGGTGATGGCGGCTGGGTCGTAGACCAGGAGCCCAGAGGCCTCAAGGAAATCCCCCAGCTCCTCACTGGTTGCAGCAGCGCCTTGGTGGACGGGAGCCTTCGGGTTTGCAGGTGCCGTGATCGAAGGGATCACCGGTGGAGCAGGTGCCATGGGGTCGGTGCCAAACACAGAAGCCCGCATGGCTGCCAATGCCGCTTCAGCGGCTGTGGGCGCTGGCGATGAAACTCGGGATGGAATGGTGTCCGGAGCGGTTGCGGCGCTGGCAGGGCGCTTCATGGAGTTGGCAGACCGCGGAACAGAGGGTGATTCTGTCTGCCCATTGGCGCGGCCGTGTTCAGCTGGAACTAGTTCTCCTCAATATCCTGTTCATCCTCGTCGATCTCCACCTCTGGAGCTGCTCCCAGCGGCAGCAGACGGATCTGACGCCGCCCGAGCTTGATTTCAAACTCATCGCCTGGCTTGAGATCCAATAGAGCTGTGTAGGCTTTGCCCACCATCAGGTTTCCATTGAACTGCACCTTGGTGTTGAAACTCAGTTTCCTGCCTGGTTTGCCTCCGTGGCTTCCCTCACCGAGATTCATGCCCTTTGCTTCTAGAAGGGCCTCGTAGAAAGCGGTGTAGTTCAGCCGATCTGAACCGTCCTTTTTGATGCTCACATAACCGCAGCTGCGAACCAGATCTGATTTCGAGGCGTCGCCCAGCTCCTTGACCTTTGCCAATAGGTCAGGTCCTGTGAGCATGTCTCCAGAGCGGAGGGCTTCAGGGGGAGCTGGTGCCGCTGCACTTTTTTCTCGAAGGGCTGTTTCGGCTTGGGTCGTTTCTGGGGAAGCTGATTGCTTCGTTGGTGTTTTGACTGGCATGGTTTGATTTTGAGGTCTACTGGATAAGCTAGCAACAGCACCAGCTCATGGTCTTTGAAGAACAATTTTTTTTGCTTTTCTGAGTAGGGATTACCGCCATTTAGGCCGAGTTAAGCCTGCTTATTCAGCAGCTGAAACCCTTCAGCCCCTTTGAACAAGCCGCGGGCCTTCGCTACGGTTCAGCCACACTTTCTGGAGGGACGTCAGTGCTGACAGGGCTGCGCCTGCAGAACATTGCTTTGATCGAGGCATTAGAGCTCAGTTTCGCTGAGGGTTTCACGGCCTTGACCGGCGAAACAGGGGCTGGCAAATCCATCCTGCTCGAGGCTCTTGATGCTCTTCTAGGTGGGGCTCAAGGTGCACAGGGGGCACGGCTGTTGCGTCGCGGTTGTCAGCGAGGAAGTATTGAAGCCACCTTCACATGCACGCCGGCGGTGCAAATCTGGCTGGACGCCCACCAACTCGAAGTGGAGGAGCCTGAGCTTCTCATCAGCCGAGAGTGGCGTCTGCAGGAGGGAAAAATCAGCAGTCGCCATCGCCTTCAGGGTGTGGCCTTCAGTCGCGCCCAGATTCTGGAGTTGCGTCCCCTGCTGTTGGATCTCACCGTTCAGGGGCAAAGTCAGCAATTGGCCCGTCCGGGTCAGCAAAGGCGCTGGCTCGATCGTTTCGGAGAGGCAGATCTGTTGCCCCTTTTGGAGCAGGTGCGTTCGGCCTATCGCACCTGGAAGCTGGCCCATGAGGCTCTCGACCAGGCCCGGGCCCGCCACCAGGAGCAGGAGCGGGATCGCCAACGCCAGGAGCAGTTGCTGGAGGATCTGGAGGCTGCGGGCTTGGACGATCCCCTTGAGCGCCAGAGCTTGCAGGGTGAGCAGGATCGTCTGGCCCATGGGGTGCGCCTGCAGGAGGGTCTGATGGCCCTGATGGGAAGGCTGGTGGAGGGAGCCGATGGTGCCCCTTCCGCTCTGGACCACCTGGCGGCTTGTGAACAAGAACTCCAGTGGATGGAGAGCCTGGATGCCGCAGGTCTGACCCAGATCAGGGAGAGTTTCAGCGCAGCCTTGGCCCAGCTGCACGAATTGGTGCGGGATCTGGATCGCTACGGAGGGTTCCTCGAAAGTGATCCCCACCGCCTGTCGCAGCTCCAAGATCGGATGGCCTTTCTCCGTGCTCTGGAGCGCCGCCATGGACAGGATTTGGCAGCGTTGATCGCGCTGCGTGATGGTTTGCGCCAACAGCTCGCCCCAGGCGGGCTTGAGCAGGAGTTGGCGGAGCTGGAGCAGCAAGAGTCCGTCGCCCATGTCGAGCTGGAGCTGATTTGCAGTCGGATCACCGCTGCTCGTCGATCCGCTGCCCATGCGTTGGAGGTTCAGCTCATGGAGGCGCTTCGGCCCATGGGGCTGGCCCACGTGCGGTTTGCGGTGGAGATCACCCCGATGGCCATCACGGAAGAAGGAGCCGATGGGGTGCAATACCTCTTCTCAGCCAATCCGGGCCAACCCCTGGCTCCCTTGGCGGAGGTGGCTTCCGGAGGTGAAATGAGCCGTTTTCTCCTGGCATTGAAAACGTGCTTGGCCGCTGCCGATCCAGATGTCACCCTGTTGTTCGACGAAATTGATGCGGGAGTGAGCGGTCGGGTGAGCGGAGCGATGGCGTCTTTGCTGAAACGGTTGGCCAGCTCCCGGCAGGTGTTTTGTGTGACCCACCAACCGCTGGTGGCTGCCGCGGCCGAGCACCATTTCAAGGTGGCCAAGGTGGTGGAGAACGGCCAAACCCATACGCGAGTGTCCCACCTGCGGGACACTCAGGCTCGCCAGGCTGAGCTGGCTGAATTGGCGGGGGGAAACAGTGGTGAAGCGCACAGTTATGCGGCTGGCTTGCTGGGACTGCAATCGGCATAACGCACTTGCATTAAAATTAATGACAAATTTTCCTGGTCGTCGCGATTCATGCTCGCTAACCCTCCTGCACGCGAACAGCCATTGACGGCTGCTGCCGCGCCCACTCCCTCCCCTTGGACCACCGCCGCCATTCCCGACCAGACGGGACGAGTGGCGCTGGTGACCGGTGCCAACAGCGGCCTCGGATTGGAAACCGCTCGAGCCTTGGCCGCCAAGGGCGCCACGGTGGTGATGGGCTGCCGATCGTCTCGCAAGGCTGAGGAGGCGCGGGCCCAACTGCTTGCTGATCTCACCCACCAGCCCCAGCCCACGGCCCACGGCGCTCTTGATCTGCTCTCCCTCGATCTGGCGGACCTCGCCAGTGTTCGGACCGCAGCCGCCCTGATCAGCGAGCGCTACGGCCGCCTCGATCTGTTGATCAACAACGCTGGCGTCATGGGACCGCCCCGCACCCTCACCCGTGATGGTTTCGAGCTGCAGTTCGGCACCAACCATCTGGGCCATTTCGCGCTCACGCTTCACCTACTGCCGCTCCTCCGTCGCCAGGAGGGCGCCAGGGTGGTGTTTGTCACCTCGGGAGCCCAATACTTCGGCCGCATAGCCTTCGACGACCTGCAGGGTGAGCGCTCTTACGACCGCTGGCGGGCTTACAGCCAGAGCAAACTCGCCAATGTGATGACCGCTCTTGCGTTGCAGGAGCGTCTAGGTGCCCAAGGCTCTACCGTGCGCGCTCTCGCTGCCCATCCCGGCCTGGCCCGCACCAACCTGCAACCGGCCTCGGTGGCGATGACAGGCTCCAAGCTGGAGGCCTGGGCCTATCGCTTGATGGACCCCCTCTTCCAGAGCGCTGCCATGGGCGCCCTGCCCCAGCTGTTTGCCGCCACCGCGCCGGATGCCCAACCTGGCGGTCACTATGGCCCCAACCAGTGGGGCGGCATGCGCGGTTATCCCGCGCCGGTGCGGGTGGCTCCCTCGGCACTCGCCGCCGAGCAGCGCTCGCGCCTTTGGCAGATCAGCGAAGAGCTCTGTGGGATTGCTTTTTAGGGCCGTAGACTTGCCCGCTTGCGTCTGTAACCCCCTCCATGCCTCGCGCCCGCGGCGGGTCTTCCGCCACCAATGGCTCAAAAGCCTCCGCGGGAGAGACCCCCACGATCACCACGGCCCTGGAGGAGCAACCGGCGAGCCAACAAGCAGTTGAGCCTGCAGGCTGGGAGGACCTCACGGGTCGACTGGAAGATGTGATCCGGGTGCGCGGGGCCCGCCAGCACAACCTGCGCAATGTGGATCTGACGATCCCCCGCAATCGCCTGGTGGTGTTCACCGGAGTGAGCGGCAGTGGCAAGAGCTCCTTGGCCTTTGACACGATCTTTGCCGAGGGGCAACGCCGTTATGTGGAGTCGCTTTCGGCCTATGCCCGCCAGTTTCTTGGCCAGGTGGACAAGCCGGATGTGGACGCCATCGAGGGGCTCTCACCCGCCATCTCCATCGATCAGAAATCCACCAGCCACAATCCCCGATCCACGGTCGGCACCGTCACCGAGATTCAGGACTATCTGCGCCTGCTCTACGGCCGGGCCGGCACCCCCCATTGCCCCCAGTGTGATCGGCCCATCAGCCCCCAAACCATCGATGAGATGGTGGATCAGATCCTCACTCTTCCGGAAGGCACCCGCTACCAGCTGCTGGCGCCAGTGGTGCGCGGCAAGAAGGGCACCCATGTGAAGCTGCTCGCCGGCCTGGTGACCGAGGGGTTCGCCCGGGTGCGCATCAATGGCGAGGTGCGCGAGCTGGCCGACAACATCGAACTTGATAAAAACCACGCCCACTCCATTGAGGTGGTGGTGGATCGGCTCGTGGCACGCGAAGGTCTCGCTGAGCGTCTCACCGATTCCCTCCGAACGGCCCTCAAGCGGGGCGAGGGCCTTGCCCTGGTGGAGCTGGTGCCTCGGGAGGGAGAGGCCATGCCCGAGGGGTGGGAGCGGGAAAGGCTGTTCTCCGAGCACTTCGCCTGCCCAGAGCACGGTGCGGTGATGGAGGAGCTTTCGCCGCGGTTGTTTTCTTTCAACAGCCCTTACGGAGCCTGCCCTGATTGCCACGGCCTCGGCCATCTGCGGCGCTTCACCATGGAGCGGGTGGTGCCCGATCCCTCTCAGCCGGTGTACGCGGCCATCGCCCCCTGGAGCGACAAGGACAACTCCTACTACTTTTCACTGCTCTTCAGCGTGGGCGAAGCTTTCGGCTTTGAGCTGAAGACCCCGTGGAACCAGCTCAGCGATGAGCAGCGAGATGTGCTGCTCAACGGCAGTCGGGAGCCGATCATGATCCAAGCCGACAGCCGCTATCGCAAAAGCAAGGGGTTTCTCCGTCCCTTTGAGGGGGTCTTGCCAATCCTGGAGCGCCAGCTGCGCGATGCCAGCGGTGAGGCCATCCGCCAGAAGCTGGAGAAATATCTTGAGCTCGTGCCCTGTGCCACCTGCCAGGGTCTGCGCTTGCGTCCCGAAGCCCTGGCTGTGCGCATGGGGCCCTACTGCATCCACGAACTCACCGCCGTGGGGGTGGATGAAACCCTGAGGCGCATCGAGGCGCTCATGGGGGTGGGCGCCAGTGAAACGAGCGCCCCTCTGCTCAGCCCTCGCCAGATTCAAATCGGTGAGCTGGTGCTGCGGGAGATCCGCTTGCGGCTGAAGTTTCTCCTCGATGTGGGCTTGGATTACCTCAGCCTGGATCGACCGGCGATGACCCTCTCCGGAGGCGAAGCCCAGCGCATTCGTCTGGCCACTCAGATTGGTGCTGGTCTCACCGGTGTGCTCTACGTGCTTGATGAGCCAAGCATCGGCTTGCACCAGCGCGACAACGATCGGCTCCTGGCCACCTTGCTCAAGCTGCGCGATCTGGGCAACACCCTGATCGTGGTGGAACACGATGAAGACACCATCCGTGCCGCCGATCACCTGGTGGACATTGGCCCCGGTGCGGGCGTGCATGGGGGACGCATCGTGGCCGAGGGTGGTCTGGAAGCCCTGCTCAACGCTGAAGACTCGCTCACTGGCGCCTACCTGAGCGGACGCCGTGCCATCCCCACCCCGGCAGAACGACGCCTCTCTGGAAGTCGCCGCCTTCGGTTGATCAACTGTTCGCGCAACAATCTGCGGGGTCTCACGGTGGATATCCCTTTAGGGAGGCTGGTGGCCGTCACCGGAGTGAGTGGGAGTGGCAAGAGCACCCTGGTGAACGAGCTGCTTCACCCCGCCCTGGAACACGAGTTGGGCTTGAAGGTGCCCTTTCCCTCCGGATTGGAGGAATTGCGGGGGATCCAAGCGGTCGACAAAGTGATCGTGATCGACCAGAGCCCGATCGGTCGCACCCCACGCTCCAACCCCGCCACTTACACCGGCGCATTTGATCCCATTCGTCAGGTGTTTGCCGCCACGGTGGAGGCCAAGGCCCGCGGCTATCAGGTTGGGCAATTCAGCTTCAATGTCAAAGGTGGCCGCTGCGAGGCCTGCAGCGGGCAGGGCGTGAATGTGATCGAGATGAATTTTCTGCCGGATGTGTATGTGCAGTGCGAGGTGTGCAAAGGGGCGCGCTACAACCGTGAAACGTTGCAGGTGACATATCGGGATTTCACCATTGCTGATGTACTGCAGATGACGGTGGAACAGGCCGCCGAGGAATTTGCCTCCATTCCCCAGGCAGCGGACCGCCTGCGCACCCTGGTGGATGTGGGCCTCGGCTACATCAAACTTGGCCAGCCGGCGCCCACCCTCTCAGGGGGAGAGGCCCAGCGAGTGAAGCTGGCCACCGAATTGTCAAAACGCGCCACTGGCAAAACGCTTTATCTCATCGATGAACCCACGACTGGCCTGAGCTTCTATGACGTGCACAAGCTGGTGGACGTGGTGCAACGGCTCGTGGACAAGGGAAACTCAGTGCTTGTGATCGAGCACAACCTCGATGTGATCAGGTGTGCCGACTGGATCATTGATCTGGGACCGGAAGGGGGCGACAAGGGCGGCGAGATTGTGGTGTGCGGCACGCCGGAAGAGGTGGCTTCCCATCCCACCAGCCACACAGGCCGCTACCTCCGGAAGGCCCTGGCCCAACATCCTGCCGCTCTAGCGGAGGAAGCTGCCTGATCAAGAGGAAGCTGCCTGATCAAGAGGAAGCTGCCTGATCAATAGGTGGGCTCTTGGCCGGGGCCTGTGGGGTGCTCCTTGTTGCTATCCGGCATCCAGTAGCTGAGATCGTTTTGCCAGTACATCCGACCCGGTAACCGTTCGCTGCTCAATTTGGAATTCCCCATCGAGCCGATCACCCGAGTCAGATCAACTGGCGAAAGGTTGGTGTCGATGTCCTCCCCGGCGATCTTGAGAAGCGTGGGTAGCTGCACCAGAGTTGAGGGGCTGACCAGCTTTCGGAACACTTCATTGATCACCAGTCGCTGGCGATCCATTCGTCCCAAATCCCCTGATTCATCGTGTCGGAAGCGCAGGAATCCCTCCAGTGCTTTGCCTTTGAGCGTTTGCTGGCCGGGATAGAGATCGATGTAAAGACCCTGAGCATTGTCGACGTAATACATGCGCTTCGGCACATTCACCTCCACACCGCCGAGAGCGTCTGCCACCCTCTCGACGGCCCGCAGGTTCACCTTCAGATGTTTCTCCACAGGCTGTCCCACCAGTCGGCTCACCTCCTGGCGGGTGGCCTGGATGCCGGCCATTGCATAGAGAGCGTTCACCTTTTGCACCCCCAGGCTCGCGGATTCCACGAACGTGTCGCGCGGCACTTGGGTGATGCGAGTGAGACCATCTGCCACCCGGACGGTGAACATCACATCGGTGTTGCCCGACACCTGATCGCTGCCGAGCACGAGGATCGGCTGGTTGCTCTGTTGGGGCGCAGCGAGCATGGTGCCGACCGTTTTCGACCCCTGCCCAAGGCCAGCCAGGAGGTGGCCCAGGGTTTGGGAGGGTGCCGCCATCCCGACTCCCACACTGAGCCCTGCGGCAAAAGCCAGGGTTTGGCTGCCGTACCGTTGCCATTGCGGGGAAGTGATTGCTTTCGGCGGCTGCACGAGAGCGAGGGGTTCACCCTGGCTGGATGGGGCGGTGCGGCGCCGCGAAGGTCTGCCCTTGGAGGAGCGTGGAGACCTTCCAGGGGGTGGGATGAATGGCGCCTGGCTCATGGACTTCCCTAATAGGCGGCAGGGTAAGGTCTGCAGCCCTTCTTCACCAGTGGCGCCAGGACGGTTTCTCCAGGCAAGCTGGAGGTTTGCCACCCTGTGTTCGTGCCTTTTCCATCCACCTTGGCGTTCCAGACGGCGGGCGATGCCGAGACGGCTCTTCCCCTTGGCCTCACGATGGCTGGTCTCGAGCGCTGGGCGCTTGTCTACCTGGGCTTGTCTTCGTTGGTGTTCGTGGTGGTGTGGGTGGTGGGCTACCTGCGCCGCTGAAGGACTCAGGAGAGCATGGTGAGCTGTCGCTCTGGTGGTTCTTCGCTGATGAAGCCATAGGCCTCGAACACCGCAGGGTCCGCATGGGTGATGCGGGGCCCATCGGCGGTTTGTTCAAGCCGGAACCCTTCCGCTGCCATGCGGCGCATCAGCGCAGCTGCCTCTTGAAACCGGGAAGCCATGGCCTCAAGGCTGGCGCAATCCGCCGTAAGGCCCGCTTCTGTCCAGGTGAAGTAGGGCATGCCATCCCCCCCGAGGGAGCAACCAGCTTAGGTGGGTCGTAGTGCCAGGCCAAGCAACACGAGCAACAGGCTGGTTGCCCAAAAGCTGATCACCACGCCCTGCTCGCTAAGGCCCCCCAGCTCGAAATGGTGATGCAGGGGCGCCATCCGGAAGATGCGCTTTCCCTGTCCATCGGGACCCTTGGTGGCTTTGAACACCCACACCTGCAGGATCACCGAGAGCGATTCCGCTAGAAACACGCCTCCCATCACCAACAGGGGCCAAAGGCTGTTCGTCAGGAGGGCAACCGCGGAAAGGGCTGCTCCCATGGCCAAAGAACCCGTGTCGCCCATGAACACCTTGGCGGGGTGTCTGTTTTGGCTCAGAAAACCCAGCCAGCAGCCGGCCATGGCTGCGCAGAAGGCGGCCAGGGAGGGATCGCCGCCGTGGCCCCTGGCCATCAGCTGCAGGGCCATGCCGGTGAACACCACAGCTCCGCAACCGGCAGCCAACCCATCCAGGCCATCGGTGAGGTTGGTGGCGTTGCTTTCGGCAAGGAACACAAACAGCCCGAGGGGCCAGATCAGCAAGCCAAGGGGTAGCACCCATCCCAGGGGAAGGCCCACATCCCCTGGTGCGCCCCCACCGAGCCAGCCGCCCAGCCACACCCAGACAAGGAATACAAAGGCTGCCAGGGCCTGCAGGGCGAGCTTGCCCCGGGGGGTGAGGCCTGTGTTGGTGCGTTTGGTGAGGCTGCGCCAATCGTCCATGGCGCCAATGGCCATGTAGGCCAGGGTGACGGCCGCCACGGCCAACAACCGTGGATCTCTCGGGCTGGTCCAACCCCCCACGAGCACGCCAACGGGCACCACAAGCAGCCCCCCCATCGTGGGGGTGCCGGCCTTGGCGAGGTGGCCCTGGGGGCCGTCCTCGCGGATCACCTGGCCCATCTTCAGGCGCCGTAGCCGAGGCACTCCCCAGGCTGCCACCCCAGCACTCACAAGGGTTGAAACCACCAGCGGCAGTGTGAGATGGGAATTGGCCAGCTTGGTATCGGCCAGGAGACAGGCTCCAAGAAGGGCCACAACCAGCAGAGCCGCCGGGAGGCGGCCGTCAGCAACTCGCATGGGAGAAGATCAGTCCTCCCAGTCTTCCTCGGCGGGCTCTTCGGCCTGGGTGTAATCCTCTTTCTCTCCCATCAGGGCAGAGAGTTCCTCCTCCTCCACCGTGCTCACATCGGTGCTGGCGGTTTCCTCATCGGCCACCAGGCGACCGCTCGCCTCGAGCAAGGTGAGCAGATCCGGCTCGTCCCTCAGGGGAAGGACGGGAGCCGGCTCATCCCGGCGGTAGCGGGTGAGGGAGGGATTGATGCTGTCGAGAATGCTCATGCCGATGCTCCTGCCAGGGCTTTCACCAGTGCTGTGCGAATGCTCATGCCATCCTGCTTGGCATGGGTAGATCCTTCACCTTAGCTCCTTACCACACCTCGACCTCCTTTTTCCCATGGGCCTGACCAAGCTGCAGCAGCTGGCGCTCACTTGGCTACTGGCCCTCGGCTTCAGTGCCCTGCTTGTGGCGGCAGGGCAGCGATGGCCCCAACCGCTGCCGATTCAGCCCATGTCGGTGTGGGCCGCCCTGCTTCTGCTGCCCTTGGCCACCCTGCTGGCGGTTTTGGTCCGCTGGTCGCTGCCCGAGGGTGGAGAATCCTCCGATGCAATGCGGAAACGGTGATGGCTGCCAGTGGTGTTGGTGATGCCCCCCAGGGTCGGGCCCGAAGGGTTGTGCTGGCCTATTCCGGAGGGGTGGACACCAGTGTGTGCATTCCCTATCTCCTCCAGGAGTGGGGGGTGCAGGAGGTGATCACCTTCGCTGCTGATTTGGGCCAGGGCGACGAGCTTGAGCCCATCCGCCAGAAGGCTTTGGCCGCTGGGGCCAGCCAGTCTCTGGTGGCGGATCTGGTGGAGCCCTTCATCCGCGACTTTGCCTTTCCCGCCATCAAGGCCAACGCTCTCTACGAAGGTCGCTACCCCCTCTCCACGGCCCTGGCCCGGCCCCTGATCGCTCGGGAGCTGGTGGCGGTGGCACGCCAGGTGGGCGCCGACGCCGTGGCCCACGGTTGCACGGGGAAAGGGAATGACCAGGTGCGCTTCGATGTGGCCATCGGTGCCCTGGCTCCGGACCTCAAGGTGCTCGCCCCGGCACGGGAGTGGGGCATGAGCCGGGAGGAAACCATCGCCTATGGCGAACGCTGTGGCATCCCTGCGCCCGTGAGCAAAGCCTCCCCGTACTCCATCGACCTCAATTTGCTGGGACGCAGCATCGAGGCTGGCTGCTTGGAAGATCCGATGGTTGAGCCCCCGGAGGAGGTGTATGCCATGACGCGCTCTGTGGCGGCGGCGCCGGCTGAGCCTCAAGTGGTGGAGATCGCCTTTGAGCAGGGCCTTCCCGTCGCGATCGACGGGGAGCGCCTCGATCCGGTGAGTCTGGTGCGCCGGGCCAACAGCCTTGCCGGAGCCCATGGCTTCGGCCGGCTTGACATGATTGAGAATCGGGTGGTGGGCATCAAGTCGAGGGAGATCTATGAAACCCCCGGGCTGCTGCTTCTGATCCGCGCCCACCAGGAACTGGAGACGCTCACACTGGCTCCGGATGTGCAGCGCTATAAGCGGCAGATCGAGGCCAGCTGGGCGGATCTGGTGTATCAAGGCCTTTGGTTTGGCCCACTAAAGGAGGCCCTCGATGCCTTTGTCGATCGCACCCAGGCCAGCGTCAATGGCAGCGTCCGGATCAAACTGCACCGTGGAAACGCCACCGTGATCGGGCGCCAGAGCCTCAGCGACAGCCTTTATGTGAGTGACATGGCCACCTACGGGGCTGAGGATCGCTTTGATCACCGAGCTGCAGAGGGATTTATTTACGTCTGGGGCCTGCCAACCCGCCTTTGGTCCGCCCGTCACCGTTGAGACGTGCAGCTGGAAGAGGGCATCGGAAATTGGAGTCAGAGGTGGCGGAGTCTCAGGGCCCGCCTCAGGCCCAGCCCATGGGTGATTGGGATGTCGTCCTGGTCCGGCTTTGGGGTTGCGGCTGCGGATCCATCCGGTGGGAGATTGGGCAAGTACGGGCTGCCAGCACCGTGCTTCAGCAACCCGAGTAAATGATGTTGCAGAAGGGCGTTATCGTCTTCTAGCTTTCGTTGCTCGCTGAGGAGCGTGCGAAGCCTCAGCTGAAACTTCCGCTCGAGGATGGCCGGCAGCTCCTCCAGAAGCTCATGCAGATTGTGAGCTTCAGCCCGGGCGGCTTCCAAATCTCGCTGCAGCCGCAACAGGGTCGGCGAGACCGAGGCGTGCTGCAAGCTGGTGGAAGGAGGGGGTGTCTCCTGGTGGAGGGCCACCAGCCTGAGGTTGCGCTGGCCAGATTGGCCTGTCGGAACGGTGTGACCTGCGGTCATGGTTGTATCCCCCTTGGCGACCCTGATGGTGCGCCAACTTAACCGGGTGACCGCTTTTCAACAACTGGTCTCGCCAGCCTCAGTCTTCAGCGGGTGTGCTGCCGGAGGGCGCTGTGGCAGGGGTGGCGGCAACGGTTTCGGTGGCGACAAGAGCCCTGGGTGGGGGCATCGGACCCGACTGCTTGACAGTGAGGTAGCGGATCACATCTTCGGAGAGGCGCATGGCCCGTTCCAGGGGGGCCACTTGCTGGCCATCGCCGTTGTGGTTGAGCTGCACGTAGATGCCTTCCCGGTGCTTGCCGATTGGGTAGGCGAGTCGTCGCTTGCCACGCATCTGGGTGTCCAGCACCTCGCCACCGGCCTCGGTCACCAGGTCGCGGTATTTGGTGATGTGGCTTTCCACCTCCTCCTCCGGGATGTCCGGCCGGAGGATGTACATCGTTTCGTAGTAGGGCTGTGTCATGGCTGGGCGTCGTGGTCGCCTCGAGACGGAATTGGCTCGAAAGGGGCTGACGGCTTGAACCCATCAGCAACGGCGGAACCCAAAATGTATCGCAGCGCCTGGCCTTCGACTCCAGGCTGGCTTCAAACTCCTCCCTCTAAACGGCGCGGAACGGTCGCCCCGTGGATGGAAGGTGGATTTTCCGGTCTCGATTCGGTTTGCTCTGCCCTTGGGTTGCTTGCTGGGGGCTCAGGCTCAGGCTCAGGCCCAAGCGGCTCCAGCACCACCATCACTGGCCGCACACTGCCCTCCGGGTTGGGGGCCTGGCGCTCCGCCCAGCGTTCCAGCGCCTCCCGTGAATGGGCAGACGGATTGACGGTGGTTTCCGCAATGCCATCAGGTGTCAAGGCCATCGGATATTCCTCTGCGGTTTTCAGATGGGGCGCTGGCACCCGCACCACTTCAGCGGGGAGCACCCGTTGCTGGCCATGGAGGAGAGCTCGCATGGCTGGGCGCCAGTGTGGGGGCACAGCGAACAGCCGATCGGCTGAACGGGCTCGCACCAGCTGCTCAAGGCGGGCGGCGGGCACCATGGCTTTCTCCTTCAGGGTCTCTAATCCCAGCGGGCCACCGAGTTGGAGGGCACCACTGAGGGCTGGCGTCACCGCTGGCCCTTCGGGATCTTGCTGCCGAAGGGCGGAGGAGCTCTCCAGGTTCGGGCCGGCCATGGCCATGGCGATGGGTTGGCGAAGCCTCTCCCCCTCGTTGGGCGGAGGGGCGCCTGGAAGGTTGGGCGATCCCATCGAGGGGGGTGGGGTCTGTGGCAGGCGGGCCAGCAAGGAGATGGGGGTGGGTGGCCCAGGCGGTTGTGCCACCAGGGTTGGGGAGCCCATTGTGCGGGGCTGCCGGGGCCATGGCACCGATTCGGACACAAGCAACGGGAGCCACAGGCCGCTGGCGACGGCGCCCAGCCAGAAGAGGGCCCAGGGTGCCGCGGGTCGGTTGGCTGGGGAGGGTTCGAGGAGGTCTGAGCGGCGGGCCATGGTGCGGTGAGTCAGTTGTTGTTGCCGCCCACGTTTTGAAGAATGCGCACCAACGCCAGGATGTTCACCAAGCCCGTGATGGGTTGGGTGAATGCGTTGAGAGCGTCACTGCCGGCCGCCAGCACGCTGCGGTTGACCACCACACTGTCGCCATCTCGCAGAGGCGGATTGCGTGGTCCGCTGACCCCCTGCTGATAGTCGATGACGAATCGCCGCAGGGTGGCTGTGCCGTCGCGGTTGATCCGCACCAATTCCACGTTGTTGCGGTTGGAGCGCATGGGGGTGGGTCCCCCAGCGGCAAGCAGTGCCTGGAGGAGAGGCGTGCCTGCCCGCAGCTGAAGCCGGCCGGGGCTTTTGACCTCACCCACAACGTTGACACTGATGGTTTCTGGGGAGAGGTTGGCGGCGGCAAGCTCGAGCACCTCATTCGGCTGTGGCGTTGAGGTGCGGCCGATGATGATGGTGTCGCCATCAAAGAGAAAAGGATTCTGGAGCTTGTCGCCCTTTTGGAGCAGGGCGGCGAGATCCAGGTGGGTTTGCATCAGCTGAGTGCGGCCCCCAGGCAACCGGCGCTGCAAGAGCACATTCCTCAAGTTGGCGTTAAGGGTGATCCCGCCTGCTTTCTGCAGGGCCGAGACCACCGTGGGCAAGCCGGGGATGGAGCTGATCTTCCCCTCGACACCGGAGCCTTCCCCGCCGGGATTGAGCAGATAAAGGCCAGGATTTTCCACCTCCCCCACCACCGAGATCTGCAGGGGTCGGGGCTGGGCCACCCGGAGCGTGAGTTCCGGCTGGCGCAGGAAGCGGCGGTAGAGGCTGATCAGCCAGCGGTTGGCCTGGCTTACGGTGAGCCCATCGAGCACCACAGATCCAATCAGCGGCAGGGTTGTGCTGCCGTCATTCAATAACTGAAAACTTCCCCCCAAGTTAGCGTTGCCGCTGGAGAGAAAGCTCAAATCGAGTTTGTCCCCCGCCCCTAAAATGTAGGACCCGAAATCAGTGCCAAGCGTTTGCGGTGTGGAGGGAGAGGATGAGCTGAAGGCCAGGGAATCGCTTGAAAGAGTTTGGGCTAAGGCTGGCAAGGGGCTCACCATCAGCAGAGCGATGCAGAACGAGCCAACCCGGCGCCAGCCAACCTCCAAATGCGTAGTGAGGGGGATTGGGAACCACATCTCCACCAATCTCACCAATCAAAGTTCAGAGTAGTTCTCACGCTGGTCGCTTCGCGTCTGGGAGTGATCAGATTTGTGTCCGACCACTAGCTGAGAGCAGGCGGGGGACGTGAGCAAGCTGTTTCGAGGTTTCAGTTGCTGGCTCGACAGTTGAGCTGCGGGTTAGTTCTTTTCGTTGGCGATGCATCTCGCATTGATAGCGAGACCATTTCTGGGATCTTTCTTTATTTTTTTCTCTCAGGTTTTCTGTTCCGGATGGGTGGCCTTGCCATAAGTCTGTCCATGGATTTGCAGGCTTGGCTCCGGTCCCATTGCTTCTGAGGCGCAGATGCTCATAGGATGCTTATTTCATGATAGAGTCGCAATGCTTTGCCGGCTGTTTTCAATTGGTTGTTTTCCGATTGATTAATCCGGTAAGCAGGACTTTCCTCCCTTGAGTAACTACGGCGCTAGTTCGGGTACCCGCTTGGGGCCGCGGTCTCGAGACGTAGGGGGAGCACCTTCGGCTGCCCCTGCCCGGCCGGTCGTCGATGGAGACGACATTCAGCTCGCCGATCTCTTGCAGGTGCTGCGACGTCGCAAGCGACTGGCCCTGTCAACTTTCATGGCCACCTTGTTGCTCGGCGCCTTGTTGACCGCCTGGCAGAGGGCCTACAGCCCTGTGTTCCAGGGAAGCTTCAAACTTCTGGTGAGCGATCCGATCAATTCAGAAGATCGCCAGGGCGCGCCCGACGCCGGGGGGGCACTGGAGAATCTCGCGCTGCAGGGCAGTGGTGGCTCGGCGAACACCTCCACCTTGATCCAGGTGCTGACCAGCCCGCTCCTGCTATCACCCATTGAGCAGAGCTTGGGTTTGGAGGAAGGGGAGCTGGGGCCCATCACCATCTCCACCCCAAAGGCCACCGGTAAGGGGGGCAACGACGGGGTGCTCGAGGTGACACTGCAGTGGCCTGATCCGGTGCAGGGGCGAGAGATCCTGCAAAAACTCAGCGCCGAATACCTGACCTACTCCCTGCGGCAGCGTCAGGAGAAGCTCACCCAAGGTTTGGCCTTTCTGGATCAACAAGCTCCTGAGCTGCAAGCCAGGGTGGTTGCCCTTCAAAATCGATTGGCGACATTTCGCCAGAGCAGTGGCTTTGTGGAGCCTGCGGAGCAAGCCGAGGCGATCAAACAGCAGCAGCTGGAGTTGAGCAACAGCCGCAAGGATTTGGAGCAGAAACAAGCCCGGTTGGAGGGCCTGGCCGCCGCTGTGCGGCTGGGTCATCTGAACAGCGCTCCGTTCCAGGGCTCCAATTCGATCCTGCAGGGGCCGACAACCAGCAAGGGATTGGAAGGGGGTGTGGTGAGCAGTGCCTTCACAAATTTGCTGCAAGATCTCACCCAGGTGGAAAAGCAGCTGGCCGAAGCCGAAGCCACCTATACCGACGAGGCACCCCAAGTTCGTGAGTTGCGCTCTAAACGCGACCGATTGCGCCCCCTTTTGCAGCGTCGAGAGCTGGATGCCATTCAATCCAGCCTGAGCGAAAACCAGTCGCAGCTTGGGGAGATTCTTCGCCAGCAAGAGCAATTGGCCCGTCGCTTCCAGGTCAACCCTGTTCAGATGAAGGAGTACGAAGCCCTGCAGCAGCAGCTGGTGGTGGCCCGCGACAACCTGACCTCCTACATCAAGGCGCGGGAGAGCTTTCGCTTGCAAGTCGCCCAACGCACGGTCCCCTGGAGCGTGTTGGCTCCACCCCGCTTCAAAGCCAGCCCGGTGATCCCGAGTGTGCCCCGCAACCTGCTGCTCTCCCTCGTTCTGGGAGGTCTGGCAGGGGTGGGTGTGGCCCTCCTGCGGGATCGGCTCGATCATGTCTTCCACAACCCCAAGGAGCTCAGGGAGGCCCTGGCCATGCCCCTGCTGGGTGTGGTGCCGTACCTGCGGGGAGGGGAGGGGAACACGATCAGCCAAACCCTCGCCACGCTTGACGGCGGCGAGCGGTTTGCCATCAAGGAGTCGTTGCGCAATCTTTTTGCCAATTTCCGCCTGTTAAGGGCCGACAAGCCAGTGCGACTGGTGGCGTTCACCTCCTCCACCCAAGGGGAGGGGAAGAGCACCACATCGGCCTTGTTTGCCCAAACCTTGGCGCAGCTTGGTCAACGGGTGCTGCTGGTGGATGCTGACATGCGCAGACCGATGGTCCATCGTTTGATGGGTGTCACCAACGTGCAGGGATTGTCAAGCCTGCTCACCGACGCCCGGCTGGCCATTGAAGGGGTTGTGCAGACCCTCCAGCCCGGGCTTGATCTGTTGACCGCCGGACCAGTGCCGCCAGATCCCACCCAGCTGCTGAGCTCCGAGCGATGTGGGCTGGTGGTGGAGGCGATCCGCCAGCTGCCTGGATACGACCTGGTGATTTTCGACACTCCGCCCGCGTTGCTATTGAGCGACCCGGTGTTGCTGTCCGATCATCTGGATGGCTTGATCTTTCTGGTGGGACTCTCCCGGGTGAATCGCGATCTGCCGGCCCAGGCGCTGCAGCGAGTGAGGGATACGGGGGTGGATGTGCTTGGTGTGCTCGCCAACCAGCCAGTGCGGAGCGGCTCCGTCGCCCGCGGGTACGGCTATGGCTATGGCTATGGCTATGGCGACTACGCAGCTGCCAAGCTGCCTGAGCCGCAGCAGATCGCGGCCGATGAGGGCCTGGAGCCAGTTGGAATTGGCCCTCGGCTGCCGAAGAAGCCAAGCCGCAGGCTCTCCCTTCGCACCAGATCCCGCCGGCTGATCCACTGGCTCGATGAGCGGGAATGAACCTGTCCGCTGCACGCCACCGCACTCCATGCCCCTGCTCTCCAAGCTGAAGGCGCTCCTGCCCCTCTGGCAGGCCATCAGCCCTCGCCGGCGGCGGCAACTGTTGGCGTTGCAGCTGATCAACATCGTGGCCGCGGTGGGGGAGGTGGCCAACTTGGGAGCCCTGCTGCCCTTTTTGCGATTGTTGGCGAGTCCTAAGGAAGGATTGGGACTGATGGGCCCCTTGGCCGCGCCGTTGCTGTCCCTGCCCAGCGAGAAGCTGTTGCTGGCAGTTGGCCTGGGCTTCATGTTGGTGGTGGTGGTGAGCACGCTGCTGCGGCTGTTCGCGATTCGGCTGCAGCTGCGTCTAGGCGCCTTAATCGTGGCGGAGCTGGGTGAGAGCGTGTTTCTTTCCGTGCTGAGGCAGCCGTTTGCCTGGCATCTGAAGCACAACAGCAGCAGTGTGCTCAGTTTCCTCACCAATGATGTGCAACAGGCTCAGGTGAGCATCAACGCAGCGCTCTTGTTGTTGATGAACCTCTCGGTTCTGGTGTTGCTCGGTGCTTCGTTGTTTCTGATGGCACCCCTTGTGATGCTGGTGATTGCTCCGCTGTTGGGGGGGATTTACCTGCTCGTATTTCGCTTGACCAAGGCCACATTGAAGGCCGATGGTTATCAGGCCACTTCAAGCTATCAAAGCAGCCTTCAGCTAGCTCAGGAGGCTTTGGGGGGCATCCGGGATGTGCTGCTGGATCGGAGTGAGGGCTATTTCTTCGATGCCTATACCGCATGCACCCGCTCCTTTTTGTTTACACGGGAGGCCATCAACTTCAAGACGGCGTCGCCCCGCTATGCGATTGAGGGTTTTGTTCTCCTATTGATTGTCGGGCTCTCGCTCTCCCTGGCGCTCCAGGGTCAGGGGATCGAGCACCAGTTGCCTTTGCTTGGAGCCCTTTCTTTAGGCGCCTATCGACTGCTGCAACCCCTCCAGCAATCCTTCGTTTCGGTGAGCAATTTGCAAGCCAACTTGGCCTCTCTCAAGCGGCTGGAGCCATTCCTGTCCCCCAAGCCCCCTCTGCCCAGCACAACCACGCCTGTGCTCCCTCTGGCGGTACGCAATCCGGTTGTTCCTCTGGTGCAATTTTCGGGAGTGCGCTTCCGCTATAGCCCGGCAGGCTCCTGGGTGCTGCGGGATCTGGATCTGGAGATCCACGCCGGAGAGCGGTTGGCCATTGTGGGAAGCACAGGCAGTGGCAAGAGCACCACCAGCGATCTGATCCTGGGCTTGCTGCCTCCCACCCAGGGGCAAGTGCTGGTGGCTGGCCAGGATCTCCACGGGAGGGCAGGGGTCGTGGAAGCCTGGCAGCGCAAGGTGGCCCATGTGCCGCAGCACATTTATCTGAGCGATGCCAGTTTTGCAGCCAACATCGCCTTTGGCATCCCGGAAGAAGGGATTGATCTGAAGCGAGTGCAGCAGGCGGCCAGGCAGGCCCGCATCGCAGAGGTGATCGAAAATAGTGCGGAGGGATACGACACGCTGGTGGGGGAGCGGGGTGTGCGCCTCAGTGGTGGCCAACGGCAGCGCATTGGCATCGCCCGCGCCCTTTACAAACGAGCGGCATTGCTTGTGTTGGATGAGGCCACCAGCGCCCTCGATAACCGCACAGAATTTGAGGTGATGGAAGCCATCCAAGGCTTGAGCTCTACTCTCACCCTTATCATGATCGCCCATCGATTGTCGACAGTTCGAGGATGCGATCGTGTTGTTTGTCTTGAACAAGGAAGGATCGCTGGCATCGGCAGCTACTCTGAATTGCTGCAAACCAATTCTTCCTTCCAAGCCTTGGTGCATGCTGCGACCCGACAAGAATGCTCTTGATATTCCCGCATCACCAATCAAACAAAAGCGGCGCTTGTAGACAGCATTCGCCAGCATGTGATATGATTAATTATTAGGATATATTGGCGTTCCAGAAGAAATGACCGATACTTTCCCTGTGGCGGTTGCTCCGCATGCCTCCCCGCCCCTGAGATTTTATATTAAAGAATGGCTTAAAGACCAAAGAAACTCCTATAGATTTAAACTCCGAATGGCTGGCTATGAATTTTGCCTCGTCCATCCGGTGAAATGTGGGGGCACGTTCCTTAAAACTGTTTTGGGCAAAAACTTCAATCTCTTTTGTTGGGACCATGAACCAAAAGTCATGCATTTTGGCCCAGAACACAAGCTGCTTGTTGCTTGCAGAGATCCAATAGATCGTTTCGAGTCGGCATTTTATTCGCCTCTTCATAGAGATGAAACGATTGGCCAGAATAGGCGCGACTTTTATCATAGATACCCCACAGTCAATCATTACGTCCGAATGTTGTCGGCCCATCCAGTCCCTACTCTTAGATATGCCTACCTGCACAATGACTTAATGGGGCGATTTAGTAAATACTCCTATTGGCTTGGCAGTCAGCGTGCCATCAAAAAGCATCATCACAAGATACGTTATGTCTTCAGAACTGAGTCTCTTAACCATGATATAGAACGTTTTTTCTCCTCCCTAGATCTGAACAAACCAGATCTTTCCCAACAGTCAAGATATGCCAAGCCAAGCTCAAAGTTTGAAGGTTTAGATCGGGAAAGCCGGCGCTTCCTGTCTGGATTTTTAAGAGATGAGTATGAATTAATTAATTGTCTCTTGTTCCATAAGGGTCTTCCCCTCTACCAGATCCCCCATGCTTAGATCGCCAAATGGACTTCCTCCACTCCACCAAGTGCAAACCCATCAAGGTGGTCATCACATCTGGAGTGCGCATGTTTCATTTGCCCTATCTTGCAGGTGCGCTCAATCCGGAGACCATTGACTATACGCTGTTGATTGGCCTTTACCCAACACCGCATATTAAACGGTTCCTACGTATTTTCTCGAGAAGAAAACAATTAAAAGTCTTGGCAAGGCAGCAGACTATTCCCCTGACGCGCATTCAAACCTGTGTCTTGGCAGAGCTCATTGCTCAACTCCAGGAAGCATCACGTAGATTATTTTCATCCTTGCTGCTCGACAATCTTCTTGCCTATCTTGTCCACTATACATTTGCATTCAAAGCCCTCTTGGTCTTGCAAAGAGCGCATCCCGATATCTATCATTATCGATGCGCTTTTGGCCTTTTCTCGTTGGCGTTTGCCAATAGAAATGGGATGATTAAGCTCTGCGACCATAGCATCGCCCACCCAATACTTATCAATTACCTAACTGATAATCGGGGCTGTCTTCCAGATTCTAGAGATGGGGGTATGGCCCATTTAGGCGATATTGGCCAAAGATTAATGCAGGCCGACTTGGATCAAGCTGATCATATTGTTGTTAACTCTGAATTCGTTAAACACACCCTGCTTTTTGCGGGGGTCTCTCCAGAAAAAGTTTCTGTTGTAGAGCTTTCCGTGGATGAGAAGTTCATCAAAAGTGTTAACTCTCTGGATAGGTTAGTGAGTAAAAGACCTGCGAACGAACTCTTGTTCGCTGGTTCCTGGGTCAAGCGCAAAGGCATTGATTGGCTTGCCCAGGCCGTAGAAAATCTTTCGGGTCTGGTGAAACTAAGGATCGCAGGATCATCCACAAGCGTCATTCGTCAATACTGCCAAAGCATGGCGGTTTCAGAGGCCTACTTTGCAGGGCTTGGCTACCTTTCAAGAGAGGAATTGGCCCAAGAAATGATTCAGACAAGGATTTTTGTCTTTCCCTCGTTTTGTGAAGGTTATGCCAAAACAATTCAAGAGGCAATGGTCTGCGGCTGCTACATTATTGCTACGCCCAATAGTGGATTTTCTCTTGGCGATGGAGCCTACGGTATCCTTGTTGATCCGGGTGAGCCAGAGCAATTGGAAGAGGCAATAAAATGTGCGCTGGCTGATCCTATGTTAGATGACTATTGCCGCAGAAACAGGGACTATGCACATGCAAGGTATTCGCCAGCTTCCTATGCTGATAGCATGCAAAAGCTTTATCAGAAACTTCTTGGCTGATCTATATGTCATTGCTTGGTTTACGCCTTAGTAGGCATATAAGTCCGATTGTAGCTGCATCTCTTGCTCAAATTTGGCTGGGCAGGGTCAATCTCATTGATGCATTTGCTCTTGTTTGGTTTTTGTTCGGAGGTGGGTACAGATTATTCTTTGTCTCGTTCTCTCGCCACTACTCGGGTTTGGGGTTGTTTTATCTAACAAGTCTATTCCTCCTGTTGAGTGACGTTGTCAACCAAACTGAGATCGCTACGCTGTTGAAGGGATTTGGTGCCTACTTGATCTTTCCAACGACGGTTCTATTTCTTGTCGGGAAATTTACAGCCAACCAATTGTGGATCTTTAATCTCGTCGTGATGGTGCTTAACATCTTTTTTAATAAGTCAGATGTGATCGAACAAGGATTCAGCCAAGAAACATTCAAGTTTGGATTTTCTTATGCTGCTGTATTTCTTGTGCTTCAACTTGTAGAGAGCTTCTTTGGTCGCGCTGGTCTGTTGAGCTGCTCATTTCTCTCCACGTTGGCGATTTCATTGTTAGGGGCATGGGGAAACCTGAGATTATTGGCCTTTGTTGCAACGGTCAGCTTTGGAATGATCATTCTTTTTCGGTTCTTGCCCCAATTCCACCTGCCGCAACAGAAACGATCTTCTGTGATCCTCGCTACAGCTGTAGTTTTCCCTTCCGCGTTGATTGGTCTCTCACTTTTGTATTCGTCTTTTTCACAGATTTTGCTTTATCTCATTCCCCTTGATCTCATTGACCCCGATGCTGCTCTGAAAACTGCCCAGCAATCGACCGGTGATCTTGGGATTCTTTTCGGCGGTCGCGGTGAAATCTTCTCAGCTGTTCTCGCCTGGCTTGACAAGCCCATTTTGGGTTGGGGATCGTGGGCAAAAGATCCCTTCGCCCAATATTCCATTGCTGGAGGCAACATTATGGAGCAATTAAACTATACCAAAGATATCTCGTGGCTCGACCAATTTACTACCGAACAGGGATCACTTTTAATCCCTGCTCATTCCGTTCTTTGGGCAGCTCTTGTCTGGGGAGGGGGACTCGCTTTTCTACCTGTCTATTTCTTTTTGATTCAATTCCTGCAGATGGTAGCTTGTGCTATCCGCTCCAAGCTTGTTCAGCCAAAATATCGCTATGTCTTCATCGCTTGTTTTTCGATGTGGACCCTTCTTTTCAGCCCCTTTGGATTCAGCAACAGAATCCAGCTGGCCATGATGACGGCATTCACCATCTCTTGGTTTCAGTCTGTAGAGAATGAAGCAGCGTTGGCAGATCAGTAATGGCTTTCACGCAGCGCTTGCGCCAATCGGTCGCCAATCCTCGTCTACGTGTTCTTGCGGACACTCTGATTGAATATGCCCTCATGCGGCGAGCCAGAAGGCTGGCCAAGTCACCACTAAATCGACCGAAATATATTCATTCCTGTGACTTCATCGGTGCGTGTATTAATACCGAAGGTTGTTATGAAAAACCTTATATAGACTTTGTCAGGACAAGTGTCTTGCCAAAGCTCAATGCCAGACCTAGATGTCTTGTGGATATTGGGGCAAACATCGGAAATCACTCTCTTTGTTTGGGTGTTGACTTTGAGAAGGTTATCAGCATTGAGCCTGCCCAGGTGAACTTTGAATTGTTGCGATTGAACTGCCGAGATCCCAAATTCATCCTTCACAACATTGCCCTTTCCTCGAAGCAGGGAGAAGCCATTATTGCCATCGACTCTGTCAACAAAGGCGCCAGCAGGTTAGAACCGCTTAAATCCGCTCGCGGCATCATGAATGCCCATGAGGAGCTAATCCAAACAACCACACTAGATTCGCTGTTGCTAGCTGAACCAGCCGTTGATGTGATTAAAGTGGATGTGGAGGGGTCGGAGTACGATGTACTTATTGGTGCATCTGAAGTATTAAAAAAATTTAGACCAATCATTCTTTTTGAACAAAATTCTTGGGATGTCAACGGATCATCTCATTCCGCAGCAACCCTACTGTCTCAGCTTGGATATCGTTTTATCCTATTGTCTGGGGCCAGCCTACATGAGCCTGGCTCGAAACTCAATAAGCTCTTTCGATTACTTAGGCTATTGATCTTTGGCCAGTCCATCCAAGTTGAATGGGTTGATCTTGTCCCTTCTTATAATTCATATCCCGTTGTTGTGGCATATCAGTCTGGGTAATCTCAGCCATGCCCTTAAATTGAGAACCCCATGACTTTTGCAATTACTTATACAGTCAAAAATGAACAACGCCTCGTCCTTGAGTCTCTCATTTACTACCGTCATCTTGGCTGCTCGCGTTTCTATGTATTCCTTGATCACACAACGGATGATCTTCCAGATTTATTGAGTGGTTATTCGGATGTCTTGGTTAGGTCCTCTGTTGCTCCGGCTGAACTAATTGACCATACTGTTTGGTTTGAGCAGATTCAAAAGGAGGCAGAAGGTTGGCTAGATTTGCGCAAAAAGCTCAATACTTATTGGGCATCCTTACACGCAAGGGATTGTGGAATTGAATGGATCGCAGCCATTGATCCGGATGAATTAATTATCAATGATCTCCATATGGATGTGATCAAGCCAAAAAGTCTTGCATCATTCCTTAGTAAAGTGCCGCAGGATACTGGGCAGCTGAGAATGGTTAACTTGGATAATGTTCCTGTCGGGTTGAGGGCTTCGCATCCGTTTTCTGGTAGTGACTTATTCTTGAATCGCCCGAAGGAGCCCATAGAGACATTCTGGCGATATTCTCGGTCGATCTTTCGACTCCTAATTCGTAATCCTGAGCAATGGGCCTATTATCAGGCATGGTACGATCAACTTTTTTTCAGGTGCCTTTTAGGTGATGCATTCCCCCGGTTGGTGCGACACCCATTAACTGGGAAAGAGCTGCCAACAGGTTACTTCTTGTCCTACACATCAGGCAAGTCATTTGTCCGAACAGATCTCTTGCACGCTATTCGACCGGATGTCCACTACTGGTTCCCCCTGCCTGGAGAGGAGCTGCGAACAGTGCGCCAGGGAATTGTGCTGCACTATGACATGATTGATGCCGATTACTTTGTGCACAAGTTCAGGCAGAGACCAAAACATTCAGATGTAAGCACCGTCAAATCCCTCTACAAGCGATGGGTAATTGCAAGGGTGGCTGTCGATCTTCCTGATGAGGCAGCTGTTGCCTTTTTTCGCCAATCCATTGCGATTATGAATCCAATCAGGCAAGATTACCTCCTAAAAAAGGGTGTTCTCAGACGCATCCCTGCTGTGAAGGCCTTCTTTGAATCCCAATCATCATCCTGAAGTGACATGATACGAGAGGGAAAGCCCTTTTTTTCTGTGGTTACGATAAGCTATAATCAGGGTGCGTATTTGCCTGCCTGTTTGTCGAGTGTTAGGGAGCAAGACTTTGCGCCTGTGGAGCATATCGTGGTTGATCCTGGCAGTCGTGATCAGAGCATTTCGCATATCCTGCAGTCCATACCTTCCGACCTGGCAATACTTGAACCAGACGCCGGACCTGCCGACGGCCTTAATAAGGGATTTGAAAAAGCCCTGGGCGATTATGTTTTGTTTATCAATGCCGATGATTTTCTGTTGCCCGGTGCCCTGAGTCGTGCCTATGCGTTGTTGCGTCAACACGACTGGCCCGATCTTTTGTTGCTCGGCGGAATCGTGCTCCGCGAAGAGAATGGTACCCAAACCCGTATTTTTCCAGGATCGACCTTTGGCTGGATCCAAGCTTTGGGTCTCTCCCATTTCTTTCAACAGGGTCTCATTATTAAGTTGAATACATTTCGCCACACCACAGCCTTTAATCTTCGGAACAAGACTTGCTGGGATGTGGAACTTCTTCATCATGTTGCATCATTGCCAAACGTGAGGATCTGTCGAGAGAAGAATGCCATTGCTGCTTTTCGAATTCATCCGAATTCGATTTCAGGAAGTGGTCGTATGGAGGAGGAGTATTGCAGTGATCTTCAGCGCATTGCTATGACTTACTATGGAAAGAAACTTGTTATTGCTCGATCACTGCTGCAATTGCTGCCAACCCTGTTGCTCAAGATCATGAAGTATCTCCTTGATCCTCGGCTTGCTTTCTGGATGGCTAAAGCTTCTTTCCGGCAGTATGTTCCCTGAATTCCAAATGACAAATGTTCTTGTTCTTTGGTCCCATTCCTCGGGCTATTTGCATGCTTGCCTGCAAGAACTAGGAAGGCTTGTTGACGTGAATGTGGTTTTTTTCGAGCCCAGTGGAGCGGCGCCCTTTTCAAAAACTCAGTCTGACAACTGCACCTACCAGACCATTTGGATTAATCCATCAGATCCTGCTTCGATTGGGAGAGGGCTCTTCTTTGCTGGCCAGGTGAATCCTGAGCTCTGTTTGATCAGTGGGTGGCACCACCCGTTTTACATGAGGTTTTTGGCCAATCAGCTCTCATCTTCCTGCGTCAAAGTCCTCTGTTTTGACTGGCAGTGGCACCTCACACCGAGAAACTTGCTAAAGGCCGCCTATGGTTATTTCTACCGTGCCCGTTTCTTTGATGCGGCATTTGTGGGTGGTGAGCGCCAATATCAATTCGCCATTCGAGTAGGGTTTAAACCTGAGCGCGTGTATCAAGGTGTTTTCAGTGGCGACGCGATTTCCATCCAACCCAAACCATGGGCCCATCGTTTGAACAGGGTTGTTTTTGTTGGCCGCTTGGTAGCAAGCAAGGGTTGCGCTGATTTGTTGGCGGCATGGAGTTGGTTGCATGCCCATGCTCTGCTGCCAGACGACTGGATGTTGGATGTGCTTGGGGTGGGTCCGTATGCCACCCAGTTTGAAAATCTGACCCACTGTTATCTCCACGGTTTCGTGCAACCGACTCAGCTTGTTGATGTGATGACGCATGGCAAAATTCTTTGTGCCCCAAGCTTGGAAGAACCCTGGGGGCTCCAGATCCATGAAGCTGCCTGTGCAGGTCTGGCTCTGCTTGCTACAGACGCCTGTGGCTCCGCTGTCCACCTGGTCAGGCCTGGATTCAATGGCCTCATCCTTCCAGGTGGCCAGCCAAAAAGTTTGGCCCTTTCCCTCAAAAAGTTGATTGACCTTGATCAGCCCCATGTCAACAAGCTGCAGGCTTATGGCGCCAGAAGTGAATCGCTCTCGCGTCAATTCTCTCCCTCTCTTTGGGCTGCCACTGTGCTGGAGATGATGGCCGACTTGATCCACAAGTTGCGTCACTGATCCTGCCAATCTTGATCTCAATCACTTCGCCAGACCTTGCTGCTGGATCAACTGGATAAAATGAAGCTTCTCGTTGTTTCTAGGGGGTTGAACCCTGCGGGCGGTGGCCCGGTGGAAGGGATCCTGCAGCTCTCCCCCCATCTCGCAGACCTTGGGGTGACTTCGACTCTTCTGTGCCTGGATCCACCCGATGCTCCTTGGTTACAGCACTTGCCATTCCCTGTTGTGGCATTAGGTCCAGTGATGGGTCGTTATGGGTACCGCCGCGGCCTCTCCGCTCGTATTGCCTCCCTGGCTTGTGATCACGATGTGGTGATCGTGCACGGCACCTGGCAATATCACGCCTTGGCCACTTGGCGTGCGCTGCGCGGCAGTCGCACCCCCTATTTTGTTTACCCGCACGGGATGTTGGATCCCTGGTTCAAGCGCACCTACCCCCTGAAGCATCTCAAGAAGTGGGCCTATTGGCCCTGGGCTGATTACCGCGTGCTTCGGGATGCCCGGGCGGTGTTGTTCACCACCGAGCAGGAGCGTCTGCTGGCACGCCAATCGTTTTGGCTGTATGCGGCCCATGAGCGTGTGGTGGGCTTTGGCACTTCAACGCCCTGCGGCGATCCAGACCATCAGCGCCGGCTCTTCCTTGAGTCGTTTCCCCAGCTCCGCGGCCTGCGGCTCCTTCTGTATCTGAGCCGCATCCATCCCAAAAAGGGCGTGGATCTGCTGCTGGAAGCCTTTTCCGAGGTGGCCGCGAGTGACCCCCGCTTGCATCTGATGATTGCAGGCCCCGATCAAGTGGGGTGGCAAGCCTCCCTGCAGAAACGGGCTGCCGTGTTGGGCATTGCCGACCGGATGACCTGGCCCGGCATGCTCACAGGTGATCTCAAGTGGGGCGCTTTTCGCTCAGCTGAGCTGTTCTGTCTCCCCTCCCATCAGGAAAACTTCGGTGTTGTTGTTGCAGAAGCTTTGGCGTGTGGCCTGCCCGTGGCCATTTCCGCGCCTGTCAACATCTCTGATGATGTTGCTGCGGCAGGAGCAGGTGTGGTGCATGCAGACACGAGGATCGGCACTGCCGAGGCCCTGCGCCAGTGGTTGGCTCTCCCTGAGAGCCACAAAGCCCAGATGGGCGCCTGTGCGGAGCGGCTGTTTCGCTCGCGTTTTGATTTTGCCTCTGTGGCCAGAAATCTCCTTCCGCTGCTCGAAGGAGCACGCAATGAAACAGAATGAGGCCAGCCCTGGTGTTGTTGGGGGCGGGGTGATCACCATCCCCTTGTTTGTTTTGTCCTTGGCATGCTGTTTCATCGTCTGAAGCGATTGTTCGAATTGCTCATTCCCCTGGATGGGTTCATGCTGCATTGCCGTTATTGCTTTGGCTCAGCAACCAGAGCCTCGTATGCAAGATCATGCCCGCAGGCACGGCATGGCTTGACTTCTGGGAACATCCACCTCTTTGTTTGTGGGCCGCCAAGGAGTGGCACAACGCTTCTGATTAATTCGTTGATGCGTCATCCATCGATTGCCGCCTTTCTTGATGAGACCAATTTCTTTTCCCTGGCCAATCCATTGCGTTCCCGATTCACACCCCTCTCAAGGGACTACTCCTGTGAAATCCTGTTCCGCTCGCAGACCAAGGGAGAAGCTTATACTCAGTTGGCTGATGCAATACGCTCCATCACAAACAAGCAGGTTGTGGCGGAGAAAACTCCGCAACACTGTTTTGTGCTGGATCAGATCAAAAAAGAGGTTCCGGCTGCTCGCTATCTCTTCATCATTCGCGATCCCTTTGCATCAGTGGCCTCCATGATTGCAAATAAAGACTTCATCCCGCAGGGATTAAACGCTGCCACTGCCACCCGCTATTGGGTCAAGTCTGTTCAGGCACTCCTTGACTTTCAGCGGAAAAACTCAGATACTGTGTTGCTTTTAAAATATGAAAACCTCTGTGCGGAGCCTGCCGTGACGGCCGCACAAATCTGCCGCTTCCTCGGGCTTGACTTCTGCGACCTATTTCAGCCCGCTACCGATCGGCCACTGCAGCAAAAGCATGCTTACTCTGGACGCAGGGGTTTTGAAAAAATAAATGACTCTCCTGTTTTGATGAGACAAATCCCCGCACGCCAGGCCCTTGCTTCGCCTGAGCTGGCCACTGTTGAGCACCTATTGTCAGAGTGCGGAATCCTCTATGCAGAGATCTGATTTGCACAAGCCCCTAGAAGGGGTTGCCAGTCGATCCGGTGATTGTTTTGGCCTGCAGAGTCGCCTGCTCCGACTGACTTGGAACCTCACCTACTCCCTGTTGTTTCGTCCTTCGCCAAGGCCGCTTCACTTTTGGCGACGATGGATCCTGCGTGCTTTTGGTGCTGAGATAGCGGGGCCAGCACGAATCTATCCAAAAGCCCGTATCTGGTGGCCTGCCCATTTGGTCATCAATGGCAGATCTTGTATTGCTGATGAGGCGTGGATCTACAACGTAGCCCCGGTGGTCATTGGCCATAACGTCATCATCTCGCAGCAGGCAATGATCTGTACTGCTAGTCATGACTATACGCTTCCTGCCTTTTCGCTTGTGGCAGAGTCGATTTGTATTGATGACGAGGTTTGGATCGCGGCCCGCTGCTTTGTTCATCCAGGTGTCTCTATTGGCAAAGGATGTATTGTTGGTGCCTGTTCTGTTGTTGTCAAATCACTGCCTCCCTGGGGCATTTATGTTGGCAATCCCGCCAGAAAACTTAAGAGCCGTCCGGTTATTCTGGAGTGACATTCGGCGATTGTGTGTAAACGACATCTTGTCCATCTCTGCCTCCTTACCAAATTCCCGTGGCAATTTCATTTGGCTCCGTTTTAATCCTGACCAAGAATGAAGAGCAGGATCTGCCCGGCTGTTTGGCGGCGATCTCCTGGTGTAAGGATATCGTTGTCTATGATTCCTGTAGCACAGATCGCACGAAGGAGATTGCTCTGGCAGCCGGTGCTCGTTGCATCGAAAGACCTTTTGATCACTGGTCGTCCCATCAAAACTGGGCGCTTCGCCATATCCCCTTCCGCAATCCCTGGGTTCTTTATCTTGATGCTGACGAGCGCTTGACAGCTGAGGCGGTGGCTGAGCTGCAGGCCCTCTGGCAAAGCCCTGATCCGAACTTTGTTGCCTACCGAATCCGCCGCAGAGATTTTTTCCGCGGTCGGCAGCTGCGCCACGTGCAGACCTCCCCCTGGTACATCCGTTTTTTCCGCCCAGAGTTTGTCCGCTACGAGCGACTCGTGAACCCTGTCACCCTGGTGGACGGGCCCGTGGGTGAACTGGCGCATCCCCTCGATCACTACCCTTTCTCCAAGGGCTTAAGCCACTGGATTGCTCGCCATAACACCTACAGCAGTTTTGAAGCTCAGCAGATCCTCTCCAACCGACGCACCAACGAGCCTTTCAGTTGGCGAGCCGCGCTGCTCGAGAAGGATTTCCATCGCCGCCGCTTTCACCAGAAGGAGCTCTTTTACCGTCTGCCTGCCCGACCCTTGGTGAAGTTCCTGCTCTTGTATGTGCTCAAACGCGGCTTTCTGGACGGTGGGCCAGGGTTCACTTACGCACTCCTGCAAAGCCTCTACGAAACAATGATTTGCCTCAAGGTTCAGGAGCTGGAATGGCAGCAGGCTGGCCGGCTGGACGGCCCCGTTTGACGGCAGGCTCCATTCCATGCAGGCCTCTCCCATGCATTTCTTGACGTCTTGCGTCGTCGACGCAGGCGTTGCGCTCGATCAGGTCGACCGTGGACCTCCGCGGGGGTGATGGCGCTGAGAGGTCTCGCTTGGAACAAGCTGTAGCAGTTTCCGCTCCAGCGCCCCCAGCACCGCCTCCCGACCGAATCGTTGCTGCGCCAACTGTCGGGCCCGATCTCCAAGACGCTCCCTGAGTTCGGGATCTGCCACAAGGCGTCGCACCGCCACTGCAAAGGCCCGAGGGTCCTCCGGTTCCACCCTCAGGCCGGCCTGTTCCGCCAATTGCCCCAGCTCGCTGCCGGCCGGGGAGCTCGCCACCAGCGGTCTGCCGCTCGCCAGGATCCCCATCAGCTTGGAGGGCAGCACAAGATCAGCCGCCCCCGCCTTCTGCGGCAAAAGATGCACATCGGCCAGATTGAGCCAGTCATTGAGCTGCTCCGCTGGCTGCAGGGGTAGAAGGTGCACGTTGTTCCTCCCAGCCGTAGCCATGGCCAGTGCCTCCTTGCTGGGACCCTCCCCGGCCAGCAGCCAGACCAGATTCGGGATATCAGCCAGCTGGTGGATCACCTCCACCAGCAGCTCCAAGCCCTGCTTCTTATTCATCGAGCCGGAATACTGCAACACCAGCGACGCGTCTTGGAGGCCCAGCCTGCGTCGGTAGGGATTGCTGCTTCGTTCTTCCTGGCCCAGGGGCCAAATCGTTTCCAGATCCACCCAGTTGGGCAGGAGCACGGCCCGCTCGGCGTCCACCCGTTTCCAGCGGGCTCGCTGCAGCATGGGTTCGCTGATCGTGCTCACTCGATCGAATCCCTTCAAGGTCTGGCGCTCCCACCGTTCCGCCAGCCCCCGCATCCACATCCCACGGAGCAGGCCCAGGTCGAAGGCCGCATCCAGCTCGAAATCCTGGATGTGCAGCCAGCTGCGGCTGCCTTTGCCACTCAGCCGCGCCAAGAGCAGGGCCCCAGGGGCACAGAAGAAGGCTGGTGCCACTGTGAAGATCACATCTGGCTGCCAGCGCCGCTGGGCGAGCAGCACAGGGAGGCTCGTGAGGGCGAAGCTGGCCAGGTGCAACAGTCGGGTCACCCCACTCGGCCTGGGCGGAACCCAGAGAGGGCAGCGCCACACTTCCATCCCGGCAAGGCGGCTGTAGCCATAGCGATTCTTTACATTTATATCGTGGTTTCCTAATTGCCAGCACGGGAAATAAGGCTGTGCCGTCACCACGTGTACTTGATGGCCTCTGGCTGCAAGCCAGGTCCCCATTTCGCCTGTATACTTGCCTATTCCTACGGGTTCTGGAAGAAAATTAATCCCATAAAGAAGGATGCGCATCGTCAATCAAAATGCTCCTGCTAATGCCAATTCCAGGCGTTTGATGCAGCCTTTGCGGTCTTTTCTGCCAAGGGGTTTCTTGCGCCTGCATGGCAAAGACCTCAATCGGCTGATGAGGGTTCTTGATCCTTGCCTGCTGACTGCCCTGTTCATGGGTATTCAAAGGTCGACAACATTGGCCAACCATATGTCTTCTCTGGCGGTGTTTCTTCTCATCGCCTTGATTCTTCCCTTCGGACAGCTTTACCGCAGCTACCGCCAATGCAGCCTCTGGACCCTCGTGCGCAGGGTGAGCCTCAGCTGGGCATTCGTGCTCACTGGCTTGTTGTTGCTTGCCTTTCTCCTCAAGATTTCTGCCCATTTTTCCCGGCAGGACATGATCCTTTGGGCCCTTCTGGGCTGGGGATTGCTGCTTGGGCTGCATGTGGGTGGCCGCAAGCTGTTGCGCCTGCATCGTCTGCAGGGTGGAAACACTCGCACCGTGGTCTTTTGGGGCACCCCTTCCCAGGCGGTTGACTTCTACAGCCGGCTGCAGCTGCTTCCCTGGATCGGGCTGCGCTTGGTGGCTTGGTTTCAAGCTCCGGGCAGCGAGCCACTCCCCCTGCCCGCTTCCATGCCGCCTTGCGTTGGAGAGTTGCCGGAGATGCGCCAATGGCTCAACGAGCACGACGTGGATCAAATCTATTTCAGCTATCTCAGCGCCACCGACCTCCCCCTGATGGAGGTGTTGCGCTTCTTCGGGGACACTTGCAAGCCTGTTTATTACCTTCCGGCTTGGGCCAACACCTCGATGCATTTCGAGGTGGATCAACTTGGGGATGCCTTCACGATCAATCTCTGGGGTCAGGAAGGGTCGTTGATCGAGCGTCATATCAAGCGCCTGGCTGATCTGCTGTTGTCTTCGTTGGCGCTCCTTGTTCTTTCTCCCTTGATGCTGGTCATCGCCCTGCTCGTGGGTGCCACCAGCCCTGGGCCCGTGCTCTACCGGCAAGAGCGCTATGGGCTCGATGGCCGTTCGTTCCGCATGCTCAAGTTCCGGACCATGTCCGTCACCGAAGACGGCACGACCCCTGGGCTCCAGCAAGCCCGCCGGGATGATCCCCGCGTCACCCCCGTCGGCCGGGTTTTGCGCCGCTGGTCACTGGATGAGTTGCCTCAGCTGTTCAACGTCCTCGCTGGCTCCATGAGTCTGGTGGGCCCTCGACCCCACGCTGTGGAACACAATGAACACTACCGTCTTCTCATCCCTGCTTATATGCAGCGTCACCTGTTTAAACCTGGCATGACGGGTTTAGCCCAGGTGGAGGGCTTGCGTGGCGAGACCGCCGATCTGCAGGACATGGCCCAGCGTATTGAGGCTGATCTGCGCTACCAGCGCGATTGGTCTCTCTGGCTGGATCTCACGATCCTGCTCCGCACCCTGCTACATCTCAACTCAAGAAATGCGTTTTAGTCTGATAGATTCAATGCTGTGGCTATGGCCGACAATTCATGGCCATCATCCATGGCTAGTTAGTGATCTAAATCAAGCGCCATTTTGTTTGGCCAATGTGTGAGCAGCACGCCTCTCTGTTCGTGGAGATTCGAGTCTGTTGCGTCACGGCTTGCTTCCCTGCCGAGCCAGGCGTTTGCCCGGCTGTGCGAACGTCTCTGTAGGGCAGGTTTCCATGCGATCCGTTCTCCATGTCAGTTCTTGTCACCGGGGCCGCCGGTTTCATTGGCTTCCACCTGAGCCGACGGCTGCTGGATCGGGGGACCCCGGTCATCGGGCTTGACAATCTCAATCCTTACTACGATCCAGCCCTCAAGCGAGCCCGTCTGGCCCTGCTAGAGGAGCAGGCGAGCCACCTTGGCGTCCCCTTTGCCTTGATCCAGGCCGGGCTGGAGGATCAAGCCGCGGTGGAGGCCGCTTTTCGTGGCGAGGCTCCGGATGGCACCCAGCTCCCTCCAGGCCGGCCTGAGCGGGTGGTGAATCTGGCGGCACAGGCGGGAGTGCGCTACTCGCTGAGCAATCCTTCGGCCTACATCCAGGCGAATCTGGTGGGTTTCGGCCACATTCTGGAGGGCTGCCGTCACCATGGTGTGACCCATCTGGTCTATGCCAGCAGCAGCTCGGTCTATGGGGGTAACGCCAGCTTGCCCTTCAGCGAACATCAAGGTGTTGACCACCCGGTCAGCCTCTATGCGGCGAGCAAGAAGGCCAATGAGTTGATGGCACACAGCTACAGCCACCTCTATGGCCTGCCGGCCACGGGGTTGCGCTTTTTCACTGTGTATGGCCCTTGGGGCCGGCCTGACATGGCTCTGTTCCTCTTCACCCGGGCGATGTTGGCTGGGGAAGCGATCGATGTATTCAATGAAGGCCGAATGGTGCGCGATTTCACCTACATCGACGACATCATCGAGAGCCTGGTGCGGGTTTTGGATAAGCCCGCCACCCCGGATCCCTCCTTTGATGCGATGGCCCCCGATGCGGCGACCAGCTGGGCGCCGCATCGGGTGTTCAACATCGGCAACTCCCACCCCACCCCCCTGATGGACTACATCGAAGCCCTGGAGCAAGCCCTGGGCATCAAGGCAGAGAAGCGCTTCCTGCCCCTGCAGCCGGGGGATGTGCTGGCTACGGCGGCCGACACGGCGGCTTTGGAGGCCTGGACGGGCTTTCGCCCCAACACCCCCGTCCAGGAGGGCGTGACCCGCTTCGTGGCTTGGTATCGGGAGTTTTATGGGGTTTGAGTTTGTCGCGGAAAGGGGCCCTACCGCCTCGTCGCAGGCTCGCTGCCCGGCTTCAAAAACAACTCCACCAGGCCTGTCCGTGCTCACTGCTGCTCTGCCAGGTGCACATGTTCCGCTTTGATTAAGGGGGTTTTGTTTCTCGAGGGATGACGGTCCTGGTCACGGGGGGTGGCGGCTACATCGGTAGCCATGCGGTGCGGGCCCTGCAACGGGCTGGCACGGCCGTGGTGGTGCTGGACAACTTGATTTACGGTCATCGCCAGATCGTGGAGGAAGCTCTCCAGGTGCCACTTGTGGTGGGTCAGGTGGGCGATCGCGACCTGCTGGATCGCTTGCTGCAGGGCACCCACCCAGCCTGTGCCCCTTCCCCGGGACAACCCGCCGAGCCGATCACGGCTGTACTCCACTTTGCCGCCTACGCCTACGTGGGCGAGAGCGTGCTCGACCCTGCCAAGTATTACCGCAACAACCTTGGCGACACGCTCACCCTGCTTGAAGCGCTGGTGGCTGAGGGGCGTCGCCGTGGAAGCACTGTGCCCATTGTGTTCTCTAGCACTTGCGCCACCTATGGTGTGCCCGAGCAGGTGCCCATTCTGGAAACCACGCCCCAGCATCCGATCAACCCCTACGGCCACAGCAAGCGGATGGTGGAGCAGCTGTTGAAAGACTTCGGGTCGGCCTATGGGCTGCCAAGCGTGATCTTTCGCTATTTCAACGCTGCCGGTGCCGATCCGGCCGCCGACCTGGGAGAGAACCACTTGCCAGAAACCCACCTCATCCCCCTGGTGCTCGATGCCATCACCGGCAGGATCCCCTCTCTGCAAATTTATGGGGATGATTACCCCACCCCTGATGGCACCTGCATACGCGACTACATCCATGTGAGCGACCTGGCGGATGCCCACCTGCTGGGACTTCAGTGGGTGAGCCGTGAGGGCGAGAGGCTGCGGGAGGCTGGCCCGTCCTCGGCAGCCACCCCCGCCATCTTCAACCTTGGTAACGGCAAGGGCTATTCGGTGCGGCAGGTGATCCAGGCCGCCGAGGCGCTGACAGGCCTAACGGTGCCCGCCAAGGTGGCTCCCAGACGAGCGGGGGACCCGCCGGTGTTGCTTGCTTCGGCGGAAAAAGCCCACACGCAATTGGGCTGGCAGCCCCGCTTCCCTGAGCTGGAATCGATCCTCGCCCACGCTTGGGCTTGGCACCAAAAGCTCCATGGACCAGGCGCATGTGCGGCCTGATCGGTGAGCTGCGCTGGAGCCAGCAGGCCCGGCCCCAGTCCCTCGACGCCCTTCGTCACCGCGGACCGGATGCGGAGGGTGGCTGGCTCAGCCCAGATGGGCATTGCTGGTTGGGCCACACCCGGCTGGCCATCCTCGATCTCACCCCCGCAGGGGCGCAGCCCATCACGAGCCACTGCGGCCGCGTCACGCTGGTGTTCAACGGCGAGATCTACAACCACCTGCAGGTGCGAGAGGGCCTCCGTTTCCAAGATTGGCGCGGCCACAGCGACAGTGAAACCCTTGTCGAAGGGCTGGCCCAGCGCGGTGCTTCTCTCCTTGAAGAGCTGTGCGGGATGTTTGCCTTCGCCGCCTACGACACCCACAGCCACGAGCTTTTGCTTGCCCGCGACCGGCTGGGCATCAAGCCTCTCTACCTCCAATGGGGTGACGGCGGCTTGCGATTTGCCTCCGAGCGCCGGGCTCTTGATGGCTCCTCCACGCTCACGGCCGACCAAGTGAGCCAGCTGTTGGCTTGGGGTCACCTCAGTACCCCCTTGGCCTTCCCCGAGCCGGGGACGTCGGGCCCGGCAAGCCTGCCCCCCGGCCAAGTGTTGCGCCTCCAGCAGCAGCGCTCCCCCGAGCCCCGGCGTTACTGGCCCTCCCAGGCCCCTTCCGACTGGAGCACCCTGCCACTCCGCTCCGCCCACCAGGCCCGCGCCCAGGTGCGTGCCCTGCTGGAGGTGGTGGTGCAGGAACATCTGCTGGCGGACGTGCCCGTGGCTTGTTTTCTCTCCTCAGGGCTGGATTCGGGCATCCTCACCGCCTTGGCCTGCCGTTTCCAGCCGGGCCGCATCGCCAGTTTCACCGTGGCTTTCGCCGGAGCCCCTGAAGATGAGAGCACCTTGGCCCGCCAGATGGCCCGCCACTGCGGCAGCGATCACCACGAACTTCACCTCAGTGACGAGCAGGCCCTGGGCTGGATTGCCGATGGGTTGGCCGCCATGGATGGCCCTACCGCCGATGGGCTCAACACCTATTTGGTGAGTCGTGCTGTTGCCGAGCAGGGCATCAAGGTGGCCCTCAGCGGCCTGGGGGCCGATGAGACTTTCGGTGGGTATCCCTCCTTCCGCTCGGTTCCCTGGTTGCGCCAGCTGCGCTGGCTGCCCGCCCCCCTCCGCCGGCAGCTTCTGCGCCGCGTGGGCTCCCTCCAGCCCAAGCTCCAGGGGCTGCAGGCCTGGGATTGTTGGTCTGTGGGGGTGTCGGTCCGCCGCTTCTTCGGGGATGGGGATCTGGCTGAGGCGGGGGCGAAGCCGCTGCGCCGCCCCGAGCCTCCTCCCCTCCCCGTCCGACGAAGCCATGGCCAGATCAGCTGGGCAGAGCTCTTTGGCTATTGCGAGCCCATGTTGTTGCGCGACAGCGACATTTTCAGCATGGCTGCCAGCCTGGAGCTCCGGGTCCCATTCCTGGACCATCGCTTGGTAGAGACCGCCCTGCGGATGCCCCAGCGCTTCCATGGACCGGCCAAGGGCCTGCTGCGGGAGGCCTGCCTGGATCTGTTTCCTGCCGATTATCTCAACCGCCCCAAGCAAGGCTTCGCCTTGCCCATGCGACCGTGGATGTTGGGCCCCCTGCGGCAGCTTTGCTTGTCCCGTCTCGAAAGCCTGCAGGCCAGTGGCTGGCTGGATCCGCCCTGGATCCGCAGACAGTGGCAGGCCTTCGAAGCCGGCCAGCTGCGTTGGACCCGCGCCTGGAACCTGGTGGTGCTTGGCGAGTTCGCACGTCGGCCCTGAGGGGTCCGGGAGCGGGGGGTCACACCGCCTCCGAAGGGGTGTGGCTCTCTTGTGCCCGCCTCAGTAAAGCTGCATCCGCACCGCCTCTGAGAGCGTGGGCACGTCGGGCTCCTTCCCCCGCAAACACTCCACCAGAGCAAAGGCCAACAGCAACACAGCGCCGAGAAAGATGGTGTTGTCCAGGGTGCGCAGGAGCAAGTTGTTGCCAAACGTTTGGCGGAAGAGGATCTCCGTGGCTAGCTGAAGCACGATCAGCACGATGTCGATCATCAGGGCCAACAGCACGTTGAAACGCACCGCGTAGGGCACCTTGGGATTGCGCACCACTGCTCCGTAGAGCACCAGGAAGAGCAGTAAGCCTCCCAATCCAAAGCCACCCACGTTGAACAGTTGCTCCAATTGCAACATCGGCAGGGCCGGAAGGGCGAGCACACTCAGCAAGGGAAATTGGCTGAGAAGAGGCTTGCCAAAGCTCAGGGCATCACTCCAGGGAAGCGAGTAGGCCAGGGCGGCAAGCAACCGCTGCCAGATCGGGGGACCGTCCATGAACGCTGCCGCTGAATGGCTCTATGGGCAGGTGCACGCTAGGCGCTCTCCCAGTCTTTCCGAGCTTCATGGCTGCGCTCAAGGGCCGTCCCCCAGCTGCTGGAGCGCCGCTGCACGCATGCCAGCCACGGGCACCTCTGCCATGCCGCTCCACAGCTTCAGGGCTGCGGCTCCCTGCTGCACCAACATCTCCAGTCCATCAAGGGTGTGGCAGCCACGGGCCGCGGCGGCTTGGAGCAGCCGGGTGGGGCGAGGCGTGTAGATCAGGTCGTACACGCAGCAGGCGGATGCCAGGGCATCCAGCTCAACCGCGTTGAGCGGGCAGCACTCGGCTGGGCGGGGATCGCTGGTTGAGGCCATGCCCACTGGCGTGGTGTTCACCACCAGGGTGGCGGTTTGGAGAAGGGGCACCAGTGGGCTGCTTTCCAGCGCATCGATGCCTGGCCATTCCAGGATGTGGAGCTGTGGTGCCCAGTCGCGGCACTCGGCTGCAAAGGCGGCAAGCTGCTCGCGCCGTCGGGCCGCCACGGTGATGCGCGCCAGGCCCAACTCCACCAGGCCTGCCACCACCGCTCGGCTACTGCCGCCGCAGCCCAACACCAGAGCCTGCTGCCCATGCCAGTTTTCGGTGCGCAACGGCTCCAGAAACCCTTCCACATCGGTGTTGGTGCCATGCCAGCCACCCCCTTCCAGCGGAACCAACGTGTTCACAGCTCCCACGCGTTGCGCCAGCGGGCTCAGGTCTCGGCACAGCCGCGCCACCGCCTGTTTGTGAGGGATGGTGACATTCAAACCTCGGCAGCCGATGGCCGCTAGCCCCTCCACGCCTGCCGCCAAGTTGGCGCTGCTGATGGGCAGGGCCAGATACACCCAATCGAGGCCCAGCGTTGCCAAGGCGGCGTTGTGCATCGCCGGGGAGAGGGAATGGCGCACCGGATCTCCCAGCAAACCCACCAGCGCTGTGGCTCCGCTGATCCTCGCTCCACCCCCAGCCCCTGAGGCGACTCCCAAAGCCGTCTGGGAAGCCGGGGGTGAGCCAGCCGATGCTGAGCCGGCCATGGCGGTTCCTCAAGAGTTGAGAGGATGCCCCTGAACCTAGGCCCCAACAGGAACGGACGGCGCGGGTTCGGGAACCTCGCCTGTTCTGGCAAGGGCCCCACTGATGAAGATGCATCCAGTCCGCATTTCATCCACTCCAGGAGGTGGGAACCCATGGGAAAAGTCGTTGGCATTGACCTCGGCACCACGAACAGTTGCGTCGCCGTCATGGAGGGCGGCAAGCCCACGGTGATCGCCAACGCGGAAGGGTTCCGTACAACCCCTTCGGTGGTGGCTTACACCAAGAACCAAGACAAGTTGGTGGGACAGATCGCCAAACGCCAGGCGGTGATGAACCCTGAGAACACGTTCTACTCAGTGAAACGGTTTATCGGCCGTCGCGTCGATGAGGTAAACGAAGAATCCAAAGAGGTGAGCTATACCGTTGAGAAGGCTGGCTCCAATGTGAAGTTAAAGGCGCCGGTGCTCAACAAGCAGTTCGCCCCTGAGGAAATTTCCGCAGAGGTTCTGCGGAAATTGGCTGAAGATGCCGGCAAGTATCTCGGTGAGCCTGTCACCCAGGCAGTGATCACCGTGCCTGCCTACTTCAATGATTCTCAGCGTCAGGCCACCAAGGATGCCGGCAAGATTGCCGGTCTGGAGGTGTTGCGCATCATCAACGAGCCCACCGCCGCGGCCCTGGCCTATGGCCTGGATAAGAAGAGCAATGAGCGCATTCTTGTCTTTGACCTTGGCGGCGGCACGTTTGACGTCTCCGTTTTGGAGGTGGGGGATGGCGTGTTTGAAGTGCTCTCCACCAGTGGCGACACCCACCTGGGCGGTGACGACTTCGACAAGGTGATCGTGGATCACCTGGCCGACACCTTCAAAGCTAACGAAGGCATCGACCTGCGCACCGACAAGCAGGCCCTGCAGCGCCTCACCGAGGCGGCGGAGAAGGCCAAGATTGAGCTCTCCAGCGCTACCCAGAGCGAAATCAACCTGCCCTTCATCACCGCCACTCCCGAAGGGCCCAAGCACCTCGACCTCACCCTCACCCGGGCGAAATTCGAGGAGCTGGCTTCCAAGCTGATCGACCGCTGCCGGGTGCCGGTGGAGCAGGCCCTCAAGGACGCCAAGCTCTCCTCCTCCGAGCTCGACGAGATCGTGATGGTGGGGGGTTCCACCCGCATCCCCGCAGTGCTTGAGCTGGTCAAGCGCATCACCGGCAAGGACCCCAACCAGACCGTGAACCCCGATGAGGTGGTGGCGGTGGGTGCCGCGATTCAGGGCGGAGTGTTGGCAGGTGACGTCAAGGACATCCTGCTGCTGGACGTCACCCCCCTCTCCCTTGGGGTGGAGACCCTCGGTGGCGTGATGACCAAGATGATCAGCCGCAACACCACCATCCCCACCAAGAAAACCGAGGTGTACTCCACCGCGGTGGATGGCCAAACCAATGTGGAAATCCACGTGCTGCAGGGCGAGCGCGAAATGGCCAGCGACAACAAATCGCTCGGCACCTTCCGGCTCGATGGGATCCCCCCGGCTCCCCGTGGCGTTCCTCAGATCGAGGTCACCTTCGACATTGATGCCAACGGCATCTTGAGCGTCACCGCCAAGGACAAGGGCAGCGGCAAGGAGCAAAGCATCTCCATCACTGGTGCTTCCACCCTCAGTGAAAACGAGGTGGAGCGCATGGTGAAGGATGCCGAGTCGAATGCCGCGGCCGACAAGGAGAAGCGCGAGAAGATCGACCTGAAGAATCAGGCGGAAACCCTGATCTACCAGGCCGAAAAGCAGCTCAGCGAACTCGGCGACAAGGTGGGTGCTGAGGACAAGGCCAAGGTGGAGCAGTTCAGTGCCCAGCTCAAGGAGGCTGTCGCCAACGACGACACCACCACCATCAAGAGCGTGCTGGAGCAGCTTCAACAAGCCCTCTACTCCGCAGGCGCCGCCGTGTATCAAAACGCCGGTGCCTCAGAAGCCGCCCCCAGCGGCAACGGATCCAGCGGCAATGGTGCCAGCGGCGGCTCTTCAGCCGATGACGTGATCGATGCTGAATTCACGGAGAGCAAATAGTTCCTCCGGGGGGCATCAGTTTCCAGCTCCTTGTTGCAGGCCTCCCGTCCATCGGACGGGAGGCCTTTTTGTCGGACGTCAGGATTCGGATCGCCGGGCTCAGCCGTTCTGGCCCGCTTCCACCTGCTCTGCCACCCATTGGGCTGTGGCAGGGGCGAGCAACACCCCATTGCGGTAGTGCCCAGTGGCCAGGAGCAGCCCCGGAGCCAGCTGCTCCAGAAGGGGAGCGGGGCGGCCGGCGGGCCGCCCCCGCAGCCCCTGCCATCGCCTTAGCTCCCTGGCCTCCCCGAGCCATGTTGGTGCGTTCCCGCCAAGGGTGCGAAGGGCCGCCAAGGCTTGGGGGTCGCTTTGGCGGCCTGGCTCCAAGGTGGCCCCGAGCCAGAAGCGTCGGCCGCCGGGCAGGTCGGGTCGGGGCACCAGATTCATGCCCTGCCACACCATGGCCCCAGGCCAATTCCAGCCCCCTGCCGCCACGGGGGGAGTGAGCTCCAGCTCCAAGGCCTGCCCCAGCACGGGCTCCAGCTGTCGCCTTTCGACCCCGGCGCGCTCCTCTTGCAGGAGATTCAGCAGGGTTTCGCTGTTGACCCCGGCGGAGAGCACGAGCCACTCAGCCTCCAGCCGCAGGCCGGAAGCCAACACCACTCGCCACCCGCCGCCCCTGGCAACGCGGCGCTCCAAGGTGGCCGCGCGCTCCGTGCGCGTAGTGAGGCCACGGGCGGTGCCATCGCTGTGGAGGGCGTCCATCGCTTGGCGTGGATCCAGCTGGCCATCCATTGGGGAGTGAAGGGCACCGGAGGCCGGACCGGGCGGAGCGGGCGTGAGGGCAGCCAGCCGCTCAGGCAGCCACCACTCCAGGTCGATGCCTTGCTGGTGGCGCTTGGCTTGCAGCCAACGCAGCCGCTGTGCTTCCTCCCCATCAGCAGCCACCAGCAGGAGCCCTTCCCGCCAGGCGATGGGCCGCCCTCGGCCGGCCAGCTCCTGGCGCCACGCTTGCCAGAGAGTGAGGCTTTGTTGTCGGAGTCTCCAGGCCCGCCCGCTGGTGCGGTGGAAGACATGGCCCATCAAGACGCCAAGGGCAGCCAGACTGCCCCCCTCCGCATCGGCGGCATCCACAAGCAACACCTGATGGCCGCGTCGCTGCAGCCACCATGCACAGGACAAGCCAACCAGCCCAGCCCCCACCACAATCACGGTGCGGGAAAGCTTCCCTTCATTCACACCTGCTTGAGGGCTTCCTGCACTTGCTGGGGCAGGATCTGGGCATAGAGCCCGAAGCTGCTGGCCACCTTGATGTACCCCTTGCGCAGGGCGTCACCATCTTGAAGGCGAGCGGCTTCATCGAGATCCGCCAGGGCCGCCTTGAGGTTGTTGGCGAGCTTGTTGGCCTCCGCCTGCTCAGAGGGGAGCAGCCGCTTGTTGATGTAGAGCATTTGCCGCCCCACCTCCTGCATTGGGCCGTGGATCAGGTTGCGGGTGAAGGTCCAGTCGCGCTTGTTCACCAGGGAGGCCAGGTCGGGGAGCCGGTCGCGGGCGGCTAGGAAACCCTCGGCCTGGCGAGTGATTGCGGCAATGTCATCGGGGCTCAGCACGGCCGCCTTGCTCCGCCCGCCATCGCAGGCTGCCAACGACACACTCAGCACGACCGCGATCGCTAGGGCCATCAGGCTGCGAAGAAAGCGCTGCAGGCCCGTGAGGGGGGGCTGGGAGAGGCTGGCGACGGCCATGGGCGGCACGGATGCTGGCAGTGGCGACTGTACCCAGCCCCACGCTGATGTCAGGCCGGCCCGGTGAAGGCTGTAACCGCTTGCCACAGCCACAGCTGCGCCCCGCCCCAGTGGCGATGGCGCCGAAACTCCCGACACCGCCAAAAGCTGCTAAAACGGAGTGACTACGAGTTAGGTGCTTCCGATGCGCATCGCCACCCTCCCTTTGGCCTCGATTCGCCGGCCGCTGCAGCGCAGCCTCGATGAAGCCAAGGTTTGCGCGTTGATGGAGTCGATCGCCAGCGAGGGCCAGAAGGAGCCCATCGATGTGCTCGAGTTTGGGGGCCAGCTCTGGGGATTCAACGGCTGCCACAGGGTGGCTGCCCATGAGCGCCTGGGCTTGACCACCATTCGGGCCAGGGTGCGCCGGGCCACCGCCGACACCCTGAAGCTGCATTTGCGCTGAAACCAGATAGGTTGTGGAGGGTTGTGTCGCCCAGTTCATGCGATCGCCCACGGCCATCCTCCAGATGATCTGCCCCGATCGCCCCGGCCTGGTGAGCGAACTCTCCGGCTGGGTGGCGATGAACGGCGGCAACATTCGCCATGCCGACCATCACACCGATGCGGGCGCTGGGCTCTTTTTGAGCCGCATCGAATGGGGATTGGATGGCTTTGGCCTGCCGCGGGATGCCATGGCCCCTGCGGTGCAGGCCCTGGCAAGGCGTCTGGGTGGGGAGGGCCAACTGCACTTCTCCGATGCGATCCCGCGGGTGGCGATCTTTGTGAGCCGCCAAGACCATGTGCTGCTCGATCTGCTCTGGCGCACCCGCTCCGGCGAACTGCCGATGACCGTGCCCCTGGTGATCAGCAACCATGCCGACTTGCGGCCGATCGCCGAAGACTTCGGGGCCCATTTCGCCGTTTTGCCCATCTCCAACGCCAATCGGGCGGAGGCCGAGGAGGCTCAGCTGGCCTTGCTGGCCGAGCATCGGATCGCCCTGGTGGTGTTGGCGAAATACATGCAGGTGCTCAGCCCAGGCTTTCTGAAGCGTTTTGAAGCAGTGATCAACATCCATCATTCGTTTCTGCCGGCCTTTCAGGGGGCCCAGCCCTATCACCGTGCCTGGGAGCGGGGAGTGAAGCTGATTGGCGCCACGGCGCACTACGTCACCGAGGAGCTGGACGCGGGCCCGATCATCCAGCAGGTGACGATGCCGGTGAGCCACCGCGATGAGGTGGAGGATCTCGTGCGGATCGGCCGCGATGCCGAGCGTCTGGCCATGGCTCGCGCTCTGCGGCTGGTGCTCCGACGGCAGGTGATGGTCTACGGCGGGCGCACTGCTGTGTTTGATTGATGGCTTCACAGGGGCAGGGATGCCGCTTCGATTGATCCCTCGGGGTGTCCAGGAGCGTCTGGCCCAGGATCGACCCGCAGGTGCCAGCGCCACGGGCTGGGCCTGTTTCCAGCTGGGTCTGTTGCTGCTGGCCAGCAGTGCCCTGTTGGGTGGGTTGGCTCTCCTGGTGGCCCTGATCCTGGGCAGCCGCGGTCGGGAGCGGCCCCTCGCCGATCCAGCCAATTGGACCCTGCTCCTGGCGGCTCTGCTGATGGGAGTTGGCGCCGTCGGTGCCGCCAGTGGCTGGCTGGCCTGGGTGGGTCTGGCGAACTGGTTGCCTTTTTTCTGGGCGTTTTGGGGGTTCCAGCCCTATTTGATGACCCCCGCAGCCCGGCGTCGCGTGGGCTGCATGCTCGTGGCAGGCACGGTGCCGGTGGTGGTGACCGGTCTCGGCCAGCTCTGGCTGGGCTGGAGCGGGCCCCTGCAGGCCCTGGGCGGCGCGATCATTTGGCACATCAAGGCGGGCGGCAACCCGGAGGGTCGGCTGGCTGGCCTCTTCGACTACGCCAACATTGCTGGCAGTTGGTTGGCCCTGGCCTGGCCGTTCACCCTGGCGGCTTTGGCGCAACCGGGCCTTCGTCGCCCTGCGCGCCTCGTCACCCTGGCCCTGGCCTCAGCGGTGGTGACAGCGGTGCTCCTCACCGATTCCCGCAATGCCTGGGGAGCCTTGGTGTTAGCCCTGCCCCTCGTGCTCGGGGCGGCCAGCTGGATTTGGCTTCTTCCTCTGCTGGCGGTGGCTCTGGCGATTGTCACGGCTGCCACTCTGCCGGGGGTGCCCGATGCGCTGCAGCATGTTGCCCGCCAGCTGGTGCCCGAAGCGATCTGGGGGCGGCTGAGCGATTTGGAATACAGCGGGCACAGGCCACTGGCGATCACCCGTTTGGCCCAGTGGCGCACGGCCCTGGGGCTGATTGCCGTACGGCCCTGGCTGGGCTGGGGCGCCGCAGCATTCAGCTTGATCTACCCGAAGCTCACCCGGCACTGGCACGGCCATCCCCATAACCTGCCGATTGATCTGGCCTTCAGCCATGGATTGCCCGTCGCCCTGTTGGTGGTGGGACTCGTGCTTGTGCTTCTCCTGCGCAGCGCTCAGCGGGGAATGCTCACAAGCTCCCTCTTTGATCGGGCTTGGTGGACATCGGCATTGGTGCTCATCGTCCTACACGCCTCTGACATCCCGATGTACGACAGCCGCATCAATGTCGCCGGGTGGGTGTTGCTCGCTGGCCTGCGCAGCTTCCTTCGTCCCTAGGGCCTCCTGGTGATGACGCCAGAGGGTGGTCTTGGGCAGGCCGCTGGACAGGTGCTCCCAAGGCAACACCTGGTCAGCAGACCAGGAGGCCTGCACCAGCTCAGCCCAGGGCGGTGGAGGGGGCAGGGGGATCGGAGCGCTCTCCACCTCCTGGGACAGCACGGCCCGATAGGCCCGCTTCCAGGCTCCGAGGCTGTCCTGCTGTCCTCGCACGGCCATGAGCACGGGGGCCAGGCGCCGGTCGCCGCGGGACAGGAGCGCCTGAATCACGCTCCAGCCAAAACTTTCCGGCCGCAACTCGATTCCCTTCGGCTTGAGGCGCCTGGCTAGCCGTTGCAATCGTTTGTCGGCCTCCGGCCGCAGGCCTTCCCACTGGAAGGGCGTGTGGGCCTTGGGAACGAAAGTACTCACCCCCAAGGTGAGGCGCAGGCCTGGCGTCGCCTGTTTCAGCGCGAGCAACAGATCGGCTGTGGCTTCCACATCTTCCTCCTCCTCGCTGGGCAGTCCCACCATGCCGTAAAGCTTCAAGCCGCTCAGGCCCCCGTCTTTGGCCACTTGGGCGGCGGTGAAGATCTCCTGGCGGTCCAACTTCTTGTTGACCACGCTGCGCAGGCGATCACTGCCGCTTTCGATGGCGACGGTGAGGGAGCGGCAGCCGCGGTTGGCCAGGATGCGGCTCAATGGGGGGGTGACGGTTGCAGCCCGCACCGAACTGACGCTGACGCGCACATCAGCGAAGCGCTCCTGATCCAGCCAGACCAGCAGCTCGTCGAATTGGGGATGTTGGGTCACGGAGGCGCCAAGCAGGCCCAGCCGCCGCGTTACCGCCAAGCCCTTTTCCACCGCTGGGATCAAGCCCTCCTCCAGCCTGGCGGTGCGGAAGGGCAGGGTGAGGTAGCTGGCCAGGCAGAAGCGACAGAGCTCCGGACAGCTGCGCACCACCTCCACCATGTGAATCGATGGCCAGGCTGCCTCCGGGGTGATCACGGTGGAGTGGCTCAAGGTGTTGCCTTGCCAGGTTTGCCGCTCCACCGAAGCGGGGGCGCCAGCCTCGGTGGGCTCGATGGCCAGCAAGGTCCCCTCCCCGGAGTAGCGGGGGGCATAGAAGGAGGGCACATACACCCCGCGCACAGCAGCCAATCGACGCAACCGCTCTCGCCTCGGCGCGCCGCGACACCCCTGCATGGCATCCACAAAGGCTGGCAGAAGGAGCTCCCCATCCCCGAGGAGCACCACGTCGAAAAAGGGGGCCAATGGTTCGGGATTGGCCGTCAGCACTGGCCCCCCTCCGAACACAATCGGATCTTCCTCACCCCGCTCCTCAGCCCAGAGTGGAATCCGTTGCTGCTCGAGGAGATCCAGCAACACGGGGCCATCCAACTCCCAGCTCAGGGAGAGGCCAAACAGATCGAGAGCTGGTGATTTGCGATGGGGGGGGTCGCTGCGGTCGGTGAAAAGCCGCCGCACATCAACATCGGGCCTCTGAGCCAAGGTGGCCCACACCACCTGGTACCCCAAGCTGGTGATCCCCACCGTGTAGGTGCTTGGAAAGGCCAGCACAACCCTGAGAGCATCGGGCTGGGGTGTGGCGGGTTGAAACAACAGGGTTTCCTGATCCAGGGAGGATGGACCCCAAACGAAAAAGGTCAGACCAGTCTCACCGTTGGGGAGACCGGTCTGGTGTGGTGGGAGGGCCTGAGAGCCCCAGGATTATTTGGCGAGCAGTGCGCTGAGGGGGCCCAGCAAACCGGTGATGGCGGAGCCGGCCTTGTCGGCGGCGGGGGTGGCACCAGGCGCGAAGGTGTTCAGCGCGAGGGTGGCGGCGGCGTTGATCGCGGGCCACTTGTCTCCGGCGAGGGGCTGGATCACCGGAGCTGCGGTGGCCCACAGGGCCTTGAAGCCGCCCATGCTTGCGATGGCAGCAGCCACATTGCCAGCCTTCACTTCACCCTCACTCTTTTTCAGCAAATTGATCACGGGTGTGACAGCTGGGAGGAGAGCGGCTTGACCAGTAGCGGTGGCAGCGGTTTTGGCCGCGTCACCCATCGCGCCGGCGCCTTCCTTGGCCGCATTGCCCACGGCACCGGCACCTTCTTTGGCGGCCTGGCCGACCGCTTCACCTGTCTGTTGGGCGGCTTCCTTGGTGGAGGTGGAGCAACCGGTGAGGCTCAGGCTGCCAGCAACAGCCAGGGCCAGACCCGCGGAGAGAAGGCGACCACCCACGAGGAGGGAACGCGCCATAGCGATCAAAAAAACGATTGAACCCTTGAAGGGTACGGGCTTTCAGCTGTGCGGCCCGTTTCTAAAGATTCTTGTAAGCATCGCTACAATTTCTTTCTCAAGGGGTCCGTCATTAAAAAACGGTGCATCGCACCGTTAGTGGAGCCAAAACCAATGGGGAGGAGGGGCCAAATTGCGACCCCTCCAGGGACTGGAGCTCAGCTCAGCTCAGCTGAGAAGAGCGGTGAGGGGGCCGACCAGGCCTTTGAGGGCTGTCAGGGCATTGTCCTTGGTGGGGGCGGTGTCACCGCCGAAGGTGTTCAACACGAGCTTCACGCCCTTGTCGATCACGCCGTAGTTGTTGCCGGCAGCCAGTTTCACAACGGGGGCGGCGGTATCCCAGAGGCCCTTGAACTTGCTCATCGTGCTCGTTGCGGCTGGGATGTTGTCCGCCACCACCTGCTTCTGGGTGGTGTTGAGCAGGTTCACCACTGGGGTGAGGACGTTTTTCAGCTGTTCGTTGCCCGTGAGATCGGCGGCCGTCTTGGCGACGTTTACGGCTGTGCGGGCCGCATTGGTGGCATCGCTGGTGGTGATGCCAGAGCAGGCGGCGAGATTGAAGGCCAGGACCACAGCCACACCGAGAACCACAAGGCGGCGAAGTGGCGCAAGCCAGCGCTGGAGGGTGGAGGTCATGCGGGAGAGAGGAAAACGGACAGGAACTTCTTGAACGTAGGTAGCTCTGGCCTCAGACCTTCGCTGCTTTGGAAGTTCTTCATAGACTTGATGAAATTCTGATCCTGCTCATACCTCCGCCAGCACCTTGGCCTCCTCCTCGGTGCTCACCACCCGACCACTGTCTTCGAAACCAGCGATCTGATCGAAGTTGAGATAGCGGTACAGCTCAGCTCCGTAGGGGTCGATCTTCTCTGCGGCGATCGACAAATACTCTTCCTTGCTTGGGATCCGGCCGAGCTGGGCGCAGACGGCGGCCAACTCCGCGCTGCCCAAATACACCTGGGCTCCGTTGCCCAGGCGGTTGTTGAAGTTGCGGGTGCTGGTGGAAAAGACGGTGGTGTTGTCTTCCACCCGTGCCTGGTTGCCCATGCACAGCGAGCAGCCAGGCATCTCCATGCGGGAGCCGGCCGCTTCAAAAATGGCGTAATACCCCTCCTCCTTGAGCTTCTCTTCATCCATGCGGGTGGGCGGGCACACCCAAAGGCGTGCGGCGTTCTGGCCTTGGCCCTGGAGCACGTTGGCGGCGGCCCGGTAGTGGCCGATGTTGGTCATGCAGGAGCCGATGAACACCTCATCGATGCGATCACCGGCCACCTCGCTGAGGGTTTTGACATTGTCCGGGTCGTTGGGGCAGGCCAGGATCGGCTCATTGATGGCATCCAGATCGATCTCGATCACGGCGGCGTACTCGGCGTCTGGATCGGCTTCCAGCAGCACAGGATTCGCCAGCCAGGCTTCCATGGCCTTGATGCGTCGGGCCAGGGTGCGGGCATCGCCGTAGCCACGGGCGATCATGTTTTTGAGCAGGGCGACATTGCTGCGCAGGTATTCGCTCACCGTGTCCACGCTGAGCTTGATCGTGCTTCCGGCACAGGAGCGCTCAGCTGTGGCGTCCGTGAGTTCAAAAGCCTGCTCCAGCTTCAGATCTGGCAGCCCTTCGATCTCCATGATGCGGCCGTTGAAGACATTTTTTTTGCCCTCCTTGGCGACGGTCAGCAAGCCCTGCTGGATGGCGATGTAAGGAATCGCATTCACCACATCCCGCAAGGTCACCCCAGGCTGGAGGGAGCCTGAAAATTTCACGAGCACCGATTCGGGCATGTCGAGCGGCATGGCGCCGATGGCGGCGGCAAAAGCCACCAGGCCCGATCCAGCCGGGAAGGAGATGCCCAGGGGGAAACGGGTATGGCTGTCGCCTCCGGTTCCCACCGTGTCGGGCAGGAGCATGCGGTTGAGCCAGCTGTGGATGATGCCGTCTCCGGGGCGCAGGGCGACACCGCCCCGAGAGGCCATGAAATCGGGCAGCTCGGCGTGGGTCTTGAGGTCCACCGGTTTGGGATAGGCCGCGGTGTGGCAGAAGCTCTGCATCACCAGATCTGCCGAGAAGCCAAGGCAGGCCAGCTCCTTCATCTCATCGCGGGTCATCGGCCCGGTGGTGTCCTGGGAGCCCACGGTGGTCATCAGCGGTTCGCAGCTGGTGCCGGGACGCACGCCGGCCATGCCGCAAGCTTTGCCCACCATCTTCTGGGCCAGGGTGTAGCCCTTGCCGGTGTCGGCAGGGGCCACCGGACGGATGAAGAGTTCGCTCGGTGCCAGGCCCAGCTGGGCGCGCACCTTGTCGGTGAGCGAGCGGCCGATCAGCAGAGGGATGCGGCCGCCAGCGCGCACCTCATCGGTGATGGTGCTCGGCTTGAGTGCGAAGTGGGCCACGATCTCTCCCGCGTTCGCCTCTCCGGCGGCTCGCTCGATGGTGCCGGCGTAGGGTCGGATGGTGATCACATCGCCACTGTTGAGCTGGCTGACGTCGCACTCGATCGGCAGGGCTCCGGAATCCTCAGCGGTGTTGAAAAAGATCGGCGCGATCTTGCCGCCAAGCACCACCCCGCCACTGCGCTTGTTGGGAACGTGGGGGATGTCGGAGCCGGTGTGCCAAAGCACGGAGTTGATGGCCGACTTGCGGGAGCTGCCTGTGCCCACCACATCGCCGACGTAGGCCACTGGATGACCCTTGGCCTTGAGCTGGGCGATCAGCTCCAAGCCGCCAGGCATGCGGGTTTCCAGCATCGCCGTGGCGTGCAGGGGGATGTCTGGCCGGGTGGTGGCATGGGTGGCCGGGGAAAGATCATCCGTGTTGGTTTCGCCCTCCACCTTGAACACTGTGACCGTGATTTCGGCCGGCAGCTCCGGCTTGGCGGTGAACCACTCCGCGGCGGCCCAGCTGTCGACCACCCGCTTGGCGTAGGGGTTGTTGGCGGCCAGGTCCAAAACATCGTGGTAGGCGTCGTAGACCAGCAGGGTGCGACTCAATCCCGTGGCGGCAGCCTCGGCGATGGCCGGATCGGGGCTGGACAGCAGCTCGATCAGGGCGCCCACGTTGTAGCCGCCGATCATGGTGGCCAGAAGCTGCACCGCCTCCACCGGCCTGAGCAAAGGGGTCTGGACCTCTCCCCTGGCCACGGCGCTCAGCCAACTGGCCTTCACGTAGGCGGCCTCATCCACACCGGGGGGAATGCGCTCGCTCAGCAGGTGCAACAAAAAGGACTCCTCCCCGGCGGGCGGGGTCTGCAGGAGTTCCGTGAGGGCCTGGGCTTGGGGGGCGGTGAGGGGCAGGGGGGGGATGCCGAGGGCTTCCCGCTCGGCCGCGGCGGCACGGTAAGTGGGCAGCAAGTCGGCATGGGCCAGAGGGGAGGCGCTCATCTCCTTGCGTTGTCACACATAAGCGTTCATTCTCCGCGCTGGCCGGCCCCTGGTTGGGTGGCAACGGCGACGGTTGTGGGGCTCGGGGGCGCAGGGAAGGGAGCCTGGGCCAACATCGCACTCACCGCCAGGGGCGTGGCTCCCCCCGGCCCAAGCTGGCCCGCAGCGCGGCAACCGGCCAGAGCGTGGTCAAGGGCCGCCACGGCCAGCCCGCTGGCGTCCGCTCCACCACCTGCCCTGGCCCCCAGGCCAGCCGCATAGCCCGCCAGCCCATCCCCCAGTCCGGCCCGGGCCGCTGCCCCGCAAGCGTGCAGCAGCTGCCAGCGGCGTCCATCCGGACTGGCGATCACACTGCGGGCCCCTTTGAGCAAGACGGTGGCGCCCGAGAGGCGGGCGGCCTCGGCGGCGGCCTCCAGGGGGGGCAAGCCTGTCAAAGCTGGCCATAGCCGTCTGAATTCCCCCGCATGGGGCGTGATCCAGGTGGAGCCGGCCCGCTCCCGCAGCCACCCCGGGCTGATCCGGTTGAGGCCATCGGCATCCACCACGAGCAGACCGGTGAAGGCCTGCAGGGCCGCCCACCAGGGTTCGAGGCCCCCTGCGGCGCCGGCGGCCGCTGGCGCAGGCCCCAGCCCGGGCCCCACCAGCACGGCATCCAACCGTTCCAGGCCACCTTCGGTGAGTGGCCTCTCCTCCACCACCACATGGGGCAGCACCATCCACAGGTGCTCAGCCACCTGAGGGGGCACGGCGGCGCGCAGGCTGCCCACCCCTGAGGCGGTGGCTCCGGCCAGGGCCAGGTGGGCAGCGCCCCGGTAGGCGGCGCTGCCGGCGATCACTAGCAGCCGTCCCCGGGCGTATTTGTCTGCGGCGGGATCGGAGCAGGGCCTTGGGGCCAGGGTTGCGTCGCGTGTGCCCCGGCCGGGCCCCCCCAAACCCAGGGGTTGCTCTGGCGGCAGCTGATTGAGCAGGGCCCCGGGCAGTGCCAGATCCACCCGCTCCAGCCGACCCACCCAGCGCAGGGCTGGATCTTGCACCAGGCCTTGCTTCCAGAGGCCGATGCAGAGGGTGAGATCGGCGCGGGCCGCCTGCTGGCCGAGCAGCCGACCCGTGTCGCCGCAAAGGCCTGTGGGCACATCGATGGCCACCAGAGGGCCTGCCGCGGCTTCCTCCCTTGCCTTCAGCAGGGTTTCGAGGGGCTCCCCAGGGGGCCGGCTCTGGCCGTTGCCGAAGAGGGCATCGATCCAGAGGAGGGGCTCGGCGGGGTCTGGGGCGTTCTCAAGAACGGGGATTCCCAGCCAACGGGCATGGCGCCAGTGGCGCTCGGAGAGGGGCTTGCGCCGCTCAAACGGGCACCACAGCCGAACGGGCAGGCCCGCGAGGTGGAGTTCCCGAGCCACCACCAACCCATCGCCGCCGTTGTGCCCTGGCCCCACCAGCACCACCACCCCCGCTGCAGCGGTTGCGTCCTCCAGCAGCCGCCGGCTCACGGCCAGGGCGGCCTTTTCCATCAGTGCCTCCACCGGCAGGCCGCTGGCGAAGAGTTCGCTCTCCAGCGCGGCCATCTGGGCACCGCTCACGAGCAGATGGTCGGCGTCTCGCGCCGGCCAGGCCGGTGCTGGGGCCATCCCCTGGGCAGTTGGAGGTGGTTCGGGCCAGGCCGACACGGCAAGGCGGCATCGCAGAGCACCATCATGGGGAGGGATGGCGCGCTTCGCCCCAGCCCTCTCTCGCCGCTGCCGGCGCCATGACCGCTCCCCAGGCCCCCTCCGCTGCCCCCAGCCCCCTTCCCGCCAGCTCCCCTGGGACGCCCCCGGCGGAGACCAACCCCCTGCTCCCTGGGGCCGGCCCCTGCACTGCGGCCGGTGCGGCCACCTTGGAGCGGTTGCGCCAATGGCCAGGGACCCATCAGGTGGTGGTGGGCCTCTCCGGGGGGGTGGATAGCTCGTTGACGGCCGCTCTGCTGGTGGAGGCGGGTTGGCAGGTGGAGGGGCTCACCCTTTGGCTGATGAGTGGCAAGGGGGCCTGCTGCGCGGAGGGACTGGTGGATGCCGTTGCCATTTGCGACGAACTGGGCATCCCCCACCATCTGATCGATTTTCGCGAGCACTTTCAACGAGAAATCGTGACCTTTCTCGTGGAGGGCTATGGCGCCGGCCTCACGCCCCTCCCCTGCTCCCGTTGCAATCGGGCCGTGAAATTTGGCCCGATGCTCGCTTGGGCCCGCAGCGAGCGCCAGATCGGCCGGCTGGCGACGGGCCACTACGCCCGGGTGCGGCACGCGGCGTCGGGCGATCCCCTGCCTGTGCCGGGGGATGGCCGGGGCAGGCATCAGTTGCTGCGCGGTCTGGATCGCCACAAAGATCAGAGCTATTTCCTCTACGACCTGCCCCAGGAGGTGCTGGGCGCGCTGGTGTTTCCCCTTGGAGAGATGACCAAGGCTGACACCCGCCTGGAGGCCTCCCGCTGGGGTCTGCGGACCGCCGCGAAGCCGGAAAGCCAAGATCTCTGCCTGGCGGAGCACCACGGATCGATGAAGGCGTTTCTCGACGCCCATCTGCCGCCGCGGCCGGGGGAGATTGTGTTGCCGGATGGCACGGTGGTGGGTCACCACGACGGCGTGGAGCACTTCACCATTGGCCAACGTCGCGGGCTGGGGGTGGCCTGGCGGGAGCCCTTGCATGTGGTGCGGCTGGATGCACCTCTCAACCGGGTGGTGGTGGCCCCCCGCTCGGAGGCCACCCGCACCAGCTGCCAGGTGGCGGCGGTGAACTGGGTTTCGATGGCTCCACCGGAGCAGCCCTTGGAGGTGGAGGTGCAGGTGCGTTATCGCACTCCGCCGGAGCCTGCCAGGTTGCTCCCCCCCCCAGCCGCAGAGGGTGGAGGCGGCAGGGCTGATGCGGTGACGTTGGAGTTTGCCGAGCCCCAGTTTTCGATCACCCCTGGTCAGGCGGCGGTGTTCTACGCCGGTGAGGTGGTGCTTGGGGGAGGTCTCATCCAGGCCTGAGCTTGGTGGGGTGCACCGTGGGCGTGGCTACAGGGCCTTGGCCCCCCGCTCTGCTACGGCCAGATGGCTTCAGGCCGTTAGGGTGTTTTGATGCCCCCTTCGGGCGTCGACAGATAGGCCCATGATTCCCACCTCCGATCTCCATATTGTGGAAACACGGCCTCTGGTGCCCCCAGAGGCTCTGCATCGCGAGATGCCGATCTCGGAGACGGCGGCTCGCACGGTGCAGCTGGCCCGCGAGCGGATCAAGGCCATCCTCCACGCTGGCGATCACCGTTTGCTGGTGATCGTGGGGCCCTGCTCCGTCCACGATGTGGAGGCGGCGAAGGATTACGCCGCCGCCATCGCCCAAGCCCACAGGCAACACCGGGCCCATTTGGAGGTGGTGATGCGGGTGTATTTCGAGAAGCCGCGCACCACGGTGGGTTGGAAAGGATTGATCAACGATCCCCATCTCGATGGCAGCTACGACATCAACACAGGGCTGAGGCGCGCCCGCGGGCTGCTGCTCCATCTGGCTGAGATGGGCTTGCCAGCGGCCACCGAACTTCTGGATCCGGTGGTGCCGCAATACATCGCCGATTTGATCAGCTGGACCGCCATCGGTGCCCGCACCACCGAAAGCCAAACCCATCGTGAGATGGCCTCCGGCCTCTCCATGCCCATCGGCTTCAAGAACGGCACCGATGGCAGTGCCAGCACCGCGATCAACGCCATGGAAGCGGCGGCAAAGCCCCACCACTTTCTGGGGATCAGCAACCAAGGCCACGCGGCCATCGTTTCCACCACCGGCAATCCCGATGGCCACCTGGTGTTGAGGGGTGGCAAGGGAGGGCCGAACTATCAGCAGGAGGCCGTGGAGGCGGCCGCGTCCCAGCTGGCGCGGGAAGGGTTGCCGGCCCGATTGATGGTGGATTGCAGCCATGGCAACTCCAACAAGGACTATCGGCGTCAGGCCGATGTGCTGCGCGATGTGGCCCTGCAGGTGCGCGATGGCTCCGTGCATGTGATGGGTTTGATGTTGGAAAGTCACCTCGTGGCCGGAAACCAGAAGATCCCCAGCGACTTGGCCCAGCTCACCTATGGCCAAAGCATCACGGATGCCTGCATCGACCTGGCCACAACCTTGGAGCTGCTCGACGAGCTCGCCGCTGCGGTCCAGGATGCGCAGGAGAGGTTGCTGGCGGCGGTCTAAGAGCCAGCAACACATTCCAGAGCAGGCCTGGGCTGGGCGGGAATTTGTGTGTAACTGGCACTCGCAATTCGCGAGTGCCAGTTTGCTGGTTTTCCATCAAACTGTTTGTCTTGAACATCACTCAGCTGGAACGTTCTTAGCTTGGCTGGAGCACTACAGCAAGCAAGTGAATGGCTTACCTCTTGCAGTTTTGCGGTGTCACCGATCCCCTGCAGCTCTTCTACCTCGAGCAACGCAACCACCCGCAGGAGCCCCAGGCAGCGGGCTCCGCACCGATCGGACCGGCCTTTGGAGGGTTCCGGCCCTTTCAACTCGATGATCTGCTGAGTTGGGCCCTGGACATCGCCACGGGCCGAAGCTGGGATCGGGAGGCCATTCAGCACACGGTGGTGGACGTGTGGATGGAGCGGGCCGAGGTGATTCACCAGTGGCAGGTGCGTCTCCGGGAAGAACCAGCCGATCGCCTGCTGGTGGCTGGAATTGGCACCCCCGAGGATTGGTCAGCCCGTTGTGAACGCCTCCTGCACACCTAGCCGACCCGGGCTCAGGCCACCCGGGGAGCCAGCCACACCCACATCCCTGCCACAGCCAGGGGAACGGTGAGATTGTCCACCCCGAAACTGGCCCACTGCTCCAGCCCCGTGGCCAGGCCGGCGATGGCCAGCAGGGCCCAACCGGGCGGGGCACCCGCCGGCTGCAGCGCGGCGACCCCGATCAGGGCCGCGGCGGTGGCCGCCCCCATCACCGCCGTGCCGGCGAGCGAACGGGTTTGGCCGAACACCTGCCAGCGCGGAGAGGTGACCAGGGGGCCCAACAGACCGGCGAGCCCATCCCCTAAGGCCATCACGAGAACACCGGCGGCCACCGGTTGGGGTTGGGCTGGCCACAACAGCCAGAGCAGCAGGGTGATCGAGGCGCCGTAGGCGATGGTGCCGTAGCTGTGGCGATCGATGTCCTCAATGCCTGGCAGAACGCGCAAGCGGTGGTTGAGCGCTGCCAGGAGGGTCACCACTGCAGCGGCTGGCACGGCGATCGATCGATCAATGCCGGTGGCCCAAGCGATGAGCACCACAGGCCCAGTGCCGATGTGCACCAGCTTGCGACTCCACTCCTGCTGGCTGGGCCACCGCCCTTTGACGAAAGCCGCAAGCCCCGCCAAGAGGGTGAGCCAGCCTGCCACCAGGGTGGGTCCCAGCCATGGGGAGGATCCCCAGGCGATGCTCATGCGGCCTGCTGCATGTTGCTCATCAGCCGCAGCTTCATGATGGCTTTCGCCTCCAGCTGCCGCACCCGCTCCCGCGACACATTGATCTGGCGTCCGATCTCGGCCAGGGTGAGGGGCTCTTCGCCCCCCAGGCCGAAGCGAAGGCGCAGAATCTTTTGCTCGCGCTCATTCAGTTGGGCCAGCCAGGCGGTCAAGTGTTCCTTCTGGAGATGGCTGTCCATGGAATCCAGATGGCCATTGCTGGCGGGATCGGCGATCAGTTCTCCGAGGGTGCTGCGATCCTCCTCCCCGCGGGCATGGGCATCGAGGGAGGCGCATGGAGCTGTTTGGGACATCAGTTCCTCCAGCTCCTCAGGCTCCATTCCCATGCCATGGGCCAGCTCCAGACGGTTGGGCTGACGGCCTAAGCGGTGGGAGAGCTCCCGGGTGATGCGGCGCAGCTTGGAGAGCTTTTCGCTGATGTGGATGGGCAGGCGAATCGTGCGGGCGCTGTTGTCGATGGCGCGGGTCATGCCTTGCCGGATCCACCAATAGGCATAGGTGGAAAATTTGTAGCCCATGCCAGGGTCGAATTTGTCGACGGCGCGCTCCAGACCGATGGCGCCCTCCTGCACCAGATCCAAGAGTTCCAGCCCTTGGTTTTGATACTTCTTGGCCACGCTCACCACGAGGCGCAGGTTGGCGGCCATCATGCGGTCGCGGGCGCGCTGACCCATGCGGATCTGGCGTTTTTGGCGGGAGGTGAGCGTTTCTGCAGGCAGTTGTTGGATGGCTTTGCCCTGCTGCACATGGTGGGCCAGCTCGATCTCCTCTGCGGGGGTCAAAAGGGGCACCCGCCCGATGGTCCCGAGGTACCAGCCAATGGAATCTGTGTTGAGGCGACCGACAAGCCTCCCGGCAGGGCGAGCGGGAGTACGGGCGGCCGCTTGTGCCGCGCCAGATTTCGGCGTGATGCCTGGCTCAAAACTTTCGGAGACGCCAAAGGCGTCAGCCGAAGGCTGAGCGGATTGCAGAGGGATCCCCATCACCCTGCTCCTCCGGTTGAATTTGTGGCGGAATTTAGCAGGGCCAGGGCGGAAGCGTTGTTCAAAAAACGCAGAATTCCTTTAATTCCTGCAGTAAAGGTCGTGCAAAGCCTTTGTTGGGGCAGCTTTGTATGGAGATCAGGATGGATGGAGCCCACCTCCAGATGCGGGTGAGCGGTTATTCAGCGGGATCGATGTTGACGCTTTGAAATCCGCTCCGCCAGCGTTTCATTAGAGCGGTTTGGGCCATTCGGCCCTGGCCCTCCCTCTTCCGTTGGGTATAGGTGCCATCGCTAGCCATCTGCCAGGCACCGCTGTCGTTCAAGTAGAGGTCCAGCAGTGCTTCCAGCTCCTTGGCCAGGGAGGCCTCTTCGATCGGTGCCACGGCCTCCACCCGGCGGTCGAGGTTGCGGGGCATCCAGTCGGCGCTTCCGATAAACACCTCCGCCTGGCCGCCGTTGCCGAACCAAAACAGGCGGGAGTGCTCCAGAAAACGCCCGATCACGCTGACGACATGGATGGTTTCACTGATTCCTTGCAAGCCAGGGCGCAAGCAGCACATGCCTCGGATCACCAGCTCAATGATCACCCCCGCCTGGGAGGCTTCATAGAGGAGGGCGATGATCGCCGGGTCGACGAGGGCATTCATTTTGGCTCGGATGTGCCCTCCTCGACCTGCCTTGGCGTGATCGATCTCTCGCCGGATCAAGGCCTCCATTCCCTTGCGGAGGGTGACCGGGGCAACCAGCAGCTTGCGGAAACTCTGTTGCTTGGAGAACCCGGTGAGGTAATTGAACAGTTCGACGAGGTCTTCGCCGAATTCCGGCCGACAGGTGAGCAAGCCGAAATCGGTGTAGAGGTTGGAGGTGCGGGAGTTGTAGTTGCCTGTGCCGATGTGCACGTAGTTGCGCAGACTCTTCTTCTCGCGGCGCACAACCAGCAACACTTTGGTGTGGGTTTTCAGGCCGATCACGCCATACACCACATGCACCCCTGAGCGCTCCAGCTGGCGTGCCCACTGGATGTTGTTGTCTTCATCGAAACGGGCCTTCAGTTCGACAAGGGCCATGACCTGCTTGCCATTCTCGGCCGCACGGATCAAGGCGGCGATCACGCCTGAATCTTTGGAGGTGCGGTAGAGGGTCATTTTAATGGCCAACACCGAAGCATCTTCAGCGGCCTGGTTTAAAAATTCTTCCACCGAAGTGGCAAAGAGATCGTAGGGGTGTTGCAGGAGCACATCTCCCCGGCGGATCACCGAGAAGATGCTCTGAAACTCCTCCGCTTTGATCGAACCATCCTCCAGCAAGGTTTTCTGGGCGCGCATCAGGGCGGGCGCAGTCCGGCCCTTGTAGGGAATGTCCTTGAGCTCGGGCATTGCGATGGAAAGCAGATGCATCAGATCGTCGAGGCCCAGGGGGCCGTTGATGCGATACACGTCTTCTGGCTCCACATCGGTGCCCTCCATTAACAGCCGCACCACCTCTTCCGGCATCTCATTGGCCACCTCTAGGCGCACCACTTCGCCACCGAGTCGTCGTTTGCGGAGCCCCTCCTGCAGCGCTTCCATCAGATCGTCGGCCTCTAGATCGCGCAGTTCCAGATCGGCGTCGCGCGTGATGCGGAAAAAATAATGGCCTTCGATCGTCATGCCCGGGAAGAGCATTTGCAGGTTGAAGGCCACCACCTGCTCAAGGGGCACCGCCATGAAGATGGGTTTGGGATGGCGATCGCAGAGGTTGTTGGGAAGTGGAACGAAGCGGGGCAGGATTTTCTGGGGCACCTTGACCCGGGCAAATTGCTGCTGCCCGGATTCAGGATCACGGATCAGGGCGGCCACGTTCAGGCTGAGGTTGCTCATGAACGGAAAAGGATGGGCTGGATCCACCGCCAAGGGCGTGAGCACCGGGAAAATTTCTGAGCGGAAGTAGACATTCATCCACTCTTTTTGGCGCTTATTGAGCTTCACATAATCGAGCAGATAAATGCCATGCCCGGCGAGGTCATGCTTGAGGGATTGCCGGTAGTGGTGTTGTTGCAACTCCAGCAGCGGCCGCAGTTGCCTCTGGATGGCTTCCAATTGCTCCAGTGGCGTGAGGCCATCGTCGCTGCGGGTGTTCACCCCTGCTTCCTGTTGGGATTTGAGGGAGGCCACCCTCACCATGAAGAATTCGTCGAGGTTGTTGCTGAAAATCGCGCTGAATTTGGCTTGCTCCAACAGTGGAACATCAGGATTCAACGCTTGGGCCAACACCCTTTGGTTGAAGGCGATCCAGCTCAGCTCACGATTGATATAGAGATCGGCTGGAACGACCGGCGCGGCTTTCGCTTGGCTCATAGACTTTGCCGACCGGGGATGGACAAGACGTCCGGGCTGCACTGCCTCAGCCCAATCGTTTCAGCCTAGCAATCGTCTCCAGGCCTCCTTCGTCAGCCAGCGCACCTTGGCGGGTCTTGGTGGAGGCTGTCGAGGGGGTGGGTTGTGGGCTTGTGATGCGTTTTTGGGTGATCTTGCGTGCAGGCGGGCGCCAACTCAGCCGGCGCTTGGCCTGCTGTTCAAACACCCACCCTGGGATTCTCCGCTGATCGACCTGCCACCAGAATCGCCACAACAGCCAGAAGGGGGAGCCCCAGCCAGAAGGGGCTCCGATGGCCGAGGCCCTCGTAGGCGAGCCCGGCCAGGGGTGGCCCGAGGAAACCGCCCAAGCTCTGCAAGCCCTGCAGGCTGCCTAGGGCCGCCCCCTGGCCCTCATCGTCCAGCCGGCGGGAGACGAGGGCCCTCAGGCAGGGAGTGATCAGGCCCGTGCCCACGGCGAGCCCAGCCACCGCAAGGAAGGCCAGGGGGATGGCGTTGGCCCGTTGGGTGAGGGGAAGCAACAGGCAGCCGATCCAGGCGAAGCCAAGGCCGACCAGGGCCACACGCCACTCGCCGAAGCGCTGCACCAGCGGGCCGATCAGCCCCCCCTGCACCACCATCGCCACCACTCCCACCACCAGAAAGGCCGCTGAGGCCAGTTGCGGACCCCATTGGAAGGACTGCTTCAGATAGAGCACCAGGATTCCAGTGAAGCCGCTGAAGGCGAAGAAAAAGAGGAAGAACGCTGTGCAAAGGCGCCCCACCCGGGGATGGCCCAAAACCCGCCTCACCTGATGCCAGGGCTGCAGTTGCCGCGGGGTTGGCATCGCCTTTCGCGCCTGGGGCGGGTGGGTTTCCGGCAGCAGATTGAGCACCACCACCAGATTGAACACGGCAAAGCCCACGCCCAACGCCAAGGGGAGCTGCACCGACACCGCGGAGAGCAGGCCCCCCAGAGCTGGGCCAAGGATGAAGCTGAGACCAAAGGCCACGCCGATCAGCCCGAAGGCCCGGGCTCGCTGTTCAGGAGGGGTGATGTCCGCCAACACGGCGCTGGCGGTGGCAGCCGTGCCGCCGCTCACCCCATCGATGAAGCGGCCTAAAAACAGCAGGGCCACGGGCAGCCCGGCAGCCGCAGCGCTCGGCCAGAGCTGCTGCCACGGCAAGCTCAAGGTGAGGGCAAACAGCCCCAGGCCCACCACCGTGCCGGCCACACAGAGCGTGATCACCGGTTTGCGGCCATAGCGATCGCTGAGGGCGCCGATCAACGGGGTGAAGCTGAACTGCGCCAGGGCATAGGTGCCGCTGAGCAAGCCGAGCACCCTGCCGTCATTGGTGAGGTTGGCCAACAAATAGGGCAGCAGGGGAAAAATCAACGTCTCCCCCAGCCTGTCGTTGAGCAGGGTGAGAAAGGCACTGAAGACGATGGTGCGGCGCACGCGGCTCAGGGTGTTGCCCCAGCGGAGGGTGCCCAGCTTCCCATGGCGCCCCCGCGCCAGCCCCCGCCCGCGATAATGGAGGCAAGTTGTCTAGGGCGTCGGTTTGATCGTCGCCGCCTCCGGGCTGGTGTTGGTGGTGTTTTTGCTGGTGCACCTGGCGAGCCTTGGATTGGCTTGGTGGGATGCCTCAGCCTTTGAGCGCACCGCCGCCGCCCTGCACCAGGCGCCCTGGTTGCCCGCGGCGGAACTGGGGTTGCTTCTGCTCTTGCTGGTGCACCCGGTGCAGGCGTTGACTCGGGTTGCGGCCAATCGGGCCGCCCGTGGTGCCGTGGTGGGCCCGCTCCGCAGCCGGAGGGAGGGGGGAGCGGAGCCTTGGCTGACCCTCGCTGGCCGGCTGATGCCCTGGAGCGGCAGCCTGTTGCTCCTGTTTTTGGCGGTGCATCTGGCTCAGTTGCGCCTGCATCGGCCATTGGCTGGTCAGGAGCTGGCGGCGGTGCTGGCGGTGTTGCGGCAGCCGCACTGGCTGGCGCTCTATGGCGCGGCGGGGGTGGCGGTGGCGCTCCATCTGGCCCATGGCCAGGAGAGTGCCCATCGGCGCCTCGGCCTGTTGGACCCCCGCAATGCCCAGGCCATCCGTCAGGCGGGGCGTGGCCTGGCGCTCTTGATCGGCGCGGGGTTCACGCTGTTGCCCTTCGCGCTCTTGCAGGGGGGTGCACGATGAGCCCTGCCGCCAGCCTCGATCCACGCCTGCCGGAGGGCCCCCTGGCCACAGCCTGGCAACGCACCCGCGATGGCCTGCCCCTGATCAGTCCTGCCAACCGACGGCGCTTCAAGCTGCTGGTGGTGGGCAGCGGCCTGGCGGGATCTGCCGCTGCGGCCTCGCTGGCGGAGCAGGGCTACCAGGTGACCTTGATCACCTATCACGACAGCCCCCGCCGCGCCCATTCCGTGGCTGCCCAGGGGGGCATCAATGCGGCCAAGAATTACGCCAATGACGGCGACAGCGTGGAGCGGCTGTTTCGCGACACGGTGAGGGGTGGAGATTTCCGCGCCCGCGAGGCGGGCTGCTATCGCCTCGCCGAAGTGAGCGGTGCCATCATCGATCAGTGCGTGGCCCAGGGCGTGCCCTTCGCCAGAGAGTATGGCGGCACCCTGGCCACCCGCAGCTTTGGGGGCACCTTGGTGAGCCGCACGTTCTACGCCCGCGGTCAGACAGGCCAGCAATTGCTCTACGGCGCTGTGCAGGCGTTGCTGCGTCAGGTGGCCTTGGGCCGGGTGACGCTGCTGCCCCGGCGCGACATGGTGGAGCTGATCACGGTGGATGGGGTGGCCAGGGGGGTGGTGTGTCGCCATCTGATCAGCGGAGAGCTCGAGGTGCACACCGCCAATGCCGTGCTGCTGGCGAGTGGTGGCTATTCAAACGTCTACTACCTTTCGACGAATGCCGTGAAAAGCAACGCCAGTGCGATCTGGCGTGCCCATCGCAAGGGGGCGTTCTTCGCCAATCCCTGTTTCACCCAGATCCACCCCACCTGCATTCCGAGCGGTGATCCCTACCAGAGCAAGCTCACCTTGATGAGTGAGAGCCTGCGCAACGACGGGCGGGTTTGGCTGCCGCAGCAGCCCGGCGACAGCCGCCCGCCGGAGGCCATCCCCGAGGCGGAGCGCGACTACTTTCTGGAGCGTCAATATCCCACCTACGGCAATATGGTGCCCCGAGATGTGGCGTCTCGCCGGGCTCGAGAGCTCTGCCTGGCGGGTCAGGGGGTGGGGCCAGGTGGCCGTTCGGTGTATCTGGATTTGGCGGATGCCATCCGCCGCGAGGGTGAAGGTGCCATTGAAACGCGCTACGGCAACTTGCTGGAGATGTATGCACGCATCACCGGCGAAGATCCCACGGCCACACCGATGCGCATCTACCCAGCCCCTCACTACACCATGGGAGGGCTGTGGGTGGATTACCACCTGATGAGCACGATCCCGGGGCTGTTTGTGCTGGGGGAGGCCAATTTTTCCGAGCATGGCGCCAATCGACTCGGGGCCAGTGCCCTGATGCAGGGTCTTGCCGATGGCTATTTCATTGCCCCGGCCACGGTGCCCGCCTGGCTGGCTGGCGCGGCCCAGCCAGAGGTGGGGGTGGATCATCCCGCCTGCCAGGAGGCGTTGGCAGCGGTGGAGGCCCGGCTGCAAGCGCTGCTGGTGCCAAGGGATGGGAGACGGGGGCGCCAACCGGTGGATGGCTTCCACCGGGAGCTGGGCCTGTTGATGATTGAGGCCTGTGGCATCAGCCGTTCGGAGCCGCGGCTGCGGCAGGGGATCGAAGCGGTGGCGGCCTTGCGGCAACGCTTTGCCGAGGAGGGCGGCGTGGCGGAGGCGGCAGCGGGTGGGAGTGGCCTCCACACGGAGCTGGAGAAAGCCCTGCGACTGGAGGATTTCTTTGGCCTGGCGGATGTGATGCTGCGCGATGCCCTGGCCCGCCAGGAATCCTGCGGCGCCCACTTCCGGGAGGAGCATCAAACGCCCGAGGGGGAGGCCCTGCGGGATGACGCCCGTTTCAGCCACATCGCCGCTTGGGAGTGGGCGGGAGAGGCGTCGCCGCGCCGCCACAGCGAACCGCTCACCTTCACCACGCTCACGCCCACGGCGCGCTCCTACCGCTGATGGCCTCCCCCTTGTCGCTCACCTTCAAGATTTGGCGCCAGGCCAGCCCGGAGGCGCCTGGTGGCTTTGAGAGCCATCGGCTGGAGGGTCTGAGCCCCGATCTTTCCCTGCTGGAAGCCCTGGATGTGCTCAACGAGCGCCTGATCGTGGCGGGCGAGCCCCCCTTTGCGTTTGAGCACGACTGCCGGGAGGGCATCTGCGGCTCCTGCGGTTTTCTTGTGAATGGCCAGGCCCATGGTCCGCTCGCGGACACCACGGTGTGTCAGCTCTATCTGCGTCAGTTTCGCGACGGCCAGGAGCTGGTGTTGGAACCTTGGCGCGCCAGGGCTTTCCCTGTGCTGCAGGATCTGGTGGTCGACCGCTCCGCGTTCGATCGGATCCTGGCGGCGGGCGGCTACTGCTCCGTGAACACCGGCAGCGCAGTGGAGGCCAACAGCCTGCTCGTGGGCCGGGAGCAGGCCGCCAGCTCCTTTGATGCGGCCACCTGCATCGGCTGCGGCGCCTGCGTGGCCAGCTGCCCTAATGCCTCCGCCAGCCTGTTTGTGGCGGCCAAGCTGGCCCATCTCGGATTGCTGCCCCAGGGCCAGCCGGAGCGGCGCCAGCGGGCCGAAGCTCTGCAACGGCAGATGGAGCTGGAGGGCTTTGGCAGCTGCAGCAGCCATCTGGAGTGCGAAGCGGCCTGCCCGAAGGGGATCTCCGCGGATTGGATCAGCTGGATGCACAGGGAGCGCTGGGCTGCTCCCTCGCCCTGACCATGCGATGGGGTTCAACACCCGCGCGACTGGGTTCGGGCAAGGGCTGACGCAGCATGGGAGCGGGAAGCTTTTTTGGGTCTGTCTGGGATGGCACAGCGCAACCCTATGGCCTCATGGCGGCTCCAGCGCCGCATCGCCCCCCTGTTGATGGCGCCCTTGCTGTTGGCGGCGGTGACGGGGGTGGCCGGCCGGCTGGGCCGCAGCTGGTTTGGCCTGCCCAAATCGGTGGCCAATCGCTTGTTTTCCATCCATGCCGGCGGCTTTTTGGCTGAGCCCTTGGAGCCCTTCTATGTGTTGGCGATGGGGTTGGGCCTGGTGGGTCTGCTGGTGACAGGAGCTCAGCTGCTGCCGCTCCTGGCCCGGCGCCGGCCCGCCCAGGGGGAGCGGCTCCTCCATGGCCAGCTGGCCCTGGTGTCCCTGGTGCCCCTGTTGCTCACAGCCGTGAGCGGGGTGCTCTTTCGCATGCTCGACGCCTGGTCGCCCCTTCCAGCGGCTCGCTTTCGCTGGCTGATGGCGCTGCACCAGGTCGGATGGCTGGGGCCCCAACTGAAGCCGGTGTATGTGTTGCTGGTGGGCGTGGGATTGGTGGGGCTGCTGGCGACAGGGGGGCGGATGTTGATCGGTCCGCGCCGCGCTGTGACTTAGCTGTGTTTTCTTACCGGCTCATGCAACGTCTCAGTTAGAGGGAGCCCAGCCCAGCGGCCAGCCCCTCACACACCGCCGCCAGAAAGGGCAGATCCAGGCTGGCGATCGTGTCGCTGGGGCGGTGGTAGTGGGGATTGCGCAGAAAGGCGGTGTCGGTGACCATCACCGCGTTGTAGCCCTGATCCCAGAAGGGGCTGTGGTCGCTGCGACGGCTTTCCGGAATGGGCAGGCCCCGCAACGGCACGGGCAACACCTTGGTGCGCACATGGCGCCCCAGGCGCCGGGCCAGGCCGGGGAGCAAAGGCAGGGCGCGGCCATTGGCCACCAGGGCGATGAAATCCCCCCGGCTGCCATAGAGCCAGCGCATGGCGGCCAGGGGATAGCGCTGGTGGGGGCTGGTGAAGCCGAGCATCTCCAGGCTGAGCATCAGGTGGAGCGGTTGCTTGTTGGCGGCCAGCTGGGCGGCCAGGGCCCGGCTGCCGAGCAGCCCCCCATCCGGACTCAGCTCTTCTTGATCAAAGGCCACGAGCCACACCGGCCGGCGGGGGGGCTCGCCCCGCCAGCGCCGCGCCAATTCCAGCAACACCGCTACCCCCGTGGCGTTGTCGTCGGCGCCCGGGGATTGGGGCGGGCCGTCGTAGTGGGCGCCCACCAGCAGGGGGGGCAGGTTTGGCTGGCGGCCGGGCAGGGGGAGGATCAGGTTCACCCCCCGGGTGGAGCCCTTCTCAAAAGGGCGCTGCTCCAGCGCGCCCAACGCCCCAAGCCGCTCCGTGATCAGGCCGCGCACCATCAGCAGACCCAAGGGATCCCACTGGGCATGGCGCGGCCGGGCAAGCAGGGCGAGATCGGCCTGAAGGCGCTGTTGGAGGGGCGGCAGCTCAGGCATGGCTCTCCTCAGCAAGAAGACCGTAGCCCGGCGTGATGGCCGGCCCTACCCACGTGCGCTATCGAGGGCCCCTTGGTGAATTCTCTTCACTCACACATGGCTGCGGCAGATTTATCTTGATTGCCTATGCGATGTTGGCCATGGCGAGCGAGGTAAGCTCAGTACAGATAGCTTCGAGTTTGCGCGTGAAGTCGCTAATCAACAAAATCGAACATCCAAGGACTTGGTAGAGAATATTACCGATGTAATTACTCGCATCAAAGGAAGAGTTGCGAATCTCGGCGAGTTTGGAATCAACATAGAGCGTGAACTTCTCAATGTTGCAGACGTAGACTCGCTGGAGCACCACTTTATGGAAATCTGCAAAACACGTGACTTCGTAGTCCTCATAGATGACTTAGACTTAGGATGGAACAACTCAGACACAGCCAACAATCTCATCCTGGGGCTGCTAACTGCCGCAACCTGCGTCACGTCTAAAGCTAATAATGTCTTTGTGTGCGTTTTTCTGCGCGAAGACGTCTATTCTATTCTGATCACAAAGACCCAGCATTCCGATAAATACAGAAATATTGAACGCCTGCGCTGGGAGAAGGAAGACCTAATCAAGCTGCTTGGAGAGCGAATTAACTTCAATCAAAGTCAAGCAGGAGAGCAGCAATCAGAAAATCCATTTCTGTCGGTATTCCCTGCTACTGTTGGTACTAGCAATACGGATAACTGGCTGATAGAGAGAACTCTAGGGCGGCCCCGAGAACTCCTCCAGCTATCGCGTGATTACTCTGAAAGGTGCAAGACCGAAATCCCGGACGCAGAAGCCTTGAAGGCCGCCGAAACAGGGTACTCCGAATGGAAGCTAGATGATTTATGCACGGAGTATTCAAATCAATACCCAGGCCTTGTAGATGTGTTCTCTTGCTGGAAGTCAAAGTTTTATAGATATAAGTACCACCTAAAGTGCTCAGAGCTTGAGCAGATGATTCGCGAAATCTTTAGCGAAGTTGCGATTGATCATCCTTGGTTTGCTGGCTATGCAAAAAGTGATGATGTTCGTGGGCTTATGAAAATTCTATATGAAATCGGGTTTATTGGTGACTTTGTGCTCGGCGGTGACGGCGGTAGTAAGACAGTCTATTCGTATCAAGGTAGCCACCAGCCTAGATTTGAGGAGGTCGACATACATCCCTGCTTTAGAAAGGCCGTAGGAACTGTTGATCGAATTAGGACTAAGGCTCAAGAAACTAGCGGCTAACAAGACCTTCGAGTGGACAGGACGCCAGCAGCTTTTTGCTGCGCCACCGTGAGCGCCCTGCCTGCCACTCAGGGTCAGCGTTAGAAGGATCAAAAGGGGCAGGAAGATGACGTTTTGACGTCACGAAGCTAAATCGATACGATGTCTGCATGGAAGAATCCAAGCGCGCCACCATCTACTTTGATTCGGATGTTTACCGTCCTCTGCAAGAACCACCCATGGCAAAGGGGCCACAGTTCACCCGATACATCCTGCCCATCCTGCATGCTCTGCGGGAGATGGGTGGATCGGCCACTGCAGCTGAGGTTACAGATGCGGTAATTGAGCGTGAAGACCTACCCGAAGATCTTCTAGAACAGACCAATAAGAACGGCCAGTCCAAAGTTCGCAATCAAATTGCGTGGGCACGTATGTACCTCGTTCATTCAGGACATATTGACTCGTCCCTTCGCGGTGTGTGGAGGCTGACTGACAAAGGACAGCATGAAGAACTTAAGTCGCTAGATGTAGCATCATTATTTAAGGGCGTTCAGAGCACCTTCAAAGGGGCTCAAGATGAAGGCTCTTCACCGAAACGTGCGGCATCTGTTGAAGCCACGGAGATCCGATTGGAGGCTGAGGAGACTGCCCTCCTGCCAGTGATTAAAGCACTCAGCGCTGAAGGGTTTGAGCGCTTATGTCAGCGTCTCTTAAGGGAGCATGGTTTTCAGAATGTAAGGGTCACTGGCCGTTCAGGAGATGGTGGTATTGACGGAGAAGGGATCCTCGAGATCAATCCACTCTTGAGTTTCAAAGTGTTATTTCAATGTAAGCGTTACCAAGGTTCAGTTGGTGCAAGCATGATCAGGGATTTCAGAGGAGCTCTCATTGGGAAGGCTGATAAGGGTATTTTGTTGACCACTGGAAGTTTCACAATGGATGCCAAGCGAGAGGCAATCCGGGATGGCGCTAATCCGATTGAACTCGTTGATGGGGAGAAGCTTGTCAGAATGTTTGAGAAACTTGAGCTTGGAGTCAAGCCAAAGGTTGTCTATGAAGTGGATATGGATTTCTTCAATGACTTCAAGTAGGCAGCGTTAGCGGTCCTGCGGATGCGCGATTCTGTCTTCCGATCTCTGATTGTGTTCCTACTGATCGAGTAGACGAGTGAGGGTCAGCTCATCGCGTAGCAATGTTTCAACCCTTCCTGAAGATGCTCGGCAAGCTTCCCATGGTACTGGCCGACCGCGATGTAAACTTCGAGCCTGCCACTTGGGGCCAGCGTTAGGCGTACAGAAATCTGATGGATCAACAGGGCAGGCTCACACAGTGGAATGACGCCAAGGGCTACGGGTTTATCACGCCGCTATCCAAAGGTCCACGTATCTTCGTTCACATCAGCCAGTTCCAGCAAAGAAATCGGCGTCCAAGTCTCAATGATCTTCTCACCTACGAGATCGGTCATGACGAGCAGGGGCGGTGTCGTGCACAGCAGGTGCGGTATCAGAACCATACACAACTACAGCCAGTCAAAAGGAAAAGTGGGGCTGCGGTGCTTCTTGTCACGGCTGCTGTGCTCATCCTGCTAGGCCTGGCATCGATCTATTTTAGGAGTATTCCGTTCGGCCCCAGCCAGTCGCTCACGAGTTCCTCTTCAGCGGCCGACAGTGCAATCTCAAACGCGTACCAAGCTCACCGAAGCGGCGTCCAGGTGGGCGGCGAAGGTGTGGTCAATAGAGTTCTGTCTGACGACGATAACGGTAGCCGCCATCAGCGCTTTATCCTCCGACTTGCATCGGGACAGACCCTGCTTATCGCCCATAACATTGACCTCGCTCCCCGTATCGAAGCATTGAAGAGTGGCGATCGAGTTGCGTTCTATGGTCAATATGAATGGAATGCAGAGGGCGGTGTCATCCACTGGACACACCATGACCCGGATGGCCTGCACGTCCCAGGTTGGTTGAAGCACAACGGCATGGTGTACCAGTAATAGTCATGCCTCCGTATGACGCCGAACGCAACGACGCCCGTGGCTGAAACGGCCATGTCTCCCCAAGGCCTCTATGAAGCCATCAGTCTTGGCTTGGCCATGGGGCAGGGGGCGAAGCGGTTGTTTGCCGTTCCCTGGGAGTCGTTGCTTGCCACCGATGTCCAACAGGTGCGCCATGACCTCGGAATCACCCCTGTACTGACCGGGATTCGTTCCTGGACGGCGAACCCCTCCGTGGCAGACATGCTTGCGCGCTAGGGATCAAACCCCCACCGGTGGCTGATCGCGGCTATCGCATGCACGGATCAGTCTCCCTCTTGCCGATCCACCGTCGCGCCTTCTATCCAATCCGCCGCCGCCACCACCCCGCCAGCGGCCTGGCTCTCCGCCCGCATCCGCTTGGCCTGCTCGCGGTAGCTGGGATTCTTGAGCATCTCCTTCACCATCTCCCGCAAGCGCTCCTCGCCCAGCTGTTGCACCGGCAGCACCCGGCCCGCCCCGCAAAAGGCCAAGCGTGCGGCAATGCCAGGTTGCTCGTTGGTGATCGGAATTGCCAACACCGGCACGCCGCAATCCAGGGCGGTGAGGGTGGTGTTCAGGCCCGCATGGCTGATCACCAGCGTGGAGCGCTCGATCAATCGTTGCTGGGGCGCAAACGCCACCACGAGCGGATCCCCGGGCAGAGCCGGCGGCACGCTGTTGGGATTGCCCATCGAGATCACCAGCTGGGCGTCCAGGGGCGCACAGGCGGCGGCGATCTGCTCAAAAATTTCCGGGCGGCCATTTTGCAGCGTGCCCAGGGAGGCATAGATCAGCGGCCGCCCATCCAGCCGCTCCCAGGGGAACGGCACGGCATCGCGCAGCAAGGGCTCCTGGCCGGAGGGATCCGCCAGCCGGCCCACGTAGTGAAAGTGGGGCGCCAAGCGCTGCCGCGGAAAATCAAAGGCCCGGGGCAGTTGTGCCAGCTGCAGCAGGGGGGAGAGGGCCTCCTCCTTGCGCCGGTGCGGTTGCAGCCCCCAACGCCGGCGCTGCTCCTGCAGATCGCGCCACAACGGCTCAGTGAGCCGATCCAGCAGGACATTGCCCAGCTGGTTGCGCAAGCGCGCCCACGGCCCGGGGCTTGGAACCCACCCGCTGAAATAGGGCGGCACCGCAGCCTCCCGATTCACCGGCAGCGCATTGCAGATCGTGATGTATGGCAGGGCCAGCTTGTCGGCCACCGTGCCCGCCGCCGGGCACAGCTGATCCACCAGCAACACATCGATAGCCGCGCTGCGCACCGCTTCGGGCAATTCCGCATGCAACATCGCCAGCTCCCGCCGGAAATAGTCCACCGAGAAGTGCAGCCCCTCCCGCCCGCTCAAGCGCCCCAGGATGGCGTAGGCCTCTTCCACGGCTCCGGGCGGAAATGGAGTGGTGCCAATCGTCACCACCTCCAGCGGCAGGCCGGTCAACTTGCGAGCCCCATCCGCCATGCTGAACACCACCACTGCGTGGCCCCGCCGCTTCAGCTCCAGGGCGAGCGCCACCATCGGATTGAGATGGCCGATCGCCGGTGGCGACACGATGCCGTAGCGATGGGGCATGGGGGATTGGCGCGTCATGCCGTCATGCTGCTCAGGAGCCCTCCACCATCGCCTCCGCCAGGCGTGTGGAAAGTTTCTGGTCGCAGAGCTGGAGACATCTGAAGCACACGTCTGGACTGCCGTAAAGCAACCCCAAAATGGCCAGCCGGGCCAGGGCCGCCGGGTCTAGCTGCGGCCAGCCTTGCAGGTTTTTCAGATACATCGCATCGCTCCAAAGGTGCCAGCTGCCGATTTTTGGGTTGTTGTTCAACACGGCCGGCCGCAAGCACCTGCCAGCGAGCCCGAAAAACTTGTGGAACATGAACCCCTGGGCACGGAGCTCCCGATCCACATCGCCGAAGAGCGGCTGCCCCTCGTAAATCGGCGAGAACTCCACCTCCGTGACGATCCCCACGCTGGAGCGCAGGGTCTGGGTGGCGCCAAGGAAGGCATCCAGTTCGGCCCCCTGGATGTCGATCTTGATCAAGTCCACCCGATCGAAATGGCCTTCTTGGGCCAGCTCATCCAGGGAGCGGGTTTCCACTTGGCTGGTTGCGCGCAGGCTGGCCACCTCCAGGCTGTTGAACTCCCCCAGCAGCAGCTCATTGGGGCGATAGAGCGAGGTGCACATCGCATGGTTCGTGAGATGCACCGTGCGCATCTCACGGCAGCGACCAATTGCGGCAGGGTGGATCACCACGCCCGGCCGTGCCTGGGCGGAGAGCGCCTCACAACTGGCGGGATCGAGCTCAAAGGCATGCACCCGCGATCCTGGAAAGTCGTCGAGCAAGCGATAGAAGGGCTCAGGCTCTGGTGCGAGATGCACAGCGCCGATCTCCAGGATCTCGAAGGTCAGATCGGGAAGCTGCTCGCGAACCTTCGAGAGAATCCGATCAACCATCTCAGCCGGGGAGGGGGCCCTCGGATCCTCCCAGAAGCTCCCCCCGGGCCGACCCTTTCCGCCTTCCTTACACTCACGCCCATGCCCGACTTCTCCCTACGACGGCGCCGGCTGCTCGGTGCGGCGGCCGTGGCCACCACAGCAGGGGCCCTGGCCTCCTGCCGCATCCGCCGCGCGGATGACACCAAGGTCGGATCCGCCCTCCCCCTGGTGCGCTGGCGGATGGCCACCAGCTGGCCCCATTCCCTCGACACGATCTTTGGCGGGGCGGAAACCATCAGCCGCCGCGTGCGGGAGATGAGCGACGGCCGCTTTCAAATTCAGCCCTTTGCGGCCGGAGAGCTGGTGCCCGGCTTGGAGGTGCTGGAGGCGGTGCAGAACGGTTCGGTGGAGAGCGGGCACACGGCCAGCTACTACTACCTCGGCAAGAATCCCGCCCTCGCCTTTGGCACCGCCGTGCCCTTCGGCCTCACGGCCCAGCAGCAAAACGCCTGGCTCTATGAGGGCGGCGGCTTGGAGGCGATCGATGGGCTCTATGCCGATTTCGGCGTGCGCAGCTTCCCGGCCGGCAACACCGGCGCCCAGATGGGTGGCTGGTTCAAGCGGCAGCTGGAGGGCCTGGCCTCCCTGCAGGGGCTGAAGATGCGCATCCCCGGCCTGGGCGGCAAGGTGATGGCCGCCCTTGGGGTGAATGTGCAGGTGCTCCCCGGCGGGGAGATCTTCCTGGCCCTGGATCGGGGTGCGATCGATGCGGCGGAGTGGACCGGCCCCTACGACGACGAGAAGCTGGGCCTCAACAAAGCTGCTCGCTACTACTACTACCCGGGCTGGTGGGAGCCAGGCCCCACCCTCACCGCCCTGGTGAATCTGCAGGCCTGGCGCAAGCTCCCCAAGGAGTATCAGGCCATGTTTGCGGCGGCCTGCCATGAGGCCAACGGGCTCATGCTCAGCCGCTACGACGCCCTCAACGCCACCGTGCTGCAGCGGCTGGTGAAGGGCGGCACCCAGCTGGAGTTTTACGGCGAGCCCATCCTCCAGGCCGCCCGAGCGGCCACCGATCAGATCCTGGCCGAGAGCGCTGCGGATGCCACCTTCAAAAAGGTCTACGACCAATGGCAGGCCTTCCGCCGGGATGTGTTCGCCTGGAACCGGGTGAATGAGTTTTCCTACGCCCGCTTCGCCTTCGGCGACGCCAAGGAGAAGCCATGAACCGCTGGCTGGCCCTGGCCGATCGCATCGATGCCATCAACCGCGCCGCGGCGGCCCTGGGCCGCTGGGCCCTGCTGCTGATGCTCGCCCTGGGCACCTGGAACGTGGTGGGCCGCTACGTGGGCCTGGCCGTGGGCCGCAACCTCAGCTCCAACGCCCTGATTGAAGGGCAGTGGTATCTCTTCGACATGATGTTTCTGCTGGCCATGGGCTACGCCCTCCAGCGGGACGATCACGTGCGGGTGGATGTGCTGCAAAGCCGCTGGAGCCCGCGCAAGCGGGCCCGGGTGGAGCTGGCGGGCACCCTGGGGATGCTCCTGCCCTTTGTGATGGTGGTGCTGCTGGCGTCTGTGGAGCCCACCCTGGCCTCCTGGCGCTTGGGGGAGGTGTCGCCCGATCCGGGGGGGCTGCCGCGCTATTGGGTGAAAAGCCTGATCCCCCTCGGTTTTCTGTTGTTGGGCTTGCAGGGGGTGGCCCAGGCCATTCGCCTCCTGCACGGCCAGCGGGTGGGCAAGCACGACCACGACGGGGAGGGCTGAGCGATGGAATTGGAAGTGTTGGGTTGGGTGCTCACCCTGGAGCCGGGGGAGATCCTGGGGCCGGGCATGTTTCTCGGGCTGGTGGTGGCCCTGCTCAGCGGTTATCCGGTGGCCTTCGGCCTGGGGGGCGTGGCCGTGGTGTTTGCCGCGCTGGCCATGGCTCTCGGGGTGTTTGATGCCTCCTTCCTGGCGGCGTTGCCCCAGCGGATCTTCGGGATCATGGGCAACATCACGTTGCTGGCCATCCCGGCGTTTGTGTTCATGGGCGCCATGCTCGAGCAATCGGGCATCGCCGAGCGGTTGCTCGAAACCATGGGCCGCCTGATGGGCCGCCTGCGGGGCGGCCTGGCCCTGGCCGTGGTGCTCGTGGGCACGGTGTTGGCCGCCACCACCGGCGTGATCGCCGCCACCGTCACCACGATGGGCCTGATCTCCCTGCCGGCCATGCTCCGCGCCGGCTACGACCGCTCGCTCGCCACCGGCGTGATCGCCGCCTCCGGCACCCTCGGCCAGATCATCCCCCCCTCCATCGTGTTGGTGGTGTTGGGCGATCAGCTGGGGGTGCCAGTGGGGGAGCTGTTTTTGGGCTCGGTGATCCCGGGGCTGTTGATGAGCGGCGCCTTTGCCCTCTATGTGGTGGTGATCAGCGCCCTGCGCCCCGAGCTGGCGCCCCCGCTCGACACCACGGGCCTGCCACCGCTCACGGCGGGGGGCCTGGTGAAGGTGTTGGCGGCTCCGCTGGGCCTGATCCTGCTGGTGCTCGGCAGCATCTTCTTTGGCATCGCCACCCCCACCGAAGCGGGCGTGCTCGGGGCGGTGGGCGCCATGGCCCTGGCCGCTGCCCAGGGGGGCTTCAGCCGGGCGGCCCTGCGGCAGGTGAGCGATTCCACCCTGCGCACCACGGCGATGGTGCTCGCCATCTTGATCGGCTCCACCGCCTTCAGCCTGGTGTTTCGCGGCGTGGGCGGCGATGTGTTGATCAGCGATCTGCTGCTTCACCTTCCCGGCGGGCGGGCGGGCTTTCTGGCGGTGAGCATGCTCGTGATCTTTGCCCTGGGCTTTTTCATCGACTTCTTTGAAATCGCCTTCATCGTGGTGCCGCTGCTCCTGCCCACCGCCCGCCAGCTGCTTGGCGCGGAGGGGCTGCTGTGGCTGGGGGTGGTGATCGGCGCCAACCTGCAAACCTCCTTCCTCACGCCCCCCTTCGGCTTTGCCCTCTTCTACCTGCGGGGCGTCGCCCCGCAGGGGGTGAGCACGGGCGACATCTACCGCGGCGCCGTGCCCTTCATCCTCCTGCAGCTGGGGGTGGTGCTGCTGCTCCTGCTCTTCCCCCAACTGGTCACCACCCTGCCGTCTCTTGCCCGTGCCGCCGGCTGACCCACCGCCCATCGCTCCGCCCGCCAGGCCCTCCGGCGCGCCGCTCACCACCGAGCAGGCCCTGGCCCTTTTCGATCAGCTCGATCCGGTGCCGCCGGAGGAGCTGCTCGGCAGCTGGCGGGGGGAGGGGTTCGCCACGGGCCATCCCCTCGATGGGGTGCTGGAGGCCTGCCACTGGCAGGGCAAGCGCTTCGACAGCCTGGAGGAGGTGCACCCCCTGGTGTTTGAGGGGCCGGGGGGCGGCCCGGTGCATGTGGATCCGTCGCGGCTGCCGATCGGCTTGTTGCGGGCGAGCTGGGTGGGCCGGCTGACGCCCTTTGGCGGGTTGTTCCCCTGGCTGGCGCCGCTGGTGGCCACCCGCCGCTCCGCCGCCCGCCTGCGCAGCACGCTCTATCGGGGCAAGGTGTCGGCCACGATGGTGTACGACACCTTGCCCATCCTGGATGTGTTTCGCCGGCTGGATGGCGACAGTTTGTTGGGGGTGATGGATTGCAAGGGGATGGCGCAGCCGTTCTTTTTTGTGTTGCGGCGGCAGGGGGGCTGAGGGGCGCTCCCTCCAGACTCATGGGAAGCGGCTGCCTTTGAGCAGCGGGATGGCCTCGGCCTTCAGCGAACGCCAGAACGGCGCGTCGCCATGGCGGACCAGAAGCTCCGGGGCCGCCACCAAAGGTTGGAGGGGCAAGGGGCAATCTTGCAGCGCGGCAAGCACGGCGTCGTAGGCGTCGAGCAGGCGTTGCTCCCCCAATCCCATCACCAGCAGATCCACATCCGAGTGGCGGCTGGCGGTGCCGCGGGCCCAGCTGCCAAACAGCCAGAGACCTTCGGGCTGCACCTGCTCCACGAGGGCTGCGAGGGCTGGCAGCAGCTGCGCCCGCAGGGGCAGGGGAAGATTGTCGGCTTCGATCAGCCGATCGAACTCAGGCCGCACGCGCCCTCCGGCTGCCAGGGACCGACTGTAGGGCGTGCGTGCTGGTCACGCCCCAGCGGAGAGGCCGGCCAGCAGCTCGCGCAGCGCGGGAATCTTGGGCTGGTCGGCCGGGGCCAGGCGCCCCTGGCGCTCCAAGGTTTCCAGCAGGGTGAGGGCCCGCTGGAGCTGGGGGGCGCTGGGGGGATCGGCTGCCAGGCCGGCCTTCACTAGCGAGATCACCAGATCGATTTGAAGATCGGCGCGATCGGGCTCGGCTGCGGCCAGGCGCTCAGCGATGGTGAGGCTGTTTTGATAGGCCTGGCGTGCGGGCTCCCCCTGGCCGAGGGCCTGATAGAGATCGCCCATTTTGTTGTAGGAGATGGAGAGATCGCGCTGAAGATCGGCGCGATCGGGCTCGGCCTTGGCCAGGCGCTCAGCGATGGCCAGGCTGTTTTGATAGGCCTGACGGGCGGGCTCCCCCTGGCCGAGGGCCTGATAGAGATCGCCCATCCGTTCGTAGGAGACGGAGAGATCGCGCTGAAGATCGGCGCGATCGGGCTCGGCCTTGGCCAGGCGCTGCTGCCGCTCCAGCTGCTGCCTTGAACGCAAAAAGGCCCGGTCCGTTCGGCCCAGCGCCCCATGGGCCCTGGCCTCCGCGTCAGCGATCCAGGGGAAGCCGCCGTGCTCCACCGGCAAAGTGTCGAGCACCTCAGCGGCGAGGCTGGCGACGGCCAGGGTTTGGCTATTTTCCTGCAGCTTCACCAGGCACCGCTGGGCCACCGCCGCCGCCTGGTCGAACTGCCCGCCTTGCAGGTAGTTGCGCAGGGCCTCGATGCCGTCCGCCAGGGCGTGGCTCTCGTTCTGGACCCGCCAGAGCCTGTAGTCGCCGGCCCGGCGGCAGCGCTCCGCCAGCTCGCTCGGGGCGCTCCGCTCCGCCAGGCCCTCGGCGGTCCAGCGGTGTACCCAGGCCTGGCCTTCGCTGTCGCGCACCACCAGCGAGAGGGCCGCGAGGCGCTCCAGCGCCGGCCCCACCGCGGCGGCCTCCAGCTCCGGCGCCAACATCCGCACCAGCCCCTGGGGCGCCAGCGGCAGGTTGGACACCGCCAGTTGCAGCAACACCCCCTCGTCGCCCCGCTGGCGGGCGATCGCCAGCAGCTCCTCCAACAACACATCCCGCAGCCCCAGCGCCACCGTTTGCCGCCGCCGCTCCTCCAGCCCCGCCGCCGGCGTCCCCAGCTCCAGGCCCGCGGCCGCCAGGGCCTGGAGCTGGGGACGCCGGGTGACCGCCGGCAGCCGGCCCTCCCCCTGGCTGAGCAGGGCATCGAGAAACTCCAGCAGGCGCGGATGGCCGCCGATCAGCCGCAGGGCCGCCAGCAGCTCCGCTGCGGGGCGCTGGCGCAGTCCCGGCAGCCGCTGCACCAACTTGCGGGTTTCGGCCGCGCTCAAGGTGCCCAGCACCACCTCCCGCACCCTCTCCCCGCCCGAGGGCAGGGGGTGGCGGCAGGTGAGCAGCAGCCGGCCCCGCCGCGCCGCCGCGAGCAACCGCTCCAGCTGGGCTCCCGCATCGGGATCCAGAAAGGCTGCGCCGCCGGGGCTCAGGTTTTGCTCGAAGTCGTCGAGCACGAGCAACAGCGGCTCCTGGGCCAGTAGCTGGCTCAAGAGCCGCCAGCGCAGCTCGTCCGCCAGGGTTTTCTTGAGCAGCAGCTCGGCCAGCGGCCGGGCGCTGGCGCGGCCCTCCTGCAACAGGGCCAGGCCCACCTCCAGGCCGATCGCCCGCAGATCCAGCCGGCCGCTGTGGGTGGCGATCGTCCAGCCATCCTCAGCCAGCCGCTGCATCACCCGGCCCGCCAGGCTGCTCTTGCCCACCCCGCCGATGCCCCGCAGCAGCACCCCACCGCTCTGGTTGCCGTCGCGAAGGCATCGCAGGGTGACCCGCAGCTCGCGGCGACGGCCCACCAGATCGCCAATCGCCAGCTGGGGCACGGGCCCTGCCAGCTGGCGCAGCGGCGGCACGCGCAGCGGCTGCTTGTCGCGTCCGAAATCAGCCAGGGGCTGCTCCTCCCCGGCGCCATAGAGGGCCGCGGTGGCGGCCTCGGGCCAATGCTCCGCCGGGGGGGCACCCTGGCTGAGTTGGCGCTGCCGCTCCGCCTCCAGCTCCTTGCGGGCCGCCGCCAGCGCCCGGCCGGCCAGCACCGGCTCGCGGCGGCTGAGATGGCTGTAAAACGCCCGAGCCAGCTCACTGGCGTAGCGGTCGCTCACGCTGGTTTGCATCGCCACCACGCTGGGAATGCCCGCCTGGATCAACGCCTGGGCCAGGCTGGCGCCCACCCCGGCCTCCACGCCGGCCTCCACGCCGCCGTGGCAAGCGTTGAGCACCACCAGCGGCAGGGGCCGCCCCGGCCGCCGCAGCGGCGCCACCAGCTCCGCCGCCGTGACGGGCACCACCTGGCCATCCTCATCCTCCAGCTCCAGGCGGCCAGGGCTGCCGTGGCAGCTCAGGTGCAGCACGTGGTAGGCGTCCGCTTCGATCGCGGCGGCGATGGCCTCGGGATGGCCCACCTCCAGGATCTTCACCTCCACGTTGTCGAGCCGCTGGGCCGGCTCCACCGCATCGAGAATGTTTTGCAGCTCCTGCTCGTGGTCGAGCACCGTCGCCGCGGTGCAGCCCTCATCGGGGGCGCCCACCGCCACCAATACCTTCAGGGGGCCCGCCAAGGGCGGTTGCTGCGGCGTGGCCTGCGCCGGCAGCCGGCGTCGCACCACCACCGCCGGCTGGATGGCCAGCAAGCGGCCATCGGGCAGCCGCAGCGCCTCAAACGGCAACCCCAGCAATTCCGGATCCTCCGCCTCGATCTCCACCAACACCTCGCTGCCCACCCCGGCCCCATCCACCAGCTCAGCCAGGGCCTCGGCCGCCCCCTCCGGCAGGCAGAAGGCGGCCAGGGCCTGGCCCAGGGCCAGCAGCTCGGCGTCGACGGCGGCCCGCCCGGCGGCGCCCCCTTGGCGGGAGCTGCCGCCGAGGCCCCGCAGAAAGGCGGCGCGACCCTCCCGCACCGCCAGCGGCACCTCCCGATGGGCGCCCTCAAATCTCCCCGTGCCCCCCACCCTGGCCTCCACCGCCACGCCGCCCTCGGCCCGGCGCTCCAGCCGCAGCCGCACCCGCTCCCCGTCTCGGGACAGCGGCTCGCCCAGGGGCGGCGGGCCGGGGTGCCGATGGAGCAGGGCGTCGGCGATGGCCGCGTGGTCGTCGATGCGGAGGCGGCAGAGGGGCCTGAGCAGGGGGGGGATGTAGGCGTCGTCGCCCACCTGCACCGGAATCAGCGGCTGGCCTGTCTGGATGCGCTCGTAGGTGAGGCTGCTCACTTCGGCTTCCACCCAGCGGCTCTGCAGCGACTCGGCCGAAAACACGATCACCCCCGCATCGGCCTGCTCCAGCCCTGCGTTGATCTTGGCGACGATGTCGTCGCCGGGGCCGATCTCCCACTTGTCGAGCCAGGCGTCGATGCCCTGCTGGCGCAGGTGGCGGGCCAGGGCCTCCACGGCGGGCTTGTCGCGGGAGGAATGGCTGAGGAAAACCTTCATTGCTGCCCTGGTATCGCTGGCCTGGTGGCTGCCACGTCGCCCAACCCGCAGACCTTAGCCCCCTTGTTCCCCAGCGACTCCGCGGGCCAAGACGCAGTTGCCCAAGCCCGAAAGCGCTGCTTGGCGACTCTGGCGAAACGCCCGGGCTGCGCCGTTGAATAGGCCCCTGTGACTTGGGCCCGTGTGACCATTCGCCCTCTGCGACGTGGCCTGCGCGCCCTCCATCGCTGCCTTGCGGCCCTCCTCGTCGCGGTTGGCCTGCTGCAGGGGCTGCTCCCCCCCCTGGCGCTGTCGGCGGCCCCCTCCTCCGTGGGCACCCCCACCCACCCCCTCCCCCAGAGCAGTGAAGCCCTCGCCCTCCGCTCCCCCTGGAGCCGTCCCGAGAGCTATCCGCTCAGCCAGCGCCCCCGGGCCGATCTCTACCGCCCCAGCGCCGAATGGCTCGGCCGGCTGCAGCTGCCCACCCCGGCCGAGACCGCCGATCCCGTTGCCCCCAAGGGCGACTGGGTGTGGATCGTGGTGGAGCAAACCCCAGCGGCCGAGAAGCAGCTGATCGGGCAGCGGCTGCGGCTGCGCTGGGCTGATCTGCCCCAGCTGAAGCAGCTGGTGGCCACCGTCACCACCGACGTGCGCCTCGGTGAGGAGGCCCGGCAGGCGGCGGCCCAGGCCAATGTGGTGCCCACCCGCCTGGCTGGCCGCCGAATCGGGCCCCTGCAGTCGCTCGCCGGGGCCCGACCCATCGACGACCTCACCGTGGCGCTGGAGGGGGTGACGGTGGCGCCGGGCGAGTTGCGCATCGCCCGCCCGCCGGTGCAGATCACCGGCCGCTGGCAGGGGCTGGTGACGGTTCTGGGCCCCTCCCCGGGCGAGGGGCTCTGGCGGGTGCGCCACGTTCAACCCGGCAGCGCGCGCTTCACCGGGGAGCAGGAGACGATCCGCATCCCGGCGTTGCCCCCCGATCGCTTTGGCCGCCGCATGATCGATCCGGCGGGGTTGGCCAGTTCCCCGCTGAATGGCCAGGGCTGGTTGATCCAGGGGGCGCCGGCCGCCGATGGGGTGTTCACGGTGCAGGCGCTGCTCCCTTACGCCGCGCTGCAGCTCAGCCCGAAGCAGCTGGTGCGCGGCACCGCTCCCGCCCTGGCATTTGTGCACCACGCCAATTGGAGCCGCGACAACCTGCGCCGCGGCAGCCTCCACAGCACGGCCCTGATTCCGGAAGGCAAAACCCCGCCGGCTTGGCAGCTGGGGGAGCGGGCGCTGTTGATGCACCTTTTCGGCGGGATTGGCGGCAAGGATGGCGAACCCGCCCCGGGCTGGACCGTGACGGGCCATTTCGCCTTCGGCGAAGCGCAGGTGGTGCGCGATGCCTTCACCGGCCAGCCGCGCCTGGCGCTTCGCTACCACCAGATCTATGCCACCAATCCCAATGGCATCGTCGCCGGCAGCCAGGACTGGAGCGCCTACGCCGGCAGCCTGCAACGGGGCTGGATCGGTTTGCGTCCCTTCTCCGATGTGCTCGTGCCGATTGGCGGGGCCGTGCTCGATGCCATCGCCCTGCAAACCGAGATCCTCTCCGCCCGCTATCGCAGCGGTGATGGCACCGGCGTGGCGCCGGTCACCCCCTCCACCTCCTGCGTGCAGGATTCCGGCCAGGCCCTGTGGATCGCCATCCGCCAGCTGCGCGAGCAGGGGGAGGCGATTCCGATGTCTGCGCTGGATCGGGAACGGCTGGGGGAGCTCGGGCTGGCCTTCGATCACTTGCTCAAGCCCTTCGGGAAGGTGCGCGGCGATTGGGCCAACAACGCCGCTCGTGCCTTGGCGACCGGCACCGGCTCCGCCTCCACTCCCGCCTTTCGCCCCGGCGCCGATCTGTTTGAAACCAGCCAGAGCCTCAAGGATGCCCTGCTGAGTTGGCGCTCCATCTTTCCCCGCAGCGCCCACGACCTGTTTGCCGCCGAGTTTCTGCGCGTGGGCCTGCCGCTGTTGGTGTTGCGCACCAACCAAATCCCAGGGGCTGATCCGCGCCTGGAGCCCGTCGCCCCCACGGTGCTGTTCGGTCAGCTCCCCCTGATCCCCACCCTGCTTGGCCGAATCGGCGACAGCCTTTTCCCCGAGTGGGATCCCACCGGCCAACTGGGGAGCCTGGCGATTGCAATCGGCTATGGCGCCATCGCCCTCAGCCTGGGATGGCGCAGTGGCTGGCTGCCGCGGCGCTGGCGCTGGGCTCCCTGGCGCCAGCTGCTGCCCCGGGCGGCCCTCTGGTTTGTGGTGCCGGCCCTTGTGCAGGAGGTGCTCTTTCGAGCCCTGCTTCTGCCCAGCGCCCTCGATGGGGTGCCGCCTCTGGCGATGGTGCCCTGGCTAGCGCTCAGCGTGGGCTTGTTTGTCGCCTGGCACGGGCTCCCTCTGGGTCGCGGGCGGGAGTCGCTTCGGATGCGGCGCTCTGATCCCCGCGGCCTGGTGCAGCTCAGCCTGTTGGGCTTGGCTTGCGGCTTGGCCTTTGTGGTCAGCGGTTCGCTCTGGCCCTCCGTGTGGATCCATTGGCTGGCGGCGGTGGTGTGGCGCCAGGCGCTGCCGGGCCAGCGCGCCTCGGCTATTTAGGGGCGTTTTCGTTGAAAGGGGATGGGAAGGAGGATGGCCGCCAGCAAATAGAGCAGCACCGTTCCGATCACGGTGGGCTGGTTTTGCGGGAAGGCGCCTGACGCCACCAGGATGGCGATCGCAGGATGGCGGCAGACCGTGGCCGATGCGAGCGCGGCGCGGTTGCCGGGATCGGGCCCGCCGAGGCCATGGCCCACGAGCAGCCCGAAGCCGATGACGGCCAGGGTCACCAGCAGCGTGCCCTGGCCCAACACCCCCAAGATCGCCTCGCCGCGAAGCAGAAGGATCAACACCGCGCCGAGAAGGAGCACCGTGCCACCCACCCGGTCTGCCAAGGCCGCCAGCCGCGGCGCAGCACCGGGCCAGCCGCGAGCCACACCCAGGCCGAGGGCCAGGGGGACCGCGACGGTGGCGAGCAGCACCTGCTCCACGGCCCCGGGCGCCAGGCTGGCCTTCACCCCGAAGAGCTGCGCGGCGATGAGGATCATCAGCGGCACAACCAGGATGGCGACGAGGGAGGAGAGCACCTGCAGGCCAATCACGTAGTCGCCGCGCCCTCCCACCGCCAGCCCTTTTTTGGCCCAAGGCGGCAGCACGGGCGACACCGCAAACCCCAATAACACCGCCCCGACGCCCTCCCGCAGCGGCACCAACCACACCAGCAGGAGCACAAACGCAGGCACCGCCACATACATCGCCACCATGGCGCGCAGGGCCAGCGCAGGCCGCTTCAGCAACAACAGGGGTTGCTCCAGGCGCGCCCGGATGCCGATGGAGGCCACCATCAGCACCACACCCAGGAGGAGCACCAACTTGAAGATGGTTTGTGGGGTCACGGGGGGTCGCTGGTGTGCTCTGGTGAGTGTGCTTGAGCCATGGGCTGGGCGGTCGCGTCTACGCGAAACGGAGGCGCCGCATACTCGCGAGGCCAATAGCTTTCCGGAATCGTGCTCCTGTTGCCATCCCGAAGGGCGGCGTAGGCCGGAGAAAGAATCTCAATGCCGTTCTCATTGCACTTGTCCTGAATGTGTTGATGCAGCTCGGAATAAATCAACACCATCTGGTTTGGCTCGCTCGTGTAAGCGTTGACTTGATAAGTGACGTAATGGTTGTCGAGGCTTGGTTGCAGCACAAATGGCGCTGGATCCCTGAGGATGTGCTCGGTGGCCAAGGCGGCCTCAATCAGGGTTGCATGAACCTTGCGCCAGGGCACGTCGTAGCCCAGGGTGATCGTGCTTTGCAGGATGAGGCAACGGCTTAAATCGCGGGAAGAGATGTTGTAATTCGCCACCTTGTTGCTCAGGAGGGCTGAGTTGGGGATGGTGATGATCTGATTGGCTGGTGTGCAGATGCGGATCGCCAAAAAGTTTTTCTCGATGATGTCTCCGATCACATCGCCGACGCGAATGTGGTCGCCCACTCGGAAGGCACGTGTGTAGATCAGGATGATGCCTCCGATCACATTGGTGATGGCGGAAGTTGACCCCAGCGAGAGGAGCAAACCCAGAAAAACAGAGACGCCCTGGAAGGCTGGCGAATTGAAGCCGGGCAGGTATGGAAAAGCCAGGATGGCCGCCAAGGCAATGACCAACACCTTGAACAGGTTGTAGGTGGGGCTGGCCCAATCCGTATAGAACCCTGGAATCACAAGGCTTCCCTTTTCGATGGCCGTGAAGAAGGGCTTGGCCACCCGCAAAACATAGTAGACAATTCCATAAATCATCGCCACGACAAATAGATTGGGAAGATAATTGCCGATGGCTGATAGCACGAGCTCCACTGATTGCAGCACGTATCCCAAGGCGTGATCGCCCACGACCCTCGTCCAGGGAAACAGGCGCAGAAGGAAGGTGGCATACGCCAAGAAGAGAACCAGCAGGAGAATCAAGCGGATGAGTCGAAGCAGCTGAAGGCCGAACGAGCTCAGCGTCGCAGAGGTGATCACATCCACATTCTTGACTTGAATGCTGGGCAGCCGTGCGGCCAGTCTGCGGCCTGCAGCCTGAAAGAGTGTGCCGGACGCTTTGATCACGGCCAAGCAGATGGCCATGAACGCAGCGCTGGCGATGAGGGCGTAAAAGCTGTTGCGAATCAGCTGCCTGGGTTTGCGATCCTGGCGGTATTGATTGATGGCCGATTTAAATTGTTGCAGCGTGTCTTCCGCCAGCGCTTCTTGGGAGAGGCGGCTGGCTTTTGCATCTCGCTGGGACACGGTGAAGAGCACTTCATTGCCGATGCCGAGAACCAGCAAATCGTCATCCGCATCGCGCTGAATGGTGAGATGTTCAATCGGCAGGGAGGGATCAGCGGCAATCCGTTTCAGCCTTCGGGTGATGGTGTGCGCCCTTTGTTCTGCCGTGAATCCCGCGCTGCCCTGCCGAATCACCAGAACCGTTGCCCCATCGAGAACGACAGGAAAGCCATCGATTTGTTGTTCCGATTGCTCCAGGGTTGGGGAGCTGGCCGGCTCTGCCGGGCCCTCGGCCCTGCCGTGAAGGGGCGCCACAAGCACCAACAGGGCCAGCGCACAGACGGCCAGCCGCTTGCCTGCGCGTTGGATCCATCCAAAACGCCTGGAGGGAGCTGCTTGCGCTCCTGAGCCCATCGTTTGTTCCCGGCATGGGGCTGAACCTAGCCTTGGCGCCCTTCTGATCACGATGGGAGTCAATCCGCCTGGATCGGAATCAGGGCTGCTTGCCTCGAACCAGCGCCCGCACCGACGACGAGAGCGCATTGGTGGCCCTTGCCGTGAGCAAACCGGAGAGGGCCGCTACCGCCACGGTGGCCAAGCTCGTGAATTTGGCGCCGTCGGGTCCGCCGACACCCAACACCATGGCCATGGCGGTGAGGGGGAGTCGGTAGCCGCCCGCGATGCCAGCGGCGGCTCCCGCCGCCCCCGCCAGATCGGCCGGGATGCCGAGGGGCGCGGCAAAGACACGACCACTCAGGTCGCCGATCGCCAGGAATGGCACAAACACCCCGCCGCAGCCCCCCGCAAGCACCGCCGCCGTGGTGGACCCTGCCCGCAACAGCGCCAGAGCCAGCAAGCGAGCAGGCGATGCCCCTGCGGTTTCCGCCCACACGATCGCCGCGCCCCCCGGCCCGAAGGCCGCAGCTGGCGTGGCGAGCGCGCCAATCTGCAGGGCCAGGCCCACCATCACCCCGCCACCGATCAGCAGGCGAGCCAGAGGCCTGTCGCGCCATCCCCTGGCCCAGTAGATCGCCTCACCGGTGAGGGCCGTCAGGGCGCCAGCCACCCCACCGATCAGCAGCGTGGCTTCCACCGCCGCCAAGACATCTCCGGGGGCAACCTTTGGCACCACAAGGCGGATGAGATTGAGGCCGAACCAGGCATGCACACCCCATCCAGCCAGACCCCCCGTGAGCATGGCGGCGGCTCGCTGGGTCGTGAGCGGCACCTGGCGCCGCTCCGCCAACTCGAACATGAAGAAGCTCCCGACAAGGGGGATGCCGATCAGGGCCGACACGCTGGCCGCGCCGCCCCCGATCGCCAGGGGTCGCACCAGCTGGCGCAGCCTGGGCAGCGTGTTGCCCAACCAGCTCCCCGTCGCCACCCCGATGTGAGCCGCGGGGGATTCGGTGCCCATCGGGGCACCCAGCCCAACGGTGGCGAGGATCGCCAGAGCGCGCAGGGGCGCCAGGCTCCAGGGGAAGCGCTCCTCCACGCCGGAGGCGTTGACCACGTCGCCGCTGAGATCGGCCCGGGCGATGTCATGGGGAAAGGAATACCAGCTGGTGAGCGAGCCACCCGCCCTTTGACGTGGGCTCTGGCGCGGCGCGATCGTTTGCACCGGTTGGCCCTTGCCCAAGCCAAAGAGAAGCAGCACCGCCAGGCTCACGCCGAGCAGGGGCAGAACCCGCAGCCACACGCCCGCCAGCCCAGCGCCCACATCCAAGCCCCACTTGATCAGTTCGGTGAGCGCCACCGCCACCAGGGAGCCGATCAAGCCACCGAGCAACCCCCCGGCCGCCCAGGCGCCGATCCCTGTGGCACGGGAGAACTCTTTCTCCATTGTCTTGCCGCCGCTGGGACCTGCAGCAATGTAGCCATCGCATGGATCTCAATCACGGCAATTGATCCGAAGGGAATTCCCAGAATGATTGTTAGCGGTCCCACTGCTGCTTCCATCATTCAGGTATGCCCATGGCAAGCGATTGCGTTTGGGCCCGTGCCGTGCCCCCTGGCTGGCTGTCGACGACGCCAACGAGTAGAAGGCCGCGAGCTCACCCTCAGGCCAGGGACGACGGGGGCCGATCCGTTAGTTTAAAGAGGGACCCGTTTGGGTCTCAATGTTGTTGTTGACAAAAAATTGGGGGGGGGGGGTAGTTTTCGTCGAAATTTTTTTCTTATGACTTTTCCTCGGCAACTTGCTTGCATCGCCACAATCGGTGTTTGCGTCGCACCCTTGATGGCAGCGCCGGCACAAGCTGTCACGTCTGTCTGTACACCTGCATTCGGGTCCAGCGTCAGCCCTGGAGCCACCATCGCTGCCGCGCTGACTGGCCCGACCCCTCCGTGTCCCACCTCGCCTGTCTCCGTTAGCTTGAATACTGGCGCGGCACATGGAAATTCTGGGTTTGTGTTCGCCTCGGATATCATCATCGGGCCCGGTACAAATAACTTCATTCGCACATTCCCGTCTTCCGTTGGTATTGGTAGCATCAAACCCGATCAATTAATTAGCATCACGTATTCCCAGCCTGTTCAAAATCCATATCTCTTTTTCAGTTTTATTGATCCAGTGGAATCTTTCGTATTTTCTCAGTCCTTCATCTTGGCGCAAGCCTCGAATGCCACCGTCTCCGGCTCAACGGTGATAGCTTCAGGAACCAACTCTCAGAATGATGGATTTGTTGTCCAAATGCTGGGGACCTATTCTTCCCTTGATTTCATTTACAACAACCCCACCGGGGCTTACCACAGTGTGGCCTTCACTACGGGAGTGCCTGTGCCAGGGCCCCTGCCCTTAATGGGGGCTGGCATGGCCTTCGGCTTCAGCCGCAAGCTGCGGGCACGCCTGCGGCCTTGAAGCCACTCGGGCCCGCCAAGTTTCCTCCCATGTGGGCCCTATTCACCCCTTCCCGGCCCCCATAGGCTGGTCGCATGACCACCCGCGAAAGCACGTTCGAGCAGCTCCGCCGCCAGGAATGGGAGCGGCGGATCGCGGCGTTGCGCGAGCGCCTGCGCCACACCCTGGGCTCGATCGACTGCAGCGTTTGGCTGTTTGGCTCCCTGGCCCGGGGCGACTGGGATGGCTTCTCCGATACCGATCTGCTGGTGGTGGCGGCCAGCTCGGAGGACGCCGAACGGACCGCTCACCGGCTGGAGGCTGCCTTGCTCGGTGATGACGTGCTGGCGATCGATCAGGACCGCTGGCAGACCATGGCGCAGTCCACCTCGCCCCACTGGCGGGCGATCCGCGCCCAAGCGATCCGCCTCCATCCATCCCCATGAGCCAGGCACGACCCGGGGCCTGGTGGCGACAGGCCCGCATGACCGTGACCAGCCGCTACCCCCTGGAGGACACGCCGCCGATGGATCTCTTCGATGGGACGGACAGCGCCCAGGCGATCGCCACCGCCACGGCGGTGCTCACCCTGGTGGGGCGACTTGACCAGGCGGATGGCTGAGTCAGCGCCCGCCATGGCTCCGTCGACATCTCCAGGGCGCCCCCCCAGCGATCCTCACCCCGCCACCCAGGAGGCAAAGCGTGTGCCGATCGGTGCCTCGCCAGCCGGGGCGGCCACCGCCCCCAGAGCGGCGCGCACCTCGGCCCCGGCGCGCAGCTGGGCCAAAAACCGCTCGCTGCGCTGGCGCACGGCGGCGGACACAAAGGCATACACCGCCTCCGGCTCGGCCTGGGCCCAGGCCTCGGGGGCGTAGCGCTCGATCGAATCGGCGATCACCGCGCCGGCGTTCACCAGGGGATCGGGGAGCACCAGCACTCCCCGATCCGCCAATGTCCTGGCCCCATCCGGCTGGCGGAAGGGGGCGTTGGCGGCGCTCACCAGGGCGCGGGCCTGCAACTGCCGCACCTGGGCGGCGCCGAGCAGGCCCGAGCTGGAGCAGGGCAGCAGCACATCCACCGGCTGGCGCCACCAGGGGCTGTGGGGATCGAGGGGCCGGGCGCCGGGAATGGCGGAGCGGGCCGGATCGAGATCCACCGTCCACACGGTCCAGCCGCGGGCGATCAGTTCCCGGGCCACCACGCCGCCCACGGCGCCGCAGCCGTGCACCAGGGCCGTGCCCGGCCGCCGTTGCACGGCCTCCAGCGCGCCCAGGGTGCCGTGGGCGGTGCAGCTGCTCGCATCGATCTGGCTGCCGATCGCCGCCAGCACATGGGGCGTGAGGCGCGCGAGCCGAACCATGTCGTGGGGGCTTGTGTTGAGGTCGCAGCCGGTGACCATGGCGCCACCGAGCGACTCCAACAGCAGGCCCGTGGCCCGCAGCAACGCCCCCTTGGCCGCCTTTGGGTCGGGAGCCCTGGCCACCACCTTGCCGCCGGCAAAACCCGTGCCGTAGATGCCGTGCTTGTCGGCCATCAGGCCCGCCAGGCGGCGGCCATCGGCCAGGCAGGCGCCATCGGAGGGATAGGGCAGCAGGCGCAGGCCGCCGTTGGCCGGCAGCAGGGCGCCATCACAGGCCGGCTCGTCGGCCGTGACGACAAACACCGACAGGTCCGGGGTGACGTAGCGGGCCCGCACGGCGGTGGTTGGGGCAGGGCGCGATGCAGACGTAAGGGGCATGGAGCCCGAAGCGAGTGAGCCGAAGATATGGGGCGTTGGCGGCTCTGGCGTGTCTTCCGCTACGGCGGGGCACCATTGCCAGCAACTGCCCACCAGGGCGCTACAGGTGGGTGATCGCTGATCCGCCCATGGCTGTTGCCCGCCCCTTCCGGTCGCGCTCCCTGCGGGGGGGCCTGTTTCGCTTCCTGGTGGCCTGTTGCCTGGCTCTGGCGGGGCTGGCCGGGTTTGGGCTGCCGGTGGTGGCCCAGCCACGGTGGCGACCCCGGGCCCAGCCGTTGACTGCTGCGCCCGGGACCGCCCTGCCCTGTTTGGGGGAGACGCGCTCGTTGATCCTCTCCAGCGGCATGCCCTACACGCCGGTGCAGGTGCAGGGCCGCACTGGCTTTTTCGTGGTGGATCTGGGGGCCGATGGCAGCGCCATCTCCCCCCCCACCTTCCTGCCCGGCCGGGGTGCCCCACCCCGACCGATGGCGGGTAGCAGCGATCGCTTTGAGGGGTTGGAGTTTTTCGGCCCTTGGGGGCCCGTGCGGCTGGCCGTGCAGGATCACGGCACCATCCGCGGCTCCCTTCCCCAGGCCGGGCTGATCGGCACCGATCTGCTCCAGGGCCACGTGATCACGCTCGACTACGCCCGGGGCCTCCTGCACCGCGCCGAGCGCGAATCGTTTTGCAGCGAGGCGGCCCTGCGCCTGGCGGGCTTCGCCCCCCTCTCCACCAGCGACTACTACGGCACCGCAGGGGCGCCGTTGCGCTGTCCCGCCGCCCCCCGCCGCTCGGGTTGCCCCAACATTCCAACGATCCCGGTGCGGATCGGCCGCTCCCTGGCGGTGGCCCAGATCGACACGGGCTACGACGATGGGCCCCATGCCCCTTCGGTCAACATCAATCGCGCCTGGCTCGCTGAACTCCAAGCCGCCGGCGTGAAGCCCCTACGTTGGCCTCAGGCGGATCTCTCCTTGAGCACCTGCGCGGGGGTGGCCGAGCAGGTGTGGGCCTACCGCCTTCCCGAGGGCCTGGCCCTGGAGCTGGTGGGCAGCGACGGCCGGGCGGTGCGCCGGCTGGAGGGCGTCACCCTCTTTTTGAAAGACACCCCAGCGGCGGCCGGGCGTTGCGGGGGGATCGGCACCTGGCAGCAACCGGCGGCCCAGCTGGGAGCGAGCGTCGTGAACGACGGCACCCTGGTGGTGGATCCCTTCGCCCAGCGGGTGTGGTTTCGGCCGGGGCCATAGTGCAGGGAAGGTTGAGGCGTTGTCCCATGAACGGCCGACCAGAACCAACCTTGCGCGGGCCATCGCAAGCGCGGTTTCGCTCGCGGCAGGAACGGCTCCACATCGGCAAAGCCCTGCGGGCGCAAGTACCCCGTGATGCCCATGCCCTCTGGCCAGAGGCCAGCCGCCACCGCGATCCGATCGCTGTGCTGGAGGCCTCGAATCAGGATCGGCTGCCTGAGCTGATTCCGATCCGCTACGGGCGGATGCTGCGCAGCCCCTTTGCCTTCCTGCGCGGTTCGGCGCCGCTGATGGCTTTCGATCTTTCTTCCCTGCCCACGATCGGCGTTCAGGTGCAGGCCTGCGGCGATTGCCACCTGTTGAATTTCGGGGTGTTTGCCACGCCTGAGCGCCACCTGGTGTTCGATCTGAATGATTTCGATGAAACCCATCCCGCACCCTGGGAATGGGACCTCAAGCGCCTGGTCACCAGCGTTGTGGTTGCGGGTCGGGAGAACGATCTGGACGACGAGGCATCGGAAGAGGCGGCGCTGGCCTGCGTGCGTTCCTACCGCGAGCACCTGCGCGAGTATTCGCGAATGAGCCCCTTGCAGGTGTGGTACGACCACCTCGACATGGAGAGCATCATTGAGATGGCTCCCGATGAAAAGGTGAAGGAGCGGCGCCAGGCCTTGGCCGAAAAAGCACGTGAGCGGATCATCGACCATCTCTTCCCCAAGATCGTCACCAGCGTGGGAGGGCGCCCTCGCCTCGTCGACCAGCCGCCGATTCTCTACCACCCAGCGCTGGAGGATTTCGAGACGATCGTGCAGGAGGGGCTGGAAGACTACCGCCAGTCGCTATCGGAGGAGCGCCGCATCCTCTTTGACCGCTACCGGTTTGAAGATGCGGCTGTGAAGGTGGTGGGCATCGGAAGTGTGGGCACCCGCTGCCTGGTCGGCCTGTTTTTCTCGGAAGACAATCACCCCTTGCTGTTGCAATTCAAGGAAGCGCGGCGCTCTGCTCTGGAGCCTTTCACCCAGAAAAGTCTCTATGACAATCAGGGGCAGCGGGTGGTGATGGGGCAACGGCTCACGCAGTCGTCCAGCGACATCTTCCTCGGTTGGGTTCGGGGGCGCAGCGGTCGGGATTTTTATGTGCGCCAGCTGCGCGACATGAAGATGGCCTTTCCGGTGGAGGGCTTTTCAGCAGTGCAAATGAAGCGCTATGCGGAGTTTTGCGGCTGGACGGTGGCCCGCACCCACGCCAAATCCGGGCAGGGCACAACCATCAGCGGCTATCTCGGCAAAGGCGACCCGTTTGATCAAGCCCTGGTCCGCTTCGCCCTGGCCTATGCGGATCAAACGGAGAAGGATCATGCGGCGCTGGTGGAAGCGGTGCGGAGCGGGCGCGTGTCAGCCCTGGTGGAGGACGACCTGTAGGGGAGGCGGCTCAAGGTTTAGCCTTGGCAGCCTCCAGAACGCCTTGCCAGCGCCCGTGCGGGTCTTCAACAGGCTCAATGGCGCGGAACAGACGCCATCGTCCTGCAGCGACGACGTAGTCGACGGGCGCTATGCCAACCGGCGAGGGCGGCGGCCACGGGAAGGGGACCCGGAGTCGCTGTGATGGGGCCCGCAGGGCCGTTGCCCATCACGGGAGGCATGGTTGTCTCGTCGATAGGGAGCTGGAAACTGATGGGGGCAATCGGGTCAATGCAAGGCTGCAGCGGGGTCAGCTCAATGGTCTGGGCACAAGCCACCTCGGGAATGGTGATGGCCCCGGAGGGTTGAGGCAGGCCAACGCTGTCGGCGGGGTCGGCCTCCAACCCTTCGTTCACAATCACCTTGCTGAAAGCCAGGGAACCCAAGGGGATCTGCGCGGAAAAAGGTTGAACAACCTGGGCGCAGATCTGGCTTGGTTGACTGATGGACCAGGCCTGGAGGCGGAGCGCCCCATCTGCCGAGGCCGTTGGAGGAATCTCCACAGCCAATCGATGACAGGGTGTCGGGAGAGATCCTTTGATGATCAGCACTTGTCCAGCTTGTTTGGACGGACCCACCAGCTCTACCCCCTTAATCTCGATCCAGCTGCGCAGCTCCCCGGCAGCGTCTTCGTGAGAGTTGGGTGCTGCAATCCATTGGAGCAGGCTGGGCGGGCCTTGCTCTCCCTCCATGGAAGCCTGAGCAACGTCCACACTGAAAAGCGGTGCCGTTGCGGCGATGGCAACAACCTGTGCCCAGGGGAGGCTGCAGAGGTGGCGGAGGGGTCGCATGGTGGCGTGAGGCGAAAAGTTTTGGAGATGCAATGACGTTTTTCACGTCTCTGAGTGGCACTTCAGATCCGCATAGATTGAGTATGGCCGCAAAACGCACAAGATGGTGTGACTGTATAGAAATGTAGCGGTCTGCATCAGATCTGGCCTCGCCCCCGCGTTGGCGCGGCCATGCCAATCGCCATGCGGGACTCCCTCAATGGGGGTAGGGTGAGGACGGACATTCGTCCTGACTGTTCGATAGCGCCACCATGGGACTGTCCTTGAACAAGCGCGACTACGACATCTTTCTGAGTTACGCGCATGCGGAAAAGTCGTTTGTTCAGAGCCTCTACGCTTGGTTGCAGGATGTGGCCGGTTTTCAAGTGTGGTGGGATTGCCGCGACCTGGCGGCGGGTGCCCGATTGGCAACCGATCTGCAGAAGGGCATCGGTCGCTGTCGGGCCATCGTTCTGGTGGCTTCAGATGAATCCCTGTCGCGTGGTTGGGTGCAGAACGAATACAACGCAGCCATGGATGAACGCGCTAATGACGAGGGATTCAGGATGGTGGTGTTGCGCATGGCCAATGCCAATGTGGAGTCGCTGATGAAGGGAATCTCATGGATCGATGTTCCGGAAGCAGTTCTCACTGCCGACCTGGCGGTGGAGGTGATCCGCGCTCTCTATCCGGGTGAAAAACAACCCAACCCTGCTACGTCGCGTGATGTTTATATCAGTGCCTCCTGGCACGCCAATGACAACGCGAGTGCGAAGACGGTGTGCCGATGTCTGGTGGAGCAAGGGCTCCGCCTGATCGGAGACTCCAAAGATCAAATGGGCTTTGGAGCGGGCAATCGCATCGAGCAGATCATCTCGAGTTGTGGAGCATTCGTTGGCATCATTCCTTTTCGGGGTGAAGGGATGGCCCTTGCCAGTGAAGGGCCGTATAAGTATTTCCTTCGCGAAGTGGATCTGGCCAGGCGACTTGGCTTGCCCACCCTTGTGATCGCCGATCCACGGGTCACTCCCCCCGAGGAGGAGGCTGGTTCATGGCTGCCGATGCAGACGGAGGCCAACAGCCTGCCTGAGGTTGTGGGTGCGCCCCTGCAATCGCTGTGGGATCGCTGGCGAGCCTCACCGCATCCCCACTATGTGTTTTGCGCCATGGATCTGGAGTCTGCGGATACACGGTTGACCAGTCAGATCCGTCAGTTGATTCAACGCATCACGTCGATGCCCACCAAGGTTGGCAATGAGGTTCATGAGGGGAATGCGGAGAATGTCAATGCCGCAGTCCGCCGCGCTGTCTGCCAAGCCTTTCTGGTGTTGGCTGATCTCACCGACGACAACCTCAACACCTGCATTGAGGCTGGCATGGCGCTTGCCTCGGAGACCAACCTCGAGCTGATCGCTTCCGGGGCGCCGCGTCGCCCGCCGTTCATGTTGCGTGAGCGAAACATGCCCACCTACACGGACAGGCTGCAGCAGATCGGCCTGATCCACAAATTGATGCGCCCCTATCGTCGCCGCGTCATCAACGCTGAGTTGTGAGCGGGCCTGCGGTTGCGCCGTTGATGGCTGCCCGACAGCGGCGCCTGAGGCGGCGTGCGCAACCCCAACCCGCGAAGGCGCCGGCGATGGGCAGGGGGCCGGGAGCCCCCATGGTGGTGGCTTCGAGCACGTTGATGGATCCGATTGAGGTGGTGGACCCCGATGAGGAAAAGCTTCCCCCGCTGTAGATCGAGCCCCAAACAATCCAACCTTCGTCGTCGATCGGAAGGGGCGGCTCTAGAGCCACCGGTGGATCCTCAGCAGGGGGAAGTTCGATGGCGATGGGTGGTGGGTCAACCACGGGTGGTTCCAGACTGGCCGGTGGATCCACGACCACAGGAGGATCGATGGCGGTGATGGGATCGTCCGGGCTTGGCGGGGGCGGGAGTGGCGTGTAGGGCTCAGGCGTGAGCTCAATCGCCACATCAGAGTTGTAGCGAATCGCCCCCTTGCTCCAGGCATCAAGGTTGCCACCGTCGTATTGAAGAAAATCCGCCGCGAACGAGAGGAGTGTGCCGTCTTCAGCATGGCTGAACTCCCAGATGGTGAACGAGCCGGTCAGTGAATTGTTGCCACGCCCGTTGCCATAAAAATCGAGGCCGCCTGAGCTGCCCTCATCTGGAAATCTTGCAGCATTCGAATAGACGCCCACCGTCAGCTGCGCATCGGTCGGGGCAGTGAGATTGAGATACCACCAACGGCTCTGCCATGGATTTGGGTTGGTTTGAAAATCATTGATGGCAAAAAATATGGTTTTGTTGTCATAGTTGTAGGGGGTGATCTCAAAGCCATCGGCCGGCCCCACCACAGCGCTTTCGCCTCCCCCGACGGTGCTGTAGGGACTGCTGATGTACGAGAAGATCGTGGCCGCTTTGGCTGGTTGCAGCCAGCCGGCCAGGGGAAGGGCCAGCGCCATGGCGAAAAGAGGGGACCAACGGCGGGTGGCGGCTTGGGAAGGCGCAGCCTTGCTGGGGGGAATCAAGGACGGGATGGCTGACGAGACGCAACGCTTGCTATGGAACAAAATGGTAGAGAAAATGGTCATTTTTCAGCGTCGTTTTTAGCAACACTAGTCATGGCTACTTGTGGCTGCCCGGATCGTTACCAGCTTGATGTGCGGCAGATCCGCATCACTTCCCCGCCGCCTTCAGCCGCCCCCCGGCCCTCAACCCGCCTCCAGCCGCACTGCCGCCGCCTTGAGTTCGGGTTGTTTGGAGAGGGGGCAGCCCAGCTCGTGCATCAGCCGGTTGGCTTCGCAGGCCTGGGGCTGGGAAGCGCCCCAGTGCATCGGCAGAAACACCACCCCCGGCCGGATGGCCTCGCTCCACTGCACCGGCACCCGCACGCTGCCCCGCCGGGAGGACACCACGGCGATGGCGCCATCGGCCAGCCCCAGGGGTTCGGCGTCGCTGGGGTGCACCTCCAACACGGGGCCCGGGTGTTGTTTGCGCGCCCGCTCCACGTGCACGGTGCGCGTCATTGTGTGCCAATGGGCGAGATAGCGCCCCACGGTGAGCACCAGGGGGTAGGCGGCATCGGGGGGTTCGGCCAGGCCCAGGGGCGCTTCGGCGATCAGCCGGGCCCGGCCGCTGGGGGTGGGGAACTGGTGATCGCCATAGAGCCGGCTGGCGCCGCCGCCGGGGGCGGTGCCAGCGGGGAAGGGCCACTGCTGGGGGCCGTGGTCGGCCAGGAGGGTGTGGCTGAGGCCGGCCATGTCGCAGAGGCGGCCGCGGGTGAGCCCCACGAATTCGGCGTGCACCTCGGCCGCTGAGGTCCAGGCGAACTGCTCCGCAAACCCCAGCCGCCGCCCCAGCTCAGCGAACACCGCCCAATCCGCCCGGGCGTCCCCTGGCGGCTCGCGAAAGGCGGGGCAGAGGGTCACCCTCCGTTCGGAGTTGGTCATCGTGCCGGCCTTCTCGCTCCACTGGGCCGCTGGCAGCAGCAGGTGGGCCACGGCGGCGGTTTCCGTGCCCGCATAGGCCTCGCTGAGCACCACCAATGGGCAGCGGGCCACGGCGGCGCGCACCCGATCCAGCCAGGGCAGGCTCACCAGCGGGTTGGTGGCCGCCACCCACCAGAGGTCCAGCTCGCCCCGCTCCATCGCCTCGATCTGCTCCCACACCGCCAGCCCGGGCTCGGTGCTGATCGCTCCCGGCGCGAAGCCCCAGTGGTGCTCCACTTCGGCGCGGTGCTCCGGGTTGGCCACGGCGCGGTAGCCCGGCAGCAGCTGGGCCAGGCCCCCCACCTCCCGGCCCCCCATGGCATTGGGCTGGCCGGTGAGGGAGAAGGGCCCGGCGCCGGGCCGGCCGATCTGGCCGGTGAGCAGGTGCAGGTTGATGATGCCCGCCACGGTGGCGGTGCCCTCCCGCCGCTGATTCACCCCCATCGACCAGAGACTGAGCACCGCGCCGCTCTCGGCCCACCACCGAGCCAGCTGGCGCAGGCTCGCCTCCTCGATGCCGCAGACGGCGGCCGTGCGCTCCGGCGTCCAGGCTTCCAGCAGGGGCGCCAGATCCTCGAAGCCTTCGGTGTGGGCGGCAAGGAAGGCGTCGTCCAGGGCGTCGCCTTTGAGCAGCAGGTGGCCGAGGCCATGGAGCAGGGCCAGATCGGTGCCGGAGCGGATTGGCAGGTGCAGATCGGCGGCGGCGGCGGTGTCGGTGGCGCGCGGATCCACCACCACCAGGCGGGGCGCCCCCTTTTCGCGGCGGCGGCGCTTGAGCAGGCGCTGGAAGAGCACCGGGTGGCATTCGGCGGTGTTGGTGCCGATCAGCACCACCAGATCGGCGAGATCGAGGTCGTCGTAGCAGCAGGGAGGCCCGTCGGAGCCGAGGCTGCGGGCGTAGCCCGCCACCGCCGAACTCATGCACAACCGCGAGTTGGCATCGAAGTTGTTGCTCCCCAAGGCCCCCTTGAGCAGCTTGTTGGCGACGTAGTAGTCCTCCGAGAGGAACTGGCCGGAGCCATAGATCGCCAACCCCTTGGGGCCCCGGCTGGCCAGCGTGGCCTGGATGCGCGCCACCAGCAGCTGCATGGCCCGCTCCCAGCTGATCGGCGCAAAGGGCTGATCGGTGCGCTCGCGCCAGAGGGGCGTGGTGAGCCGGTTGCGGTGCAAGGTTTCACCCACGGTGGCGCCCTTCACGCACACCTGGCCGAGGGAGGAGGGGTGGTGGCGGTCGCCCCGGGCGGTCCAGATGGGTTCGGGGGTGGGGCCGCCTGGCTGCGGCGGATCAGGCGGTTTGAGTTCCAGGCCGCAGCCCACGCCGCAATAGGGGCATTGGGCCCGGGCCGCTGCAAGGGGGGAGGTCATCAGGGGGGCCGGCCAGGCCTGGCGGGCAAGATCCCCTGGCGTCCAAACACCGCGCCGGGGCTGGCAACCGGCGACGACGCTGACCGGCGCCCTTAGCTCAGCAGGGGCGGGGGGTTGGTTTTGTCGCCATGGCTACCGGGGGCGCGGGGATGGGGCAGGAAGGGTGGGGGTTTTGCGCGATGCCGGCTCGGTTGGGGGGCTGGGCATCGCAGATCGATCGTTGTGGCCTGTCCACTCGAGGAGGTTTCGGAGTGTCGCGTCCCTGAAGGCAAGGTATGCGGATCCGTTACAACAATGACTCTTTGTTTGACTCAAGGAGGAGGGAGCCCAAGATCCTTACAGATTTTTCGTACGAGTAACTCCTTAATCTCAGCATGTCGCGGGATTGAGCTGCGGCGATTCTGTGAAGGATTCCACACCACCATGAATGATTGCCACCTTCCCTCAGCTGCTCGCAGCCATGGCTGCTGAGATAACGAAGCAGATCTCTACGTTTCACAGGATCAAGGCAAGCTCCTCTGCCCCTGGCCCTGCGGCTTCCAACGCATCCTGGCGGTTGAATTCCAGAGCTTCTCGCAGAATCTCCCTCAGTGATTCGAGAAGAGCTTCGCGGCTCACTTCCTGGGCATTCACGCCTGGAATCTCCTCCACCCATCCAATCCACCATGGACCATCTTGTCGGATCACAGCTGTGTAGGTGGAGGCTGTGGTCATCTCTGTTCCTAGATTCATGTCCTCAACATAGCTCAAATTAAGGCGATGGGGATGACTTAAGAATGGTGTTTATGAATGTGGACTGGATTCACCCAATGATTGCGTTACTTGTTGATGGCTTGATGCAAGTGCCCTTCACTCTATGCAGATACCTCAGGACTCCCCTCGATGCTTCGAACGCTGCCCCTGAGTGGCAGGCAGGGGGGCCTGGGGTGGCGGAGCAGAGATCGGGTGGTGGCCTGTCCATCTCGAGGGGCTTGTTGCCCGGCCTTTTCGCTCACACAAGCAACTCTTCTAGTTCATTTCTTGTGAGATCTACATCACGTAGAACCTTGGCCAGCAACCCAGGCCCGATTGATTCACCGGAATGCACTGGCACAACTGTTGTCCGTCCATCTGGATGCCGAAGAAAATGATGGCTGCCCTTCACCCTCTGCACAAGAAATCCAGCCTTCTTGAGTGCCGCAATCAAGGCTTTTCCCGTAACCGCTGAGTACTTCGTCACTCTTATATCGTAACTCTCTGAACTCCTACAAAGTCAAGTTGCTCAACATCACCTTCTTGAACTTCAAGGCACAGCTCAATAGCTTCCTTAATACGCACCATCAGCTCATCAAGAGAGCGAGCCTGTGTGTGACAGCCAGATAGAGCAGGCACACTGGCGACGAAGAATCCATCCGAGTCTTTCTCGACAACGACATCAAATTGCCTTGCCATGGTCCTCCTCTGCAGCTCTATAGACTAGCCCCGATCTGGTCTTTCCGGGAAATCCTCACTGGGTCCGGCCAACGCTGCCCCTGAGTGGCAGGCAAGGGTCTTGTGGTGGAGCAGCGGAGGGCTGGTGGTGGCCTGTCCACTCGAGGGGCTTGTTGGAAGGTTGCTTGATATATCATTCTGAGATCAAAATGACGGCCGCTACTGAAGAGGCATCTCAAGATCTTACAACCAGTCGCACCCAAGTCGAACGTTCTGAGCGTTAAACGTGAGAGCCATAATCAAAGCTTTGTCAAAACGGGAACTCATCCTCTTCAGTACCATTTTCGTCTGTACTCTCAAGGTCCCAAAGATTTGCAGGGCAATCTTCGATACAATATATTTCAGTAGTATTGTCGAGTCAAAGCATGGATCTTAAGTGCGCAACTATCTGACTTATAAAGTCAGGAATTATTTCTCTGTGGGCCAAGCCCTCTGCAACAAAGCGAGCAACAAGAGGTTTATTGCGGCCTGATTCTATTCCGAGGCATCGCTGCGCTTCACCAACAAGCTGATCGTAAAGACCAGGTTGAATGGCATCCAAGTCAGATCTCATCTGAGTTTCCCAATTCTCATCAAGAATTGCATACAGTGAAGTGATAGTAGGGGCCGGAGCCTCTGTTTCGGGAATTCCAAGCAAGCGACACATAACCTTGTTTGCATTGCGCTCGGTTGGTTTTCCATGATCGTTGTCAAAAACTACGTAAATCGGGATTTCATGAGACTGATATACATGCACCAAGGTATCAATAGCAGTCTTCCCACCCGCAGCAATAATTGAAATCCCCTCTTCGTCAAAATGCAGGCCAAGCTGTGAGCAAAGCAGTGGAAGAGCCTCACGCTCAGAAGGCCCCTCTGCAACAACTACCAGCTTTGCAAAATAAGGTTCAGCCATTTCTGCTGTACGGATATTGCGCATGAATGCCCTCATCGAGGGTAAGGTCATTGCCCTCTCTGGATGAAGCTGCTGGCGCTTTTCAAGTAGCGCTTCCGCAGATGTGGTACGGACATTCGTGCAATACTCTCCTTCTTCATCTTCCCTGCACTCAACTAGCACGACTCTCTCTGGGCGAGTAATGTCAAGAAAAGCTGAACTGTGCGAGGAAACAAATAGCTGATTCCCCTCTGAGACCAACTCCTCAAATTGCCCCATCAAACTCCGTTGAGCATGAGGATGAAGAAAAAGCTCAGGTTCTTCGATGCCTAGGATTGCTCCTCCCCTAAACGCGCGTGCAAATGCATGGAATAAAGCGAGAACCAGAAGATTGCGGACTCCTGAGCCTGCTTCGCTAGGAGACTTAAACTGACCTCGCTCCACAAGTGTCGGATAAAGACTGCGATATAAGTTAGTCTCGTCTATTGTCCGAAACTGAAATTGAACGTCATAACGTGAGGTTCTGAGTTGCTCGGCGAATGCATCCCGTAATGCAGTTTCAAAACTGTTATAAAGATCAGTCTTCAGTAAGTCATGGGCTTGGTCAAGCAGTCGTCGAAGATCTGGGAGTCGAGTATTACCTGCTTGCAAAAGGTCGTCATGCAGTAGACGAACTGCTTGGCCAAACAACGTCCAGCGGGACACACCAAACTGGCGATCAAAGTTTCGGCTAGCATCGACATAAGCGAACGCCAGCCTAGCTCGTTCTTCATTATTAAATCCACGAAATTCATAGCCTCTACCATCGTAGGCTTTCATTGTGTAGCGCTCGCGTGAAGTATCGAATTCAATCCTCCGGTACGGCGCATCCTCAAAATCTAGCCGAATAAAGATATCGCGACTACGATCACCTAGAAAATAGTCACTATCCAGAAGATTTCCCGGCATCGGCCATCGATCTCCAAGTAGAAAGTTAATGGCACTAAGAATATTTGTTTTGCCGGCATTATTGGCGCCAACTAGCACCGTCATATCGGAAGGCGCGAAGTCTGCATCCTTCACGGAACGCCAGTTCTGAATTACAACGCGTGAGATCCTCATCAGTGCTGATTGCTAGAGTTTGAGCATTGATTCGAGCCAGGCGCGACCTATGGAATTAGTAACGTTGTAAGTGTTAATCAAACTCCGAGCTCGTGAGCAGTATATCGGGTATCGCCCCACCACGAACTCGACGGCATCTTCGCCATTGGCATGTCCCTCGCATCCTTCCAATATTTAGCTCAACCGCTCCTCCGCTCTTCGAGCGTCGGGCGGTTAACGTCAGGCGGGTGTCGGTTGCAGCGAGTGTTGATTTGCCGTGCAGTGATTCTAGGCACCCCTAGCAAGCGTAAAAACACGGTCAAATCAACACTGATTGGACGGATCCGCATAAAACCCCCCTTTTGGCTTTTTTGGCCGCATAAAACCGGGGAGGAAAGCTGAGTATATGGCCAGAACCCTGTCGTGGCCATGGTCTTCTGAAGACCTCCGTCTGATCCAGGAGTCTTATACGGGTCCGTCTAACACCGTTCGACGTGATACAAAACTCATTCCCTCTTCGTGCTGATCGCTCTGGCTCCGCACCCAACTTGCCTTAGGGAAGCTCTGGCCAACACGCCTTCGTACACCCAAAAGCGTCTCAACTGTTCAATCTGAGCCTTTCTTTGTGCTCTGACCGTCGATTTAGTCAGATTTGGCCTAATTGTCAGCCCTTTTCCTCGCCTACTTGGCCCTGATTTGACCAGATGGACACACTGATCCCCTGTTCATGTCGGCTCCAGTAGCAGATGGCGAGCCATGAACAGGTTTGCCAACGCGGCGAGCACATGCACCTTGCAGCGATTTTTCGCCATCCCCTTCAACCTTGTCTTCTGAAAGCTGAATTGCTGCTTCACGACTCGGAAGGGGTGCTCCCCTTTGGCTCGGATGTGGGCTTTAGCCATTTCGATCAGGTTGAGCAGTCTCCCTTCCGCTGTGTCCGGCAACACGCGACGTTGGCCTGGCCTGATGGCCACACGGAACTCAATCGCCTTGCCAGCCATCTCAGGGCGCTTGGCGATTCCCTGGTAGCCGGCATCTGCGTAAACCACTGTCTCCTCACCGTGGAGCAACTCGGCCGCTGCTGTGAGGTCGTGCACGTTGGCCGCTGTGGTCTGCACCGAGTGAATCAAACCGCTCTTGGCATCAACCCCGATGTGGATCTTCATGCCGAAATACCATTGATTCCCCTTCTTGGTCTGGTGCATTTCTGGATCCCGCTCGCCCTGCTTGTTTTTCGTGGAGGATGGAGCGGCGATCAGGGTGGCATCAATGATCGTGCCCTGCTTCATGGCCATGCCTCGCGACTTGAGATGGGCTTTGACGGCCCCAAAGATTCTCTTGCCAAGATCGTGCTTTTCCAACAGGTGGCGGAAGGCCAAAATCGTTGTCTCATCTGGGATCCGCTCGCTCATGATGTCGATCCCAGCAAAACGTCGCATGACAGGCACCTCGATCAGGGCATCTTCCATGGCTGGATCACTCAGGGAATACCACTGCTGCATCAGGTGAATCCGGAGCATGGTCGCCAGCGGATAGGGCGGCCGGCCTCCTTTGGAGCCTGTCTTTGGGTAGAAGGGTTCGATCAGGTCAATCAACAGCTGCCAGGGCACCACTTGGTCCATTTCAGAGAGAAACTTCTCCCGCTTGGTCTGTTTTTTGGCCGTGCTCTGCTCGTAATCACCAAAACCCAGCTGCTTGCCGGCCATCAATCCAGCCCTGACCTGCGGTTAGAGACTTATTCTCCCGTGAACTGGCTTGATTTTCCAGAGTCTCCTTA
>JBEGQC010000005.1:0-226740 GCA_041181185.1 Cyanobacteriota bacterium | reverse complement strand
TCTTCGTGCCAGTGATGGGTCTTTGGACCAGCAGCATCGGCATCATCGGACTAGCCCTCAACCTGCGTGCCTACGACTTCGTGTCGCAGGAAATCCGCGCTGCAGAGGATCCTGAGTTCGAAACGTTTTACACCAAAAACATCCTTCTCAACGAGGGGCTGCGCGCCTGGATGGCTCCTGCAGATCAACCCCACGAAAAATTCGTTTTCCCTGAAGAGGTTCTGCCACGTGGAAACGCCCTTTAATCCCGGACTTGTCTCCGTTGGAGGCAAAGACATCGACTCAACAGGCTACGCCTGGTGGGCTGGTAACGCTCGTCTCATCAATTTATCCGGACGCCTTCTTGGAGCCCACGTGGCTCATGCTGGGCTGATGGTGTTTTGGGCCGGTGCGATGATGCTGTTCGAGGTGAGTCACTTCACCTTTGATAAGCCAATGTACGAACAGGGCTTAATCCTGTTCCCCCACGTTGCCACTCTTGGATACGGAGTTGGACCAGGTGGGGAGGTGACGGACCTCTATCCATTTTTCGTTGTTGGAGTTCTCCACCTAATCAGTTCAGCTGTGTTGGGCGTTGGGGGCCTCTACCATGCTCTAAGAGGACCTGAGATCCTCGAGAATTACTCTGCGTTTTTCTCACAGGACTGGCGGGATAAAAATCAAATGACAAATATTATTGGTTATCACCTTATTCTTCTCGGAGTAGGTGCGCTCTTATTGGTATTTAAAGCGATGTTCTTTGGCGGAGTCTATGACACCTGGGCTCCAGGTGGAGGCGATGTTCGCTTGATTACAAATCCAACACTAAGTCCAGGTGTAATTTTTGGCTATCTGCTAAAAGCACCTTTTGGCGGTGAGGGTTGGATCATTGGTGTCAATTCCATGGAAGATATTATCGGGGGTCATATTTGGATTGGGTTAATTTGTATCTTCGGAGGAATTTGGCATGTCATAACGAAACCATTTGGATGGGTTCGTAGAGCTTTTATTTGGAATGGCGAAGCCTATTTAAGTTACAGTCTTGGCGCGCTGAGCCTGATGAGCTTCATTGCGTCAGCCTATATCTGGTTTAACAACACAGCCTATCCCTCTGAATTTTACGGACCTACGAACGCAGAAGCTTCCCAGGCCCAAAGCTTCACATTCCTGGTTCGGGACCAACGATTGGGAGCAAACATCGGATCAGCAATGGGGCCAACAGGCTTGGGTAAATACTTAATGCGTTCTCCGACCGGTGAAATCATCTTTGGTGGTGAAACCATGCGTTTTTGGGACTTCCGGGGACCATGGTTAGAACCTCTCAGGGGACCCAACGGTTTGAGCTTGGATAAATTACAAAACGATATCCAGCCTTGGCAGGTTAGACGTGCTGCTGAGTACATGACACATGCTCCGAATGCATCCATCAATTCAGTTGGTGGAATCATTACAGAGCCGAATTCAGTCAATTATGTCAATATTCGTCAATGGTTGGCTGCTACACAGTTTGTGTTGGCGTTCTTCTTCCTCGTAGGTCACCTATGGCATGCTGGAAGGGCAAGAGCTGCAGCCGCTGGATTTGAAAAGGGCATTGACCGGCAAGCTGAACCGACCCTGGCAATGCCAGATCTGGATTGATTCCTTAGCAAATGTGTCCTCCTCCCCTTGTCTGTTGAACAGACAAGGGATTTTTTTCTAAAAAAATGATTCAGGATCAACAACTAAATGAGCAGGAAAAGTTGGTAGTCAGATCGTTCACTCGAGCATCAAGGTCGGTAAGGTGTCTACCTTTTAAGAAAGCCTTCTATAATGAAGTTGCTCAGAAAGCAATGGCAAGTGAGGAACTGGTGAAGAGAAATGACTGGAGAGAATTGGTATTTGCCCCATTTGGGGAAAGTAGAGCCGAGGATCACTTCATATGGCTAATAAAGCTTGGGATTCTTCGGAGGGAGGTGGATGGTCAGGGGCTAACAAAAAAGGTAAGACTTACACCTTTTGGAGAAGAAGTAATTGGTCAATGGGTGGGCGAAATTCCGCGAGCAGGAATCAGAGAGAGAATATACGAGAATTTTTTCCGACACAGGATCAGAATAACGTAATTTAATTTAGTAGTTTTTTCACGAAAGACCGAGTCCGGGCTTTTAGTAAAATAAATGAATGCTTGGCTGGAGAGAGGAGATTATTATCAAAGCAGAATATCAAATGTTGTTTAATAAGGAGAATACGCGAGTAGAAGACTTCAAAAGGCAAGCGGGAGAGGTCCAAGCTTAGGTGAAGATCAGCGGCAAGTTTCAGTGTTTTTTCAAACCAGAAGTTGCTGGCCTGTATGGACAGACTTAATGGATCGGTGTTTTTGAGAATAAGACCGGAGCTGAACTGTGTGACTTCGACGATGCCAGGACAATCGAATATGTTGGTTGCAGCTTCAGAAATGACAAGGCAACCTTGTAGTGGCGCTTGCCACATACGACCAGAAAGAGATTTACCTCGTTGATAGGGATACATCAGACCAAAACATATTAGAGACTTTGAGAGATAATAGTTGGCAGTGAGATAGCTTACTGGCGCCGCATTAATATTAATACGATCCCACTTCGCGCCATAGACATTTACAGAACGGTTATGGATTAGGTTAACAAGCTGCTGCTGGTAAGAGTCGTTATTCATTGGTTTGTAATTTGCAATATGTACAGGTTTAGGATCTTTTGCCTTAAAAGAGGGTGAACGCCAGATAGGTGGAAATACAGGAACGTAACCATAGACAAATCTATCCACTAAGCGGAGGTGCGATGGGGAGACTAAGGAGACATAAACAATCTCAGAAGCATTGGGAAAGAATAGACTATAGTCGATAGACAACTCTCTTACATAATCAAAAACATGAAGCACCCCAGAAAAAGCACCAAAGGATTGTGTGGGAATGCCACGAAGAACCACAAGCAGATCCAGGGAAGAATAAGTTAATGATGGGGGTGTGATTTTAAAGCCAGCCAGAGTATAGAGAGTGCGCGTATTCAAATAGACGTCAAAGTCTAAATAGTCAAAAGATAGGATAGAACAGGTAGAGTCGTTACGCATTAATCAGGAAGTGAATAATACTCTTAGAATGCAGAATACAGAGCCAGAGTGTTGGGACCCAAGGGAATGTGGCAATACTCTAACATATGAATCTAAAGAGATTCAGAAGGGAATGAAGGAAATTAAAGTTGTACAGGATAATGGTCGTATGTAAAAAGTTCTTATGACATTCACATCGGTCGATGGAGACCAATCAACAAGAAGCTTCACAGGGGATTCCGTTACATGGTTCCTCAGTACAATCTGTCGCGAACCACTACTCACGGCAGTAGAGGAGATCGAACTTGGTAATCATATACAGAACATGATGAGAATTATTGCCGATGGAAGATCCGAGTATACTGAACAAGAAATGCGGGCCATTCGATTAGGTAGAAAGTCAAAAAATAGAATGATGAAAGCCAATTTAAGATTGGTTGTGAGTGTCGCAAAAAAATACCAAGGAAAAGGTCTGGAACTACAAGACTTAATCCAAGAGGGTTCATTAGGGCTCGAAAGGGCCGTTGAAAAGTTTGATCCCACAAGAGGATACAAGTTTTCTACGTACGCCTTTTGGTGGATACGGCAGAGCATGAGTAGAGCCATAGCCACTCAGTCACGATCAATTCGGTTGCCAGCACATTTAAGTGAAAGGCTGGCATCTGTAAAAAGGGTGACACAAGAACTGTGTCACAACTTGGGTGCAATGCCAACTCGCAGTGAAATTGCTGAAAAAATGGAAATTCCCGTTGAAGAGTTGGAATGCATAATTCGACAAACATTAAGCACATCTAGTTTGGACGAACCAATAACTGCAAGTGATGGGAAAAGCTATTTGGGGGACTTGATAGCAGATGTTAAGAACAGAGAGCCATTAGAAGAAATTGAACTAGGCATCTACAAGGAACAATTAGAAAAGTGGTTAAGCCAATTAGGAGATCAGGAAAGGGATGTGATCATTTTGAGATTCGGTCTACACAATCAACAAAAACACACATTGACAGAAATCGGAAAGATAATGTCTATATCACGCGAACGAGTCAGGCAAGTCGAGTTGAAAGCACTAAGAAAATTAAGGGGTCTGACTAAGAAATATCAAGTTTTAAGGCCTGGGTTGGGTTAATATCAGGGATTATGCCCACACGTAATTGGTGAGCTCATCGGATTCTGGTTCTGGAGCCTGTAGGGCGTAGTCGACAGCTTCACTAATTTCTAGATCAACATCTTTGTCGATGGAATTTAAATCATATTCACTAACAAGACTCATGGCAAGAAGTTTAGATTTAAATTGCTGAATAGGATCTCGCTCAGACCAAAACTGCTTTTCCGTTTGTGATCTGAGTTCATCTGGGTCAGCAAGTGAATGTCCACGGAAGCGATATGTGAGACATTCCAAAAGAGTAGGGCCTTCACCATTTCGAGCCCGCTGAATTGCACGATTAGCGGCATCATGGACAGAGATGACATCCATCCCATCAACTTCTTCACCATGCATGCCAAATGCATGGGCTTTTCGCCAGATTTCGGGATGGCTAGTTGCCCGATTATGGTCCATGCCTATTGCCCACTTATTATTTTCAACAACAAATAAAATTGGAAGCTTCCATAGTTGAGCCATATTGAGACATTCATAGAATTGTCCAATATTGCAGGTTCCATCGCCAAAGAAAGCTGCGGTAACAGAATCACTATTCTGATCACCTAGGACTTCTCGTGAGTATTTACTTGTGAAGGCAGCACCCAAGGCAACTGGTATACCTTCACCAATGAAGGCATAGCCGCCAAGAAGGTGGTGTTCTTTTGAGAAGAGGTGCATGGAACCGCCACGACCTTTGCTGCAACCAGTTGATTTACCAAAGAGCTCACTCATGACCTCCTTAGCAGGTACACCACAACTCAAGGCGTGGACATGATCTCGATAGGTGCTACAGAACCAATCATGCCTCAATTTCATCGCCTTTATCACACCACTAGAAACAGCTTCCTGGCCGTTATATAAATGAACAAAGCCGAACATCTTTCCACGATAGTACATTTCAGCGCACTTGTCTTCAAATCGACGGCCAAGTACCATATCACGGTACAAGACTTTTGCAATATCGGGCGACAACACGTGAACGGGCGGCTCATTAATCAGGAAAGCTGCGCGTTGGGAATGAGAAGAAGGATAACCAGATGTTTGGTCATGAGGGGAAGAAAAGCTCTTAAGGGAGTCTGGTAGCGCTTGGTTGAAGGGATCAGTCATGGAGAAACCATTGAATGAAAGGATTTTAAGACAAGGCGAAAGTGAATCGATATACGAACATATGTACTTAGGCCTGTGCCAGTACAATAGCAGTGCGATGGAAAATGCGTGAAACTACCTCTTGACCTCTTTCAACTTCTTGGCGTGATGCCAAGAGCTGATCAAAAAAAGATTCTCACGATACTTGAGAAAAGGTTAAATGAAATAAGATTTGAGGGTTTTAGCGACAAGACACTAAAAGATCGCAATGAAATACTCACCCAAATAAGCAGAATCTTATTGGAACCAGAGAAAAGGAGAATCTATGAAGAATATTACGTAAGAGATTCGGGTTTCGATAATGAAAAAAGTTGGGAAATTCCGCAGGGAAGCGAGATTGGAGGCTTGATCCTACTTTTAGAAGCGGGCCAAGCCGAAGAAGCGATAAGGATTGGGAATATAATTTACTCTAAATGGAAATCAAATATCGGGATACATGGAACAGTATTCCAGGACTTAATTCTACTGATAGATAATGCAAGCTTGGAATTTGCAAAACAGCTAAGGGCAAAAAGATTTTTTGAGAGCTCGGCTGAAATAATCAAAAAAAGGATAAGAAAGGTAGATAACGGAAAGCTTGAAATAATGCAAAGAAGGCTCATATCTGAGTTAGAAGAATTGAAACCGTTTTATATCCTTGATTTAATCAGCAGAAATAGTTCAGAGAAAGAACATGCACAGGGGATAGAGGAATTAAAAAAGATGGTTAGTAGTCGAGGAGGACTTGAAGTAAACAGTAGTAAATATATGTCAGACGATGAGTTCAGAGCATTTTTGAGGCAGATAAGAAAATATCTAAATGTTCAAGAACAAGTTGATCTGTTCCAGGGTTGGAGTCAAGAGGGATCGGATGTTGGCAGCTTTTTAACTGGGATTGCGCTAGTTGCATCAGGATTTGCGCAGCGAAAACCTGAAAGGCTAGTAGATGCATTGCAGGTCCTGAATCAAATAGACACACAAGATTTGGAAACTTTCAAAGCAAATATATATTTATTACTTGGGGACATAGAGAAGGCTGACGTTTTGTTGTCAAAATTCGGGGATGAGGAATTGAAGGCGTGGGTTGAGGAGAACGGAACAAATAGATTGGCTCAACAGTGTGAATGGTGTAAGGAGTGGTTAGAGAGAGATGTACTTTGTGGCTACAGAGATCTTGAAGTTGAACCAGATTTAGAGGCGTACTTTAGTGATAGGGATGTAATAACATATATTGAGAGGATTGATTCAAAGTCAGAACTGAACAAAAATCAGGAAAAGTCATCCGATCATGAAACAGTTTTGTTTTTGGGAGGAGCAGATAGCTGGACAGGAGTCGATAACCGTGGAGGAATTAACCAAAAGATTAATCAGATAAGAAAAGGAATTGTAAGTGATGAATTAACAAGAGTGATAAAACAAGCTGTGCTCGCAATAACAGTTATAAGCATCATCTCGGGGTTTCTATATCTTCTAGCGAACCATATGAGCAAGAACACAGGGAAAGTTGAGCAATCAAAAGTAAAAGTCGTGAAAACTAGTCCAGACACTGATGTAAGGTCCAAAAAGGCTGGAGATATGGATACGGTCGCATCAAAAGAATTTCTGAAAGCTCTCTTGAACCAGTGGTTTTCAATAAAACAGGGAACATTGGCAGGTAAACCAGTACCAGTATCAGCTAGAAGAATTGCAACGGGCAATGCGCTAGGAAAGTTAGATTCTGAACGCACCATCGATCAACAGAAAGGTGAAACTCAGAATATAGTTGTAAACATCAGAGATCTTAAGATATTAAGAAGTTCCAGAGATAAGATTGAGGTTGAGGTGATCCTTGATTATAAGGATCAGAGAGTGGACGGTAATGGCAAGATAGTAGAATTGACTCCTAGGCATGACTTTATACGGAAATATACAGTTATTAATGACAAAGGGCGCTGGAAGGTGGACTAAGATCAGAGAGTATTTTGTAGGTAGTGCAAATGTTTGAAGAGCTCTCAGGCAAATTTGAAGATGCGTTGAAGACTCTAAGAGGTCAAAATAAAATAACGGAGGCCAACATAGGGCCAGCCTTAAAAATAGTTAGAAAAGCACTTCTTGACGCTGATGTAAATTTACAGGTGGCCAGAGAATTTCTAGAAGAGGTAAGGGTGGAGGCATTAGGAATAGATGTGGTACGTGGAATAAATCCAGAACAGAAGTTCATTGACATAGTACATAAGTGTCTGGTAAATATATTGGGGGGTAAGAATGAAGAACTAGAGGGAGAAGTGGAAGGTATAACAGTAATAATGTTGGTTGGACTCCAAGGTGCAGGGAAAACTACTGCAGCGGCCAAGTTGGGGCTATTTTTAAAAGAGAAAGGACGAAAAGTAAAACTTGTGGCGGCAGACACATTCCGCCCAGCAGCAAAAGATCAACTCATCACCCTAGGAAAACAAATCGATATTGAAGTCTATACAGGGGAAGATGGTGATAGTTCCATTGAAATTGCGACGAGAGGAGTAGAGGAAGCGATTAAGGATAACTATCAAGTCGTAATTGTTGATACTGCAGGGCGATTGTACATAGATGATGAGTTAATGGTAGAAGTTCAGAGTATTAAAAAGAATATAGAACCTAAAGAAACCTTACTTGTTGTAGATTCAATGATAGGTCAGGAAGCCGCTGAACTTACAAGGGCATTCGATCAACGCATCGGAATCACTGGAGCAATTCTTACAAAGCTCGATGGTGATTCTCGAGGTGGGGCTGCCCTGTCCATTAAAAAAGTCAGTGGTAAAGGAATTAAATTCGTAGGGACAGGTGAAAAAGTTGAGGCACTAGAGCCTTTTTATCCAGAAAGGATGGCAAGCAGGATACTAGGTATGGGTGATATTTTGACACTGGTTGATAAAGCACAGAAAGAAGTTGATATTAGTGACGTAATGACAATGCAGAGAAAATTTGAAGAGGCATCGTTTGATTTTACAGACTTTTTAAAACAGATGAAAATAATAAAACGGATGGGCTCAATCGGAGGATTGATGAAACTTATACCAGGGATGAATAAAGTAGACGATTCCGTACTCAAGCAGGGGGAAACGCAGCTTAGAAGGATACAGTCTATGATTGACTCAATGACGCAAGAAGAGAGAAGTAGACCTGAACTATTGATGAAGAGTCCTCAACGCAGACGACGAATTGCAAAAGGGTCTGGCTACAATGACTGTGAAGTGGAAAAGGTCATATCAGATTTCGAAAGGATGAGAGGAATGATGCAAAGTTTAGCAAAAGGCAACTTTGCACAAATGCAAGAACAGATGACAAGACAAAGAAGATCTGCTAATACAGAAAATGGTAAAAGCGTGACAGTAAATTCTGTTAGGAGGAAAGACGTGAAAAAGAAGAGAGGTTTTTTCGACTTGTGATCGTAGAAAGCGTTTTGGTAGATGCGAACTCTCTGGAACACTCGAAATATTTCTTCAAGGTGAAGCCACGTGCTAGTATGCAGCTTAGTCCATATTAAATCTCTAATGATCAAACTTCGTCTCAAGCGTTTTGGAAAAAAAAATCAAAGCAGCTTTCGTATCGTTGCAGTAAACAGCACGAGCAGAAGAGACGGCGAGCCCCTTGAGGAATTAGGATTCTATAACCCGAGAACAAAACAGAGCAACTTAGACATTGAAAAGATACAGAAAAGAATCCAAACTGGTGCTCAGCCTTCTGAAACTGTGAAAAGCTTGCTTAGAAAAGCAGGCGTAGAGTAAGCTAACAGTATTGCTAGAGCAATTATTTTGTTTTACCGGGAACGGGCTGTGGTGACTTGACACTATTTTCTTGGTATGCTTTGATGAGCCAATTGATTCTTAAAGACTGATTAATCAGATGACAAAAGTTGCACTAATTACTGGTATCACTGGTCAGGATGGTTCGTATTTAGCAGAGTTCTTGCTTAACAAAGGCTATGAGGTACATGGTATTAAAAGGAGAGCAAGTAGTTTTAATACAGACAGAATAGATCATCTTTACCAAGATCCTCATCTAGATAATCCTAAGTTCGTACTTCATTATGGAGATCTTACAGATTCCACGAATATAATTCGTATAGTACAGCAAGTTCAACCCGATGAAATATATAATCTAGCTGCTCAAAGTCATGTAGCAGTCAGTTTCGAATGCCCTGAATATACAGCAAATTGTGATGCTCTGGGTACACTTCGAATACTTGAAGCAATACGAATTTTGGGCCTAGCTGGCAAAACAAAAATGTACCAAGCATCTACTTCTGAACTCTATGGTCTTGTACAGGAAATTCCTCAGACCGAGAAAACTCCATTCTACCCGAGAAGCCCATACGGGGTAGCAAAATTGTATGGATTCTGGATTGTAGTCAATTATCGTGAAAGTTATGGTATGTTTGCATGCAATGGAATTTTATTTAATCATGAAAGTCCTCGTCGTGGTGAAACTTTTGTAACAAGAAAAATAACCCGAGGTTTGGCAAGGATTGCGGCAGGATTAGACGAATGTCTATACATGGGAAATCTAGATTCTCTCCGCGACTGGGGTCATGCAAAAGACTACATTGAAATGCAGTGGCTCATGTTACAACAGGAACAACCAGAGGATTTCGTAATCGCAACTGGGATTCAAGCATCAGTCAGACAGTTTATACAACTAACGGCAAAAGAACTTGGATGGGGGGGAATCTCGTGGGAAGGGGAAGGTCTAAATGAAATAGGCAAAAGGATGGATACAGAAGATATTGTAGTAAGGATCGACCCACGATACTTCAGACCCTCGGAGGTTGATACACTTCTGGGAGATCCGACAAAAGCAATGTTAAAATTGGGTTGGAAGCCAAAGATTACTCTTAATCAAATGATTCATGAAATGGTTATGTCCGACATTGAAAATGCAAATAAGGAATCAGTATTAATGCGAGAAGGATATAAAGTAGTGAGTTCCATGGAAACACCTCCAACCTCAAGACTTTAGAAAGCCGGATGAATCCCTTGGAACTTGAGAGGTATGATTCTGTGATAAATTCACACCGTGGTCATTCACACGTTGACCTTGAGAAATTGGAATACAAAATACGGATATACGGCTATTGCGACAAGAGCTTACAAGAGATCGGGGACACAATCCATGATAAAAGAACAGATAAACTTAGAGAACTTGGTGGAGAATATACCTTAGTATACGAATCATCTGAGGGAGTAGTAATTTTAACTTCACAAATCGGAGCAATCCACTATTTTTACTTCTACGATGGCCACAAGTTTTTCCATGGACAGCATATTCTAGATATCGTACAAGCTGCTGGTATCAGTTGGGATTGGAATTGGGAATCACTAGGTGATTTGTGTGAGCTAGAAAATCTTACTGAAAATCGTACACTGCATCCAAATGTTTCAAGGGTACCAGCAGGTACAATTTTAGAGTTTGACGGCAATTTGATTTTAAGGTCACTGAAGCTTCTAGAACTTCTCAAAATTACAGAAACGAATGCTGTTGATGCAGTCGATGTATTTAATTCTGAAACTCTAAAGTGGATTAGTAATAGTCCATACTTATCGCTATCGGGAGGTTTTGACTCAAGGGCGATATTAAGCTCAATGCTTAAGCAAAGCATTTATCCTACCTTAGTGACATTAGGGAATAATAAGTCAAGCGACGTAAGAGTAGCCAGCCAAATAGCTAAAAAGTTTTGCCTTAAGCATATTCTCGTGGAACTATCTGTTGATGAGTTACTTGAAAATGGTCAACGCATAGCATATATAACCAATGGCTCGAAACCAGCCTGTCATTGGCATACTTATTTATATCCAAAGAAGGCATTGGTTCCAAAAGATCAGAGTTTTTTCGTAGGTACCTTAGGAGAGTTTGCAAGAAGCTATTACTTTGATAAAGGATTCCTGTCTTTAATGGCGGAAGGGTTTCCAAAGATTATGCAGGAAAAGTTTTGGATGTTAAAATTATCAAGACATAAAACCTTTAAAGACAGCGAGCTCACATATCTTTGCGATGGGTTAAGAAATCAAATTAACACGAACGGAACACTTCTGAGAGCCCGGAGGAATGCAACACTTGCTAGCGGTGGATTTTTATCTGGGGGAACCAAATATTATCTAGAACAAAGAGTGCCAAACTTTTATGCAAATGGCATCCGAATGTATAATGAAACAGGTCAATGGAGATCACCGTTCCACAATCTAGAATGGTTGAGGATAATATGGAGTCTTAATGATAATTGGAAATTGGGATCAAATTGGCATAGACTTGCAATAAAGCGGAACTACCCTGCACTCTTAGATTTTCCAGAAGAGAAGGGTTTAAGCCGGAGGCGGATGCTGAGCAAAGCTCCTCCACTATATTGGACTCCACCTGCGCAAAGAATGAAATATGATACATATGACTTAAGTAAAACATGGTATTGTAATAATCAGGTTCAGAGTTTTATCTTAGACAACCATAGAGAACTGGAAGGTTTGATTGATCGTCAATTAACCGAAAAAATACTTAAAGAACATAAAAGAGATCAGACGCGTACAAAGGCGATCTCATTTATTCTCACCTTATTATATTTTAAATTAGCTATGGGATATGTGTCAGAGTCATGACAGTAACGCTGTATGGATGGACAGAAGAGGTCTTGAAAGACCAAAAGAAGAAAAGGCGTAATGAATTAGATTTAAGCGAATTAAAGTTATCCATTGTAATCCCAACATTAAACCAAGCAGGTACTATTGAAGATACACTGCTATCGATTATAAAACAGGATTATCAGAATTACGAAATTATTATAATGGATGGTGGTAGTAATGATGGAACACTAAACCGACTAGACAACTACAGGAGTTACATTACCTATTTAGTCTCAGAAACTGATAAAGGACAGTCTAATGCTATAAATAAAGGCTTTGAATTAGCATCTGGTGATATTTTTGCCTGGATCAACTCAGATGATTATTATTTGCCAGGTTCTTTTTCAAAGGTTGTTAATACTTTCAGGAATTATCCTAATGTAGATATTGTTGTAGGCGGAGGCTGTATAGTCAATAAGAATGATAGGTTTTTAAAACATATTGATCCTATGCAAGTAACCCGCAGCAATCTGCTGCAATGGGATAATGATAAATGGATCATGCAACAATCATGCTTTTGGACATCATCAATATGGAAAAGGAGCTTAGGTGTTGACGAAGAGTTGGATTTATTGATGGATTTTGATCTTTGGCTTCGCTTTTCCGAATTAGGTAAATCAATCATGATAAGTGATACGCTAGCAGTAATGCGATATTATCCTGAAGCCAAGACAGTCAGTCAGAAGATAAAGATGAGAGAAGAGCTTGGCTATGTATACGCAAAGAATGGTGCATTAACTCAAGTGAAGAACGTAATCCAAGAACTCGTAAGAATTAATAAGGATCTAACATCAATAATTGAGGAGCGAGATAGGAGGCTTCTTACAAGACTACTGAAGAGATTTGGATTTAAGTTATGAAGAATATTCAAAAAAGAAAGAAAGCAGCACATTTCCTGCTGATACCCGAACTGATGTGTTCTCCACCAAACAAGGCTATAATTAGTGCCTACTTAGAGCTTGGATATAGTGTTGATATTTTTTCACCTGGATATCCAAACGACCCACATTACTACGGTCAGGATGTTAAAATCTTTAGGGTGGATTACACATGGTTGTGGATTTTCAGAAATTTAATCAACACAAGATGGACATCATATAAATGTTTTTCTGGAACGAGTGAAGATCCGCTAGCAGTTGTTGGTCTGCTTAGTTTTCTGTACAGGGCACAAAGTTTTTGTCTTGTTGACGAAATAAAAAGCGGCAGTTATCGGGGAGATCGCTCCGAAAGATGGAAGACTTTATGTCAAATGTCAATGCGGAACGCAGAGTTCAACATAGTGAATGATTCTCATAGAATCGAGTTGCTACAAGAGTACGCAAAATTGAAGAAAGGCAGTAAAGTAATAGTCTATCCTGGATGTTTCCACGAAAGACTAGAAAGCAATTCAAAAAGTAAGCGAGAAATAAAAGAATGCTGGGGGTTCCCTGATCAAGCTTTTGTAATTGGTTCATCGGGTGGGTTTAATATGACAGCAGGGGCAGATTGGCTACTAGATTCTGTAAGAGACTGTAGGGATCTGCACGCAGTAATTCAGCCGCTCGGGGTATCTGCGTTGTCTATGTTTTTATTAAACTCACTAAGCTTTCGTGATAGGATTTTTATAGAGAATAAGAGATTGGGCTGGGAGGATGCATGGCTGTCATCAAGGGGATTGGATGTAGGAATGTGTATATACACAAACCAGGCTCCCCAATTTCAGAACATGGGGGTCAGCTCAAATAGGCTTTGTATGTTCATTGCAATGGGTGTACCAGTAATTGCATCATCACAAGAAAGTTTTAGATTTTTAGAGGAGTTTGATTGTGGTGTTCTGGTTAAGAATTACATTGAGTTTTTAAATGCTATAGAATATATACGAAGTAAACATGCTCTAATGGTTGAGAACTGCAGACAATGTTATGAAGACTATATCAAGCCGTTAGATTACTATATCACGCTTAAGCAGTCAATTCATGAATTATCCTGAGGGGAAGAAAATGCCCTGTAGTCTCAGCACAAAATTAGTTTACGGTATATCTGATTATATCATATCTAAAAGTCTTAGTGTAAAAGAAAACGTTGAGGAAGAGGTCAACACTAATATAGGGAGATATGATAAGTTTTTTGATACATTGTGCTGGGAGCAAACATTAGATTTAGATAATGACCTGAAAGTATTTAGATGGCTGGGTAAATGGACAGACAAGTCATTATTTAGGTTTAATGATATGACACTAATGAATGATAGATCGTCAGACTTTCTAATTTCAGAAGAAGTTATTCTAGAAGCAGACTGGTTTAATCAAAGATGTCGAGGTTTTGGGATTAAAGATATGAACCATACGGCTGAAGCGGTGAGATATCACAAAACGGTAAAACAAAATTGGACAAAGCCAGATTTGGTTTATATGAAAAGGTTGAATCGCTCCGCCTATAGGGAGGATTGATGAAGATTCTATTTATTGCACCTTCTGCATACCTGCTTGGTGGTGTTCAGGATTGGTTGTATAATGTATGCATGGGGCTTAGATCTAGGGGGCATAAAGTTAATATAGGTGTGCCAAATAACAGATTCCATAAAGTTGATGAGTACAATTATGTATTTAAGGGTCTAGGGGCAATAGGATTTTCCAATCGTAGTGGGAGTCCAGAGGGAAGAATTAGGAGTTTGAGCCGGTTTTTATTAGATAATTGTGCAGACATTATTGTCGGAGTTAATATTGGTGATTTGTACGAAGCATTTAACAGAGTTTCTGAAAGGCTTAGCGAATCCAGGATAGTACTTACTCTTCATGCTATTGAATCAAACTACTTTGCAGACATAAGGAGATACAGCTATTTGCTGGATAGTGTAATAACAACGAATCGACTTTCCCAATCAATGGTTAGATCAATGAATGTAATTGACGGTAATAAGATATACTATGCTCCATATGGTGTTGCAAGAAGGCCCTCAATTGATCAATCGAGTTTTGCTGATGCTCTGAAGATTGCATGGGTTGGACGATTAGAGAATAACCAAAAGAGACTGTCAGATTTAGTTGGCATCCTTCATCGTATGGAGGATACTAATATAGTGTATACTCTTTCAATAGCAGGTGATGGGCCGTATAGAAAAAGGCTACAGGAAGACCTTAAGCCGTTGATAAACAAGGGGAAAGTCAAGATAATGGGAGCATTGAATAAACAAGAATTGGGTTCATTTTATAGTGATCATAACGTGCTATTAATAACCTCGCAATGGGAAACCGGGCCAATCGTTGCATGGGAGGCGATGGCTGCAGGTCTGGTTGTCATAAGTTCGGAGTACATCGGCTATGGTTGCGAGAAAGCGCTAATCCATAATGAGACATCGTTACTTTTTCCCATCGGTGACCTTCATGAAGCATGTAGACAGATAAGGAGGGTAACAGATTCGACACTAAGACAAAGAATAGCTAAGAAAGGTACAAGACTAGCGCTTGAAAGATATTCAACCGAGGCGTCACTGGCTCAATGGGAGATCGTATTTATGGAGATTATGAGTCACAAGCCTAAGCCACGGGAGCCTCATGCTTCGTATGCCTACGGGCAACCAAGCGGTAGGTTAGAATCACTCTTGGGGAGATCTCTTAGTGAACAACTAAGATCAATCTTACCTTATCGAACAAATGCAAGAGATCCAGGAAGTGAATGGCCCCACTCCATTCATGAATTACAAGATCAAACCAAGATTCTTAGATATGCGAGCGAAATTGAAGCACTGCATAAAGAAACTAAAAGTTCTGATACGTGATGTAGGGGTATATGAATTTATTTTTCTTCAAAAGAATCGCAAATATCTTAAACTACATAATAGATTGGAGAAGATAGCAGAAGGTCCAAATGGATGCGGATATGTATGTTTGTGGCCTTTCACATCAAAGTTATACGCACCACAAGTATGGACGTACTTGGGAGGCAAGCTTCTAAGATTATCATTAAGAGATTCTGAGTTTAAGCAACAGGAGGATAAACCAACAAGTGAGAATAAAATCGATGTAGACATTTCAATATTGATTGGTCATCGAGGAGTCGAGCGGTTATCGCATTTGTTGTGTACAATCTCATATTTTGCTGGTCAAGAAGGAGTGTCACTTGAATGTATTGTAATTGAACAGGATGTTTCTCCCCGTATTAGGGACTATCTGCCAAGCTGGGTGAGATATCAATTTATGAAGTCAGATGGATCAGGCTCGGGTTACAATAGGTCTGCAGCATTTAATAAGGGTGTGAGAGTTGCAAGAGGCAAAGTCTTACTATTACATGATAATGATATGATTGTGCCGAGAAGTTATTGTGCTGACATCGTAAATTTGATCAATCAAGGCTACGATGTAATCAACCCAAAAAGATTTGTTTTTTATCTAAGCAAGAACGATTCTGTGTTGGTCACCAATTCATTTGATCACATTACTCAATGTAAGCCAGAGTATATTGTGCAGAATCTAGAGGCAGGGGGAAGCATGGCCATAACAAAAGAAGGGTACTGGCGTATCGGAGGAATGGATGAGAGATTTATTGGATGGGGTGGAGAAGACAATGAGTTTTGGAACAGGTGCTCAGTATTGAATCGATGGATATGGGGATATGCACCTGTGATTCACCTTTGGCATCCAAGCCAACCTCTGAAGGAAGCAAGGCAGAATGTAAATATAGAGAATTCTTGGAGTTTGATTAATTCTGATATTGATAAGAGAATCAGTGATCTTCAGCTAGCCAACAGCTTCGAGTCTGGAAAGAATTCAGAAGGGTATTAAGGATGCCTCAAGAAGAACTTGTGTCAGTTGTTATTCCTGTATTTAATCGCCCTAAACGCTTAAAGGAAGCAGTAATGAGTGTATTATTGCAGAGCTATTCTTGTATCGAATTGATTATTGTCGATGATGGATCAACAGATTCAACCAATCATATTATTCAGGTTCTATGCAAAAAGTGGAGCTCAACGATTGTATATGAATGGCAGGCTAATTGCGGACCAGGTGCTGCGCGGGAATTAGGGACAAGGAAAGCACTAGGTGTCTATATACAGTATCTTGATAGTGATGATATACTTCTTGATAGGAAGATCTCTGCTCAAGTAGAGGTTTTTCACAATAAAATGGACACGGACATATGTTATGGGATGAGTTATCAAGAAGATCATACGTATAAACCGCCACTACTTACTGGACCAATTCGGGAAACCGGACGAGAACAAACCAGACTTTTTCCTCTTCTACTAAATGAGAGGTGGTGGACGACAAGTTCGCCTCTCTATAAGGGTGACTTGATCAGAAGAATTGGACCCTGGTTAAATCTGATCAACGAAGAAGACTGGGAGTTTGATGCCCGTGCTGGTCAGAACAATGCCGTTTTAGCTTGGTGTCCTGAATTGGTTAGTGTAAGAAGAATTAATCTGAGTACTGACCATCTGAGTTATGGAGGTTGTAGGAATCCAGCAAAGTTAAGGGATAGAATATTGGCAAAACAGCGGATTTATTTAAGTGCACTAAAGGCAGGCTTAACGACATCTGATCGTGAAATGAAGTTGTTCTCGAGGGAATGTTTTTTGTTGGCTCGACAATGCGCAGAAATTGATCTTGAAGATGAATCAAAGAGCATATTTAAGTTATCTCGGCTCGCAGCGAATAAAAGAAAGAGGTATGGTCTTGATTTTCTAGTATATGCCTTGTTTGGACGGATCATTGGCTGGCGCAGGGTGGGAAAGGCAGCTTCAAAGTTAAGAAGTGTGCTAAGATCTAGGTGAGGAGTAAGTTCAATGAATGATCCATTAATTTCTGTCGTGATGGGGGTACATAATGGAGGCAAAAGACTGTTAGATACTATTGATTCAGTATTAAATCAACAGGGTGTTGATTTAGAACTTATAGTAGTCGACGATGGTTCAAGCGATGATACGTTAGATATACTAAAAAAAGTTGCAATTCGAGACAATAGGCTACAGTTTATAACAAGGGAAAGGAGGGGATTAACCGTATCTCTGATTGAAGGTTGTGCCATGGCCAAAGGCAAGTTTATTGCTAGACAAGATGCTAACGACATATCTCTGCCTGGGAGACTGGAAACTCAGGCAAAAGCTTTATTAAGTAGTGATAATGTAAGTCTATGCTCAACATACGTTAGGTTTGTAACTGAAGAAGGCATAACTGCATTAACAGCATGTACAGATCCAAAGCAGAGTATAAATGGTTTAAAAGGTATTATTCACGGTTCAACGATGATGTCAAGAAAACATTATGAAGCTGTAGGAGGTTACAGAAAGTCTTTTTATTATGCTCAGGATGTTGATCTATGGAGCAGATTGCTTGAGATAGGAGATCATGTCATCATACCAGAGATATATTACGAGGCTCTACTTTATTCAAGTTCTATAAGCGGGTCATGCAAGAAAGAACAGGAGAGATTCTTTTTTTTCATTCTTTCTGCAACAAAGTCTAGGCAAGATGGGAAGAGTGAGGAGGTTTGGCTAAACAAGGCTGAGTTATACTCACAAAAATGTAAGTCGTCCAAAAATAGCTCTCGCAAAGTTGCCAACGGCGCATATTTTATTGGTGCATGCTTAAGTCAACATAATCCTTCCTTAGCAAAGAAGTATTTCTGGTTAGCAATAAAATACGATCCTACTCATCTTCGAGCCAGATTAAAACTGGCAGCACTTCGATAATGTTATTAACAGTTGCAATCCCGACATATGGAAGGGACTCCGTTCTCATTGATTCAATTCGATTTTTGCTTGATTTGAACGAAAAAGCAGATGAGATTTTAGTTATTGATCAAACAACTGAACATGATTTAGAAATCCATAAACAACTAGAACAGTGGGATATTGAGATGAAGATAAGGTGGGTACGTATTCAGTTTCCTTCAATTACCCGTGCGATGAACATTGCACTTAGAAAAGCTAGAGGCAAGCGTGTACTTTTTCTAGATGATGATATTATACCAGATAGCAATCTTGTAGCGGTACATCGAAGATATGCCACTAGTGATGAAAACCACATTATTGCTGGAAGAGTACTACAACCTTGGCATAAAGGTATGGCAGATGAGGATGGTGCTCCTTTTTTATTTAATAGCCTAGATGCGAGAGAGGTTACAAGCTTCATGGGTGGAAATGTATCTATCCCTCGTGAACCTGCGATTGGGCTTGGTGGTTTTGATACAAACTTTGTAAAGGTTGCTTATCATTTTGAAGCAGAGTTTGCTTATCGTTGGGTTAAAAACGGCTATAGGATTTTTTATGAACCTCAAGCAATTATCCATCATTTAAAGACTGAACGTGGTGGTACTAGAACCTTTGGTGAACATCTTACAACAATAAGTCCTGACCATTCTGTTGGTAGATACTACTATAATTTACAGACAAAGCCCTTTCATAATGCTATTCTTAGGTCTGCTCTAGATTTAATTCGAAGCATAACAACACGACATCATCTCAGAAAGCCAATCTGGATTCCTCTGACTCTCTTTGCTGAGATAAGAGGTTTTTTATGGGCCCTCCTACTGTGGAATTCAGGAAATGGTAGAATTAGAGGGGAGAAGATCAATCTGTTGGTTGTCGCTAGCCATCCCATTCAGTACACAACACCTATATATAAGGAGCTAACAGAGAGTTCTGACTATATAGTAAAAGTGTTATATCTGACGATTCCAGACAAGATTTCACAATCATTGGGTTTTGGTAAAGAATTTCAATGGGACATACCTTTGCTAGAAGGGCATGAGTACACCTGTGCTAGAAGTGAATGTGGAAAAGGCTTAGCATTTGGCTTTTTGGGCGTAAGACTTAAAAGGCCTTTTTCAGACCTTAGAAGAGTTACTAAATCATTCAAACCGGATGTGGTGCTTTACACGGGTTGGCATTTTTTCGGGATGGTTCAACTGTTTTTGGCTCTAGTCACTAGCAACATACCAATTATTTTGAGAATGGACTCTAATGGTATGAAACATCGTTCTACCTTAAATAGGGAGATATATAAGAAGTTATTATCATTTGTCAAGGTTGGGCTGGTTGTTGGTAGCGAAAATCAAGACTTTTGCTTATCACTTGGAATGAGCCAGAGACAAATAGTACTTTGTCCTCATGTTGTTGATAATCAGTTCTTTTCTGAACGAGCAAATAAAGCAAGATGTTCCTTTGCTGAAATACGAAACCGATGGAGTATTCCGAAAGACTCCTTTTGTTTTTTGTTTGCAGGAAAACTACAAGAAAAAAAGAGACCACTAGACCTTTTGCAAGCTTTAAACAATATTTGTCGTAAGCATGGAGATAATATCTACCTATTGATGATCGGTACAGGCAAACTGGAACAAGAATGTATGGATTACGCATTAACAAATAACCTGCCAGTTACATTTGGTGGTTTTTTAAATCAAACACAGATGCCAGAGGCATATTCAATCTCAGATTGTATTGTATTACCATCTGGAGATGATGAAACATGGGGTTTGGTCATTAATGAGGCCATGAGTTGCGCTTTACCAGCAATAGTATCTGATAAAGTTGGATGTGGGAAAGATTTAGTGCATGATAAACAAACAGGATACATATATAGGAGCGGAGATATTTCCCAGTTATCTCTTCTCATGGACTATATGGTTAGAAATCAGGAGTCTTCAAAACAGATGGGTCAAAATGCAAAAAGACTAATAGAAGAGAGGTACAGTTTAGACCAGGTAATTGATGGAATCCACAAAGCAGTGTCTCAAATTCATGGGTAAAATATAAAATACAATGAAAATACTACATATCATACCTTCTATCAGCTCAAAGAGAGGTGGTCCAAGCAAGGCTGTCTTTGATATGGTTAAGGCTTTGAGATCAGAGGGAGTAGATGCATCAATTCTAAGCACAAACGATAATTCCTTGTATAGAGAAGAAGAATTTATTGTTAATGAATGGTTTCTTCATCTAGATGTTCCTGTTTTGCTGCTACCCTGTCATGACTCAAAGTTTCGCGTGATAAGGGAGTTCTTATTCTCATCATCTTTAACTTATTGGCTACTGCGCTATATCCAAAACTACGATCTAATTCATGTTCACGCACTATTCTCCTACCCCAGTACAATTGCTATGCTTATAGCCAGAGTGCACAGAAAGCCCTACATAATAAGAACAATTGGCCAGCTAAGCAGATGGAGTTTATCCCAAAGTAAGTTCCGTAAAAAGCTCATGCTTCACTTGATTGAGAGATCTAATTTATCTAATGCAGTAGCAGTCCATGTCACAAGTAAGTCTGAACAAGAAGATGTATTAAGATTGAACCTGGGATGCCCAACTCTTCTCCTGGGTCTAGGTGTAGATTTTAATGAGGATTGTGATAAAGTGATTAAAAAACCACCAGAAGATTGCATTAAGTTTCTTTTCTTGTCGAGGCTTCACCCTAAGAAACGACTCGAAGTTCTTATCACTGCATTAGCTTACATGCAAAGTTATTACAATCATAGTAATTGGTATTTGTATATAGCAGGTGATGGAGAGCAGGACTACGTCCTTAAGTTGAAGACACTTGCTAATAAACTTGGTATTTCCAATCGAATTGCATGGATGGGACATATCACTGGTCATACCAAGGAAGATTTATTAAGAAGTGTGGATTGGTACGTGCTTCCTTCAGCATCAGAAAATTTTGCAATATCAGCCGTTGAGGCAATGGCCGCAGGTGTGCCCGTTATCATTACTAATTCCGTGGGAGTTGCAGATATGGTCCAGGAACACGGAGCTGGTATAATAATCGGAGACAATACTAATGAACTTTCACAAGCTCTTCATCAGGCAATGACAGGCCCTCCTGTAGCGATGAAACAAGCATCAAGGAGATTAGTTAAGCAGCACTATTTATGGAGCAATGTGGCAAGACAACTTTCAGCATTCTATTCAAGAGTACTTCACTAATTTAGTCTATGATTATCTTAATCACTCTTCTTGCGTTATTGTTAATTTATTTAGTCTCAGAGTATCAATGGCGAGGAGCATTGATCTTCACAATTATTGCTGGATTTATGCAAGATCCAATAAGGAAGGCTTCTGAGATAGATTCGTCCTATTTTGGGGTTTTGTCCTTACTTTGTTTTCTGGTTACATTTTTACTCTTGAAGTCAAAGTTTAGGTTTTGGAATCTTGGTCTGATTTGTTGGAGTAATCCAGGAATAGTAACTCTCATGCCAGTTTTTATCTATATATTAGCATTTCAAGCGTTAAATTCATTTGGGAGATTTGGTGACTTCAGGTTAACTTTAGTCGGTATCCTATTTTATACTTTACCTTTAATTGCTTTCTGGGTTGGATTTCACATTGGCTGCGACAATAAACTCTTAAGAACGTTCATTCTGATTTATGTGAGCATTTGTTCACTGTGGTCAATCTCTATTCTTCTGAGTCTGTCAGGTTTTGAAAGCAACCTTTTGAAAGAAGTCGGTGGTGGTATCGAAATTACTGGTATTGGGGCTGGACAGTCTGGTCTATGGAGAACGAGCGAGATTGCAGGGTGGCATCTAGCAGCTGGTGCATGTTTTTCATTCATACTTGCGATGACTGAATCAAGAGACCTGCAAAGATATTTGTATTTCTTTTTAAGTACTGGGCTAACTTTTCTGACTGTAACAACCGGTAGAAGAAAGGCTTTAGGAATGGTAATAGTTTTTATTTCTATGTATCTTCTTTACTACACTTTATCTTCAAAGGGTAACCGATTATTCAGAGCAATTTCAAGTCTAGGATTGGTAATTTTGTTAACATTAAGTTCTTATGGCTTCATTTTTAACGAGAAATTCCAGGCTAACTTTACACCTTATTTTAATCGTTCGGCAACATTAACGACTGAAGAGTCTCAAGAACGATTGTCTGTCCAAGGTATTGGTGCCCTTATTCGTGGATTTCAGATCGGCGGACTTCTTGGTTTTGGTGTTGGTTCAGGTAGTAATTCTGGGAGTACTGGTATAGGGGCAGCACGAAGTGGTGTGCAAAGTTTGGCATTTGTTTCCGAAGGAGGTGGAGGAAGGGTCATCGTAGAACTTGGGGCTTTAGGGGCTGCATTCCTGCTTTATCTGCTCGTTAATATCGGGATTTTATACTTTAGAAATTACAGGATTGCAAGAGTTTATTTGTCTAATACAGAATGCGAGGTTTTGACAGGTCTAGTTGTATTCACCATTGTTAACATCATTTCATTTTTCTCTGCATCACAGTTATACAGTGATCCCTTCGTCTTAATAATGATAGGTCTTTCATGTGGGACCTTTCTTGCGGTTCCTTACTTGGCTTCTAAAAACACAATTGCAAATCATAAATAAGATTTTTAAATGTCATTTACACACCCTTTTGAGAAAACACAATTGCCTTCTGGGTTGTTATCAGCACTAGTGATTACCTTTAATGAAGATGTCAATATATTTAGAACGTTAGAATCTATACACTGGGTTCCTGAAGTTTTAGTTATTGACAGTGGCAGCACAGACAGGACACTAGAAATAATTTCATCGTTTAGCAATACCCGAGTAGTCTATAGGAAATTTGATACATTTGCCAAACAATGCAATTTTGGCTTAGAAAATCTATCATCAGAATGGGTTTTAAGCTTAGATGCTGATTATATATTAAGCCCCAGATTAAGTTCTGAGATATGTAGCCTAATGATGGGATTTGCTAGGATTCCTGACAGTATTATTAGTGGCTATAGTGCTCAGTTTCAGTACTGTATTAACGGTAAGCCAATTCGGTCAGGATTGTTACCCCCGCGTACTATTTTATACAGAAGAACTCTCGCATCTTACTTTGATGAGGGCCACGGACATAGGATCTTTGTTAATGGTAATCGGAGCACTCTTCAACATAGGATTCTTCATGACGATCGTAAGCCAATTGGTATTTGGCTTATGAACCAGAAGAAATATCTAGAAGTTGAGGCAAAGAATTTGACTGAGCAGAAAGATTCAAACTTAAAGGCTCAGGATTTGCTTCGTAAACACACATGCTTAGCGCCTTTCGCAGTCTTTCTATACTGCTTTGTCCTGCGTGGTGGTTTTTTAGATGGAAAGGAAGGAATATTATATGCTTTTCAGAGGGTTATAGCAGAAGCAGTCCTCTACCTGAATCTTCATACCAGTATAAGTCGTACCCAAAATAACTAAGTATAATATTCGGTACGGCAGCTCGAGTGATTACCGGCTACAGATTATGTTACAATAAGCAGGATTTCAAAATTCCCTTAAGAGTTCAATGCCATCCATCTTAATTACAGGCGGAGCTGGATTTATTGGAATAAACACTGCTAAGTATTTTGCAGATCGAGGATGGCAAGTTTCCATAGTTGATAACCTATCTAGAAAAGGCACAGACAAGAATCTCCAATGGCTTCAAAAGAGTTATCCTGATATTACTTTTCATCATACTGATATTCGTGAATTTTGTGACTTTTATCCAATTGTAAAAAATACTACGCCAGATATGTTGCTACATCTCGCCGCACAAGTTGCCGTAACAACCTCATACTCCAATCCAAGAGAAGACTTTGAAATCAACGCTTTAGGTAGCTTCAATGTGATGGAGTCAGTTCGGATTTATTCTCCCGATTCTTTTGTTCTATATGCCTCAACGAATAAAGTCTATGGTGGTATGGAGGGTATCCCAGTTGTAAGGTCTGATAATGGATACCTATTTGAATCCTTAAAAAAGGGAGTTGACGAACTTCAGCCTCTTGATTTTCATTCTCCATACGGCTGTTCTAAAGGTGTAGCAGACCAATATACTATTGACTACGCTAGGATATATGACTTGAAAACATGCAGTTTTAGGCAGTCATGCATTTATGGAATTCGACAATTTGGTATTGAAGATCAGGGCTGGGTCGCCTGGTTTACGATCGCCGCTATGCTTGGCAAGCCAATAACCTTGTATGGCGACGGTTGGCAAACGAGAGACGTACTCAATGTTAAAGATCTTGCGAGAGCCTACGAAGCGGCATGGAACCATAAAGACAAGATCAGTGGTCAAGCTTTTAATATCGGTGGTGGCGTAGAAAATACCCTATGCCTTAGAACACTTCTTTCGTTTCTAGAAGAAAAACTAGAAGTGACGATCAATCCGAATTTTGCTGAGTCTCGGCCAGGAGACCAGCCAGTGTTTATTTGCGATATACAAAAGGCAAATAATTTGATGAATTGGCATCCCGAAGTCGATGTTTATACTGGGGTGACTGATTTGATAGCCTGGGTAAAAGAAAACAGAGAGCTCTTCTTATGATTGCTACTTTTTTATTCAGGCTGGCTTACATGTTATGACATCAACTAGAGCTTTGATAGCTACCATACAACCTATCGATGGTGGGGTTCCAACAATGACAAGGTGGGTTTGCAAGATCCTTATGGATCTAAACATTACCCCAGTTCTTGCATGGTATGCACCTTGGAGAAATCAGCCAGAATTATCCGTCCCATTCTATAAAGTACTCAACCATCGTCCAAGATCTGTCCAACAAAGTGCATTGGAACACTACGAAGGAATTGGTTTAGGTTCGTGGCTGCCCGAACTTGAATTTACCCATTACCTTCCCACAAAGAAATGGAAAGATCTTGTAGGGGGCTGTCAATTACATTTATCAGTTTCTGGGAATCCCTTATGCGCTACGCCTTATGTATTTATGAACATCCCATTTTTGGCCTGGGTTGCAACCCCGTGGGAAGCAGATAGGAGAAATCGAGTGAGTTGCTTTAAGTTACCAAGGCGAGTCTTGGATTCAGTATTAAATAAACCTGTTTTGGCTCTGCTTGAAAAGAAAATACTTCGTTCTAAATGCGGGAATATTTTATCGCTCAGTCAATATACCGCTAGAGAATTTACTAGGATCAGTGGCAGACAACTCAATCATGTTATGTTAATGCCAGTAAATAGCAATATTTTTTATCCTGACTACTCAAAGACAATCCGTTGGAGGATCGGGTTTACGGGTAGGTTCTGTGATCCTCGTAAGAATATTAGTTTGCTCTTGAATGCAACAAGAATGATCAAATTAATGGGTCACGATATTGAGCTGTTTTTGGTGGGGGATAAAGATTTTCTTGACTTGATTCCCATGATCCAGAGCTTTGGTCTGGAGAAGCATGTTAAGTGCTTTCCTCATATGGAACCAGCGGATCTAGCTGGGCTCCTAAGAACACTAGATATATTTGTAATTCCTTCGTATCAAGAAGGCCTATGCATCTCAGCGCTTGAGGCAATGGCATGTGGAGTGCCTGTTATCAGCACTCGTTGTGGAGGTCCAGAGGATTACGTCATACCCTACCAGACAGGTTTGATCGTTGATAGTAACGCTAATTCATTATCTTCTGCGATCAAAGAACTATGTCAGAATCGCGATAAAAGGAATATGCTCTCCCTAAACTCTTGTAAATGGATTCAAGAGCATGCATCTGAAGAGAAGTCTCAATCTGTCTTTAAATCAGAACTATTTCAATTGATGCAGAGAAAAAATCATCAGTCAATACCTCGTGAGGTTTATTATTGAGGCAATAGTTCCATAGCCTATAAAGTCTCATTCTAAACATTCAAAATCTCAGACTCCGACAATGACACTAATTCTCGGGATTAATGCCTTCCATGCTGATGCCGCTGCTGCAATAGTCAAAGATGGTAATATTATTGGAGCAGTAGAAGAAGAGCGATTTAGACGTAAAAAACATTGGGCAGGATTCCCCAGGGAATCAATAAGGTGGTGTCTAAGCGAAGCAGGTATAGGGATTAATGAAGTAGATCATATCTCTATCAACACTCAGCCTAAAGCACATACACTCAGACGAGTGTTTTATTCAATCCGCACACGAGCAAATCCAGCTTTTCTTATAAAGAGATGGAAGAACAAACAAGAACGTAATAACCTTAGAGAGCAACTGCAGCAAGCATTTCCTAATACGGATATTATGGCGGAGCTTCATTTTATTGAACATCATCGCGCGCATTTGGCTTCTGCATTCTATCCATCGCCTTTTGGTGATGCTTCTATTGTATCAGTTGATGGATTTGGAGATTTTGCAAGTGGAGCATGGGGGTATGGAAGTGGAAGTGAAATTAACATTGATGGTCACATTTTTTTCCCTCATTCTCTTGGGGCATTTTACACAGCGATTACTCAGTTTCTTGGATTTCCCAATTATGGTGATGAGTATAAGGTTATGGGTTTAGCCCCATATGGCAGTCCTAAATACATTGAACAGATGCATAACCTTGTAAAGTTAAATAGCGACGGTAGTTATTCACTTGACATGAAATACTTTCAACATTCAGGTAAGAAGGATTTAGATCATCAATGGAGTCATGGAACGCCTGTAGTAGGAAAACACTGGGACAATGAGCTGGAGGTTCTCTTAGGGCCTGCAAGATTAGAAGGAGAGCCCATCCAACAACACCATATGGACATAGCTAGATCAGCACAAGTGATGTATGAGAATGCTCTGTATCACCTCTTGGATTCAGTTTACAGTAGGAATGGTTGTCCTAATCTTTGTATTGCAGGTGGATGTGGCGCCAATTCAGTTGCAAACGGAAAAATCTCGTTGCGTACTAAATTTAAAAATGTTTATGTGCAGGCAGCGGCTGGCGATGCAGGGGGAGCACTTGGATCCGCATTAGAAGTATGGCATAGATTATATCAGAAAAGATGCTCACCTATGAATAACGCATACCTTGGCTACGCATCAAGTCAAAAAGAGATAGATTCTCTCCTGAAAACACCAAATATTCTTGAGGAACTAGCTAATGCTTGTTGTTCAATTCGTCAACTCGACGATAACAGTATCTGCGAAGAAGTTGCTGATGCACTAACCCAAGGCCTTGTCGTTGGTTGGTTTGAAGGGAAGATGGAATGGGGGCCCAGGGCGTTAGGTCATCGATCGATCATCGGTGATCCCAGACGCGCTGACATGAAAGACATCCTCAACCTCAAAATTAAACGAAGAGAATCGTTTCGTCCTTTTGCACCGTCTGTCTTACGGGAGGCTGTTTATGACTGGTTTGAGATAGATGGAGATGTTCCATTTATGATGCAAGTATACTCCATACGTGAAGAGAAAAGACAGTTCATTCCTGCAGTTACTCATGTAGATGGGAGCGGTCGTCTTCAGACTGTCACAAAAGAAGACAACCGTCGCTATTATCAGTTAATTCAATCGTTTTTTCATAAAACTGGTGTTCCCATGATACTAAATACATCATTTAATGAGAATGAGCCAATTGTTTGCACATCAAAAGAAGCTCTGAATTGTTTTTTAAGGACAAGAATGGACATTCTGGTTCTAGAGAATGTAATCATACGTCGTGATTTATGATTCGTATACTAATTATTGTACCGACTCTCAATTCCCATAAGCTTCTGCCCCCACTAGTAGAGTCCTTAAAGTCACAGACTCTGGATACATGGCGGGTAGTCTTTATTGATGGGCCAAGTAATAAAGCTCACCGCACTTGGCTTGAGTTTCTGTGTTTACAAGATCCTAGATTCCAATGGGTAGCACAGAATGATAATGATCGAGGAATATTCGGAGCTATGAACCAGGGTTTTTCTCTCGCTGAGAATACTAATGATTGGCTTTTATTTTGGGGCAGTGATGATAGAGCCGCATCTCCTTCATGCTTGGAAGAGGCCGCTCGGAGACTGATGAAATATGACAAAATCTCCGGCAGACCGGACATGTTGGTATGTTCAGGAATTTACTTTTCATCAAAATACTCAGATAATAATTTAAACACAAATGACTATACAAGAAGGAGTAGGTTTGTATGGAGGTTTTCTTACGTATCATCATTATTTTATGGATCAACACCACCACACCAAGCAACATTAATTGGACCAGGTGCTAGAAGTAAACGAAATAAGTATGACACAAGCTATTGTCTAGCAGCGGACCTTAATTACTTCCTGAATTTATCGAAGTTTGCGGATATCAATGTAGTTGTTGAGGATCTTGACTTGGTTTTAATGGGTGATTCTGGCGTCAGTGCCATGCAAAGTAAAAGGAGACTAAGAGAAGTGATGAGAGCTTACCGGCAGAGATTTGGGTTGAAGTGGTGGATACCCTTCCTGCTTCGATATGTTCAGAGAATCCATAGTACTTTTAGATTATGACTTTAATTAACTTATTTGGTGCCAATAACCCCTCTGGAGCAGCCTTCCTTGATCTAGCACATAGGACATCGATCAAAACATGGGGACGAAAAGTAGTGACGACTCAGGGTGTAAGCCATATTTACTGTAATCTCTCTGAATTACCACCAGTAAACCTACAACCTATAAAGGGAGTTCTGGTAAGCTTTGCACCTATTTGGTTACTTGCATCATTTCTTAAAGCGATTGCAAGAAATCAACCAGAGGTTTTAAATGATTTAGTGGGCATTATTGCATGCTCGTCATCCTCTTTTGTGACTAAACGGTTTGCATTTAGTCAACATGATCGGAATCTTGTATTTCGCCTAACAGAAGCCCACAATTCCTTGGCACAGACCTGCAGTGCTCTCAAGATCCCATTACAAGTATTAGCACCAACATTGGTTTACGGAGCAATTAGTAATTTTCAAGATAAGAACATAAGCAAGATCATCCGGATAATGAGATGCACACCTGCAGTATTATTGCCAAGTTACTCAGGCATGAGGCAACCAATCCACGCCTCCCAATTAGCAGTTGTTGCCAAGTATCAGTCTGACAAGATGCTCTCGAAACAATGGACAAGTACAGAGCCACTGATTCTGAGTCTAGGTGGTGATGACATTTTTAGCTACGAGAACATGCTTATAAAGATAAAAGAAAACCTGGCGAGTAATGATCCAGCAAAGCATTGTAAAATAATAAGAGTTCCGGATAGACTGTTCTACTTTTGTGCTTCCCCTTTGCTAGTTTTTGACCCCAAACTCTTCGAATCCGTCATAAGAGTGAGTAGTAACTTATCGGGGTTTACACGGGTTTGTGATATTATTGGAGAGGATCCTAAGGGCTTTCCGATTTTACCCCTTCCTACGGCTAGCTGAATGGTGGAAGCGTTCCTTCAGTTTTTGTGGGGCTCGATATTCAGCTGGCTGACACTTATATTGTTATTACCACTTCTAAAGAATTCATTTGTTGATATACCAAATTCAAGAAGCTCTCATCATTTACCAACTCCCCGTGGAGGGGGAGTTTCATTTGTTGTGATTGGAACATTATTTAATTGGATTTTTTTGGCGGGAGTGATGCGCTGGATTCCAATCATTTGCCTGCCACTAGCTATGGTTGGATTAGTAGATGATCGTCAGGGCTTGCCGGCTACATGGCGCTATGCTGCACAGCTCATAACAGCTGTAGGACTTGTAAGCGTATCTAATATCTCAGCTCCACTATGGTCGTTGATTCTCTGTGTAGTCATTATCACGGCGATCATCAATTTTTTTAATTTCATGGATGGTCTTGATGGTCTGGTTGCTGGATGCGGATGTCTGCTTATGGCAGCTGCGTCCTCTTGGGCACTATCAGGAGCAATTTTTGGTTTTTTGCTTTTGAACTGGAGCCCTGCAAAAGTTTTCATGGGAGACGTGGGGAGCACATTTATTGGGGCAGTTTTTGGGGGAATTATCCTTCAACAGCAGACCTCGCAAGATGCAATCAACCTCTTTCTTATAGGATTTCCCATTATTGCTGATGCTTCAACATGCCTGTTGAGGAGATTTATAAAAGGAGAGAATATTTTTGTTGCGCATCGAGATCACCTCTTTCAAAAGCTAAATAGGGCAGGCTGGACTCACTCAAAAGTGGCTGGTCTGTACCTTGGGGCTACAGCACTATTGGTACTTGCACAAAAGACTTATGGACTAACGGCTCTAATAATTTGTATCTCGCTAGAGTTTATAATCGGATTCTATTTAGATGTGAAAACTGGCACAAAACTGTTGAACTCATAACTTTTTATGGTATAATTCTTGAGGTTTTTCCTGAGCGGAATCGGGTAAAGAGTCTTGAAATCCTTCGTTCTATCTGAGCTGCAGACTCAATTCTCATCTTTCTTGAAGAAGATTACTACCAATGCCAATACGTTTGTAGGTAGAAGGTTTTTGTTGCTTTTTTTTGACGGTCTCCTCATTGTAGCAGCGTTTTACGGGGCAATTGCGTTGAGGTTAAATAATCCTGTTGGAATTGATATCTTTTTTGCAAGACAACAAGTCCTACTTTTACCTGCGGTTATTAGTGGTCTGCTAATTTTGTGGCTTTCAGGCTGGTACCGAGGTCTTACTCGCTTTACCGGAAGTTATTCATTATACGGACTGATTCCCAGAAGTTTCCTCATGGTAATGCTTCTGCTATTTATCAGTACACGCTTTTACCTTGTCAATCCACCAAGGACTTATTGGATCTTATATTGGCTTCTATTTACTGGTGGGGCTATTGCTATTCGCATTGTAATGCGTGACTTACTTCTTCAACAAATTGAACGTCGGAACGCACGCAAACACAACGGTAGTTTAAACCCTACTAATACAACGTTAATCTATGGCGCGGGATCATCTGGACTTACTCTCTTAATGGCCTTGCGTAACGATCCTCGTTTCAAGGTCATTGGTTATCTCGATGATGACCCTCATCTACATGGAAGAACCCTACAAAATCAGGAGATTTATTCTCCCGATAAACTACCATATTTAATCGAAAAGTATTCTGTTCAGCAGATTTTACTTGCAATGTCTTCCATTCCTAGACATCGCAAGCGCCACTTAGTTGATAACCTTACCCACTACGGGCTGTCTGTTCTGTCCATCCCATCATTAGGTCAGCTAGCAAGTGGATCTCGTACAGTTAGTGACTTACAAAATGTTTCTATTGAGGATTTGCTTGGCAGAGAACCTTCAAATCCAGATCCAGAGCTGCTAAAAGCAAGTGTGGAAGGCAAGGTTGTCTTAATAACTGGTGCAGGCGGGTCTATAGGTAGTGAATTATGTCGGCAAACATCTCTTCTTCATGTTAAAAAGCTGATTATGCTTGAGTTAAATGAATATGCATTATATTCTATCACGAAAGAGCTTTCTCAAAAGATCTCTTCTCATCAAATAGTGTCAGTCCTTGGCAGTGCTACGGACACCAGTTTGGTATGCCAGTTGTGCGAATCCCATAGCATAAACACTATTTTTCATGCTGCTGCTTACAAACACGTTCCATTGGTAGAAGAAAATATTTGTGCGGGTGTTTCTAATAATGTTAAGGGAACGATCTCTGTGATCAAAGCAGCACAGATTTCATCTGTGGAACGGCTAATGCTTATCTCAACAGATAAAGCGGTACGTCCTACAAACGTAATGGGTGCAAGTAAGCGTGTGTGCGAGCTTTTAATTCAATCCGCAGCTGAACATAGATCTTCATCTTCAACTATTTTCTCGATGGTACGTTTTGGCAATGTCCTTGGATCATCTGGTTCAGTGATTCCACTATTTCATGAACAGATTGCGAGGGGTGGACCGGTCACAGTGACTCATCCTTCAGTAACAAGGTATTTTATGACTATTCCAGAAGCTGTTCAGCTTGTGTTACAGGCGGCAGGAATGGCAAGAGGTGGTGATGTATTTCTTCTGGATATGGGAGAGCCGGTTAGAATAGCCGATCTGGCTAGGCAAATGATTGAATTATCGGGATTGCGTGTAAGGGACGATCGTAACCCAGATGGTGACATTGATATTGAGTTTTCAGGATTACGGCCTGGAGAAAAACTCTATGAAGAACTTCTAATTAGTGCGAACGATCAAGCAACAAGTCACCCTCTAATTCGGAGAGCGCAAGAACCGAAGAAAGACCATCAGAAGTTATTTTCTTTACTCGATAGAATGATTGAAGCTGTTGACACTTGGGATGCTGTGAAGACTTGTGATATTCTAAGAGAGCTCGTCCCGGAATTTAAGGACCAGATCAAGTGAAAGTACACCCTGAACACCTAAGGATTAATGCAAGTTTAGACATGATAAGACATAGCCAGCTATATAGATACCTTATCTCGCATATTCCTCCTCCAACACTAAGAAATCTATGGTTGACATTGTGTGCTTTGGTTGCAGTTCAGAACCTGATAGTTTTCACAAATACACAAATTACTGGTAATGCAATAACATCCTTAATTGTATGGGGTGGTGCACTGATCTGCATGGAAGATCTACTGGAATCCATTCAACCAAAACCCTCACTATATTCTCTTCTAACCGGCTCAGTTTTTGTTTTGTATTCACTATATAGAACCTCTCGTGTGAGCGGTTCAGATTCATTTCTTTACCTGCTTGTACCGCTTTCAGGTCTGGGTCTGGTGCTTATGGCGCATACGTTTAGGGAGATTCACAAGTTTAAAGCGTCATTGTTAATACTCTGCTTGCTCCCTTTGTTTGTTTTAGTACAAATAGCTTTTGCAACATTTGTCACGGACGATTTATCATTGCTTACTGCAAAGTTTGTGCTCTTCTGGTTATCTATTTTAGGTTTATCCCCACTTAAGTTAATCGGAGATACGGTCTACGTTGATGGAGGAGCAGTCCAAGTCATGCATGAGTGCAATGGTTTTGAGATGATCATGCAGATGCTAATTACAGGAACTATCTTTTTAGTTGCATTCCCTTTGCGTTCAAGGCTTGGTAAGTTAGTCATAATTCTTTTTTCTCCAATAATAGGGTTTATTGTTAATTCAATAAGAATAGCGCTGCTTGCGATCTTCACTTCATTTAATTCAGAGGCGGGTAAATCACTTTTTGATTTCTTTCATGAGCAAGCTGGTTCCCTCATTTTTTCTGGGATAGCTGTCTTCCTCCTAGGCTACTTATACTTATCTCTCTTGGATCGTGAACTTCCCCCATTGATTAATGAGTAGTATGCTTGATATTTCTCATCGGAAACTCTCAAATCTGTCGCTTAAAAACATCTATATTATTTTCCTCCTTCTAGCTGCCACTGGATGTATCTATGCCTTACTCAAACCTGGAATATCAAAACCTATCCTTCCTACACTAAGGTTATCAGATAATGAAATCCTTGGTGACCATCATGGGTCGAGACTTGTCTCATCTAATAGTATAGATCTCAACAAGGACTCATCTGATAGGAAACTGTCTCGTTTGGAAACATACACCTTCTCTGACGGCAGCCAACTTTTATCGGTCATGGTGAGGGTGAGAAAGCAAGGAGACTTTAAAATCGAAGGCTATGGACTTCTTACAAAGAATATCGATCAGATCTATATGGAGAACTCTACTTTTTCTAATGCCATTCCTTATTCAATGATAGGAAGCTTAAATAATAGGAGAGTTTACCAGACTTGCATTGTACCCTCATCAACAAATATAAATCAAGTAGATGTTCGCTTGGCTCCCTTGACATCAATCATTAAAAAAAGATCCCAGTCTGAAGCTAACAGGTTACTGTTGAAGTTGTTGGGACTGGAACGAATGCAAGACTACTCATGCCTCGTATTAACCTTTAAACCTTCAGCTAAGTTTAATGAGGTTTCAAGTTTTAATTCATGGAAGTCTTTAGTACAGAATATTCAACGCTCTATCTCCAAATGATTCATCTAGTTGGTAAGATGATCTTTCTCTTCAACTCATCTGAGTAAATGCCGGCTCATGATTTTCAAGGGTTTTTTTAATCAGGCCAATCCATCGCCTGATTCCAAAAGGGTTGTTCCACAAGCAAAAGTTTACTCGAATGAATCCAGTCCATTTATATACAGCTGGATTCTTACCGGCCAGCTAGGTATTGGGCCAATACCTCGAACTTTGGCACATTGGAATCAGTTAGAAAGTGATGGCTTCCAAAGCAGATTTAGTTGCTGTTATCCAGAAGAACAAATATATCAACCCATTCCTAATTACTGGAAAAGTGAGCAATTTGCTTTACCTGATCATCGATCACAAGAAATTCTAACGGTTGAACAGCTTATTACTGCTTTAGAAAAAGCAGTGTCAGTATTGAATCAATGCGATTCAGCACTTTATCTACATTGCTTTGCTGGACAAGAACGGTCAGCACTGATGGCCGTCGGTTTAGTTTCAATTATTCAAGGAACTGATTTATTTGAGAGCTTAGCCTTTGTTCGACAGTGTCATAGAAAAGCGAGGCCACTATATGGTCATCTTGATACATTAGACCAGGCATTAAAGATTATAAGGATTCGGTAAGCGTAATGCTTTTTTATTAATCGGTTCTTGAGTCTTTGTTAACTTCAGATGAGGTATCAATTAAGTTATCATTAACTTGATCGTTACTGGGAAGAGCAGCGCCCTGCTGGATATATCTGTTGGAGAAATAAGAATTCTTTGCCTTCTTAAAATAACTATTGATTCCTTTTTGCTTGTAGCTGTCAGAGTAGGTATATCCATAGTGATAATAGTATCCATATTCATAGCCATAGTCATTCAAATTTGTTGGGAAGGATACCTGATTGCAAATCATCCCCAACACATCAACTCCTGTCGCTTTTATCCTTCGGGATGCCTGGGGAGCCAAGCGACGAGAAACTTTACCTAAACCAACAAGGAATAAGATTCCATCCAACTTCTCACCAAGAAGTATAGGATCTGCCAGCATTAAGCATGGTGGTGTGTCAAATAGTACAATATCATAATCGCTATGATTACGAATCATTTGGACGACATCTTGACAACGTGAAGAGTTTAAAAGCTTAGCCGGATCAGGTGGTTTTGGACCTGAAGGAATAAAATCAAAGTTTTCTTGGACATTGATGGTTACTGAATCGAAAGTGGATTTTGGATCCGTTAAGAGAGTTGAGAAACCATCACCACCTGAGGCCACTCCGAGGTATTTGGCCTGTGTAGGCAAGCGCATATCAGCGTCAACTACAAGTACCTTCAGACCAAGATCTGCTAATGTCCGTGCAAAGATGGAAATAGCAGTTGATTTTCCTTCGCCTTGGGTAGAGGATGTAACCCCCACTAACTTGATGTCTCTGTCAGCGCGAAGAAGTCGAAAAGTTGTAAACAAACTTCTGAGTGATTCCTTAATAGCGAATCGCTCACTTGCTGTCATGTTGGAGATACTTTTCCCAATATTCAGGCCGGGCTCCAGAGGCAGATATGGTACAAGTCCAAGGACAGGCAGCTGCAACTCCTTCTCTGCATCAGTAGGTGTATGAAAGACGTTATCTGTTCTTTCACGAATGACAGCAGCAATTGTTCCACCTACAAGTCCAAAAAGTAATGCCCTTAGAAGATTATTACGAATATCAGGTGAAACGGGTACATCATTGAAGGAAGGGGGGGAAATAACTTGCCAGGGCGAGATAAAACGAGCCTTTTCTAATTTGAAATTCTCAAGAGCAGAAACATATGAAGCATAGTTAGTTCTAGCTGCCTCGAGTCTTTGTGCGATATCATTGTACTCTTTCAACTTATCGGGACTCGACCTAAAGTTTTGATTCAACATCAAAATCTGACGGTTTAACTCGTCCTGTCGCTTGACATTTTGGAAGAGTTTTTCTGTCAGCTGGCCCAACTGCTGGTTTTTAGCAACAGGGGCAAGAGCATCACGCTTTGCAAGAATGGATTGAACGACTGGAGAGTCATCACGGTAAACCGAACGTGCTCTTGCTAATTCAATCTCGTATTTCTGGTATTCGGAGGAGGGATTGGCTGTGCCTACGGTTTCTTCTAACACCTGTCCGCTAGGTGATGCCGGTGATGGGATCAATGTACCCTGGCGGCCTAATTGCTCAATTGGGGCTGGAGCGCCTGACGGTCTGTAGCTGAGCTTGCCAGAACGCACCGTTTCGATTTGGCTTTGTATTTGAGCTTGCTCAAGTTGTAGAGAACTGACTTGATTAACAAGCGCATCGCGTTGAGCAATGATGGTTTGCGCATTCTCAGTTGGATCAACTACTAGATTTTTCTCCCTAAACTCTCTCAATTTTGTCTCATATTTATTAACATTAGCCAGAATACTTGGAGCTTGAGTATCAAGCCACTTCATACCAGAATCAATACTTGACTGTCGCTGCAGCAATGAATATTCTACAAAAGCCTTGGCAAGGTTTTCAAGGATGGCTCTCCCTTGTTCTGGATTCTTCCAATTAAGAGAAACGTTCATTATAGCTTGCGTATTAGGGTTGGATTGAATATTTAGTCGGCTTACGATGTCAGATGTTTGCAGACCCATTTTCTCAGCAACAGGAGCAATTACGAGGGGGCTGCTAAGAATGGCACTAAGTGCTGGAATATTATTCCTGACCCTTGAACGAGCTAGAGTTGCAATTTTCCCTTCAGCACCTAACACCTGATCATCAAAAAGGGATGATTCGATTTGTAAGGTGAAATTCCCAGCAAATATAGGGTTGAAACGACGTTCTATAAATGTCTGGGCTGCCAATAATCCAGAAATCAAAGCAGTGGAGGCAATAAATATACCCTGACGCCTTTTAAGAGTTCGTAACAATCCACCGATGCCACCACTTGACGAATCCGCGCCAAGCGGAGACACACCCATGTCTGGTTGGTTGCCAGGTAGGGCCGGTGGCAGAGTTGGCAGATTGGGACCACCTCCTGGAGCTGGCTGATAGGGAGCACCAGTTGTTGTCACAGAGATTTTGCACTTGACTCAGAATTTTAGACTTTTTGGCCAGGCCGTCAAGCATGAGCGAACAGTTGGAGATCTATCCCAGTCGGCGTCAAAAAAGAACGAGGATGCATTAAGCTCTAACATCAAATTTTTTGATAGTTTGCAATGGGCCTCAAATTCGCCAAGAATAGTGGCTCTCACCGATCTGCCAGAGTATTTCTCCTCCCTAGCATACTCGCTTTCAATTTTGCGGTTGCAGGGTCTGCTCTTTTATCTGTCTTAGCCACGCCTGCACATGCATCTAGCAATGGATTGCATCGTGCCAGCCTCTCCAATGCCTCTGCGGAAAGCTCTGCCAACCTGAATATTACTGAAACTTACATTGACCTCTATACCCTAGGGCCTGGCGATGGACTGGCTCTCTCATTTCTAGATCCAGAGCTTAAAAGTATTGGCGGTAATGTAAGTATACTTCCAGATGGAACATCCGTTTTGCCATTAATAGGTTCAGTGCAGCTTTCCGGCTTAACTATTGGGCAGGCTACCCGCTGGCTTACGGGACTCTACGAAAAACAAGTTGTTCGTCCCTCCTTGCTTCTCCAATTAGTTACACCTCGTCCGACTAAGGTCACTGTCGTAGGTGAGGTCCTCAAGCCTGGTCTATACGAATTAGGAGCGATACCACGAATGGTCAGGGCTATTCAAACGGCTGGTGGAATTTCCGCAAATGCCGACATCCGCAGGGTTTTACTTAGGCGAGTCGTTGGCCAGAATGGGGCACAAAAGCAAACATATGTTGATCTATCTCAAGTTTTTCTCTTAGGAAACCAGTTTCAAAATCCTATTCTGTTCGATGGAGATACAGTGCTTGTTGGACGATCTTCAGAGCCGATTCCCGACGAAATTATTAGAATTGGACGCACCAACTTAGCTCCTGCATCTATCAGCGTAACAATACTTGGAGAGGTCAAGGCAGGAGGTACGCTTTCCCTTCCCGCTAACACACCACTCATGGAGGCATTATTTAGGGCAGGAGGTTTAAAGAAATGGCGAGCCAACAAAAATCATATCGAGTTAATCAGATTTAATGATAATGGCACAACTACTCGCCAGGTCTTCTCCTTTAACCAAGATCTCAACGTTTCTAATGGATTTAATCCTCCTCTCCGAGATCGGGACACGATCGTTGTCAACCGTTCATTCTACGGCGAGACGCTGGATGCTTTGCAAGATATAGCTGTTCCCCTTGGTATTATCAATAATCTTGGCGGTCTTGGTGGTGGGTGGAATAATAATTTTGGAAACAATCGCTGATTCTATTGCTTTTTCTTTCAGTTTCTTTCTGAATCTCATGTCCAACCCATTTCAAAAATCATCTAACAAGAGTTGTTCGGCAATCGCATGGGCTTTGCTCAGTCAATCTATGTGGCTGCCAATTCTTGTCATTGACACGCAAGATAGATTAGCTTCCAAGAGCGATGATTACAATTTTACAACCCAGGTTCCTCATCAACAATTATCAAGAGATATGGCAGAGAAGCTGGCCAGTAAACTCTCACCAGATTCTGATTTAACTATTGCCAATAAGCCTGACGCAGACTCTAATTCAGGCATTTTACTTAATGCCATTTTGCCAGAGTCCAACAAAAAGGTTTTCTCCGAGATCTCAGCTTCCACTCCCGCTGATCAAAAGCCTTCAAAATTGGCTTTCTCAGCGCCACCAGCACCCAATCAATTGCAACTATCCTATCAACCGAAGTCCATTATTCCTGGTTTTTCCAATTTAAGTACATCACCAGTCGGCCGGGCACCTGCTTACCCCGACCTGCTACGAAGAATGTATAGCAAAGCCGAACTTCTGGGTGGGGTTGTTTCGCTTCAGGATTTGAGCGAGCCAGATATGCCGCCGATTGCTAGAGCGGAGAGGGCACAATGGGCTCTGTCGGGTGACCCTTTAGCTCCCATACCCCAAGTTTGGAGAGAGTCCATGAGAAAAGCACTCCAAAGTCTCTCAACTGGATCGTCTCCCTCGGAGCGGTCAGTTTCAGCATCAAAAGTTGAACGTTCAACTGTGAATTCCGCCCGAGTGATTCACATCCCTTCTTCAAAAGTACGTCGTTCTGCAGACGTGCCTTTGGCGCTTCAGCCCGATGGATCTGTTGATATCTTGAATTCTCCAGATGATCCTGCAGTCGTTGAGGAAATCAAGACTTGGTCTTCTAAACAGGAGCTACCCTCCAAGGGAAGCATTTCTCCGGCCATTGTTCATTTGCATCACGTTGCCCCTCCAAATGAGGTTGTAACCAATCGCCAACAACACAGGCAGCCAGAGAACTCCTCGCAGGAATCTATTGTTCCAGCATCTGCCCCCACTCCATCTGCTGTTGAAGAAGCCCCTGCACAGCAGGCAAACGAGCAGCCTGCAAGCGTTGATACTCTTGGCAATGTCTCTCCGCCAGAGTCGGTGAGCAATGCCTCGGCTACTGAAACATCCTCTACAAGCGAAGTGAAGCCATGAAGAGAATCTCTCTCACCTCAAAGCTCATCTCATTGTTCGGCGCTATTCCATCTTCACTTCTGATCGCAACTCTTGCTGACCTTCCATCTCTTGCCCAGGCTCAGTTGCCACCAAAGCCTTCATGGGAACTTGCCCCGACCGAACCAATCGGGCGACCCTTGCATTGGACAGCTGTTGAGCAGTTTGGAGCGATACCTCCTCAATTCCAGCCTATCCCAGCAAAAGTTTCACCTGAAGAGCTTGCCGCGAAACCAAGGGTTGAAGGTCCCTACCGATCCCGAGGCATTTATGGGATCGGCGGAGGTATACGAGCAGGCAATTACACTGGCGACACGACTGCTGGAGTGGTGACGGCGCGAGTTGGCTATAAACTAGATGAAACTTTCGCGGTTTCGTTAAGACCAACCGGAATCTTTGGCCCCGACCCCAATAATAACAATGATGACTTCAACGATAACGGCGGCTTCGAATTTCGCCTGCCTCTTACCCTGGATATTTTTCATAATGGCTTCATCTCACCTTTTGTCGGAGGCGGAATCGCCACAAACGTTGACAACCTTGGCTACACAGATGGCATGCTGACTGGCGGTGTTGATATCAATCTCACCAAATGGATCTCGGTCAGTCTTAATGTTAACTATATTTATCAAACCAACATTAATGATACTGACAAGGAAGCTCTCGGGATGCTTTATCTCCGTTTCTGATCCCTGGCAATCGACCACGGCCCCAACTATTCAGCAACTGATAGCAATGTTTGTTTGATTTCAAATTTTTGTTCAGAATCATAACCCCAGCGCTCATAGAACTTATTTTCCTCCCCCTCTCCATCGAGTCCCATCAATAGACTCTCCAGTTTGGCCTTCACAAGCTGGGGATCGAGCTGACGCAGCAATTCTTTGCTGCGCGACTGCACTTTCTCAGATCCGCTTAACAATTCGAGTTCGTTTGTGCGTCGATGTTGTACGGTCATTGCCGTGCTCATCGCCAAGTTACGTGCCGTAAGATCCACCACCTCTCTGCCAGCTTCTCTCAATTTAAGAACCAAGGATTCTGGCAGACGATCCATCAGTGGCGAATCGCCAGTGAGAGAAGCAACGAAAAAACCCCTTGCACCATCACGGTGTCTAACGAGATCCCCGACATAATCTGCCAGAACATCGTCGCTCAGTTCTTCTGCATCCCAAAGCCCGATCCACTCAGAACTCTGCGCAATCGCTTCTTGAAAAGTCAACGGCTTGGACATCAGCATCCTCAGAGGGCGGTTTCCATCTTGGCTAACGATGGCCAGGTCCTGTCAAATTAAGAGGATGGATCCACACCCCCCAAGCCCGGAATTTCGTTCTGGGTTCGTCGCTCTCATCGGTCGACCCAACGTCGGCAAATCGACTCTGTTGAACCGACTGGTGGGGCAAAAGGTTGCCATCACCTCGCCTGTGGCACAAACAACGCGACGTCGTTTACGCGGGGTTCTGACGCTTCCTGGCGGCCAACTCATTTTTGTCGACACCCCAGGCATCCACAAACCACACCATCTCTTGGGAGAACGGCTCGTGAAAAGTGCAAGGGACGTGATCGGTGAAGTCGACGTGGTGGTGCTGCTCATGAATGGGGCAATACCGGCAGGGCGTGGCGATTCCTTCATCGTTGATCTCCTACAAAGAAGCCGTGCTCCTGTGCATGTGGCCCTGAACCATTGGGACCTCGTCAAAGCTGAAGAAGCAGAGAATCAACTTTCTCACTTTCGCCAGTTTCTATCGCACTCAGAGCAGGTAGACGAGCGGCAAAAGCTCTGGCCACTGCATCGAGTGAGTGCCCTCACAGGAGAGGGCACAGATCAACTGGTGCAGGCATTGCTTATGGATTTGCCAGAAGGTCCCTGCCTGTATCCGTCGGAGACGGTGTCTGATCAATCCGAAGAGACCCTGCTCGCTGAACTCATTCGTGAACAGGTTTTGCATCAAACCAGGGAGGAGGTGCCCCACTCTGTTGCTGTCCAGATCGAACGGATCGTGGAGGAAAACCGGGCTGGCAAAAAAACTGGCAAAAGGGTTGCTGTACTGGCCACAGTGTGTGTGGAGCGTCCGAGTCAGAAAGTGATTGTGATCGGGCGCGGCGGACAGATGCTCCGGGCGATCGGCTCAGGGGCAAGACAACAGATGGAGACTTTGCTTGGTTGCCCTGTCTATCTGGAACTTTTTGTCAAGGTCGTGCCGCACTGGCGGCGCAACTCAGCCCGCTTGGCCGAACTGGGCTACGGGATGGAAGCGTGAGGGAATCCGCAACCTTTAAGTTCAGGGAATCCGTCTGAGAGCCTTGACCGCCTTCCCCCCGCAAGACCTCTGCGGCTTCCTCCAGCTCAGCGCCGGCGATTGGCTGACGTTGCGCAGTCTGCTCGACCCCGACACAAAGGGACAGATGGAGGGCAGTCCAGAACCGGCGGCTGAGACCGTGGGGACCCACCAAGCCTGGCACCAAGCTGATCGAGGCGAGCTCAAGGTGAGGTTTCTCGAAGCGACACAGCTGGAGGACTGGGGAAGTTTGGAGATCGCTCCGCCTGATCAGCCCTGCCTCACGTTGATCTTCCGGAAGGATGGGAGCGTCTTGATCAACAGGCTGAATGGACGCTGGCAGCTAGGAGCGGATGGCAGCTTGGAATTGGAGGTCAAGGAGGAGACGAGGATCGTGAAAGAACGCATTTGGTTCAGCAAACCCAACCTGCGTCTGCGCTGCACCCTGGAACAGTTTCTCGATGGACAGCCGGGACGGACAAGCTTCTGCTCAGAGATCCGAAGAGTGAGCCGGGCGCCTGAAGCGACAGAGAAGGTCTCTGACGGATGATTCGCCATGCGGATTGATGTGATTTCCTTGCTGCCCGAAGCCTTTGCTCCCCTGCTGCAGCTTGGGGTGATCGGCAGGGCCTTCTCTCGTGGTGTCGCCGAACTTCACATCCACAATCCCAGGGATTACAGCCAAGATCGTTATCGAAAAGTGGATGATCAGCCCTACGGCGGTGGGGCCGGCATGGTGCTCAAACCCGATCCCGTGTTTGCGGCATTTGAGGCAATCCCCCAGGTGGGGCAACGCACCACGCTGCTGATGACACCCCAGGGCCAACCTCTGAAACAATCCGATCTGGACCGATGGGCCAAGGAGGCGAATCAACTCGTGGTCCTCTGCGGCCACTACGAAGGTTTTGATGAACGGATTCGCTCGTTGGCGGATGAAGAGATCTCGATCGGAGATTTCGTGCTCACCGGAGGGGAGCTGCCGGCCATGGCCGTGATCAATGGGGTTGTGCGTCTTTTGCCTGGAACGGTGGGGGCCCCCGCCTCCCTTGAGGAGGAGAGCCATCGTGGCTTTCTGCTCGAACACCCTCAGTACACCAGGCCTGCCGTCTTTCGTGACATGGAGGTCCCGTCGGTTCTCAGAAGCGGAGACCACGGCGCCATCGCCCAATGGCGACAAGAGGAGCGTCAGCGGCGCACGCAGGAGCGCCGGCCTGATCTCTATGCGCGCTGGCAGGCTGAAAACGCCCGTTAACACCAGCCCCATGGAGCTACGCATCGGCCATGGTTACGACATTCATCGACTCGTGGAGGGGCGCCCCCTCATCCTGGCTGGCGTCTGCCTGGACCACCCTGACGGCCTGGGATTGGACGGTCACAGCGATGCAGACGTATTGGTGCACGCCCTGATGGATGCTCTCTTGGGGGCCTTGAGCCTCGGCGACATCGGCCAGCACTTTCCCCCGGAGGATTCCCGCTGGAAAGGTGCCGACAGCCTGCAACTCCTCCACCATGTGATGGCTCTGGTGCGCCATCTGGGCTGGGAGGTGATCAACGTGGATGTCGTGGTTGTTGCAGAGCGCCCCAAACTCAAACCCCACATTCCCCAGATGCGAAGCAATCTGGCCGAACATCTCGCCATCTCCTCAGATCAAGTGAGCGTGAAGGCCACGACCAACGAGGGTTTAGGGCCCGTCGGGAGAGAGGAGGGCATGGCCTCCTATGCCGTTGCCCTCCTGAGTCGCCCCTGACCCCCTTGTTTGCCAAGGTTTCCCTAGGGTGACCAGGATTTCAGTCACGCTTCAGGCCATCCGTGGATCCGGATCTTCAACGGGACAGCCATCACGATCACCTCCGTGATCTCCCTCCGGATCGATTGGAGGTGTTGATCGATCTGGACATCCAGGAAGGGACTGACCCGCAAACCGAGGGTTGGGATGTGGTGGTGGTGGAACACCTGCGCCTGCAAGTGCCCGCCGACGCTCAGCAGGCCTGGATTCAAGCTGAACTGCAAACCTGGGATCCCTGGCTGCGACAACAGAAGGGCTTTCTAGGACGGAAGGTGCTCTGGGACAGCGATCGCCAGGAAGGGGTGCTTCTGATCCACTGGGCCAACCGCCAAGACTGGAAGTCGATCCCGCCGCAGGTGGTGGCCGCCGTCCAGGAGGATTTTGAAGCCGCCGCCAAGCGGATCCTGGCGCTCCCCGCCCACAACGAGAACCCCTTCCCTCTGGTTTACGCAGGCGAGACCCGGGTTTCATGAACGGTCAAGCCAATCTCGATCTCGGTCGACGCCACCGCCTTGGCATGGTGGAAGCGGTGTGGGGGCAGCACAAACGGGCAGACCAAATCGCCGCCATCCTGCATGAGCTCGTTGCGGCGGGTGAAACAGCTCTCGTGACCAGGGTGTCTGCAAGCAAAGCCGCCTCCGTCGCCCGGTTGCTGAGTGAGCTTGAGGGGCCCCCGCGGATGACTCATCACCCTGAAGCCCGTTGCCTGACCGCCCCCGACCTGCCACCTCCCAACCCCGCGAAGGGTCACGTGATGGTGGTGACAGGGGGCACAAGTGATCAAGTGGTGGCTCAGGAAGCACGCCTTGCCCTGCGATGCCATGGCATCTCGTGCGGGCTCATGGAAGACGTAGGGGTGGCAGGGCTGCACCGCTTGCTGGATCGGCTGGCGATCCTCCGGGAGGCTTCCGTGTTGATCGTGTGTGCAGGAATGGAGGGGGCCTTGCCGACCGTGGTGGCAGGGTTGCTGCCGCAGCCCGTGATCGGGGTGCCCATCTCCGTGGGTTACGGGGTGAGCAGCGGCGGACAGGCCGCCCTGAATGGCATGCTCGCCAGCTGCGCACCAGGACTCACCGTGGTGAACATTGACAATGGTTATGGGGCGGCGATGGCCGCCCTTCGCATTCTCCAAAAGTAAGGAGGCAGCTGGGATGGCTTAGAGATGTTGCAGCTGGGGGTAGGCCGTCAACAACTCTTCCGTGGTGAGAACTTCACCAGCACCCTCGGGTTGCCAAATCACCTCCAGAGCCAGGAGCTCTTCATCGCCAATGGCGCCCAACTGTTGCAATGCGTCCCGTAGGGTTTCAGCCGTATGAGCGTCTTTCAGCGCCAACCGGCGACGGGTGGCCACCAAAAGGGTGACCGCAATGAAATCGCTGGTGGCATCGCTGGGGCCAGAAGTGGTGCCCGAAAGCGAGTCTTCACTGCGGCGGCCGGCCACATTGGAGGTGAGTTCCTTGCGGAGTTTGCTCCGCTCTTGCATGGACAAACGATTGAAAGTGCTCTCGGCAGCATTGAATGACACCTGAGCCGACTCGACATTGGCGTAAACCCACAATTCAGGGTTGCGGAGAAGCGACAGGGTGCTCTCCTGCAACACCCTCTGCAGCCCAGATGTGGAGCTGGTATCGGCTGTGGCGGCCATCCGGCGAAGATCGGCCTGCAATTGCTTGGCAGAGGGCAGGAGGCCGACCTGAACCTGGGCGATGGAGACAGGGCCCTCCAGGCTTCCGTAGGTGTCATCGCCAGGGAGCCCTCCGCCATAGGACGTGGGGGCGCTGGGACGAATGGCATTGACCATCAGGCCAAGCACGGCCATCAGCACCAGGAAACCCAGCAAGCCCCCGCCAAAGCCGAAGATGGGGACGACAAATGGCAAACCGAAGCCACCACCCCCGTAATAGCCACCCCCGTAGTAACCGCCCCCGTAGGGAACCGGGATGTAGCTGCCACCCGTGCGACCGGAGCCGCCTCGGTATCGGCCACCGCCACTGCCGTAGCTGCGCGGAGAGGGAGACGAGCGGAAGCTGCCTCCACCGATCCTGCCTCCGCTAGCCGCATCCGCGGCACGGGGCGCAACCAGCAGCAGGTTTGTGAGCAGGATGGGGACCACCATCAAGCTTGCCAGACGCTTGAACAGCCGGAGTCCCATGGAGGTTTGAACCGAAGTTGGAAACCTCTGAAATCTACGTACCTCCCCCGACAATGGTGACCACTTCCAGGGCATCGGATTCCACGACCCTGAGGCCAGGCCATTGGGAGCGCGACAAAATCCTGCCATTGAGCTCAACCACAACACCATCCGGTTGGTAGCCAAGCTGAACCAGAAGTGCCCTGAGCTCCAAACCCGCCGGGCAGTTGCGCGGCTCACCATTGACGGTGATGGACATCATGAAACCGCCTCCAGCTGTTGCAGGAGGGCGCGAGAGGCCAAAGCGGGATCGGTCGCCTCGGTGATCGCACGAATCACGGCCACTCGCTTGGCCCCCGCTTGCCTGACGGCAACCACATTGGTGGCATCCATCCCCCCGATGGCAAACCAGGGGATGGGGCACTCCTTGGCGGCAGTGGCGACGTAGGCCAAACCAACAGCGGAGCGACCGGGCTTCGATGGCGTGCTGTGAACCGGACCCACCCCCACGTAATCGCAACCCTCTTCGATGGCCTGGCGCAGTTGATCTGGAGCGTGGGTGCTGCGACCAATGAGCCGATCTGGACCAAGCAAGCGTCGCGCGACTGGCGGGGGAAGATCCCCCTGACCAAGGTGGACACCATCGGCGTCCACCGCCAGCGCCAAATCGAGACGATCATTGACGAGAAACAGGGCACCATGGCCCTGACAGAGTTGCCGCAGGGCGCTGGCCTGCTCAAAACGCTCGAGATCGGTGGAGGGATCCTGCTTGGGGCGATATTGCACCAGACGGACTCCAGCGCTGAGGGCAGCCTCCACCACGCCCAACAGATTGGGCACTGGCGACGTGATCAGATAGAGATGGCAGCTCTGCAGGCGCGTTCGTCTGGCCTGTCCTGCAGCTGGGACGGCCCGCAGACAATCCACCTCCAGGTCGTAGAGGAGGTATCGGATTCTGGCTGCCTCATCAGCCAAATCCGGATCGGTGACCCGACCGAATTCTTCTAGAACCCGAAGGGCCTCCTGCACCCGGCCTGCGTTGGCGGCCACCACTGCCAGCGGATCGAGGCGCTCCTTCTGCGCTGGATGGGCGAAGCCGGTCGCCACGTCCGTGGCTGTGTGGCGCGCCAGCTTGTAGGAGAAACGATGGCATTGCCCCAGGCGCTGGCGCAGGTCTTTCAAGCGACTGACCAGATCGGGGCGAGTGAGGGCGAAACGACACCAATCCTCCAGAACACGCAACCCCTCACGGGCGCGATCGAGGTTGGCATCCAAAAGACGCTCGATGGATGTCCTCTGCTCGACGGACAACGGCTGATCCTGCGGCAGCGAAGGGGAGACGGTCATGACTCGGGGGGAAGGGGCTGCTCAAGGAGGGGGACGGCCGGCTTGCGGGAGGACGCCAAGCGTTCCCTCGCCTGTGCCACATCGCAGCCAATCTGTTGGGACAGGTCCTCCAGGTTGGCAAAACGGCGCTGCCCCCGAAGCCAGAAGACCGGTTGCACAACCAATCTCTGACCCACCAGATCCTCTTCATGGTCAAGGAGATGCACCTCCACCGCCGAGGGTGCATCCGGATCCACGGTGGGCTGGCGGCCAAGATTCATCACCGCTGCCAAGGGCGATCTACCGGCCAGCGTTGGGGTCCAGGCCAAGGCTGCATACACCCCCTCGGCCGGCAGGAATTTCCGTCCACTCACCTCCAGATTGGCGGTGGGCCATCCCAGTTGGCGGCCCAATCCCCGTCCGCTTTTGACGCACCCCTCAAACCGGTAAGGGCGGCCGAGAAGGGCCTCAGCTTCGGACATTCTTCCCTCGGTCAAGGCCCGGCGAATCCGGCTGCTGCTCACACGGGCGCCCGCATCGTGGAGGGTGGGCACCACAGCAACCTGAATGCCGTTTTGGTGGCCGAGAGAGCAGAGTGCGTCAGCATCGCCGCTGCGGTTCACCCCAAAGCGAAAGTTTTCCCCCACCGCCACACAGCGGGCCGCCAGTTGCTGGACCAGAACCTCAGCCACAAAACGGTCTGGAGGGAGGGCAGCCAGTTCTGGCGTGAACGGCAACAACACCAGCTGCTCAATCCCAAGCGAATCGAGCAAAACGAGCTTCTCTTCCGGCAAATCCAAGCGCAGACGGGTCTCGCCATAGAGCACCTCGCGAGGATGGGGCCAAAAACTCACCACCGTTGGCACAGGCACCCCATCGGCGGCAGAAGCCTCAGCTGCCATGGTCTTGGCCTGGTGGATGACCAGCCGGTGTCCTGCATGCAAGCCATCAAAAGTGCCTAGCGCCACGGCAGTGGGGCGACGCACCGGGGCGGGTGGGGACAACGTGGTCACGGGTGGAGCCGCTGGCGAAGGCACTGGCCGCGGCCTGAGGATGCAGGCTTGGGGATGGAGCGCGCTCTCACTGGGCTGATCTTCCCATGGCAAGTTGGTGGGACATCTCTCAGCACCATGGCTGATTCCCTGGATCTCTACAGGATCTCCGCTGCCCTTCGGCGGGTGGGGTGGGTGCGGTTTTGGAGTCAGCTCACCCTGGGGGTGGTGGTGGTGGGCGTGTTGTTTTTCAGCAAGGTGGGCAACCAGCTGGCGGCCAATTCCCAGCGGGCCCTGGGGCTGGGCCCTGGCCTCTCGTTGACCACCCTGGCTTTCCTGGTGCTCCTCTGGAGTCTCTGGCAAGGATGGCTGATCGTGCGCTGCGGCCGCGCCCTGGACCGGCCCGTGCGACCCAGCAAGGGAGAAACGGCTCAGCTTCTGAAGAGAGGATTGCTTGGCGACCTGCTAGGCCTTGCTCTGGCCACAGTCGGCTATCAAGCCCTGGCTGGCAGCCTCTTTGTTCAGGCTTCGCTGCAGGCACCAGGTTTTTTTGGGGCACCGATCAATAGTGGTTTGAACAGGGTGGTGGGCTTTCCCATCACCTCCATCGAGATGCTCGGCGTGTTGAGCAACACGCAGGTGCTCTTTGCCCATCTGATCGGCCTGATGTTCTCCCTGTGGATGTTGCAGCGGATCTATCGCCGGGGCTAGGCAGCCGTCCCCCCGGCCAGGCCGCTGACGGGCATGCCAGCCAGATGGGGCAAAGCGCTGCACCCCCCTCGCCAGAACAGCTCGGGTTGCAGGGGAGACAAGCTGGGACCGTTTGCCTGAATCCAGGCAACATCCGTGGGCCAGTCGGCAGGGCCCGCAACCCGGGCTTCCAGATCGTTCACCACCTCCCCGGCGAGCCAGTAATACGCGCGGCCCCTGGGATCCACACGCTGAGCAAACTGATCGACGTAGCGCCGTACCGCAGGCCGACACCAACGCAACGGCCCCATCGACTCCCTTGGCACGGGCGGCACATTGAGATTGAGCAACAACCCATCCGGCCAACCCTGCATGAGCATGCCCTCGGCCACCTCCAGGGCGAGCTGGGCAGCGGGTTGGAAGTGACGCCAGCTGAAATCCGCTGCACTCACAGCGATGGAGGGCACACCCTCGATGGTGCCTTCCATCGCTGCGGCCACGGTGCCTGAGTACAACACATCCGTGCCCAGGTTGGGCCCATGGTTGATGCCGGAGAGCACCAAATCCGGTGGCTCGTCCAACAGGCGAAACAGGGCCAACTTCACACAATCTGCTGGGGTGCCACTGCAGGCCCAGGCCGTCACCCCTTGGCCGAACAGCTCATCGGCACGCTCCGCACGGATGGGCGTCTGCAGGGTGAGCCCATGGCCCGTGGCCGAGCGCTCTTGATCTGGGCAAACCACCGTGACGCTGTGCCCCCGGCTGCACGCCTCCTCGGCCAGAGATTGGATGCCATCGGCAAAGACGCCGTCGTCATTGCTGATCAGGATGCGAAGTGGGACTGTCATCAGGTCGGGCTGGGGAGAACGGCCCCAAGGGCAGATTAGTCAGCTCCCTAAAGTCGCTTTCAGCCATCTCTGTGCCGTGAGCACCACCATCACCCTCTCGGAGCTCAGCCAGCAATTGGAGCAGTTGGAGCGGGAGGCGGTCGGAGCGATCCAGCAGGCCGAGAGCCCCCCCGAGCTTGAGGAGTTGCGCGTGAAGCTGCTAGGCAAAAAAGGGCAGCTTTCGGCCGTGTTGGGGGCCATGGGACGGCTCAAGGCAGACGAGCGGCCCCTGATGGGTGAGCGCGCCAACCGCCTGAAGGAACAGGTGCAGCAACAGCTCAGCCAGCGGCTGGAGCAAGTGCGCTCAGTCGCCATGGGGCAACGGCTGGAGAGCGAACGGCTGGACGTGACGATGCCCTGCATGCATGTGCCACCGGGCCATCGTCACCCCCTGGTGCAGACCTGTGAAGAAATCATCGATTTATTTGCAGGCTTGGGCTACCGCGTCTCGGAAGGCCCAGAGATCGAAACGGATCACTACAACTTCACCGCCTTGAACATCCCTGCCCACCACCCTGCGCGGGACATGCAAGACACCTTTTATCTAGGAAAGGGCTTGGAGGATGGGCAAAGGTTGCTCCGAACCCACACCTCCCCGGTTCAAATCCGCTATCTGGAAGCCAATCCCCCACCGGTGCGGGTGGTCGCACCCGGGCGGGTGTTCAGGAGAGATTCCATGGATGCCACCCACTCACCTGTGTTTCATCAGGTGGAGGTATTGGCCATCGATGAGGGTTTGGATTTCAGCCACCTGCGGGGCACCGTCACCACCTTCCTCCAGGCGTTTTTCGGGGATCTGCCGGTGCGTTTTCGCGCCAGTTACTTCCCCTTCACCGAGCCCTCGGCCGAAGTGGACGTGCAGTGGCGTGGCCGTTGGCTGGAGGTGATGGGCTGCGGCATGGTGGATCCAGCGGTGTTGGAGGGGCTGGGACTAGATCCAGAGCGGTGGAGCGGTTTTGCCGCAGGTCTTGGGGTGGAACGGTTTTGCATGGTGCGCCACGGCATCGACGACATCCGCCGCCTGTACACAAGTGATCTGCGCTTCCTCGAACAGTTCTGAACGCGCACCCATACACTCATTGAGCCCTGTTGCCTGCGATCGGTGTCCCGCATCGGACTGATCGTGAATGACGGCAAGGCTCTGGCGATCGCCACCGCCGACACGATTGAAGCTCGCCTGACCGCAGCGGGGATTGACGTGGTGAGGGTGAGCAGTTCTGGAGGGGTGGTGGGATTTGCCAACCCGGATCAACACATGCGTGGGCTGGGATACGCCGCCTGCGTTCCGAAAGGCTTCGATGCCAGCCTCCGTCTCGCCCTTGTCCTCGGAGGCGATGGCACCGTGCTCTCCGCAGCCCGCCAAACGGCTCCGATCGGTGTGCCCATCCTCACGATCAACACCGGCCACCTGGGCTTCCTGGCTGAGGCCTACCTGAAAGATCTCGATCGGGTGCTGGATCAGGTCTTGGCCGAACAATGGAGCGTGGAGGAGCGCACCATGTTGGTGGTCTCCGTGATGCGTGGGGAGCAGCGCCGCTGGGAGCTGCTCTGCCTGAATGAAATGGCTCTCCATCGGGAGCCCCTCACCAGCATGTGCCACTTCGAGGTCGCGATCGGTCGCCACGCACCTGTGGACATCGCAGCCGATGGTGTGATTCTCTCCACCCCCACAGGATCCACCGCCTACGCCCTCAGCGCCGGCGGCCCGGTGATCACTCCAGACTGTCCCGTGTTGCAACTCACACCCATCGCAGCCCATTCCCTTGCCTCGCGGGCGCTGGTGTTTTCTGATCGTGAGCCTGTCACCGTGTTTCCTGCCACTCCCGAGCGCTTGATGATGGTGGTGGATGGCAGCGCAGGCTGCTATGTGTGGCCTGAGGATCGAGTCTTGATTCGACGCAGCGAGCACCCGGTGGGGTTTGTGCGACTGAGCGATCACGAATTCTTCCAGGTGTTGCGCAACAAGCTGGGTTGGGGCTTGCCGCATGTGGCCAAGCCCCGCTCAAACCATGGGCATGGCTGACCTTCCCCCCCTGCTGCTGCTCGATGGCAAGGCGGCCCTGGACCTGGCTCCGCGCCTGATGGCTTCCGGTTATCGCACAGCCCAACTGCCGACAATGCAGGAAGCCTTGAGGTCGGAGAGCGCTGCTCCGGTGGCGGTGATTCTCTCTCCTGGCTTGCAAGAGCAAATCCCCCTCCTCCGACGGCGCTGGGGCTCTCTGCCCATCCTGTTGGGGTGCCCCGACGACAACGTGGAAGGCCGCTGCTTGGCCTTGAGCAGTGGAGCCGATGATCTCTGGCTGACATCCGCAGGGCCCAGCGACCTCTTGAGCCGCCTGCGCCTCCACCTGAAGCTGCAGGAGGGAAGCAGAGAAGAACCCGCCGCCACGATCGTGGTGGGTGATCTCGAGGTGGATCCCCGCAAACAAACCGTCCATCGCAACGGGCTCAGCCTGGCGCTGACCACCCGGGAATTCCAGTTGCTGCTGCTTCTGCTCCGCCACAGCCCCAAGGTGGTGGGGCGTGAGCAAATTCTTAAAGAGATTTGGCCCGAGGAACGCACCGCCGCAAGCAACGTGATCGAGGTGTACGTGCGCTACCTGCGCCGCAAGCTGGAGACAGGTGATCAGCCACGGTTGATTCACACTGTGCGAGGGCAGGGTTACAGCTTGAGAGTCGGGTGATCATGAACCAACTGACGAAACGAATCGAAGCCAAGGTGGGGCTCCACGGGCGCGTTTTGGTCTGGCTGGCCGGGATGAGCCTCGTGGTGGGCGCTTGCAAAGTGAATGGGGGGGAACAGTCCCCCCCGCAACAGCTCCCGATCGAGGCCCAATGGTGCCTGCCTGGAGCAGGACGGCGCTGCATCGATCTGGAAGTGCCTTCGACGCCACGCCAATACAGCATGGGACTTCAACTCAGACCGGCCCTTCCCCCCCTGCGGGGCATGTGGTTTGTGTTCAGCCCTCCCTCCGTGGCGAAGTTTTGGATGCATCGCACCCTCGCTCCCCTGGATCTCCTTTTCATCGCCAACAACCGCATCCTGGCCATCGAGGCCAACGCGCCCGTCTGCCCCCACCTGCCCTGCCCCAGCTATGGCCCAGCCGAACCCGTGGATGGGGTCGTGGAGATTGGCGCTGGGGAGGCTGAGCGCTTGGGGCTCAAGGTGGGCAGTCCGGTCGAGATTCGCTGGCTGCCCCAACCTGCCACGCCTTCAAAATCCAAACGGGATTGAGGGGAGCCAATCGGGTGCCCTCCCCCAAGGGGACCCCCCGCCAAGCCTGCAGTTGGCTCACAGCCACTTGCCAATCGGCAGCTTCCAAATCCCCCCGCAGCTCCCCCAGAGCCTCCAGGGTGGCCAATGGGATCACAAGCCGCCCACCAGGCTTCAGTTTGGCCAACACAGCCTGCAACACCTCCCGACGAGACCGGCCGCCACCACCGATCAACACCCGATCGGGCGCAGGCAGATCAGCCAGGGCAGCGGGTGCCGTTCCCTCCACCACACCAGCGGGCTCCACAGCGAGACGCCGGGCATTGCCCCGGATCAGGGCGGCCGCTCCGGGACGACGCTCCACGGCCCAAAGCTGAAGGTTTGGTCTCAATCGCAAGGCCTCCAAACCCACGGACCCCACCCCCGCCCCCACGTCCCACAACACCCCCGACAGGGGGAGTTCCAGGTCGGCCAGGAGCTGGATGCGCACTTCTCGCTTGGTCATCAGGCCGGGATGATCGCTCAGCTGGAGCCAGAACCCGTCTTCAAGCCCGAACAGCGGAAGCTGGTCCGGATCGGGATCCGCTGGCGGTTCGGCAAGCAGCACCACCAGGTGCAAAGGATCCAGATCCTCCGGCAGGGGGGTGGAAGCACAGAGCCGGCGCACCCGCTCCTGAGGGTGGCCGAGCCGCTCGCAAACCCACAGGCCGTAGCTGGCCGTCAAGCCAGAGGCCACAAGGGCACGCCGCACGCTCTCCGCCCCTCCCTGGCCTGGATCCGTCAGCACCACCAGGGCCGCCGGCCGGCGCTTCAGCGCCTCCGCCAACGGCTCACTCTCGCGGCCATGCACACTCAACCACTCGGCATCTTGCCAGGGGCGACCGAGACGGGCAAAGGCCAGCTGCAGGGAGGTGGGGGCCGGGTGAAACGACAGGCACTCCGCCGGAAGGCTGTCCAGAAGCAAGCGACCGATGCCAAACCAGAGGGGATCACCACTGGCCAGCAACAGGCCCTGACCGCCCGCATCAAGGGCCCGAGCCAGCCAGGGGAGAAGCACATCTGGCCGGTCAGTGGCCTCAATGGCAGGAGGCGGAATGGCCCGGGCACACCAGCTCTGGAGATCGGCGTGCAGGCGGCGGGGGGCCGCAACCCAGTCCACCTGCAGCAAACGCTCTTTCCAGTGAGGACTTAGGCCTTCCACACCAGAGGCATCGGTGCCCACCACATCCAGATGGCCCCTGCCCATGATGCCTTTACCCCTTCCCAGGAGGATGTCTCCCCACCATGGTCGATCGTCGCCAACGGATTCATGAGCTGGTGGTGGCGCTGATGGCTTGCCAGGACGATCTGGAGCTGCTCAGCGAGGATGGGGCCGCCCTGGGGCCAAGCCCGGCGGAGGTGAAACACCACCCCGGGGAAGCCATGAAGCGCAGCCAACGGGTCATTCGTCGGTACCAGGCCCTGGTGCATTCGGCGGTGACCCTCGATGCCCTGATCGATCAGGAATTGGCTGGCAGTCCGCTGAGCGGTGCTCAACCTGGCGACCCAAAAGGAGGCGCCGGCTGAAGTCAACACCGCCAAAGCGATCTTCAAGAGGCGGCGGGCTGGGGACTGGGGAGCAACTCCCGCTCAAGGCGCTGGTGATCCAGCTGTGTGCCGAGGTGGGCCGCTATCGATTCGGCGTCGCGAACGGCGTTGCCCAGGCAGCAGGTGCCCCCCGGTGAGGGAGTGACATTAAACACCAGACCAGGACAGGCGGGAATGCTCACTTCACCGAGCATCAACTTTTGCTGTTGTTTGTCGATCAGCTGGGGACGCACCCCTCCATAGCCCTTGGCGAAATGGAGGTCGTCGCGTTGCAAATCGGGCACGATTTTGCGCACATCCTCCAGAAACAACCGGCGCCGCAAACCGGGGATTTCGTAGAGGAGATTGCGCAGGATGTAGGCACGAATCTCAGCATCGCCAAACAGCTGGCGGAACACGGCCAACACGTTTCCATCCAAGCGGAGAACTTCCAAAAACTCGGCGAAAGAGGTCGGGCGGTAGCGCTCCAAAAGGGGGAGGAGCAAAGCAGTTGGTCCGAAACGCGTCTGCCCGTCCACCCGCACATCCGGATCGCCGTGCAGGGCTGCGAAGGGCAATTTGTCGTTTTGCATGGTGTAAACCTTGCCGCGCAAAACGGCCGGGGCGAAATAGAAACTTCCCGCCACCGGCAAACAGGAGTATTGAAGGCCGTACCCCATGCGTTGGGCCAGGAGCAGGCTGTGGGCACCGGCATTCACCACGACGTACCTGGCCCGCAGATGGCGCACTCCAGCGAGGCGCCCCGGGGCTCCCTCACTGCCAGGCCAAGGATGGAGCTCCGCCAGAAAGCCATCACCATCGGGTCTCAGGCTTCGAAGCTCCGTTCCAAGATGGACTCCCACGGAGCGCTCGGGCTGGCTTGCCAGGCCATCGATGGCCTCTTGGACAAAGGATTCCGCCAGGGCCTCATAATCGACCGCAGTGGCTTCGCCACGGATGCCAATCGCCGCCAGCTCCTCAGGCCGAGGCTGCCCTCTCACCAGACCAACCCTGGGCTCCCATTCAGCAATGGCGGGTTTGTCCAGCAGCTGCATCGCTGGGAAGTGCGGCGAGAAGAGCCGAAATCGCTCTTCCAATCTCCTCGCTTCTGCCTCGCCAACGGCCAACACCATCTTCTGGGTGTGGAACACGCAACGCTCACGCAAGGCTGCCGGGAGCAACGAGGCAAAGCGTCCGATCATTCCGGCGATCCGCTGCACCTTGAGGGCCTTCTCCAAGGTGTAATTGGTCTCGATGTCGCCGCAGTGGATGGTTTGGCTGTTGCTCGACGCCCGGGAATTCACCTGAGCCAGCTGCCCGTAGCGCTCCACCAGCGTGAGCTGGCGGAGCGATGTGTAGCGGGCAAGAACAAACAACAGGGCCGTTCCACAGACTCCACCACCCACAATCAGCACATCGGTTTCGGGGGAGGCCAGGGTTTCGGGCTCAGCGGCGTGGATCTCCGGCTGAGGCATGGGGGCCAGGGTGGGCAACGGATGTCCCCATGGTGGCGGATCGGGCTTCAACCGGCCGGGGAGAGCAACACCAGGACAGCCCCGGCGAGCATGAGCGCGACGGCAGGCAAGCGGAGGCCTGGTCTGGGTTCGCCCAAAAGAAACCCTCCGGCAGCCGCACTCAACAGGGTGCTCATGCGCTTGATCGCAATCACGTGCAACACCGCCGTGCGCTGAACAGCTTCCATCTGCAGGGCCATGCCCACGGCGCTGAGCAAGCCGAAGAGCAAGAGAAGGCCCCTGGATCCCCGCCAAAATGGTTCATCCGCGGAGGAGGGCGCCAGATGTTGAGCTTCTCCAGCCACCAAGGCCGAGAGGAGCAGGGGAACGCCCACCACAACGTTCAATCCCACCACCCAGGCAAAGGTGCTGCTGGACTTGAGGCCAACCTTGTCCACGCTCGCACCCACACCCCAAAGCAAGGCCACAAGCAGCATCCAGCGAGCACCAGGCGCAGCGAAGAGGCCTCGCGAGCCATCGTCCGTCGCACCGAGTCGAAGGGCGCCAGCGACGATGCACACCATGCCAACCATGGCCCCGGGCCCTGGCTTCTCCCCAAGCATCAGCCAGCCGCTCACCAGCAACACCAGGGGGGAGAGATTCAGGAGCGGCACCACAAGGCTGAGCTGGCCCCGACTCAGCGCCCGGCCGTAGGCCCAAAAAGCCAACCCATTGAACATCGCGGTGACTGCCAACGCCAGGAGCAAGGAGGGAAGCTTGGGGGCGGGGGCGGGGAGCAGGGCCAAGGGGATAGCCACCAGAGCAGCCACCAGACATCCCACACCCATCACCAAACGGGAGGTCAGCCCCCCTTTCTGCAGCAGGCGACGAGCTAGCAAGTCTTGGCCGCTCTGGCAGAGGGCAGTCAGCAGGGCCAAGAGCGGCCAGATCATGGGATAGGAGGGGAGCCCAAGGGTGGTTTATGCTGACTGGGAGGACCGACCGCCCCAGGCGGAGGCTCTAGGGCGATTAGCACAGTGGTAGCGCACTTCCTTCACACGGAAGGGGTCACTGGTTCGAATCCAGTATCGCCCATCACATACAGGCGGAAAACTCTCTCAAAAGCTCAAGGTGCCTATCCACAGGGGGACGGTACGCCCTCTTGTTTGGCACTGTTTTCGTGCCGGCTGCCCATCCGGCGCGCCGCGGTTCCCCTGGCCATACTGCGAATGGCCGAAATCGATGCACCTTGAGCGAACCAGTGGCCCCTCCGTCCTCCGATGCGGTTGGAGGAGACCCCATCCCAGAACTGGTGCGGCTTGGCGAACAGCTGGCCCAAGCCCGGGAGCGGGCAGGACTGTCTCTAGATGACCTCGCCCGGCAGTTGCGGGTCGAGCCCCGTCTGCTGCAAGCCCTGGAGGGGGCAAACCACAGCCAACTGCCGGAGGGAGTGTTCATCGTGGCCTTGGCCCGTCGGATCGCCGGATCCCTCAATGCCAACCTGGAGGAGGCCATCGCCAGCGTGCGGCAGAGCCGCTTGATGGAGCACAGGCCCGCCGCAAGATCGAACCCGGCAGATGGTCTGCCGACCTCCTTGCCACGCCGGCCGTCGATGGCCCCACCCCCCGCCAGCCGGGGCCGTCGACGCGCCTCCTCTCCCCAGCCCTCCTTTCCATGGCGATGGCCCCTAGCGGCCCTTTTGGCTGCCGGTGGGGCGACCGCCGCCTGGCTGCTGTTCAGCCAACAACCGACACGCCCCCCTGCCGCGCCCACCTCGACCGCCCCTCCAGTGGCCCCAACAACGCCAGGGGCGAACGCTCCAGGGGGGCAAACAGCGGCCAGCCCGGCCAGCCCCAACACCAGCCGGGCCCCATCTTCAGCCGCCACGTCCCCAGCTGCGCCGAGCGAAAACGACACCCTGCGTCTCCTCGCCAGTGAGCCCAGCTGGGTCGAGGTGCGGGACACCACCGGTCGAACCCTCTTCGAAGGCACCCTCAGCGGAGAGAAGCGCTTCCCCATCGGTGGCGGTCTGGAGGTGATCGCCGGACGGCCCTATGCCGTTCGCGCAGCCATCGGACCCGCCTCTCCCACCCCCTTGGGTGGCGTGGATGACATTCGTTGGAAACGGTTCAGCCCTGGGGGCCTGACGCCGACAGCTCCTGCTTCTTCACCGCCGTCACCTTGAGCTCGAGACCGGAAGCCTCCAACACCACGGGCGCGCAGGATCGCAAGCTCCAACACTCCAGGCTGAGATCCTGCCACTGCTCGCCGCTCTCGGTTGGCTCAGGCACCAGGTTGATCTCAAAGGCTGCTGAACCCAAGCGGCGCACTTGCAAAGAGGCCAACACCTGACCAGGCCGTCGGTCCAGGGCAGCAGCCATGCGAAGCAAGAGAGCCATGGTGTTGACGGTGCGCCTGTCTTCACGGCTGCCGATCAATTGCCAGGATTCGTGACGCTTTTTGGGCAGGCTGCGACGGTGGTAGCGGGCAATGGCCGCCACCATCAAATGCTCCGCTTCCGAGTAGCCAAGGAGTTCTCCATGGCGAATCAAATACCAGGTGTGCTTGTGGTACGCGGCCACGTTGATGTGCTGGCCACAGGCATGGAGCTGGGCGGCAGCCCAAAGCAACAGGCGTCCCTGCCCATCGTCTTGGTGCAACCAACCACTGGTCTGGTCGTAGAGGCTCAGGGCGAAGCTCGACACCCGTGCGGCCCGCTCCAGATCCACCCCATAGGTGCGGGCGAGGTGGAGCACCGTGCGTTCCCGAATGGTGCTCTGGAAGGCGAAACGATCATCCAACAGCCCCTGGCGGAGCATCCAATCCACGATCAAGCCCTCCCGCAGCGCCCGCTCACACACCACCACCTCCCGCATCTGCAGCATCGTCATGGCGGTGTGCAAGATGAGCGCTCCAGGCACGATGATCTCGGCGCGGCGTTCGTTGATCGCCGGCAATTGTTTGCGTTGCTCCAAGGGCAAGGAGATCAGACGGCTGAGCAGCCCCTCCACCCGCGATCGGGTGAGGCGGTAACCCTGCAAACGCAGCGGCGGGCGGCCCTCTTCTGCGGCCAGAAGGGCCGCCATGGCCATGGCGGTGCCGCTGGTGGCCACCATGACCGGCTTCTCTCCCGCTTGCAGAGCCTGCTTCACTTGCGCCACCGCCGGATCCAGGGCCCCCTGGATGTACGCCTCCAAAAACGTGCGGCGGGTTGCGGAAAGCGGATCGTCCTGGCAGAAATCCCGCTGGAGGCGCACGGCTCCGATGCGCGTACTGGTCAGCACGCGGGCATCGGAGCCATCCGCAAGGATCAATTCCGTGGATCCGCCACCGATATCGAGAATGATGTGGGGTGTTTGGTCGAGGGCCATGCCAGACAGCACGCCCAGGTAGATCAGACGGGCCTCTTCCGGCCCACTCACCAGATCCACTTCCAAACCGAGTTGATCCTCAATCGCCTGCAACACCTCCCGCCCGTTGGGTGCCTCGCGCACCGCGCTGGTGGCGGCGGTGAGAATGTGTTCCACCCCATGGCTCTGGGCGAGATCCCGACAGTGGCGAAGGGTGAGGAAGGCACGCTCGATGGCTTCACCACCCAAGTCGCCCGTCACTGGATCCCGCTCCCCAAGGCGGGTGGTGGATTTCTCGGCCAACAGCACCCGGAAGCTGTGCAGCGCGGGATCGACGGCGGCAATCAGCAAATGAATGGAGTTGGTGCCGATATCAATGGCGGCCACACGCCGTTCCACCGCATCACCATTCACCCTGGCAGGGATCGAAACCGAAGGCTCACGGCTGCCCATCGGGACCATGCCAAGCGGACGCGGCGCCACTTTGCCACCAGTGGCCCCCAGCAGACCGTCCGCTGCAGCAATCCGCAGTGCGCCACAGGCCGATAGCCTGCCGCCATTGCGCGGAGGAGGGTGGGGCGCATTGCAGTCACCAGGCCCCTGGGCCAACGGGTCGCCAGTTGGTTGGAGCTGTTGCGCTGGCACAAACCCAGCGGCAGGTTGATTCTGCTCATCCCCGCTGGCTGGGCCCTCTGGCTGAACCCCCTTTCGCCGCCGCCGCCGCCGCTTGTCGGGTGGATCGTTCTGGGAGGTCTGGCGGTGAGCGGCGCCGGCTGCATTGCCAATGATCTTTGGGACCGAAGCATCGACCCCCTGGTGGATCGCACCAAACATCGTCCCCTGGCCGATGGGCGTGTGAACGTTGCCACAGCCTGGGGGCTCCTGCTGAGTTGTCTCCTGGCCGCCCTTGTGGTGGTGCTAGCCCTGCCCAGCCCCAACCGGAGCCTGTGTTTGGCCCTGGCGTTGGCGTGCCTGCCACCGGTGATGCTCTATCCCTCCGCCAAACGGTGGTTTCCTCTCCCCCAGCTGGTCTTGGCCCTGTGCTGGGGCTTCGCTGTCTTGATCCCCTGGGCAGCCAGCAGCGGCGCCGGGGGCTTCGCACCCGGCCCAGGCAGGACTGCCCTGCTGCTCACCTGGGTGGCCACCCTGCTTTGGACCTTTGGCTTCGACACGGTGTATGCCATGAGTGACCGGGAGGATGATCGTCGGATCGGTGTGCGCAGCAGCGCTCTGACCCTCGGCTCAACAGCACCCGTCGTCGTGGCCGTTTGTTATGGCCTGGCGGCGATCGCCCTGGCTGGGGCAGCCCAGCTGCGGGGGGTGGCCCATCCCGTGTTCTGGCTGCTCTGGGCGATCGGGGCCCTCGCCATGCAGCGGGAGGCCTGGATGTTGCGGCGCCCGACCTTGCCGAGAGCGACCTACGCCCAACACTTCAGCCACCAGGTGATGCTTGGCAGCCTGCTGCTGCTCGGCTTGGTGGTGGCTCAAGCATGAGGCAACAGCAGCCGCTTCCGCCCCCCCTGCGCAAGGGCGACAGGGTGCAGCTCGTGGCAGCCAGCTCGGCTTTGGAGACCAGCGAACGCCTGGAGGCAGGCATCCAGCTGTTGCGCAGCTGGGGGCTGGATGTGGGGGAGCCCACTGCGTTGGTGGGCAGACGATGGGGGTATCTGGCCGGCCGTGACGATGAGCGGGCCAGCGACCTGCGCCAGGGGGATCCGCCGGGTCGCCAGGCGCCGCTCCTGGCCTGCGTGCGGGGGGGCTGGGGATCGGCACGCTTGTTGCCAGCCGATGGCTCACCTGCCAGGAGCTGGTGGGATCCTCCGGCAAGCCCCCAATGGCTGCTCGGCTTCTCCGATGTCACCTCCCTGCTCTGGGCGGGCTGGGCCAAGGGGATGAGCGGCGGCGTGCATGGCCCGCTGGTCACCACCCTGGCCAGCGAACCCATTTGGAGTCAACAGCGGCTGCACGACCTGCTGTTTGGCCATGGTTTGCCCCCGCTGGAAGGCAGCGGCTGGGTGGGCGGAAGAGCGGAGGGTCCTCTGCTGGTGGCCAATCTCACGGTGGCGACCCACCTGCTCGGCACGCCCCACCTCCCTGATCTGCGGGGGGCCATCGTGGTGTTTGAGGATGTGGGGGAAGCCCCGTATCGCATTGAGCGGATGCTCACCCACTGGCGCCTGTGCGGGGCGCTGCAACAGCTGGGGGGCATCGGCTGGGGGCGTTTCAGCGGCTGTATCGATGCAGATCGGGCCGATCAACCCCCCGATACCTTCTTCACCACGGAGCAGGTGCTGCTCGAGCGCACGGCCGATCTGGGCATCCCGGTGGTGGCCGACCTGCCCGTGGGCCATGCCCCTGGCAACGCTGCCCTGCCTGTTGGGGTGTGGGCCCGGCTGGATGGAGACAGGGGCCGCCTGGAGTTGGAAGCCACCTGGGCCCGAGCCTCAGGAGCCTGAGCGAGGGGGCCAGGGGGGAACGGTGCGAGGGTTGCCGTTGCGCATCGAGTGATAAGCAGGCGAGAGGATTTCCACATCCGCTGCAGCGAACTGATCCTGGATCGCACCAAGCAGCTCCGAGAGAATCTCGCGGTAGGAGAGCACATCTGAAACGGAGGCATTCAGTTCGTAGCTGATGTGGAAATCGTTGAGGGAGGTTTGCAACACATACGGTGCAGGCTCCGCCGCGATCCCAGCCACCGAGCGGGCAGCCCCCAGCAGAAGGCCGTGCACCTGCCGCCAAGGCACGTCGTAGCCGATCGTGATGGTGGTGGCCACCGCCACAGGCTGAGCCCCCTCCCTGCGACTGAAGCTGTAGTTGAGGATGGGCGAGGCAATCACAGTGGCGTTCGGCAAACTCACCACTTCATGGCGGGGGGTGACGATGCGGGTCACGAGCAGATCCCGGTCCTGCACCACCCCGAGCACCCCGTTGATCTCAATGCGGTCACCCTCTTGGAAAGCCCGGGTGTAGATCAACATCAGCCCGCTGATCACATTGGTGGCCACGGCGCTGGAACCCAGGGCCGCCAGCAAGCCAACAAACAGGCCAGCCCCCTGGAAGGCCCGACTGCCAGAGCCCGGGATGTACGGATACGCCGTCACCAAACCCGCCAGCAGCATGGCGGCAGCCACCAGGCGGCCGGTGGGCCGTGCCCATTCCCGGTAGAACCCTGGAAATACCAACCGGCCACGCTCAATGGCGGCAAACCAGGCCTTGCATGCCTGCATCGCCAAGCGGGTGAGAAAAAGAATCAGAGCCACCGCCAGGATGTTGGGGATGGCATTGGCCCCCTTGTCGACCAACTGGCCAAGCACCCTCAGGATGTGGGCCCGCAGGCCCTCGGCAATGGCCTGGGTGGGTGGGAAGAAGCTCAGCAGCAAGGGGATGAGCAGATAACTGGACATCAGCAACAGCGTCCAGTGGCCCAGCCGCCTGAGCACTTGCAAACTTCCCCGCAGCTGCTCCGGATCGAGCACCTGGCTCCCGCCAAGGCACAGGCCCACGGTGCCAAAACGGCGATCCAGCCAGCGCTGAAGCCGATGATTGAGCTCCGCCTGCAGCTTCCACCAGCCCACCGAAAGCAGCAGAACCGCCAGGGCCAAGAGCAAGCCTTGCAACCAGGCATCCAGGCTGTGGGTGCTGCGGTATTGCTTGATCGCCCCGCGCAATTGGTCGCGATACTGCTGTGCCAGCTCCTGCCGAGAGAGGTCAAAGGCCCTGGCGGCGCGTTCATCCACGGCCAACTGAGGCTGAAACCTCCCGTCGCCCTGAAGGATCCCCACCATGAAATAGGGAGGGTCTTCCTTCACCACGAGCTGTTCGGGGTCCATGTTTGGATTCCGCGCCAGCTCCTCAAGGAGTCGGCTGCCCCGCTCGGCCACCATTTGGGGTGTCTGGGCCCCGGCGGCGACACGCACCTCCAACACCTTGCGACCATCCAGGGTGATCCAAGCCGGAGTCCCCTGGCGTCCATCCGGCTTCGGCGCCTGGCCAGAAGCCGCTGCTCCATGGCTTGGGGCGCTCAAGGGCTGGGCCAGGGGGGGAGCGGGCGCTGCCGCTCTGGCTTCCCAGAAGCCCAAGGGCAAGGTCAGCGTCATCACCATGCCCCCGCACACGATCCAACGCAGGATCCAGCTTGGCGTGGGTGACCGCTTCTTCCGCCACCACCAAAGCCCATCTCCTCGACCTCGCACTCGCCCCATCGCCCCGCCGCTGCAGACCTGGAGCCAGCTTGGCGCGGGGCCATCCAGCCGTCAGCCAAGGGTGGGCTCAGCTCCAGGCCAGAAGCGCTGCTCCAACGGCGATCGACACAACTCCGACCCACTGGATGGGACTGAGGGTCTCGCCGAGCAGTGCCACTCCCCCGATGGCCACGAGCACCACGCTGAACTTGTCGATCGGCACCACCCTGGCCACAGGACCCATCTGCAGAGCTCGGAAAAAACACAACCAGGAGCCCGCGGTGGCCAGGCCCGAGAGGAAAAGAAAGAGCAAGCTGCGACGCGGCATGGCCGACAGCGGCAGCCACTCACCGCGCAGGAGCACCACAGCACCAAGAAACGCCACCACCACAAGCGTGCGCAGCAAGGTGGCCAGATTGCTCGGAAGACCCTGCAAACCCACCTTGGCCAGCAACGAGGTGAGGGCCGCCAAGACAGCAGCGGCCACGGCCCAAACAGACCATTGATTCCAAAGTTCAGCCATGGGCGACCCTGAGAGGGTTGGGCATTGGATCACGCTCTTCAGCCTTGCTAGCCAGATTCCCAGAAAGCGGCTGCCGCTCAGACTCACTCCCGATGAGATAAAACCGCCTCGGCGATCGTCAGATCAAATGGGGTGGTGACCTTGATGTTGGCCACAGAGGCCTCCAACACCCGCACTGGCAGCCCGAGGCGTTCGAAGAGTGCCGCGTCGTCGGTGACGCTCCATCCCTCGGCGCTGGCGATGGCGTGGGCCTGGCGCAGCTGATCCACACCAAAACCCTGGGGAGTTTGGGCGGCCCAAAGTCGGCTGCGGTCTGGCGTCGCCGTGATGGTTCCCGTGGCATCCACTTCTTTGATCGTGTCCGTCACTGGGACCGCCGCCACGATGCCCGCTCCGGCGATGAGGGCATCGCCAAGGGCCACGGCGCAACGCTCAAGCAGATCCGGTTCCACCAAGCAGCGAGCGCCGTCGTGGATGAGCACGGCCTTGGCTTCCGGCGGCAACGCCGCCAGGCCTCGGCTGACCGACTCTTGCCGGGTGTCACCTCCCAGGATCCAAACCACGGGCCGATCGGGTGCCGCAGCCGCCACGATCGCCGCGATGGCTTCGGCATCGTGGGGCTGGCCCACCAAACCGATCCAGCGAATCGAGGCAGAAGCCAGGGCAGCCTCCAAAGTCCAGGCCAAAACGGGGCGACCAGCCAAGGGCAGCAGCAACTTGTTGCGGTCGGCGCCGAAGCGGCGGCCGCTTCCCGCGGCGGCGATCAGCAAATGCATGCAGCACCTCCAAAGCGACAGACGGCTTGGAACCTGCTCCATACAATCAGGCCTCCCCTCCCCACCGCCGATGCGCGCCCTGTTCCTGATCCCCGGGGATGCCCTCCATCAGTTGCAGGCGCTACCCGCTGCAGCTGCGGTGGCTGAGAATCTGGGCTTCAGCCTGCAAGTGGCCTGCTCCGCTGCAGCCGCACCGGTGTGGAAACTGCTGCCGGCGGTCGAAAAGGTGATCCCTTTTTCCTTCAGCGAAGCCAGCCTGGCGGACTGGGCCAATCTGCTTGGCTCCATTAGGGAGCCTGATTTCCAGGTGTGCATCAATTTGGCCGGGGGCCGCCAAGTGGATCTGATGCTCTCGATGAGCCACATCCCAACTCGCATTGCAGCTTCAGGCTTCTCCGCCACAGAAGTGGTGAGCCCGACCATGGGGGGATGGGCTGGCCAGCAGCTGGCGGCCTATTTGCGCCCGATCAGCGTGCCTCTGGAGGCCGACCGTTTTCGTCTCGCCCTGCCCAAGACGGCTTTGGAATCGGCTGGCACGAGTCTGCCAACAGGCGACGGACCCATGCTGCTTCTTGTGCCTGCGGGCGTGCCTGGTGACTGGCCGGAGCAACGCTGGGTCAACCTGCCAGCCACCATCGGCGCAAAGATCCCTGGCCTGCGGCACCAACTTCTCGCCCCTGCCAAACCAGCGGCTGTGCTGGAGCGGGCCGCCCTGGTGGCCGCCAGCGATGTGGTGCTCACCAGCGACCCGATCACCGAAGAGCTGGCCCTGTACTGCGGGGTGCCCCTTGTGGCCCTCGGCCGCAGCGCCGACTCCCTGCCAACCAGGGACGGCGTGAAAGGCCTGGCCGCCCCCGCCGGCCTGGCCGCCCTCACTGATGCGGAGGTGCTCAACGCCCTTGGCCTGGCCTAGTCCTTCTCTGCGCCGCAGCAGAAGCAGGCAGCTGCGCAGCCCATTCCCCCGCCGCCCACCGCCCACCTCACGCATCAAGCATCCCTGGCTGATCCCCCTGATCGCCCTTGTGATCGTGGTCAACGCGAGCGCCCTGGGCTACCGCCTCACGGAGGGCTGGGATTGGGGAGACTGCTACTGGATGGTGGCGATCACCATTCCCACGATCGGCTACGGCGAAGTTCACCCCCTCAGCACGGGGGGCCGCCTTGTCACTGTTTTTTCGATCATCGGCGGGCTGGTGGTGGTGCAGCTCACGATCCGGAGCCTGGTTGGGCTGTCGGAAACGGGCTACTTTCGTCGCTTGCAAGAGCGTCGTCTCCTTCATTGGCTGCGAACGATGAACGACCATGTGATTCTTTGTGGCTATGGCCGCATCGGCCGAGAGATTGCCGCCCAATTGAGCAAGGAAGGCACGCCGCTGCTGGTGGTGGAGATGGATCCAGATCGGCGCGATGCGGCAGAAGCCAAGGGCCTGCCTGTGCTTCTGGCCGATGCCACCCTGGATGAAACCTTGTTGGATGCTGGCATCCACCGCTGCAAAAGCCTGGTGGCAGCCCTTCCCAACGATGCCGCCAACGTTTACGTCGTGCTCAGCGCGCGGGCCATTGCTCCCCGCTGCCGGCTGATCGCCCGTTCTGACAGTGAGGAGGCCGAGCGCAAACTGCGCCAGGCCGGGGCCGATCAAGTGGTGAGCCCCTACGTGGCGGGTGGACGCACCATGGCCGCCACCGCCACCAGGCCTCTGGCGGTGGATTTCATGGAATTGCTCTCGGGATCGGAATGCGAGGTGGAGGAATTTCAACTGAGCAACGATGCGGCCCAGCTCGGCGATCTCAATGGCCGCACCCTGGCCGAACTCGACCTGCGGGGCCGCTCCGGTGCCCTGGTGTTGGCCATCCGCATGCCTGCTCCTGCCGTGGTCAATCCCTACTCCTATCGGGGCAGCAGCTACAGCAGCTCCCCCACCTTGGTGGCCAATCCCGGCGGGAGCATGAAGCTCGCCCCAGGTCAGCTGATGGTGGTGCTCGGGAGCAAACAACAACTGGCCCTCTTCGAAGATCTGCTGGGTGACGCGGTGGTGAGCGTCGAACAAATGCCAAGCTGAGGGCCCCGGCGCGGGCATACGATCGCCGCCTCAGTTGCGCCAACGCCATGACCAGCACCCCCCAGCCTCCCGCTGGCAATGGAGCAAGTGCCCTGAACGGTCAGGTGGCCCTTGTCACTGGGGCCAGCCGGGGCATCGGTTGCGCCATCGCTCAAGAATTGGCAGCGGCGGGAGCCGAGGTGGTGGTGAACTATTCCCAATCACCCGAAGCCGCGGCCCAGGTGGTGGAGAGCATCCAGCAGGCAGGGGGCAGGGCTTGGGCCCATCAGGCCAACGTGGCCGAGGAGTCAGAAGTGGAAGGGATGGTGCAAGACATCGTGGCGCGCCGGGGGCGCATCGATGTGCTTGTGAACAATGCGGGCATCACCCGAGATGGTCTGTTGATGCGAATGAAGACAGCCGATTGGCAGAGCGTGATCAACCTCAACCTCAGCGGCTGCTTTTTCACCACCCGGGCCGTGAGCAAGCTGATGCTGAAGGCTCGCAGCGGAAGGATCATCAACATCACCTCTGTGGTGGCCCTGATGGGAAATCCTGGTCAAGCCAACTACAGCGCGGCCAAAGCTGGACTGATCGGGCTCACCCGCAGCAATGCGGCGGAGTTTGCCAGCCGAGGCGTCACCGTCAACGCTGTCGCCCCAGGCTTCATCGCCAGCGAGATGACCGCCAGTCTCGACCAAGAGCCGATCCTTAAGGCGATCCCCCTCGGTCGGATGGGCCTGCCCCAGGAGGTGGCCGGTGTGGTGCGTTTCCTGGCCGCCGATCCCGCCGCTGCTTACATCACAGGTCAGGTGCTGCAAGTGGATGGTGGGCTTGTGATGCGCTGAGTCGTTTCACGGCGATGTCTGACCATCAACCGGAGGGGCAGGATCGCTGGAGCTGTCTGAGTGCAAGGGTTGGCCGAGATCGTCCCGCAGGCGTCGAATGCGTTGCAACAGGCGCAGGCGACGACTGCGGGCCGTGATCGTCAGAAACAACCTGATCGGGACATAGACCAGGGCCATGAGCAACCCCAGGGAGGCGATCAGCAAAAAAACAAGCCCGTCAGCTCCTCCGGGAGGGGAGAGGGCACGATCTGCGGCACCCTCCAAAGTCTGTTGGAGGAGTTCCTCCATGGTTGTGGCGTCGCTAAGCACAGGGCAGACCCTACCGACCACCAAGAATTGCCTGAGCGATCCGGAGCATGGAGATCGGGATCTGTTAACGAAGCCTGATCAGGGCTGGCCTTCCATGTGGGACCCTAGTGCTAATGCGTGCACGCTGCTCCACCGTTCATGGCCAAACTGATCAAGTTTTCCGACGCCTCCAGAGATTCCCTGGAACGGGGGGTGAATGCTCTTGCAGAAGCCGTCCGGGTGACCATCGGTCCGAAGGGGCGGAATGTGGTGCTGGAAAAGAAGTTTGGCGCACCAGACATTGTCAATGACGGGGTCACGATTGCCAAAGAAATTGAGCTTGCCGACCCGTTTGAAAACCTAGGCGCCAAGCTCATGCAGCAGGTGGCTTCCAAAACAAAAGACACCGCTGGAGATGGCACCACCACGGCAACGGTGCTCGCCCAGGCCATGGTCCGCGAAGGGCTAAAAAACGTTGCTGCAGGATCCAATCCAGTCGAAATTCGCAGGGGGATGGAGCACGCCGTGGCTCAGGCTGTGGAAGGGATTGCTCGACGCAGCACCCCTGTGCAAGGAGACGGCATTCGTCAGGTCGCCACCGTGAGCGCCGGCAACGATGAGGAGGTGGGTCAAATGATCGCCGACGCCATGGACAAGGTGAGCACCGATGGGGTGATCACCGTCGAGGAATCCAAGTCTTTGACCACTGAAGTGGAGGTGACCGAAGGAATGGCCTTCGATCGCGGCTACAGCTCGCCCTACTTCATCACCGATCAGGAACGAAGGGAATGCTGCTTTGACCAGCCCTTCATCCTCCTGACCGACCGGAAAATCAGCAGCGTCACCGATCTGGTTCCTGTATTGGAGGCGGTTTCCCGCAGCGGCAGGCCCCTGGTGATCATCGCCGAGGATGTGGAGGGTGAAGCCTTGGCCACCTTGGTGGTCAACAAAACCAGGGGTGTCCTCCAAGCTGCGGCGGTTCGGGCACCAGGCTTTGGAGATCGGCGCAAGGCCATGCTGGAGGACATTGCCGTGCTCACAGGGAGCACCGTGATCAGCGAAGACCGCGCCATGAGCCTGGCCAAGGCGTCTCTGGCCGATCTTGGTCAGGCCGAGCGCATCAGCATCAGCAAGGATCAGACCACGATCCTGGCCAGGGAGGAGCACAAACCTGCCATTACCCAGAGGATCGCCGCGATCAAAAGGGAGCTTGAGCTCACCGACTCCGAGTACGACCGGGAAAAACTGGCCGAACGGATCGCCAAACTGGCCGGCGGCGTGGCCGTGATCAAGGTCGGGGCCCCAACCGAAACCGAACTGCGCAATCGCAAATTGCGGATTGAGGATGCGCTCAACGCGACGCGAGCCGCCGTTGAAGAAGGCATCATTCCTGGTGGCGGCACCGTGCTTCTCGACTTGGCGGATGATCTGGAGGCTCTTGCCACCTCCCTCACCGGAGACCAGATCACGGGGGTGCGGCTAATTCAAAACGCTCTGAAGGAGCCGCTCAAGCAAATTGCCAGCAATGCCGGCGCCAACGGGGACGTGGTCGTCGCTGAAATCCGCCGTCAAGGGAAGGGATTTAACGCCCTGACAGGCACCTACGAAGACTTGATCAGCGTGGGAATTCTTGATCCAGCCAAGGTGGTGCGCCTGGCCCTCCAAGACGCCGCCTCGATTGCCTCACTCATTCTCACCACCGAAGCGGTCATCGCCGACCGTCCCGAACCGCCGAGCTCCGCCCCGGCAGGGGATGGCATGGGTGGGATGGGCGGCATGGGTGGCATGGGTGGCATGGGAATGCCCGGAATGATGTGAGCCCCTTGGTTAGAAGGCCCTCACCAACTTGGCGTGCAGCCGGCACACCGTCATTGCCTGGCGGGGGGGATTGCTGCTGCACAGTTTGCCCAGCTCTCGATTGAGGGCCTCCAACTGAGCCAAGTGTCCCGGACTCAACGGGAAAGCCGCAGCTCCGAGGAGCACCACGCTCAGAAACGCACCAGGGCCAGCCAATCGACAGGCATCCAGGCCTCTGCTTTTGTGGAGAAGATGGGCGAAGGCCATGGCTTTGATGGTCATCAAGGACTCACTACCTTCATGGTGCGCCTGGCCAGGACCCATGTGACGCGCACTACAGAAAGATTTGTGATCCTTCTTTCAAAGTTTTCACGTAGCGAGCCACCTGCAGATCCACGCCGGTGATGGCGGTACCCACCACCACAAAGTCGGCCCCACGACGAAGGGCTTCCGCCGCTTGTTCGGGACTGCTCACGCCGCCCTCACAGACCACACCCACAGAGGAGGGCAAGGCTCTGCGGAGATCGCTTAGCAGATCAAAACCTGGCAGGGCGCTGCCACGGGTGGTTTCGGTGTAGCCATAAAGAGTGGTCCCCACCCAGGCACACCCCAGCTCGGCCGCACGTTTCCCTGCTTCCAAGCAATCCACATCGGCCATCAAAGGCACCGCCCAATCGTCTCTGGCCCGGCGCACGAGATCGTCCAGCGTTTGGCCCTCAGGCCTCGGCCGTTCGGTGGCATCGAGAGCCACCACATCCGCACCGGCCCCCCAAACAGCTTGGATGTCCTGCCATCGCGGCGTGATGTAAACCTCACTGCTCGGCCACATGCGCTTCCAAAGGCCAACGATCAGAGCCTCCGGGCAGCGACGACGCACAGCTGCGATGTGCTCCGGGCTTTCCAGGCGCACTCCCACCGCTCCATTGGCGAGGGCGGCTTCAGCCATGGCCGCAATGGCCAGCGGCTGACGAAGGGGGGACCCCTCTGGAGCCTGTACGGAGACGATGAGCCCACCTCTCAAGGCAGACCAGTTCTGCTGAACCATGGAATCAAGAGCGGGGGAGAGATCGGCCAGCATCGTTGAGCCAGGCCAGCCAAGGCGCTAACGCTGGGGAGATCGGTGCCGGGCGACGGGAGCCCCTTCGCTCTGAGCTTTCGGAATGGCGCGCCCTGTGGGCAGATGGCTGTCTTTGTGTGGGCTCTTCCAGCTGAAACGCGGGCACGGGGGCCGCCACAGCCACTTCGAGGGAATCCAAAGGACTGGGATCCTCGACGGGCTCAGCCTGATCCTGATCCTGATCCTCTCCGAGGGTGGCCTGAACGATCGCTTGATCCGGCTCTTGATCACTGCCACCGTGCGCAATAGCGCCATCGGGGCTCACAGCCACTGCGAGTGGTTCCTGATGCGCCAACACCTGTTCAGCATCAGGGCCAGCCTCGGGCAGGGGGGGGAAGGCAATCTCCAGAGGCGCAAAGACCTCATCCAAACTGATGGCAGGCGGGGATGGTGGCTGGGGCTTCTCGACTGGGGGGGGGCTCGTTGGTGCCTGCGTCGCTGGGGACTGGCGGATGCTGCAATCCGCCTCAGCGGTCTCACCAGGCATGGGGAGGGTCTCCTGCTGGGGGAAGGGATGGATCAATAGGGGCAGGAGCCAATCGCGGGCATCACCATCTTGCCCTCGCTCCCCCTTGAGCTTCTCCAGAAGGGTATCCAGAGCCTTCATGCCATAGCGATGCACATAGCGCTGAGCGAGCAATACGGCCTGGGAGGCATCACGTTGTTGAATCGCCTCAAGAAGCAACGCCTGCCAATCTGGGAGGGAAGGCTGAGAGACGGGACTAGACACGTTCGCAGTCGTCGTAGGGGAAGTGTGTTTACTGCAGTTTGCGATCCAGGAGTGGGCGCACCACCAAAAATAGAACGAATGCCAAAGCAAATAGGATGAAAAGACAAGCCGTGCTCGTCAGGGATCCGTAGGGTGCGCGAAGAACAACATCTCCAAGTTGGCCCGATCCATTGTAGGCAGCTCGAATGGGCTCTATCGCGAAGGTGAGGGGATTGATGGAGGCCAACCAGGCCAACCAGGCAGGCATGAATGAGAGGGGGGCCAGAGCCGTGCTCGCGAAGAGGAGTGGAAGATTGACAACAAAAATCACGGCGATCATCTCAATGTGCCCTGGTAGGGCAAACGCCAAACCAAGACTCAAAGCAGTGACAGCAAAAACCAGCAGGGTGAGGGTGAGAAGAACAAGCAGTAATCCAGCCACACCAGGCCAGCCATATCCCAGGGCTCCAGCCACAAGAACAATGGCAAGACTCTGAACCAAGCTGAGAGAAAGGATATAGAGAACTGAAGCCAGAATAATTGAACTCCTAGAGCGCAGTGGCGCAACGAGAAGGCGATTTAGGAATCCAAACTCCCGATCAAACATCACCGGAAGTCCTGCGTTTAAAGCAGCGCTAAATGCCGTAAAGACAATGACACCTGCTCCAAAGAAGTGGCCATAACTCTCGCCGCCTGGCAACAAGCCTGCAGGAGCATGGGCAAACAGCGCACCAAAAAGCAACAGCCAGATCAGGGGTTGCAAAACACCAGCCACGAGGGTCGAGGGGCGTCGCACCAGTTGCACAAAGAGGCGCCGCGTCAGGGCCAGCGTCTCCTGGCTGATCTCTGCCAGGGCGGACGATTCACCGCTCTGCGAAATTTGGGGGTTTAGTGGAGTGGATGTGCTGGTCATGGTGAGCAGAGAAGGGAAATCTTGATTGGTGGGGAGTTCGTTGCAAACAACCTCAGCGCATCTGCTGCTTGCGCTCCTCTTTCGGGTCTCTCTGGCCAATCACGGCCAGCTCAGCATCCATCAAGGTGCGACCTGTGGCTTGTAAGTAGACATCATCCAAACTGGGGCGACTGAGGGCGAGGGCGAAGACAGGGAGACCTGCCGCATCCAAACAGGCGCGGATGGAAGACACAACAGATTCGTCGTCAACGACCAGATTGAGGGAATACCCCTGGGCACGGTTCACAACAACCTGTCGCACCCCTTGGCAAGGCTGGAGCAGCTCGCGCACCCGCTGGGCCTCTTGCTCATCGCTAAATTCCCTGACCCGCAGGGTGACCCTGTCGCCTCCGAGGGACTGTTTCAACTGCTCTGGTGTGCCCTCGGCAATGACCCGGCCAGCATCAATGATGGCCAATCGATCTGCCAGGGCATCCACCTCCTCCAGGTAGTGGCTGCTCAAAAGGATTGTTGTTCCACTGTTGCGCAGGATCCTCAAGACATTCCAGATCGCACTGCGGCTCTCAATATCCAGCCCCACCGTAGGCTCGTCCAGCACCAAGACAGCCGGGCGATGCAAGAGGCCGGCTGCCAAGTCGAGACGGCGGCGCATGCCACCGGAGTAGGTCCCACAACGACGGTCGATCCACTCCTCCATCGCCAAAAGGGAAATCACGTCCTGCAAGCGAGCTTCTGTTGCCGTAGGTGGCAGATGGTACAGATCAGCCTGCAGTTGGAGGAGTTCTCGTCCAGTCAGGATCTTGTCAATGGCGACGTCTTGGGCCACGTAACCCAACAGTCGCCTGACCGAGCGGGGGTTGGCGAGAGCATCGTGACCAGCGACTCTGACCTCTCCCTCGTCGGGGGCAAGGAGGGTGCACAAAATGCGCATCGCTGTTGTCTTACCAGCACCATTGGGTCCGAGAACTCCATAGAGGCACCCTGTTGGCACTTGCAGAGATAAATCATCTAGGGCCTGGACCGGGGTGGTTTTCCGGCCACCTCCGAAGCGTTTTCTGAGATGGTGCAGCTCAATCAAGCCGAGCGACTCCAGTGGGTTTCAAGGGCTCACAATTTAGGCAGAGCCAGCGCTGGGAAGATGGAGGAGAACCGCCATTCCAGACAAGTTGACCTGGGCCGCTTGGGGGGTGCGGGCCAACAGTAGAAGCAAACAGATGCCGAAGAGGTAGAAAATCGACCAGCGAAACAGATTGCGAGCGCAGCGGGAGTCCTCAGGCTGTTGACGTAGTTGCTCCGTGAGTTGGAGAAGCCGCCAATTGAACGGCAAAACCAACAGGCCGTAGAGCCAACCCCCGGTTGGCAGCGCAAGCATGCCCACCAGACTGAGAAAAGAGGTCAAGAGGCTGTAACGCCCGATGGCGTTTGCAGTGGTGACCACCCCATGAACCACAGGCAGCATCGGGATACCGGCGGATCGGTAGTCCTCCCTTAAAAGGAGTGAGAGGGCCCAGAAGTGGGCGGGCGTCCAAACCAGAACGAGAGTGAAGAGCCACCAACTGGGCCAACCCAGGGAGCCAGCGGCTGCAGCTCCGACCAAAGGCGGTATCGCTCCGGCCACACCTCCAATCACAATGTTGAGTGAGGTCCTTGGCTTGAGAAGAGCGGTGTAGAGAAGCACATAGCTGCAAAGACCAAGCAAAGCCAAGGCTGCAGCCAAGGGATTGACACCCAACACCAGAACCAGGACTGCACCAAGAGTGAGGGCCACCGCCAGCGTGAAGGCTTGGGGGTAGGCCAATCGTCCCGAGGGGATGGCTCGCTTGCTGGTGCGCTGCATGCGGCGATCGAGATCCTCTTCCCAGAGGCAATTAAGAACCCCAGCCCCGGCGGAGGCGAGGGCTCCACCAAGCAGGGTGCACAACAGTCGCGTCCAGCCCAGGGGCCAGCCAGCCGAGAGAGCCATCCCTCCCAAAGTGGTGGCCAACAAAAGGGGAATCAAACGGGGTTTGGCCACCTCCAACCAAGCCGGGAGGCGCATGGAACGGGGAATGCTGCTGCTAGCCACAACTCACCTCGAGCGAAGAAGATGCCGGCCTGCGAAGCCAGGAGTAAAGCGTTCGTCCACAAATGGCTCCGAGGAGAGCAACGAGCAGAGCGGCCACCAATTGGTGGGCAATGGTGAGCGATGGAACCTGCAACTGCCAACGCAAGGTGAGGACTCCAAGCGCCATCTGTAAGCCAACAAAACTCGCGGCTCCCAAGGACAACATCCGCAGGAGTGGATCGATGGCGCCCGAACAAAGGCTGGACCCAGCCAGGGTCACCACAGCAAGGGCTGCAGGCATGGCCAGCTGGCGATGCCTGAGCAACCAAGCGCACTGGTCTCCGGCACTCAGGCAGTGATCCACGGCCCATTGACTGGCCATCGCGCCTCCAAGAACACACTGGCTGAAGACCAGAACCAAGCTGATGAGTGGCAAGGGAACCCACCAGCCAGGCGGGGCCATGCGTGGATCACCCCCAGCCAGCCACTGATCCATCCCACTCATGAGCAAGACCAGGAGAAGGGCGGTGGCCAGGTGGGCCGTCACGGTAGGTGCTGCCAGAAGGTGGGTCACGGTGAGGGCCCCAAGAGCCCCTTGCATAGCGACCAAGACAACCGCGAGGCAGGCCCCCCAGGGCAACCAGAAGGGAAGTTCCTTGCGGCGCCAAAGACTGATGGCCAGGAGCACGAGAAGCGCGAGGCCGACAAGGAACGCATCAAGGCGATGAAACCATTCCAAAAAGACCTGCAGGTTCATCTGGCGACCAGGCAGAAAAACGCCGTAGCAGAGCGGCCAATCCGGGCAAGCAAGGCCGGCTTCCATGACCCGGGTCGCGCCCCCAACCACAACCAGTGCCACCAGGGCAATCACCAAATGGGTGGTGAGCATCCGTAAGACGAAGCGAAGCCGCAAGGCCATTGAGGGCGCAAGACAAACATGGTAACGATGTTTTTCAGATCAGGGATTGCAAACATCCCCAGGAGATTTGTAACATTTAGCGGCAATTGCCGCAGCCGCTACAAAAGAAGCCACTGTGGCGCACCAGTTTTCATACCCTGTCTGGGGAGTTTCTTCCGTCAGCCTCCGCATCTCGCTCCCCACTCACCAAACATTTCAGCTTGGGGTCCTCACCCCCCTCAGATCCTCTTTCCGTCCATCATCAGGACATGGCGATCCCTTCTTCCCTCATCACCTTCCTTGTGGGCATGGCGCTCATGCTCGCCGGGCTCTGGCTGGGCCAGAACGTCTCCCTATTGCCGCTGGCCGCGAGCACCAACGCCCCCGTCTACGACGAACTTTTTAAGGTTCTCTTCACCATTGGCAGCGTTCTCTTTCTCGGCATTTTGGGCTTGCTCATTTTCAGCCTGGTGCGCTTTCGCAGGCGTGCCGGAGATGCATCCGATGGAGCGCCCATTGAGGGAAATCTGCCGCTTGAAATTGTTTGGACAGCGATCCCGGCCGTCGTCGTTCTTTTTATCGGCATCTACAGCTACGACATCTATGAACGCATGGGTGGCATGACCCCCCTCAATGACCACAGTGCCATGGTCCATGCCTCAGCCCAGCAAACAGATTTGATGGGCGTGCAACCCGCTTCCCTCTCTTCACCATCCGAAAAGGGCCCTCAAGTCTGGGGAGGAATTGGCCCAGCTTCTGGAGAAGACGCTTTAATTGTCGACCTGACAGCCTTGCAATTTGCCTTTATATTTCATTATCCTGGAGCGAACATTACAAGCGGTGAGCTTCATATTCCTGCCAATCATCCCGTGGAGCTGCGAATGAAAGCAAATGATGTCATCCATGCCTTCTGGGTTCCTCAATTCAGGCTCAAACAAGATGTGATTCCTGGCCAGCAAACCATCCTCACTTTCACAGCAACTCGCCCGGGCACTTATCCAGTTGTTTGCGCAGAGTTGTGCGGCCCTTACCACGGTGGCATGCGCTCGTCAGTTGTTGTACATGAACCCGAAGAATATGACCAATGGATCCTCAAAAACACCCCTCCCACTCCACCCCCTACCTCCGTAGCCCAACTGTCCAGCAACCCCATCGCCTAATCCATGACCCTCGCATCCCCACAAGATCTCAATCTTCAACCCCAGCCCTTGAAAAGCCTTCAGCCGCAAGGTTGGCTCCGCTTTTTCAGCTTTAGTTTGGACCACAAGGTCATCGGCATTCAATATATTGTTACCAGCTTTCTTTTCTATCTTGTTGGCGGAGCTCTTGCTGGGGTCATCCGCACGGAACTTGCCAGCCCCATGTCTGACTTTGTCAGCCGAGAAACCTACAATGAAGTGTTAACTTTACATGGGACAATCATGATCTTTCTGTGGATTGTTCCGGTGGTCAATGGAGGATTTGGAAATTACTTGATACCTTTTTACGTAGGTGCACGTGATATGGCGTTTCCCCGGTTAAATGCCGTTGCCTTCTGGATGATTCCTCCTGCGGGCTTGCTGCTTATTGCCAGCCACTTCATCACCGGCTCCGCTCAAGCGGGATGGACCGCCTACCCACCCCTAAGCATCACCACTCCAGCCAAAGCCCAAATCGTGTGGATCATCAGCGTTCTCTTGCTGGGAGGCAGTTCGATTTTTGGCGCAATTAATTTTATTGCGACAATCCTCAAACTCCGCAGACCGGGATTGAAACTCATGCAACTACCCATGTATTGCTGGGCAATGCTGGGTACAAGCGTTCTGGCTGTTTTGTCGACACCTGTCCTAGCAGGAACGTTGTTGCTGCTTAGTTTTGACATTGTTGCCCACACCGGCTTTTTTAATCCAAGTCTCGGTGGCAATGTGGTGGTTTACCAGCACTTATTCTGGTTTTATTCCCATCCAGCCGTTTATATCATGGTTCTACCAGCCTTTGGCCTGGTGAGCGAGATCCTGCCTGTGCATGCCAGAAAGCCGTTGTTCGGCTACAGCACAATGGTGTATTCCATCATGGCCATTGTTTTCCTTGGCCTGATTGTTTGGGCACACCATATGTTCACAAGTGGGACGCCTCCATGGATGCGCCTATTTTTTACAATCGCCACGGCCTTCATCGCCGTACCAACTGGAATCAAGTTTTTTAATTGGCTTGCCACATTGTGGGGAGGGAAGATAGCTCTCAACAGCGCCATGCTCTTCTCCTGTGCATTCATCATTAATTTTGTTTTCGGAGGCATCACAGGCGTCGCCCTTGCCCAGGTCCCATTTGATATCCACGTGCATGACACCTACTTTGTGGTGGGTCATTTCCATTACATCGTGTATGGGGGCAGCGTGTTTGTCATCTTCAGCGCAATCTATCATTGGTATCCGAAATTCACCGGTCGGATGCTAAATGAGCCACTTGGCATTGTTCATTTCGCCTTAACATTTATCGGCTTCAATTTATGTTTTGCACCCCATCACTGGCTTGGCCTCAATGGCATGCCGCGGAGGGTTGCTGAATACGATCCCGCGTTTACTTGGCTCAACCAACTCAGCAGTGTCGGCGCCCTCCTCATGGCGATCAGCACCCTTCCCTTTCTCTTCAACGTGATTTGGAGCTTGAGGCAAGGGAAACTCTCTGGTGACAACCCATGGAACGCGCTGACCCCTGAGTGGCTCACCACCTCTCCTCCCCCGGTGGAAAACTGGCGTGGGGAAGCCCCTCTCGTCACCCATCCCTATGGCTATGGCTCCACTGCCTCGACCCCTCTAAGCCTTGAACAAGCCACAGGCAAAGACGTTTGGACAGGGAACTAGGCGCACGATCGCAACATTGTCACCTCATCCACTTCGCACCTGAGCCAACACTCTTTTTCCACCCATGGACAGTCTGGCGACCAGCGCACCTACCCCATCCACGACTCATTCCCAGGTCGAGGTGGCATCCAACCCATCTTCCGGGGAACACGCGGATGTTCGCATGTTCGGACTAGCCACCTTCTTGGTGGCTGACGGCATGACCTTTGCAGGTTTCTTCGCCGCTTATCTGACCTTCCGTGCTGTGAACCCGCTGCCCAGTGGTTCCAATTATGAGCTGGAACTCATCCTTCCCACGATTAACACAGCCCTCTTGATCCTCAGCAGCTTCACCTTCCATCGGGCAGGCAAGCAACTGCTGTCTGGACAGGCTCAGCCTTGTCGCCTTTGGCTCTTGGTGACTGCGGCCCTTGGCATCGCCTTTCTTGTCGGCCAGATGGTGGAGTACTTCCACTTGCCTTTTGGCCTGAGGGAAAACCTCTTCGCAAGCACCTTCTACGCCCTCACAGGCTTCCATGGTCTCCATGTGACGCTTGGCGTGATCTGCATTCTCGTGGTGCTTCTTCAGGTTGGTCCCAAAGGCAGCGTCTCCCCCTCTCAACCTTTTGGCCTTGAGGCAGCGGAACTTTACTGGCACTTTGTGGATGGCATCTGGGTGGTGCTCTACGGCCTGCTTTATCTCCTCTGAGCCGATCTGTACCGTTGGGATCGGTTGGAATTCCTTGCGGAATTCACTCCGCACGGGCAAAATCAATTTAGAAGTGCTCCTTTACTCGGATGGCTGTCAACATGGCTGTCAACAAAAGTTCTGCCGGCCCATCGAATAAGGGCCAAACCACCTCCGCTGCAGCAGCTGATCTTCATGCGCAGCCAGCCTCTGTCCCACTCGAAGGGAAAGAGCTCCTGGATAAAGCTCGCTCCCTCAGCAACCGACCCGAAGACCAGATCGCAAGAGCCTGTGGCTATGTCGGGCCGAGCGGTCGGGTCTTGAAAAAAAGTTTTTATCGGGCGCTTATCGCCGCGAAGGGATATACCCTTCCTTCAAGCACCATCGCCAGTGGGTTGAGCCGGGGTCGTCACGCGGACTTCAGAACACGTGTGCATGGGAATGGAAATTTGTTGATCGGCCAGGCCTACACCCGGCGGATGGGCCTTGAACCAGGCCAGGAATTCCGCATCGAACTCCACCGAGAAACTGGTTCGATCTGGTTGTTACCCATGGAACCAGCAAAGAAATAAGGCGGGCCATCATTCCCGTTGACGTGACACGCTTGAGCGGGATCGTGACTTTTTAAAGTGGAAACTGGCGCTAAATTTGAGCAAATCAATACCACTAAATAGGAAACTGGTCCCCACAAGAATTCCCAGAATCCATACCAAGTTAGAACTCTTCATCGTCAGGATGATTGCTCCCAGCAGCAGGGTCACCAGACCATTGACGAGCCCCCAGCCCCAGCCGCGGACATGGCGGTTGGAGAGAGACACACAGGTGGCGACAGCCCCCTCAACAAGAAATACCCCTCCGATCGCCAGCGCCAGAATGGCGATCTGTCTGGCTGCGGCCGTCGGCCCGCTGGCCAGGCGGTTGACCATCCAGATGCCTGTGACCACAAGCAGGGTCGCCACCACCAGCCGCCAGAACGTGTGAACAACATTGAGCTGACGCGCCCTGGCCATCGTGTTGATCGAACTGATCAGGCCTCCGATTAGAAACACCAGAGCGACGACTGCCGTCACCCAAACTGAAGCAACCAGAGGAAAAATGAGAGCCAACGTACCTAGAACCAGCATCATGATTCCCTCTGCAAGGGTGAAGGTGCGCAGCGCACTCTCCTCTTGTGGAAGGCTTGGATCGTCAGGAGATTGGGCCTGGGGCTCGGTGTGATCGAACGCCATCAGAGCCCTTGCATTGGGGGCGTTGATGCAGACACGTTTTTTCTCACAACAAAGAGGTTGGGTCGCCCCAACCCTGCTCAGCCAACCATTGCCCCGTCAGAGGGGAAGGCCCTCGAACCGGGCCCGTTGACATCTGCTGGGCTAGCAGGCGCTCCAGGTAACGGGCGACCAGATCGGCCTCCAGGTTGACGGCATCACCCACTCGCCGGTGGTGCAGCGTGGTGTGCGCCCAGGTGTGGGGAATCACCGCCAGCCAAAAACCCACTCCACCTTCGTCGCAGCCGGCCACCGTAAGGCTGATCCCATCAATCGTGATGCTGGCCTTTTCGCAGACGTATCTGCCGTAAGCGGGATCCTGCCAGGCCACAGACAAGCGCCATGAGGAGGGCAATGGTTCGATGCTCAACACAGAACCCAAGCCATCCACGTGGCCACTCACAAGATGCCCTCCCAAACGATCGGACAGTCGCAGGGCGGGTTCCACATTCACCATGGCCCGCGCCTGAGCCCTCCTGCCAAGGGTGGTTCGGGACAGGGTTTCTTCACTGGCATCCGCCCGAAAGCCCCCGCCAGCGGGGTCCCTCTCCACCACGGTGAGACAGACGCCATCGACGGCAATGCTGTCCCCCAGGGCCACCGGTCCAAGCCCCTCAAAGGAGCCACGAACCCACACGCCATGGGAGCAGGGTTCCAGACGGCCGATGGCCTGAACCAATCCGGTGAACATTCCTTTGCGCTGAAGGAGGCGGCTTGCTCGTCATAATCAAACAACGGCCAGGGGCTCTTGCAGAGCAGACACACCCAGGAGCAGACACACCATGGTGGAAATGCATGTCGCAGGCATTGCCCTCGATGCCGCTAGCCGCAGTCCGATCGTGCTGCTCAGGGATCCCTCCGGCCGTCGGCAGGTGCCCATCTGGATCGACCAGGCTCAAGCCCAAAACATCCTGGCGGGAATCAACCGCGAGAGACCGCCGCGGCCGCTCACCCACGACCTGATGACCCAGCTCCTCAACCTGGCCGGCTTGCGCCTGGAGCGGGTGATCGTTCACGCGATCGAAGACAACACCTTCCGAGCCGTGCTCAAGCTGGTCAACGCAGCCGGCGAGAGTACAGACATGGATGCCAGGCCCAGCGATGCCATCGCCCTGGCCCTCCGCACCGGCAGCAGCATTTGGATGCTTGAAGAGGTGGTGGCCGATGCTTCGATCCCGGTGGACGCGGAAGCCGATGCCGAGGATCAAGAGGATTTCCGCCGCTTTCTCGACCGAACCAGCCCGGCGGAATTGATCCGCCATCTCCACAGAGCGGCGCCAGAAGCATCCCCCGCAGAGCCAAACGCAGAGGAAGAAGCCGGCGACTCCCAGCCCGAGTCCTCAGATGAGCCCCCCGGTTCCCCGGATGATGAGGACACGTCCACCAGCTGATCCGGAGGGATCTCACCCTCCCCCCCCGATCCGAAGGCCCTTTGGGGGTGGGCGGGAGGTTTCCCTCTTCACGCTTGGCACGATGAGGGCTCTGGAGAGCCCAAAGGCCATGGAAGCCGTGCTGCGCAAGGCTGTGGCCGTGGGCATCAATCACATTGAGACGGCACCGGCCTATGGCCCCGCAGAGCGCTATCTCGGCGCTGCCCTCGCCTCCATGGCGACGGAGCAGCCTTGGCAACGAGCTGATCTGGTGATCACCAGCAAGATCCTGCCCTCCGATGGGGTTACGGAGAACTGGAACCAACTTCTGGGGAGCCTCCAGCACCTTGGTGTCGAGAGGCTCGACAATTTGGCCATTCACGGCTTGAACACGGAATCCCATCTGCAGTGGGCTCTTCATGGCCCGGGAGCCGACCTTTGCGCGCGGGCTCTGGACGAGGGGGTGGTGGGGCAAGTGGGCTTCAGCAGCCATGGATCCAACAGCCTCATCGCCAGAGCCCTGGAAAGCGGACGTTTCCGGTTTTGCAGCCTGCACCTGCACCTCTTTGACCGCACCCGGCTCGGCCTGGCCCAAGGAGCTCTAGAGAAGGGTTTAGGAGTGATGGCGATTTCCCCGGCAGACAAAGGCGGCAGGCTGCAGGATCCCCCCCCTCTGCTCGTGGACGACTGTGCCCCCTGGTCCCCTCTCCATCTGGCCTATCGGTTTCTCCTGGCCCAGGGGATCAGCACCCTGACCGTGGGAGCAGCCACTCCCGCCGATCTTGATCTGGCAGGGAACCTCGCCAACGCCAACCACCCCCTGACGCCAGAGGAGGAGAGCGTTGTTCAGCGCCTCCAGAACCGAGGCCAGGAGCGCCTAGGCCAGGAATGGTGTGGGCAATGCCAGGCTTGCCTGCCCTGCCCCCAAGAGGTGCCCATCCCCAGCCTGTTGCGCCTCCGACAACTGGCCATCGCCCATGGCATGGAGGCGTTTGCGCGTGAGCGTTACAACCTCATCGGACAGGCAGGCCACTGGTGGGAGCAGGTGAATGCATTGGCCTGTGAGCATTGCGGGGCCTGTCTGCCCCGCTGCCCTTTGCACCTGCCCATTCCCGACCTCTTGCAGGATGCTCACCACCGCTTGGCGGCGGCACCCCGGCGCCGACTCTGGGGCTAAGCGCTCTGGCAGAGCAAAGTGCTGTTCCAGAGGTTCTGCAGCCTGCGCCTCTCCGGAGGGTCGAGGGGCGGGAGATCTCGACAGCGCTCAAGCACGGGTTCTGGCGGCAGGAGCAACCGCGTCACGGTGGAGGCAAATCCCTCCAGGGCCGCGGCCAGAGTTGGCCTGGGAAGAGGTGGCACCCAACCAGCCGCCAGCAGACGGGGGAGAAGCGGCGGTTTGAGAATCGCTTCCAGCCACTCCCGAGGGGGCTCGAACTTGCTTCCAGCAGGGCGCAGGAGCATCGACCAGGAGATCGGGGAGCCCTGGGGAGGGAAGAGCACGGTGAGGCGGGGATCACGGCGGAGCAGGGGCACCACCTGCTGCCTGGGGAGCACAGCCGCCTGGGCTGGGCCACTGAGCAGAAGCTGGAGGCCATGGCGATCGTCCTGGGACAGCACCTGCCGACGCAGCCGACACAACCGTTCGGGGTCTTCTGCCAGCAGGGCCATCACCACCCGCGGACTGGACGGGAGCACCACCTTGCCCGCCAGGCTGGGGTCCAAGAGGAGGTTCCACCCTTCAGACTCCCGCTTGGCCAGATCAGCCCGATCGCGCAACACCAGCAGCCAGGGGTTGCAGCTCCAGGGGAAGGCCAGTGGTGCTTCCTGCCCCTGGGCAAAGAGATGGCTGGCAGCGCCTGCGCGGGACTCCAGACGGCCAAACAGCTCAGGGTGACCAAAGGGTGCCCAGGTGGCCCTCGGCAGCGCGCTGGCCCAACCATCGCTGAGCTGCACCAGGGCTGGACGCTCCGCCACGGCCGCCTGGCTCGTTTGCTGCACCTCGCTGGGCCCATCCAGCCAGCGCAGCTGCCAATCCTTCGGCAGCTGCCGCAGCCAACGCTCCGGCACATCCCCCCGTCGGGCCGCCAGCCTGGGCCCCTGCCGAGAACAACCCGTCAGAGCACTCTCCAGAAGCGCCAGGGAGCCGCAGACGCCGATCCCCAGCAGCGAGCGACGCGTGAGTTGCCCCTCAGCCATGGACAGACCGTAGACGGTCACTGGAGCAGGCCAGGGAAGGGGCCAGCAATTGGGCGCAGGCCGCCTCGCAGGCCACGGCCAACACCTGGGGATCACGCCCGCTCAGTTCCCACAGCACGGCCAGACCACCAGCCCCCACCCCTTCCTTCACATAACCCTCTTCGTAGGCCGCCAGAGCTGGATGGAAGTGGGAGCGAAAGCGGAGAGAACTGCAAAAGGCCAAGGGCTCCACCTGCCAACGGCGGCCGAGATGGTGAAGGAGGCGCACCAGGTCGCTGCCCGCCTCCTCGGCCACCCAGCGCGTGGTGGCCAGGGCCGTTGCGGCCATCAGCCTGGGCCGGTGGCTGGGGGAGGCCAACGCCAGGGCCAGGGCCAACACGGCCGCCATCTGACTGCCACCCGCCAGCATCACGGGCACATCTGCCATTGTGGCCTCCAACAGCAAGCCCGCGGCCATCGGTTGCATGGGGTCTCCCAAGGCCGCCATCACCGCCAGCGGGTCATGACAGACCCCGCTGGCCAACACCAAACCTGCCTGGGCGGCTCCCCGCTCCACCAACTCCTGTTTCAAGTCATGGGCAGGGTGACGCAAACTGCCACTCACCAGGCCAAAGGCCTCAACGCCGAGCCCGCACAGAACGGCCTGGGCAGTGGTCGTTCCCCCCGGCACACACTCGGCAAGCAGCAAGGGGGCATGGGGAGTGCGTTCGGCCAGGCGTCTGCCCCAACAACGCCCCTGCTCCAGAAGCGCCTCCACCCGCTGCAGAGGCATCGCCGCACCCGAACTCACACATCGCGCGGATTCCTCCCCTCCCTGCGCAGCAGACAGCCGGATGTGGGGGATGGTGGGTGCGAGGGCGCAGCCCAGATCCACCACCAACGGGTTGAGGGCCAGGCTCTGGAGCACAACATGACTGATCAGGGCAGGCGAGACACCGGCGGGCAGGGGAGGAAGGGCATGGGGGCGCCAACCAAGGGGGCCAAGGAGGAGTAGTTCGGCATCTGCCGCGGCAGTGGCCAGGCGGGCCTCCGGTGTGGCTCCTGCCGCGGAGATGCCAGGCACGGCGGCAGTATCGGTGGCCGCCAAGAGAAGCAGCACCTGGCTGGCCGACCACTCCTGCTGCCAGCGGGCAGACCAGGACTCCGCCAGAACAGAAGAGCCGCACAGCAGCCGCGGGCCGCTCAAAGGGGGTCCAGGCTCACCAGGGCCTGCATCACGGGAGGGGGTTCGCTGATGGGGGACTTGAGGCGGGGAAAGATCCAATAGGCCACGGCATGGAGACAAAAAACCACCAACAGGTTTTGCACCAACACCAGGGCCAGGGCTGCCGCCTGCACCTGGCTGAGATCGAGGCCCGCCCCCAGTCCCAGGGAATCAGACAGGCGATCGAGCAACTGCGACGCCGCTGTGGTGATCAGCACCCACAGGTTTTCGTTCACCAAAACAGAGAGGACAGCCAAGCGCACGAGAAAACCAAACGCCCCGATCAGCGCGCCAATCGGCCAGGTGAGCCACCAGCTGAGGCGCCGCCGCCACCCCCAACCCAACCACAACGAAAGCAACCCATAGGGGAAGAGCACCAGTGGTCCACGGATCGGGCCCATCAGGGCCACCAACAACAGGCTGGTGACCGCGACACCTTCCAGGGCACAACGCCAACCATGGCGCAGCTGCAGCAATGTGAGAGGAAGGGGAAGGGCAAGGCGAAACAGCGGACTTCCCACGGGCAAGTAGTAGAGCGCAGCCCACAACAGGGCTGTGGAGGCGGCCAAATAGGCCGTGTCCATCAGCTGCCGCGCCTGACGGGGACTCAACTCGCGCTGGCTCTGGCTCAACGAAGGACGGTGGGGGGAGGGCATGGTCAGCGGGGGGGGGGAGTCGGACGCACCGAAGGGGGTTGCGGCGAACCTTGGTTGGCTTCTGGAAGGGGAGCTGCAGGTGCACCCTTCACCCGCTCGATCGTTTCGACCTCGAAGGGAATGCCAGCGGCCCGCAAAGCCTGGGTGACCCCCTCAGCAGGCGCAGAGGGATCGGCGAGGGGCAGGCGGATGGTGACCCGGTAGGGGGAGGAGGCGCTGGAGGATGGTTCGGGCTTGGGCTTGGGGGCTGAAGGCGGGCGGGCTGATGATCCCTGCGGCGTTGAGGGCCCAGGACGAGCGGGAGCGGTGCCGGGCTGGGCTGAACCCTGCGGGAGTGCCCCGACTTTCTTCGCTACACCGGCCGCCCCCTCAGGGGCTGAGCTGGGGGCTGAAGGCCGAGGGGCGGGTGGGGCCTCCACCGCGGTGGGATTTTGATCTTGGGTGGGTTGCTGCGGATCAGGCGCCTGCTCTGGCGGGGACGGAAAACTGCCGGAGAGGCTCTCCCCCCAGGGCGTGCCCGCGCAACCGGACAGAGCCACGACCAATGGCAACGTGCCAATGGTGGTGAACAGCTTGCATCCCCATGGGCGGCCCAGATAACGCCTGATGCTCATCCGTTTCCTGCCGGACGAATCACGCGCACAGCACTAGCCCGCAGGCGCCCACTCTTGGTTGTGGTTGGCGCTTTACGAGGGGTCGCGGCCGTGCTGGAGCGGCTGGATTTGGCAGCGGCGCTGGCTTTGGGCCGGGCAGCCTTCGGAGCCGAAGCCTTGGCCGCGGTGCGGCCGCGCCCTGCCCCCTTGCCCGAGCTTGCTTTTGCCGCCAGAAGCTCCACCGCCTGCTCCAGGCTGAGGCTCTCTGCAGTCGTGCCCTCTGGCAACGAGGCGTTGACCTTGCCCTGTTTCACATACAACCCGTAGGGACCATCGAAGAGTTGGATCGGGTCGCTTGCCCCCTCCGGGGTGCCCAGATCCCGCAGAGCGGTTCGGCCTCCACGGCCCCGTTTCGGCTGGGCAAGCAGCTCAAGGGCGCGACTCAGACCAATGGCGAGCACATCATCTTCCGCCTTCAAGGAGCGATAGTCCTTCTCCCCCTTCCCCTTGTCGTGCACCACATAGGGTCCAAAGCGACCCAAGCCCGCCTGCACCTTCCCTCCCTCGGGATGGTCGCCAAGGTGACGGGGCAGCCGCAACAGCCCCAGGGCATCCTCCAGGCTCAACTCCTCGGGTTTCACACCCTTGGGCAGGGAGGCTCTCTTGGGCTTCGGGGTCTCTTCGCTCACCTGGCCCAGCTGGAGATAGGGCCCGTACTGACCGAACAGGAGATACACCAGTTGGCCCGTCTCTGGGTCTTCACCCAAAGATTCCGGTCCCTCACTTTTCTGCTTCAAAAGGAGCGTTGCCTTTTCCGCATCCAAATCCGCAGGCGTGATCTCCAAGGGGAGGGTCGCTTTGCAGAGCTCCTCGGTGCCATCCTCAGCCTCCCTCTTGCTCTCGAGATAGGCGCCGAAGCGACCAATGCGCACCACGCAGGGCAACCCCTCCAGGGCAATGGTCCGAGAAATCGAGGGATCAATATCCCCTTCCCTGCGTTGCACTTGGGCCTCCAGGCCCTCCTCCCCTTTGTAAAACTTCTCCAGGTAGGGCAACCAGGGCATCTTGCCTGCGGAGATGTCGTCCAGGCTGCTTTCCATTCTCGCGGTGAACCCCGTGTCCACCAGTTCTGGAAAATGCTGCTCTAGCAGGGCGGTGACGGCGAAGGCCGTGAAGCTTGGGATCAGGGCGTTGTTTTGGAGCGTGGCGTAGCCGCGATCCTGGATCGTGCCGATGATGCTGGCGTAGGTGGACGGCCGGCCGATGCCCTCCTTTTCCAGGGTCTTCACAAGAGCCGCCTCGCTGTAGCGCGCCGGCGGTTGGGTTTGGTGGCCCAGGGCCTCCACGCCCTTGCAGAGAGGGACATCGCCCACCACCAGGGGAGGCAGGATCACTTCCTGCCCCTCTAGGGCCGCATCGGGATCATCACTTCCCTCGACATAGGCACGGAAAAAGCCTGGGAAATCAATGCGCTTGCCACTGGCTCGGAAGGTGGCACCAGCCGCCTCCAAATCCACCGCCAAAAGAGTGAGCTTGGCATCGGCCATCTGGCAAGCCACCGTGCGCTTCCAGATCAGCTCGTAGACGGCCAGGTCTCTGCCATCCAATCCGGTTTCTGAGGGAGTGCGGAAGGACTCGCCCGCTGGCCGGATCGCCTCATGGGCTTCCTGGGCATTGCGAGCCTTGGTGTGAAACTGGCGTGGGGAGGGTGAGAGGTACTCCTTGCCGTATTTGCTCTCCACACAGCTCCGAGCCGCTTGGATGGCTTGATCAGACAGGTGCACCGAGTCGGTGCGCATGTAGGTGATGAAGCCACGCTCATAGAGCGCCTGGGCCGTGCGCATGGTGTCCCTGGCTGAGAGCCGCAGCTTGCGATTGGCTTCCTGCTGAAGGGTGCTGGTGGTGAAGGGGGGCACGGGTTTGCGCACGGTGGGTTTTTCCTCCACCGCCTTCACCCGCCAGGGAGCCTGCTGCACCTTCTCCTGGAGGGTGCGCGCCTCGGCCTCGCTGAGGAGCTTCACCGTGCTGCCGCCCTTTAGAGCACCGGTGGCTTCATCAAAATCGCTCCCACCGGCAATCCGCTCGTCTCCGAGGTGGGTGAGCTTGGCCTCGAAGCCAAGCTGCTTGGCTTCCAGGGCAGCCTTGAGATCCCAGTAGCTGCCACTGCGAAACGCACGCCTGGCCTGCTCCCGTTGCACCAACAACCGCACCGCGACGGACTGCACCCGCCCAGCGGAGAGGCCCCAGGCCACCTTCTTCCAGAGGAGTGGCGAGAGCGTGTAGCCCACCAGACGGTCCAAGATGCGGCGGGTTTCCTGGGCGTGCACCAGCTCCATATCGATGGAGCGGGGGGTCTCCAGCGCCCGCTGGATGGCCGGTTTGGTGATCTCATGGAAGACCATGCGCCGCACCGGCACCTTCGGCTCAAGAAGTTGCTGCAGATGCCAGCTAATGCTCTCCCCTTCTCGATCTTCATCCGTGGCCAGCAACAGCTGATCAGCGCCCTTGAGGGCATCTTTGAGTTCTTTCACCACTTTCTTCTTGTCCTTCGGCACCACATAGAGCGGCTCGAAGTCGCGGGTGGTGTCCACCCCCAGGTTGGCCCACTTCTCACCTTTGTGTGTGGCAGGGATCTCGCTGGCGTTGTTGGGCAGATCGCGCACATGGCCCATCGAAGCCTCCACCCGGAAGTCCTTGGGAAGGAAGTTGCGGATGGTGCGGGCCTTGGTGGGGCTCTCGACGATCACCAGGGTGTGCGCCACAGGGCATGGAGTAGACCGAATGACCTTCTATATCGCATCGAGGCGCCCTGCGGAGCAAAGCATCGCGAATGCTTTCTCTGGACTGGCCCCCCCTAAGGCCGCCGCCAACGCCGCTAAAGTCCGCGGAAACCAGTGATGCATGGCTGTGGTTGCCGACTTTGGTTTGCAGTTGAACGCGGCAGCGATCGCTCCTGAATCAGCGGTTTTGATCGCTTTGGTGGGCTGCCTTCTTGTCGATCTGGCTGGTGAAAAGACCGCTAGCCGCTGGGTGCCACCCATTTGCTATGGCGGCCTGGGCGCCGCGCTCGTGCTGCTAGCCCTCCAATGGAACGGCCCCCTGGAGCCCTCCTTCCTTGGAGCCTTTCTGGCCGACAATCTGGCCATCGCCTTCCGCGCAGTCGTTGCTGCCTCCACCCTGATTTCCCTGCTGCTGAGCTGGCGCTACGTGGAGCGGAGCGGCACACCCTTGGGGGAATACGCCGCCATTTTGCTTGCCGCCACCCTCGGTGGCATGTTCCTCTGCGGGGCGACAGACCTCGTGAGCATCTTCATCTCTCTGGAAACCCTCTCTGTGGCGAGCTATTTGCTCTCCGGTTACATGAAGCGGGATGCCCGCAGTTCGGAAGCAGCACTGAAATATCTCTTGGTCGGATCAGCCGCCGCAGCGGTGTTTCTCTATGGCGCCTCACTTCTTTACGGTTTGAGCGGAGGCAACACGGGGCTGGAGTCGATTGGTGTGGCCCTCGCTGGCAGCAGCGCGCCCATCGCCGCCCTCTCCCTGGTGTTTGTGCTCTCCACGGTGGCGTTCAAAATCGCCGCGGTGCCCTTCCACCAGTGGACCCCCGATGTCTACGAGGGCTCCCCTACCCCAGTGGTGGCCTTTCTTTCTGTGGGATCGAAAGCCGCCGGCTTTGCCCTCGCCCTGAGGATCCTGGTGGGTTGTTTCGACACCTTTGACGCCCAGTGGAAATTTCTATTCACGGTCTTGGCCGTCTTGAGCATGGTGCTTGGCAACGTTGTAGCTCTGGCTCAAACCTCGATGAAGCGGATGCTGGCCTACAGCTCGATCGGCCAGGCAGGATTTGTAATGATTGGCTTGGTATGCGGCACAGAGGATGGTTTCGCTTCGATGGTGCTCTACATGGCTGCCTATCTCTTCATGAATTTGGGAGCGTTTGCCTGCATCATCCTTTTCTCTCTGCGCACGGGAAGCGATCGAATTGCTGATTACGCTGGTCTTTATCAAAAGGATCCGCTCATTACCCTTGGCTTGAGTCTTTGCTTGCTGTCTCTCGGAGGAATTCCCCCGATGCTTGGCTTCTTCGGCAAAATCTATCTCTTCTTCGCCGGCTGGGCAGATCATCAATACCTACTCGTGATCGTAGGCCTGGTCACTTCCGTGATTTCTATCTATTACTACATTTCCGTCATCAAGATGATGGTGGTTAAGGAACCACAAGAAGCCTCGGATGTCGTCAAGGCCTACCCCCCGATTCAATGGAATCTCGCTGGCATGCAACCTCTGCGTGCGGCCCTGGTGAGCTGCGTGATCGTCACGGCGATCGGTGGCATTCTTTCCAGCCCTCTGTTTGAGTGGGCCAGTGCCACCGTGGCAGGTACTCCTATCCTCCAGGCCGCCCTGGCGAATGCAAATGCTGCCGCCATCGGCTGAATCGCCCACTCCTTTGCAGCCTGGCGTGGTCCCTGCCGTCACACTCGCCTTGCTGGAGCACGTCGACAAGGTTTACGGAGAAGGGGATGCGCAAGTGCATGCCTTGCGCGACGTGAGCTTGAACGTGCACCGTGGCGATTATCTGGCCGTCATGGGTGCCTCCGGATCGGGCAAAAGCACAGCCATGAACATCCTCGGCTGCCTTGATCGGCCGAGTCGAGGTCGTTACTGGCTGAACGGGGTGGAAGTGGCTCAGCTCACGGATGACGAGCTGGCCGACATCCGGAACAGCGAATTAGGTTTTGTGTTTCAGCAATTTCACCTTCTACCCCAATTCACTGCCCTGGAAAATGTGATGCTGCCGATGATTTACGCCGGGGTGCCAGCGGCAGATCGGCGGCTGCGGGCCGAACAGGCCCTCCAAAGGGTGGGGCTGGGACACCGACTTGAGAACCGACCCAATCAGCTTTCAGGCGGTCAACAGCAGCGGGTGGCCATCGCCCGGGCCATCATCAACCGCCCCTCCCTGCTCCTGGCCGATGAACCCACTGGAGCCCTGGATTCCCAAACCACAGCCGAAGTGCTCGACCTCTTTGACGAACTCAACAAAGAGGGCATCACCATCCTTTTGGTGACCCACGAGCAGGATGTGGGGGAGAGGGCCCAAAGGGTTGTGCATTTCCACGACGGCCAGATCGTGACTTAACCGGCTGCCCGCTCAGCAGGCTTCCCGGGAGCTGATTCTGCAGAGCCTCTCCCCTGGAGGCCAGACGGACGTTCGAGGGTTTGGAGCAACTGGCCCATCAGCAGGGCCACCGCATCCGGAGACTGGGGAGAGGGCACCTGAGAGCGTGGACCCGTCGGGAGACTTGGCAGACCCAAGGCTGTCAGCACTCCCGCGGGCTGCATCTCACCTGGGTCGGTGGCCACCCAACCGCCATCTTGAGGGAGCCGCAATTCAAAGTGCAAATGGGGGCCTGTGCTCAGACCGGTGCTACCCACCCGGCCGATCACCTCCCCCTGACGGACGGTATCGCCTGGTTTGACATAAAGCTCGGAGAGGTGGCCGTAGAGCGTGCGGCGAAGGGGACTGCCGTGCTCAATCTCGATGGCCAGCCCATAACCTCCGGCATCGCCACTGCTCACCACACGACCGGACAGGGCAGCCACGACTGGGGTGCCTTCTGGCGCTGCAAAATCGCGGCCGGAGTGCATGATCCACGAGCCCAAAATCGGGTGGAGCCGCCAGCCAAAATTGCTGGTGGGCACGGCAGAACCAATCAAGGGGAACAACAGGCCCCGATTGCCGTTGCCACCAACAGGTGAGGGACGGGGCGTCAAGCGAAACACATCTGTGAGACGAAAGCGACCCCCCACGCCAGCCAACAAGGCGTTCACAGGCACGCTGATCGGCGGCAGCGGCGCTGCGGCAATGCCCTCGCGAGTCGTGCCCTCCCCGCCAAAACCAACTTCCCCTCCCAGTCCCCCGCTGGTGGAGGGGGAGGATCCGGATTGCAGCAAGCCACCCCCGTCCGGCCGGCCACGGCCCCGAAACACCACACCCGTGCGGCATTCCTCCGCGGAGAGGGCACCACTGCTGCAAGCCTGGCGCTTGAGTCCGGGCACTGGATCAAGCACCAGAGAGCCCCGAACCCGGATTCTTTCTTTTGGTGTGACGATCCCGTCACGCACCAAGGCATCGAGGGAGGCGTCAAATCTCTTGGGGCTGTCGTTCTCCAGCTGCGCAGGTGCGGGGTTGAGAGGCTCGACCCGTTCCGCGGTGGCGGGCACCGGGTTGGGTGCCGCTGGTTCAACCTTAGGCAAGCCGGCCGAGGGCATCGACGCAGGCGGAGGGGTGAGCGGGGCGGGCGGAGGCGGGGGGAGGGGGGCAGCTGGAGCGGCCGCTGGTGCACCGAGATCGCCAGAGGCTGGAGCAGTGAGGTCCGCCTGGGCCAGCACCAGGGTGGATCCGGCCAACGGCGCAGCCCAGGCAGCGGCCAGCAACAGAAAGCGGAAGGGACGTTGCATGGGAAAAAAAACGGACCGGGGGTGAGGGGCGGACTGGGGGGACAGGAAAGGGGGGCGTGTCACGATCCCTTCACACGATCGCCGCCAATGTAAAGAGTGTTGGCCCCTTCTGGCCATGGGCGGTGCAGGACACTTTGCCGGCCATCACCTGTGGTCAAGGCCAATCCGCCTTGGCGAGTGAGCCCTTGGATCTGCCAGGTCACCCCATCCATGTGCAGCTGCTCGGCAGGGAGCCAAAGCCGCGCTTGCGCTTCACGCCGCACGAGCTCCGGGTCCCTGGAGCTGTTCATCGCCCACTCCAACGCATCCAGAACCTTGGGCAGCAGATAGCTGGGTCGGGCTCGGATCCGACCGAGGCCCCTCACCAGATTTGTGGCTCCGGCAGGGACGGAGTTGCAACCATTGAGACCGAGACCAATCCGGGCCCAGCGCACGCAGGCCCCCCGCAGCCGGAGGCCGGAGAGCAGGCCGGCCAACTTGCGCCATTGCCCATCCCTGCCTTGCAGCAGAAGATCATTGGGCCACTTGAGGCGACCCTCCAGGCCCAACGCTTCGAGCTGATGCAGCAGGCCCACCGCGACTGCCAGGCCAGGTGCGGCGGCTTGGGACTCCAGCGGGGCCCAAGGCAAGGCGGCACTCAGCCAGATACCCCCAGGCGGTGACTGCCAGCTCCTGCCGTACTGACCATGGCCAAAACGCTGGCGGCGGGCCAGCACAATGCGAGGGCGCTCCAGACGCAAGGAAGCCCCTACCGACCGCTGGGCCAACCAGCGCTCCAGCTCCCGTTCCGTGCTTGCACACACCGCCAAGGTCTGCAGCTGCCAGGGTCGGTGAGGCCTCACAGAGCGGCCAACCAGCGGCCCATCCTTTCGGCAGCCTCCTGCAGCGTGTCCATAGGGTGCACCAGGGCCAGGCGAAGCCATCCCTCACCGCCGGGGCCAAATCCTTGCCCAGGCGTGAGGCACACACCCGTGGCCTCCAACAGGGCGGCACAACAGTCTTCGCAGGAGAGGCCCCGTTGGCGAGCCACTTCTGGCAGCGGCAACCAGAGGTAGAGCGCCATCGAGGGGCGCGGCACAACCCATCCAGCCCTCTCCAAGGCCATGGCCATGCCATCCCGACGCTCCCGATACACCCGTCGCAGCTGATCCGGCCAGTCAGGGGCCTGCTCAAGGGCGGCGATGGCTCCGGCCTGCAGGGCTTGAGACTGGTTGAAATCAACCACGCTCTTGAGCTGGCGCAGGGCTGAAATCAAAGGCTCGGAGCCCACAGCAAAGGCGAGCCGGTAGCCTCCCAAGCACCAGCTCTTGGAAAACGAGAACATCTCGATGCCGCAGCGGCGCCAGTCGCTGTGACGCAACAGGGCCGGGGCGGTGCCTTCCAAAGCCAGATCCACATAGGGATTGTCGTGCAGGAGCACAACATCGTGGTCGATGGCTCGCGCCACGGCCTCCTCCAGCCAGCTCTGGTCACCTGTGGTGGCGGTGGGGTTGTGGGGAAAACCCAACACCATCAGCCGCAAGGCAGCCCAGGTGCTCTCGGGCAGGCTTCCAAACGCCGGACGCCAACCCGCCTCGGCCTCCAGGGGCAGGCGGAGCGGGGTGGCCGAGGCCAGATGGAGGCCGCCGAGGTGGGAGGGATAGCAAGGGTCCAGCACCAGGGCTGGATCTCCGGGATTGAGCACCGCCAAGGGCAGATGGGCTGTGCCCTCCTGGGAACCGATCAAGAGCAACACTTCCCGGTCCGGATCCACCGTCACGCCAAAGCGACGCTCCACCCAAGCGGCAGCCGACTCCCGGAACGGAAGGGTGGCGGCGTGAAGGCAGTAGGCGGCGCTGGCGGGTTGCTGAAGAGAAGCTGTGATCGCCTCCAAGGCCACCGCCGGCGGCGGGAGATCGGTGGAGCCCAGGGAACAATCGATCAGAGGGCCCGGGTCCCGATCCGGATCGCGCAGGTGGCGCCCCTCCACATAAGCCGCCTTGCGTTGATCATTGCGGGCAAAAACACCACTGCCCAGCTTGAAAACCCGCTCAGAGATGGGCATCCACAAAGGCCTTCAACTGGGCTTGGGGAATGGCGCCTTCATGGCGGGCAAGTTCCACGCCATCGCGAAAAAGGATGAGGGTTGGCAGACCCTTCACAGCTAAATCAGCAACGGTGCGAGGGTTGGGATCGGCCTCTAGCTTGGCCACCTGCAAGCGGTCGCCATAGGTTGCGGCTGCCCACTCCATCAGCGGAGCCATCAGCCGGCAGGGTCCACACCAACTGGCCCAAACATCCAACAGGAGGAGCTCTGCCTGGCTGAGAGCTCCTGCCGCCACGGTGGCATCGGTGAGATCCACGACGCCGGAGGAATGGGAGGTCACGGGATCGGACACAAGACTGGCTCAGCGATGGCCCGATTGTATGGAGCTGGTTTGCCGGATGGAGCCGACCAAGCTCGATGCCGAGGGTCGAGGCTCGTGCTCAGAGCTTGTCAATCGAGCGCTTCAGCTCCTGCAGCTCCGCATCCACCTCAGCGGCTTGGACTGGCTCCAGCTGGGGAACCGGGCCATTGGCCGCAGGCAGTTGGATGGGATTGGCTCCTCCTTCCAGCCGCTGTTTGAGGGCAGCCAATTCGTCATCCACATCGCTGCCCTCCAGGGCGGCGAACTGGGATTCGAGATCGGCACCGGCGAGCTCAGCAGCGGCCTGGCTGCGGGCCTCGAGGCTGAGCACCTTCTCCTCCATCTGTTCGAAGGCGGCCATGGCGTTGTTGGTGCCAAGGTTGTTGACCGCCGTTTGCAGCTGCTCTTGGGCCTGGGCCGCCTGGGCGCGGGCTTTGAGCATGTCTTTTTTGGTTTTGGCCTCGGCGATCTTGGCTTCCAGGGCCGTCAAGCTCTTTTTCAGGGTCTCCACCTGACCAGCCTGGCTGCCGATCTGGGTGTTCAGAGCTGTGGCGGTGTCCTGGTAGGTCTTGCGACGGGAGAGGGCTTCCTTGGCCAGGGGTTCCTCCCCTTTCTGCAGAGCCACTTCGGCGCGTTGATACCAGGCTTTGGCCTGTGACTCAGCCTGTTCCGCTTGATTCTGCAAGCGACGCTGGCTGGCAATGGCCGTGGCCACGGCCTGGCGCAATTTCACCAGGTCGGCCTGCATGTCGGCCAAGGACTGATCCAGAATCTTGGCGGGATCCTCTGCTTTGCTGACCAGATCATTGAGATTGGCGCGGAGCAGGCGACTGAGCCGATCGAAGAAGCCCATGGGCCGGGGCAGAGATCTGATTACGTTACTGAAGGTATCGCTGCGCGGGTCATGGATCTCTGGGGGTAGCCGAACCAGGGCGGCAATCTCAGCCGCTTCTCCTTAGCTTCACTGCAGCTTCACAGCCATGACATCCAACGCTCCATCCCCTCGAGGCCGAAGGCGCAGGGGCAGATCTTCCATTCCCTCAGGCCAACAGAGTGGCCTGCAGCAGCGCGTGATTGGAAACGTCTCCCTGCTGCTGCCTTCTCCGCCGGCTCCTGCCGTCGGGCTCGCCTCCTGTCTGGACCATCTCCAACAACAGTGGAAGCGGGAGGGTCACCTGGCCGCCCTCTGGCAGGCCTGGCCCCGCCTGGCTGGTGCTCAGCTGGCGCCCCATTGCCGCCCCCTGACCCTGCAAGGCGGGGTGCTCACCGTGGGCGCAGCGCCTGGACCGTGGCTGCAAGGGTTGATTTACAGCCGTCACCAATTGCTCGGGGCCCTGAGGGGTGCCGGCTTTCCCGTGCGGGAGGTGCGCGTGCAACAGCACCATGCCCATCCCCTGCCGCCGGCAGGCGGCGAGTTGGAGGCGGATGTCTGGGCGCGGCATCCCAGCCGGATGGATGTGCACGGCCAGGCCGACTGCCCCAGCTGCCAGCGACCGGCACCCACGGGGGAGATGGCCCTGTGGGGCACGTGCAGCTTTTGCCGCCGCGCCCAACTCTCACTCCGCTGAAAGAAAAATCTGACGCCAACTGGCTTCCTGAACCCTGGCCTCAGGCGTGCCCTCCGCTGGGAAAGCGGACAGAAAGTCCTTGTCACTCGTCGGCTGGTAGGGCCCCTGCTTGATTTCAAACATCACGGTGTCGGGCGTGAGGGCCACCAGGGTATGGAAGAGGCCCTCTTGCAGCTCCACGCCCCGCAGGGGCCCCTGGCCATCGAGGCGGAGTGCCTCAATCACATCCCCCTGGCGATCGAGCAGCAGCAAACCCATGGCTCCCTGCAAGACGACAAAACATTCAAAACCCGTCCCCGGTGTCGAGCGCAGATGTCGATGGGGGCGGACGTAGGTGCCGGGCTGCATCACATTCAGGAAACGTTGCACCAGCTCCGGCTCGGCATGGAGGTTGTGATTCCGGCGCAAGCGGGGTGAGCGGCGGGCCTCGGCTGAGACCGCATCAAAGAGCGCTTGATCGAGGCACTTGAGCGGCAACGATGCGGCCGTGGCTGGTGGCGTAGAAGCAGACACCTGCGGTCGGAGCGGGGGCGCGTCCACGGTATGGCCGCAGCAAGGGTTGAGGGCTAGGCCCCGCCCCGAAACAGGTGGTGATGCTCTGCGGAATAGAGCAAGGAGCGGGCCTGGCCTGCCCCCGCCAGAGCTGGGCTAACCACGTAGAGCGTGGTGCGGATCAGGCCGCGCTGTTGGCTGGTGGCGGCCATCTGCTGGAGGGGCACCACCTGAAGCCACTGATCCGGCCAGCTCACTCGGTAACCAATGGCCACTGGGGTGTCAGCGGGGTAGTGGCGCAGCAACTCCTCCTGCACCTCTTCCACATGGCGGGCACTGAGGTAAAGACAAAGCGTGGCGCGCAGGGCAGCCAAGCGGGCCAGGGATTCGCCCTCTGGCATGCCAGTGCGCCCAGCCGCCCGACTGAGCACGATGGTTTGCACCACCCCTGGCAGGGTCAACTCACTTTGGAGGGCCGCAGCCGTGGCCTGATAGGCACTGAGGCCAGGCACCACCTCCACCTCCAGCCCCGCCTCGGCCAGGCGACAGATCTGTTCAGCCAAGGCGCCGTAGAGGCAAGGATCCCCATCGTGGAGACGCACCACCCGCAACCCCGCTCGAGCCCGTTGCACCAGGGCCGCGATCACCTCCTCAAGCGTGAGGGTGCTGGTGGGAATGCGCTCGCAATCCGGTGGAGCCAAGGCCACAATGCGGGGATTGATCAGGGAATCCGTCCAGAGGAGCACCTGAGACTGCTGAATGGCCTCGGCTGCCCGGAGGGTCAGTAGATCGGGAGCGCCGGGGCCAGCCCCGACGATCTGAACGGGCGGAAGACCGGGCTCACTCATGACGACACACCGGCTGGATCGGGAAGGGCCAGGCGACGGCCGTAGAGCCACCAGAGGCCCAGAGCACCTAGCAGCATGAGCAGCAAGCTCACCAGCTGGGCCATACGCAAACCTCCAGTGCAGAAAGGTGGTTGGGAAAAAAGACAGAGGGGATCGAGACGCAGGCCCTCAATCCAGAGCCGGCCAGAGCTGTAGGCCATCAAATACACGCAGCTGAGGGCACCGGGCCTGAGCTCCAACCGGCCTCGGCTGGCCTGCCGAAAGAGCAGCAGGAGCAGGGCGCACACCCCCAAGTTCCAAAGGGACTCGTAAAGGAAGGTGGGATGGAAGGTGGCCTGATCCAAAAACTCTGGGGGTCGGTGGGAGGGGGGAATGGTGAGTTTCCAGGGCAGCTGGGTGGGCAGGCCAAAGGCCTCGGAATTGAAGAAATTGCCCCAGCGGCCGATCGCTTGCCCCAGGGCCACCGCAGGCATGAGCACATCCAGCAAGGACCAAAAGGGCTGGCGACGCCATCGGCAGAAAAGGATCGTGGCCAGGGTGCCGCCAATCAGTGCGCCGTGAATGGCAATGCCCCCATGCCAGACAGCCAGCATTTCCGGCCATTGGCCGCGATAGTGACGCCACTCCAACAGCACGTAATAGATCCGGGCCCCAAGCACAGCTCCAATCACGAGGACGGGCAGAAGGTCGCTCACCAGTGCGGGGTCGATGGCCCGGCGCCGGGCCAGACGACGAGCCAAGGCAAGACCTACCACCACCGCAGTAGCGATGAGCAGGCCATACCATCGCAAGCTGAAGGGCCCCAGCTGGAGCTGAGACCCTGGGGAGGTGAACATGGCCAGGAGCATGAAATCGGGATTCAGATGATTCCCTCAGCCGCCTGCACTTTTTCCACCTGGCGCTTCTTCAAGACCAACAAGATCTGTGCCAGGGCGACGGCAGCCAGGAAAGCAAGCAATCCATAGATTCGCACAGGGTTCTGTAGCACCACCTCGGCATCCACCTGGCCAAAACCACCCACGTTGGGATCATTGCTCAGGGGTGCACCTGCCTCCACGACATCGCCCACCTTCACCACCAAGCTGGGACCAGCGGGAACGGTTTCCGTGACGCTCGTTCCATCCGCCTTGGTGATCTCAACCACCTGGGAGGCTTTTTCACCCTCGGTGATCGCCGCAATCGTGCCAGCCGCAGGAGCGGTGAACAAACCGTTGTTGCTCTTTTCTCCCGTGGGATAAACCTGGCCGCGGCCGCGATTGCCGCCAACATGCAACTGATATTTGCCGAAATGAATATTGCTATCTGAAGCAGGATCAGGAGAGAGAATGGGGAACACGATGGTCTGGTGCTGCTCACCAGGCAGGGGACCAACCAAAAGGATGTTTGGCTGGGTCTCGCTGTATTGGGTGTAGTAGATGCCGGAGGTCTCCTCCTTGAGTTCCTCGCTCAAGCGCTCCGGTGGTGCGAGCTTGAAACCTTCCGGGAGCATCACCACGGCACCCACGTTGAGGCCCGTGGGAGAACCATCACCTGCCACCTGTTTCACAGACGCGTCGTAAGGAATCTTGACTTCTGCCTTGAACACCGTGTCCGGGAAAACGGCCTGAGGCACCTCCACCCGGGTCACCTTCTTGGCGAGGTGGCAGTTGGCACACACCAATTTGCCGGTCGCCTCCCGTGGACTGGCGTAATTCTGTTGTGCCCAAAAGGGGTAGGCCCAGGTGGGAGAGGCCCCGCCAAGCACAACGCCGAGGGCAAGAGCGAGAGAAACGAAGCTGCCGAAGAGGGTTTGAAGGGAACGACGCATGGGTGGAACGGCGAGGGCAGGCAAACAGGGGTGCTGGGGAGAATGGGGCTTGGCCGATCAGGCCCACCAGGGGGCGTCACCGGTGCGGAAGTCGGTTTCTGTCCACTGGCTCACAAAAACCGTGTCGTTGTCAACAGAGACATGAGCCAAAGCAAGGGACAGGGGGGCGGGTCCGCGGACCACCTTGCCCGTTGCGTCGTATTGGCTGCCGTGACAGGGACACATGAACTTGTTGGCACCACTATTCCAAGGCACGACACAGCCCAGGTGGGTGCAGATGGCGTTGATGCCGTAGTTGCCGATCGCTTCAGGCCCTTCGACGATCAGGTAGGTGGGATCACCTTTGAGGCCCTGGACAAGGCTGCGGTCACCTTCCTTGTGGTTGGCGAGCCAGCCGCTGGCCGTCACAGTGTTCCCCAATTCGTCTTTGGCCGTGGTGCCACCACCCCCACCAGCCGCCTTGGGTGGGATGAAATAGCGTGCGACGGGATAGAGGGCCCCCAGGGTCACCCCAGTGATCGTGCCGAACGTGAGCAGATTCATGAACTGCCGGCGACCCATGCCGGGCACGTCAGCGGAGGGAGAGGCGGCAGGGAATTGCGTCATATGGCGGTACTGGAGTTAGCAGGCAGCGCCCGGCCATTATGAACTGCGCCTGGTCCCGGTCGGGGGCTGCAGTGCTCGTCCGATGGAAGGCTTCACGATTCAGCCAACGCATGGTTAACGGAGCCATCCCAGCCCCCCCCCTCGAACCGCCAAAGTGGATGCTCCTTGAAGGGGCCAATGTCAGAAGCCGAGGTCGCTTTAAGCGCTTCTGAAGTGATCGACTTGCTCCGGCAGCGCTGGCAGGCGTCCTACGACCTGAACCTTGTGCGGCGGCAAGGCCGTCTCTACCTGCATGTGATGTGGGGCCATCTGGAGCAACAGTCATTCCCGATGACAGCTGAAACCTACGGCGAAAAAATCGCTGACATTGTGTCGTCACTCAATGGACTTGGCGTCGCCCGCCAGGTGAGGGAATGGCTATGCACCATTGAAGATCGTCCTCGACTGGGGAAAGCGCTCTCCCTACCCTTACAGTTACCGCCGGGTCGGAAAAGCGAATTCCTTTTGTGACACCAAGACCAGCGCTTTCTGTAAATAGTTTTACAAATCAGCCTCGGCTCCTGGGCGGGCTTCCAATTTCTGCATGGATTGTGCTAGCCCTTCTACTTTTGCTCAGGCTGGCAACCTATCTGCACACGAGTTTTTCGTTCTCTGGGGACGGCGTGAGTTATATGAAGACAGCAATTTTCATTGGCAAACATCGGGTTCTTCCCCCTCTTTCTATCCAGCCGAATGGCTATGGATGGCTGCTCTCATGGTTTGATGTTTACAAAGATCCAGCCGCAGCACTCAACCGCATTGGCCGGTTTCAACAATGGCTGGATTTTTCTGTTGTTCTTGCACTTTGTTGGCTGGCAAAAAAAATCCTCGTCAAAACCAAACCGATTCTGCTAATTAGCGCTTGGACTCTGATCCTGCTGCAACCCTTCACTGGGCTATGGAGCCGCACAATATACAGTGAACAATTCGTATCTTTTTTCAGCTTCGCAGGATTTCTCACCCTCAGCTTTTTTCTGTTTAGACGTCAACGCAAACTCGTTGCACTGCTTGGCATTGCACTGGCTGGAGGCAGCCTTGGCCTCGCCTCTATTTTGCGGTCCGACGTGTTGGTACTCAATACTGTTTTGCTAGCGATCTTGGCCGTTTGCCTGGCCTTCTTTTCCAGCGGATCCCTGCGCTGGCGATGGCCAAAGATCATCGTTCTGCTTCTTTCTTATATCGCCATACCATTACTGATGTCTAGCTATCAGCTAGCCAGTTCAGGGCAATTCGGAATCTTCAATAACGACAGGGATCATGAGGGCTACTTTGGCTGGATCAGGACCTGGCCAGCAACGCCTGCTGAATATGAGGTCTTTGCCTTTTTCTCGCAGAAAGATCTATGGACAGTTGATAACTATCCAGCCAAGGCTTTTGACAGCGAAGCTGAAAAACAAACCTTCGCTGCGATCATGAAAAAATGGAAGCAACGTTATTACCTAGCTCCATCTGCAGAGACCAATGCAGAATTTCTGCGATTAACTCAGGAGAAAATTAAACGCAATCCTTTTAGACACTACTTACTGAATCCGATCATCCGCGTCTCGTATTACTGGTGGAACACAGATGGTTCGCAGTTTTATACAGTACCCTACGCACTTCAACGCCCGACCTCAACTGTCGTGGCAGGCCTGATTCTTGTGGCTAGGCTCCTCCTATTGATGCTGTTTCTGGCCGGCTTAATTCTCGCTGCTTGCCGGCCCCTTTTTCTGCAGACCACGTTGCAAGGCAACGATTGGATCTCATTCTTTTGCGTCTTATCTTGTGCCTATGTCCTGGTGAGAACCTTGGAGCTTGCCAGCTTGAGCAGCTTTATGATTGCCGGTCTGATGGAGCTTCGTTTTATTTCGATTGCGATGCCTTTTTTCCTTGTGGGAGCGTTGCTTGGTACTCGACTCTTGACTGAGAAAGCGCTACCAGGCCTGCGCCGACGAGATAGAGCAGCGTAATTGCTCCCGTCAACAGCAACATCGTGATGGGATCGGTGGAAGGAGTTAGCACAGCCCCCGCCAACGCACTGATCAGCACAACCCAACGCCATGCCTTCAACATGGTTCTGGCATTGATCAGGCCGAAGGCACCTAGAACAAGCTGCAACACCGGCAGCTGAAAAGCCAAAGCCGTCGCCACCATCAGAAGCAGCACAAAATCCAGATAGCGCTCAATCGACCAGAGGGGCTCCACCACATCGGCCCCGTAGCTCACCAAAAATCGCAGCGCCGCTGGAACGAGGGCCCACCAAGCAAACGCTAGGCCGGCGAAGAAGAGCACGCTGGATGCGGCCACAGCTGGAGCAAGCAACCGGCGCTCCCGTCGCGTGAGGCCAGGCAGCACAAAGGCCAACCCCTCAAACAACCACCAGGGCAATGCCAACACCAATCCCGCGTATCCCGCCACCTTGAGGGAGACAAACAGGAACTCACCTGGCGCCAGTTGCAAAAAGTGAATCCCCGCAGCCGGCTGCTCCAAAAGGCGAACCAGGGGCCGCACCACCAGCAAGGCGCCGGCCGCGGCCACCAGGAGCACCAGCAGGCTTCGCAGAATGCGGCGGCGCAGCTCCTCGAGATGCTCCACCAGACTCATCTCCACCTCACCTGGGAAGTCGTCGTCGAAGCCCGGGGCTCCGGACACAGGGAGGGTGGGGGATTCTGGAGCAGGGGGTTCCGCCGGGGCGGACAGAGGTGTGGCTTCAGGCATGGACATGATGCATGGAGCTTAGGGAGCACCCAGCAGGCGCCGAGCCCGCTCAGGCTGGCCCCAAAGAATCTCGCCACCGCGATGGCGCACCGTGCCAGCGGCGCTGCCTGGGAGTCTCTGGAGAGCCTCCGTTGGCACCATCACCACCGGCACCCGGGCGTTCCCCCGGCCACGACTGAAATGGGCGGCCAAATCAGCCGCGGCCTCCAGATCAGCTTCCGCCGTGGGGCCCGTTGAAGCCTTGAGCACCACATGGCTGCCGGGCACCTCCTGGGCATGAAACCACAGATCGCCACGCCGAGCCTGTCGCAGGCTGATCCAATCGTTTTGCCGGTGATTGCGACCCACCTGGAGGCACAAGCCCGAGGGCGAGCGCAGCTCCAGAGGTTGGAGCAACGATCCCTGCGCCTCCCCCCTCGGCCGTTGGCGCGTCCGCTGCCTGGTTGCGGGTTTGGCTCTGGTCTCCTGCAGCTGCAGATCCTCTTCCAGATCCGCCAGCTGATCGCTCTGATCCGCCTGATCCACATACACCAGGGCTTCCTCAAGCCAGGCCTGCCGCTGCCGATGGGCCTCAAGACGCGGGGTGATGACCGCGACGGAACGCCGCAGCTTCCTGGCACGTTTGTAGAGCGCTTGAGCCTCCAGGATGTGCTCCTTGGTTGGAGAGGGAAAGCAGAGGAGGGCATCGGCCTGGCTCTGGAGGTGTTCACTGCCAGCTGCAGCCGCCAGAAGGGCTTCTTGCTCCGCAATCTGACGTTGCTCCCGCTCGTTGAGAGCTTCCAGGCGATGGTGCAAGGCGCGACGTTTCTCGGCCAGGCCTCGGGCCGCTAACCAGGCGTGGGTGGCGGCGGCCAAGGCTGAATGGATCGGCAGCGGCCCAAGGGTGGGGTGATCGCTGGCTGCCGCCTGCCAGCAGCTGTAGCGGCCCTGCTCCCCCCAGCGCAGGGCAAAGCGCTCCTCCTCCACAGCCCTCAGCCAGGTTTGCCAGCGTCGCCAAAGCTCCGCCCAGTGCTCCTCCCCCAGCTGGCTGACCCGCTCATCACCAGACAGGGCCAGGCCGCCCTCAATGGGGGCCTGCAGAAGTTGACGGACCAGGGCTGGGCTCACCCCCTGATAGGCCTCCATCAAGGCCTCAGCCAAGGGTTGGGGGAGGGTGAGCAGGCGGCTTTTCCAGACCTCCTGGGGTTCCTCGGAGCTGGGAGGTTCCCCCCGCAACGGCGGTGGAGGTGTGTAGACATCGCCTGTGCCGATGGGCCGCCACCTGGACTGTTCGGGGCGCACCTGGCGTGCCAGGGCAATGACTTGGCGCTGGTCATTCAGCAAGAAGAGGTTGCTGTGGCGCCCCATCAGTTCCACCACCAGCTGTCGCTGAAACGGTTCGCCAGGGCGCACCGCAAAATCGAGGCTGACCACCCGCTCCCAGCCCTGCTGACAGATCGCCACCAAAGCCAATCCGCGGAGCCCATGTTGGAGTTGGCGGGCAAGGGTGCTCCCCTCCCCCTGCCGGGCGGGCGGAGGGATCGCCAGCAGGCGCGGGGCTTCCGCCATCCAGCTGAGTTCAAGCCACTGCACCCCCTCCAGATGGCGCAGGGCGAGTTGCAGGGTCTGGCCATCACACTGCTGCGCCTTCTCAAAGCGGCTCGGCACCAAAACGCCGCGCAGCTCCGCCACCAGGGCACGCAAGGTGGTGGCATCGATCGGCTGGGGGCGTGGGTGGGGCGAGGATTGGCCCATGGGCGGACAGATCGAGGATGACCTTTACTGTGCGGCCAATGCTGCCGAAAGGATGAGCCAGGCTTCCATCCCCCCAAGCGAAACCAACCCAAGCCCGGCTGGACGACTCACGGTGCTCTCCGGGCCGAGTGGGGTCGGCAAGGGCACCTTGGTGCGCGGTTTGCTGGAGCGCCATCCACAGCTTTGGCTCTCGGTTTCAGCCACCACCCGATCCGCCCGAGAGGGCGAGGTGGAGGGGGAGCACTACTTCTTTCTTTCACAGGAGCGCTTCCAGGAGCTGGTGAAGGAGGGAGGCTTTTTGGAATGGGCCACCTTCGCAGGACATCACTACGGCACCCCTCGGGGGGCTGTCGAGAGGCGCCTGGCGGCTGGACAGCCCGTGTTGCTGGAAATCGAGCTCGAGGGCGCTCGCCAGGTGCGGCGCAGCTTTCCAGCCGGATTGCAAATCTTTGTCGCTCCCCCCTCTTTCCAGGAGCTTGAACGGCGAATCCGAGGGCGTGGCACCGACACAGAGGAGGCCATCCAGAGGCGTCTGGCCCGGGCGGAAGAGGAACTGGCCGCGGCAGGTGAATTCGATGCGGTGCTCGTGAACGCGGATCTGGAAACAGCCCGTCGAGAGCTGGAAAATCTGATGGGGCTCGGGTCAACGCCAAGCGGCTGATCGGCTGATCGAGGATGGAGACGGCCAGATGGAGGTGCGGCTATCAAAAAACGGCCCCTGAAGGGCCGTTTCGTATGGCGCCTGAAGCTGGAATCCTGATCTTTTAAAGAGGATGGAAGAGAAGATCGGGATAAAAACGATTGAATTCAATCATGATTCCGGCAGTGATGGTGAACCAGATCGCCGCAAAGACCGGGGCTGTCGTGAGGAACTTTTTCATGGTGTCGTTCAGACAAAGGGTCAAATGGTTTCTTTGTGAGGAAGGTTGAAGGCGGTCATCCAGCCACGGGCTGAACAAGCCCTGATCAACGGGGGGAAACGGTGACCTTGCTGTCGGCCTCTACCAACTTGCCGCTGGTGTATTCCCGCAGCGCGGCAAGGGGCCAGCTCGCAGCAGCGAGAGTGCTTTTGAACGCCAAAGGAAGATCGATTTGAATTTCCTTCATGGTCGCATCTTTCGCGCCACGAACAGCGATCAGGTAGGTGCGACCAGCCCAACCGATGCAACCAGCGATGTAGAGAAAGGCAATGCCAGGAATGATGAAGTCACCGGCATGGCTCCAGCGCCCATCAACGATGAGGTGGGGCAAACCATCGGTGCCACAGAGGGCCTGGCTGTAGAGCTTGAAGCGAGCTTTGGCTTGGTCTGTCTTGGCAGCCCCTGCTCGCTGCTGAAAACGAACGTTTTCCGTGCAGGGGGTGAGCCCACCGATGTCGGCATGGGCCGCGGGCGCCCATCCAAAGAACAGGAAGGCGGTGAGGAGAACGGCGAAAAGACGGCGCATGGAGGGGGCCGCGGGTCAAGATGTCATGGCGGAGAGTAGGGGAGGGACTTGGGCCCCATGCCATCAGTTCTGGCCCTCGAAACAAGTTGTGACGAGTCGGCCGCGGCCATCGTGTCCGAAGACGGCGTGTTGGCGTCCGCTGTGGCCTCCCAGGTGGAGGAGCACGCCCGCTGGGGAGGGGTCGTTCCTGAGATTGCCTCCCGCCGGCATTTGGAGGCCCTCCCGGCGCTCATCGCCACCGTGCAGCAGGAGAGTGGATACCCCCTGCGGGCCGTCGACGCCATCGCCGCCACCGTGACTCCGGGCCTGGTGGGAGCCTTGCTGGTGGGTTCCGTGATGGGCCGCACCCTGGCCCGGCTGCACACCAAGCCTTTTTTGGGGGTGCACCACCTGGAAGGTCACCTCTGTTCAGCCTGGCTGGAAGCCAACCCGCCACCCTTCCCCCATCTGGTGCTGCTCGTGAGCGGAGGGCACAGCGAGCTCATCAGGGTGGAAGCCCCAGGCCGCTACCAGCGCCTGGGGCGCAGCCGGGATGATGCGGCTGGTGAATGCTTCGACAAGGTGGCGCGGCTGCTAGGGCTGGGGTATCCAGGGGGGCCGGCCATCGAACGGGCGGCCCGGGGAGGGGAGGATCGACGCTTCGCCTTTCCGAAAGGCAGGGTGTCGCTCCCCGGCGGCGGATTCCATCCCTACGACTTCAGTTTCAGCGGGCTGAAAACAGCGGTCTGGCGCCAGGTGGAAGGGTTGAAGGAGAGCAGCAGTCCCCTGCCTGTTGCGGATCTGGCGGCCAGTTTTGAAGGGGTGGTGGCCGAAGTGCTGGTGGAGCGCAGCCTGCGCTGCGCCGAAGACGAAGGGCTCGACACCTTGGTGCTGGTGGGAGGGGTGGCGGCCAACCAGCGGCTGCGCCACCGCTTGCAGGAGCAGGCCGCAGCCCGGGGGATCGACTGGCGGGTGGCTCCCCTGGCCTACTGCACGGATAACGCCGCAATGATTGGACGGGCGGCGCTGCATCGTCTCCTGGCAGGGCAAACCAGCTCCATCCGCCTCGGGGTGGCGGCCCGGTTTCCCCTCGAGGAGGCCGATCGCCTCTACGGGGACGAGCCCTGCTTTTAACGCCGATCCGCTGTCGAGCACAGCACGCTTTTTCAAGCCCGAGCCTGAAAAGCGGCAGAAGATCCAGTAGATTTTATTAACTTTTCAAGGCCCAGCTCGAGGGAGGCTTCAGCCATGTCATCGGCTCGCCCGCCACTGGATTCCCCAGAGGGGCCTCCAGCCAACGCGCAACCACTGGAGGCCGAAGGCCAGCCCCTCCCGGTGTCCCAGGAGGAGCTCAATGCGTGGCGTCGGGGATTCACCCCGCAAGCTGAGATCTGGAATGGAAGGCTGGCGATGCTTGGGCTTTCCGTGGGTCTCACGGTGCTGATCGTGGCCCGGCTAGCCCACCACAGCTAGAGCCTCCCCCGCAGGGCTTGGGCCAACTCATTCGGCTTGAGGCTGTGATGCATGGCCTCTTCGGCGGTGGCACGGCCTTCATTGACAAGTTGGGCGAGGGATTGATTAATGGTGACCATCCCATCGAAAGAACTGCGCGACATTATGGCTTCAATCTCATCGAGCTGACCACGCTGGATGTAATCACGGCAGGCGTCTGTATTGACAAAGAAATCAAAAAAACCTGCCCGTTTTCCATCTGTTGTTTTAATCAAACCTTGGGAGAGCACGGCCAGGAGCGCCTCTGAAATCGAGCGGCGCACACTCTCCTGCTCCTGGGGTGGATACATCCCCAACACCCTCTCCACAGTTCGTACCGCGGAATTGGTGTGCAGCGTTCCGAAGACAAGATGCCCGGTTTGGGAGGCCTCAATCGCCGTCGTGAGCGTTTCCTGATCTCGGATCTCACCGATCAGAATCACATCAGGATCCTCCCTGAGCGAGGCGCGCAGAGCATTGTGAAACAACTTGGTGTGCTGGCCCACCTCCCGCTGGCGAACAAGAGAACGCTTACTTTCATGAACAAATTCAACAGGATCTTCAATCGTAAGAATATGGCGTTTCATGGTTGTGTTGATGTAGTTGATGATCGCCGCCAAAGTTGTGCTCTTACCGGAGCCGGTAGGCCCCGTCACCAGAAACAAACCCTTGGGACGTTCAGCCAACGTTTTTAATTGAGGCGGCAGACTCAACTGCTCCATTGTGGGCATTGTCGAGGGAATCAAGCGCAAGACCATGGCGCTTCCCCGCAGAGTTTCGAGCACATTTATTCGCACGCGCACGAAAGGAAAACTATAAGAGCCATCATATTCTTTTTCGCGATGAAAGATATCAACATCTGATGGCTCGAGAATCTGGCGGAGCCATTCTCGAAAGGTGGTTTTGTCTGTCACTGGCCAACCCGTGCGGACAATCTCGCCTCGGTTGCGATAGCGGGGTTCTTCACCCACCCCGAGATGAATATCGGAAAAATGGTTGGCAAAGGCGATGCGCACAATCCCTTCCATCGAGGTTGGCAGCTGCGCAGGAATTCCCTGGAGGCCAGCCGACGGCTCCTGGCCAGCGGTCAGCGGGGTGGCGTGTGGTGGCGGCGGTGGGGGCGGAGCCGGAGGACCTCCCAGCATTGGAGCTGAGGGGGTGGGTGCGTTCGTGCGCTGCGAGGGAGTTGATTGGGCCATGGGGATCAGCTCAGTGGTGGGGCCCATGGTGCCATTGCTGGACCGGATTTGCCGATCGGCTGGCGCAGGTCTCTAGGACAGCCATCTCTAGGATCACAACGTCTGCAACCAGGCCTTGTCTCCTGCTGCCGGTGACCAGCCGCTGGTCACCATTGTTCTGGGCACACGCCCAGAAGCCATCAAGCTCGCTCCGGTGATCCGGGCGTTTCAAAACGCGGACGATTTTCGAACCAGGGTGGTGCTGACGGGCCAACACCGCGAAATGGTGAGCCAGGTGATGGACCTGTTTGGCCTCCAGGCCGACCATGACCTGGCCCTGATGACCCCGCAGCAGACCCTCACGCACGTCACCTGCGCCGCCCTGCAAGGTCTGAAGGAGGAGTTCCGAAACCATCGGCCCTCCCTCGTGCTGGTGCAAGGGGACACCACCACCGCCTTTGCGAGCGCCCTGGCCGCCTTCTACGAGCAAATCCCTGTGGGGCATGTGGAAGCCGGGCTGCGCACCGACAACCTCTTCGATCCCTTCCCGGAGGAGGCCAACCGTCGTCTGATCTCCCAATTGGCCGTGCTGCATTTCGCCCCCACCGAGCGCTCTGCGGCCAACCTGCGGGCCTCGGGGGTGGTGGGGGAAACCATCACCACCGGCAACACGGTGATCGATGCCCTTTTGCAGATGGCGGAGACCGCACCGACCTGGGAGGTGCCAGGGCTCGACTGGAACCATCAGCGCGTGCTTCTCGCCACGGTGCACCGGCGCGAAAACTGGGGAGAACGACTGGAGCAGATTGGCCGAGGCTTTTTGGCCCTGTTGGATTTGTTTCCGGACACGGCCCTGCTGCTGCCCCTGCACCGCAACCCGACCGTGAGGGAGCCCCTCCAAGCCCTCCTGGGGCAGCACCCCCGGGCTTTCCTCACCGAGCCGCTCGACTACGACCGGCTGGTGGCTGCGATGCGGGGGTGCACCCTGCTGCTCACCGACTCCGGTGGGCTGCAGGAGGAAGCTCCTGCCCTGGGCAAACCGGTGTTGGTGTTGCGCCGCACCACCGAACGTCCAGAGGCCATCGATGCCGGGACGGCCCGACTCGTCGGCACGGAGAGCACCTCGATTGTGGCGGAAGCCAGCAAACTCCTCCAGGATCCCGAGGCCTACGCCGCGATGGCCCAGGCCCACAACCCCTTCGGTGATGGCTATGCCAGCGGCCGGATCCTTGCCGCGGCGAGGCGTTTCACGGCTTCTTTTGCTTCGCCCACGGCGGCAGATCGATGAACACGCGGGTGCCGGGCTCCAGGCCCGTCAGGATCTCGGTGTCTTTGCCGCTGCTCACCCCCAGCTCCACAGGTTGGAAGGTGGGCTGACGGTCTTTTCCCACCAGGAGAACGCCCGGCCTGCCCTTCTCGGTCACCACAGCCACGGTGGGCACCAGCGTGCGGGCTGGCAGGGCTCCCGTTTTGAAGTCCACATCAGCTGTCATGCCGATCCGCAGCTCGGGAGGTGGATTGATCAGCTCCAGCTTCACCTCAAAGGAGGTGACGTTGTTGAGCTTCACAGCGCGGGGCGCAATCTGCCTCACCCGGGCAGGGAAGCGACGTTCCGGAAAGGCATCCACCCGCACATCCGCCGGGAGGCCGAGGCGGAGGCGACCGAGATCGCTTTCCGGCACCTTGGCGATCACCTCCAGCCCCTGGGAGAGTTCCACGATCGATGAGCTGGTGGCCCCTGCCGTGGCCGACGCCGTGGTGGTGGGGGTCACAAAGGCACCGGGTTCCGCGAACCGTTGGGAGATCACACCGGCGAAAGGCGCACGAACGATCAGCTCGTTGCGCTCCACCTGCCGTTGCTGGATCCGCTGCTGCGCTGCGGCCACCGCCATTCGCTTCACCTCGTAGTCAGCCTGATAGCGCTGCAGGTCATTGAGGCTGATCGCTCCTTGGCGGTAAAGGGGGAGGTTGCGGGCCAATTCACTGCGGCTGCGCTCCAGCTCGGCCTGAGCGGAGAGCAAGTTGGCCTGGAGTTCCTCGAGCCGATCCCGCAGATCTCCCGCATCCATCAAGGCAATCGGCTGGCCTTCCGCCACCTGCTCACCCTCCTGCACCAGAAGCTTCATCAGCTGCCCCTGCCTCTTGGGGCTGACATTGACCCGCTCCACCGCATCCAGCTCGCCATTGGCCGTCACCACTCCGGGCAGGCTGCCGCTGCGAGCCAGCACGGTGAAGGGGGCGATGTTCTCTCGGCCGGCCGTGCGCTGGCGCTGCCAAAACCCCAGACCGATCAGCAGAGCCAAAAGGGCAGCCAGGCCAATCCATAGGGGTCGCCTCGAGCGGGGAGGCCGCAGGGGCAGGGCACGGGGGGGGGAGGGCACCACGACGGGGGGCGGAGCCACCGGCTCGAGGGCGCGAATCGGACGCGGTGCTGACATGGATAAGCCGGATGTCCTACCAGTCTCGCGGCTGAAGGGAGGATCTGCGGCGCCTAGATTCCCGATCATGCTCAAAGCCGGAATCGTCGGCTTGCCCAACGTTGGCAAGTCCACCCTTTTCAACGCCCTTGTGGCCAATGCCCAGGCCCAGGCGGCCAACTTCCCCTTCTGCACCATTGAGCCCAATACAGGGATCGTGGCCGTGCCCGATGGCCGGTTGCAGCAACTCAGCGATCTCTCCCGCTCCCGCGAGATCATTCCCACCCGGGTGGAATTCGTGGACATTGCCGGGTTGGTGAAAGGGGCCAGCCAAGGGGAGGGCTTGGGCAACAAGTTTCTGGCCAACATCCGAGAGGTGGATGCCATCGTGCACGTGGTGCGCTGTTTTGAAGATGGGGAGGTGATCCATGTTTCTGGATCGGTCGACCCCGTGCGCGATGCGGAGGTGATCAACCTGGAGCTGGGGCTCGCCGATCTCGCCCAGATCGAAAAACGGCGCGAGCGCCTCAAGAAGCAGCTGCGCACCAGCAAAGAGGCCCAACTGGAAGAGGCAGCACTCGCTCGGCTGCAGGACGTGTTGGAAGCCGGGGGTGCCGCCCGAAACGTCTCCCTCAGCGAGGAGGAGGCCGCCTTGGTGAAGCCCCTCGGGCTGCTGACCGCCAAGCCAATCATCTACGCCACCAATGTGAGCGAAGACGATCTGGCGGGGGGGAACGCCTTCACAGAGGCGGTTGGAGCGCTGGCCGAGCGGGAGGGAGCGGCTGCGGTGGCCATCTCTGCCCAGGTGGAGGCCGAGCTGGTCGCTCTCCCCGAGGAGGAGCGTCTGGAGTTTCTGGAGGGCCTCGGCGTGAGCGAGGGGGGGCTCAAGGGTCTGATCAGGGCCACCTACGACCTCCTCGGGCTGCGCACTTACTTCACCACCGGCGAGAAGGAAACCCGCGCCTGGACGATTCGCGCCGGCATGACCGCGCCCCAGGCCGCTGGTGTGATCCACACCGACTTCGAACGGGGCTTCATCCGGGCCCAGACGATCGGCTGCAACCAACTCCTCGAGGCAGGCTCCCTGGTGGAAGCCCGCAACCGAGGCTGGCTGCGCAGTGAAGGCAAGGACTATGTGGTCGCCGAAGGCGATGTGATGGAGTTTCTCTTCAACGTGTGAGTCCCTTGAAACGGGGCGACCTGCTCGCTGGATTGACGGTGGCGGCCTACCTGGTGCCCCAGTGCCTGGCGTATGGCGAACTGGCAGGTCTGCCACCGGTGGCGGGCCTCTGGGCGATGTTGGCAGCCATGCTGATCTATCCCTTGCTGGGCACCTCTCCCCAGCTCTCGGTGGGGCCGGAGACCAGCACCGCCCTGATGACAGCCGCCGTGGTGGCCCCCCTGGCAGGGGGCGACCCCGATCGCTACGCCGCCACAGCCAGCCTTCTAGCACTGCTTGTGGGGGGCCTTTGTGCCCTCGGCGCGTCCTTGCAGCTTGGTTTTTTGGCGGATCTGCTGTCGAAACCCATCCTGGTGGGCTATCTGACGGGGGTGGCGGTGCTGATGGTGTGCGGCCAGCTCCATGCCCTGACGGGCACCGGACTGCGGGCCGACACGCTGATGGAGGCGGTGCAGCAACGGTTGATGGTGCAAGGAAGCGTTCATGGACCCACGCTGGGGCTGGCGCTGGCGGCCCTGGCCCTGATGTTGGCCCTGGGGCGCTGGGCGCCTGGCTGGCCGGGCCCCCTGGTGGCTGTGTTGCTGGCCACGGGGGCCGTGCCCCTTCTGCACCTGGAGCGACAAGGGGTCGCCTTGATCGGCGCCATCCCCGCGGGGCTCCCCTGGCCCCGGTTTCCCTTCGCCATCGGCAACTTGCAAGAGTTAAAGCCCCTGCTTGCGGGCGCCCTGGGCATTGCCCTGGTGGGCTACTCCGACATGGTGCTCACAGGGCGGGGCTTTGCGCACCGCAGCACCCAACGTCTGGAGGCCAACCAAGAATTGCTCGCTCTGGCGGCGGTGAATGTGGGAAGTGCGCTGTTTCAAGGCTTCCCCGTGAGCAGCAGCAACACCCGAACCGCCCTGGCCGATGCGGCGGGGTGCCGCAGCCAGCGCTACGCCCTGGTGGCCGCAGCGTGCACCGTGTTGGTTCTGACGGGCCTTCGCCCGTTGCTGAGCCAGTTTCCCCGGCCCGTGCTGGCCGCAATTGTGGTGTTTGCGGCCCTGCGTCTGATTGATCCGGGGGCATTTCTTCGCCTCTGGCGGTTTCGGCCCAGCGAATGCCTGCTTGCCCTCGGCACCCTGGCCGGCGTGCTGCTCACCGGCCTGCTCAGCGGCGTCGCCCTGGCGGTGGGGCTTTCGGTGGTGGCGCTCTTCGGCCGGCTGGTGCGACCCCATGCCGCCGTGATGGGGGAGGTGCCTGGCCTGGCGGGCTTTCATGATGTGAGCGATTGGGAGGGGGGGCGCACCATCTCTGGGCTGGTGCTCTTCCGCTACGACGCACCCCTCTGCTTTGCCAATGCGGAAGACTTTCGCCGCCGGGCCCTGGCGGCCCTCTCTGAAGCGAACCCACCGGCGGAGTGGCTGGTGCTCAATGCCGAGGCCATCGTGGAGATCGACAGCACGGCCGCTGAGATGTTGCTTGCACTGCAATCGGAGCTGGAAGCGCGCAAGGTGCGGCTGGCTCTGACCCGTGTCAAACAGGAGCTTTACGCCCAACTCAAGCGGTCCGGGGTGCTGTCCGTGGTCGGGTCTGAGCGTGTGTATCCCACAATTCCCACCGCTGTGGCCGCATTCCAGGCCCGAGGAGAGCCGATCCAGAGCCCCCTCAGGGAGAATGGAGCCAGCCTGAACAACCTCCCAAGGGGCTCAGCCATGGACCGCACCGATTCCAGCAAGCCGGCCTCTACCGACCCCGAGGCCTCCCTCCATCACGAAGCACCCTCAGCGGAGGCAGGCGCCCACCACGATTTCGAAGCGCAGAAGCGGATTCACCAGCAGATCCGCAACGACCCCGATTACGACGATTGGGAATACGGCACCGAACCCCTCCCCCATGAAGCCTGGAGCGCCAGCCGCGCTCAGGGGGACACCCCCTCAACCACAGAGCAAACGCCTTAAGGGGGGTTCGCCGGGCAATCCGGTGGGCGAAAGGACTGTTGTTTGGCCAGCCGCAGAACCAGCGGCAGGCCCAAGATAAGTGCCGCAGTGGTGCCCAGCCACAACCCTGCACCATGGCCTTGGCGATCAAGCAGCCATCCTCCGAGCAGGGGTGCCGTGAGACCACTCAGGGCAAAACACTGGGAGAAGCAGGCCAGCGCCAAGCCCCGATGAGGCTCGGGCGTGAGTTCCACCACGGCTTCGGTGGCCGTAGGCAGAAAAGCAGCGGCGCCAATCGCCAGGGGGAGCTGGGCCGCCAACATCAGCCATCCCCCCCAGGGCACCAGGACAGCGGCGGCCAGCAACAGGGTGCCGGAAGCGAAAGCGATCAGGCTGCATGCCAGGCCAAAAGCCACCGGACGGCGGGCCAGTGCGCGCCCCAGGGGCCACTGCAGGAGCAGGAGCAAACCAAGCTGAAGGCCAATCGTCAAGGCCCCCAGACTCTCCTGCAGAGGAGGTCGACGAAGCCCTCCGCGCACCAGATCAAGGGGGAGGGCACTTTGCATCAACGCTGGCACCGCGGTGGCGAGCACCACCACGCCCAGAAGGGGCAGCAGAGGCAGGATCCAGGCTGCACCAGCCATTGATGGAGCTGCGCTGCCACCTGGCTCGATGCGGCGCGGCTGGCTGGGCAAGGGCGCACGCCAGAGCAGCAACGCCATCAGGGTGAGGCCGCTGATGTCGAGGGCATAGATGCCCCGCAGCCAGCCGCGGGCAGCCAACAACGCGCCGACCAAGGAGCCAGTCGCAATGCCGAGCGCATCGGCGGTGCGGGCCAGGGCAAACGCACGAGCCGAGGGCAGCGGGGCACACGTGAGGGGCACGGCCAACTCAATGGCCGGCCAATAGAGGCCCATCGCCAGGCCAAGCAGGGCCTGGCCCAAACGAAAGGTGCCCTCGGCTGTGGCTTGCAGGAGAACGCCGTCTCCGAGCAGGGAAGCCACCAGGCCCAGTCCAATGGGCCAGGAACAGGACAGCCCCCGATCCAGCAGAACACCGCTCAAGAAGCGCCCCCCGGCGCCGACCAGGGCCGCCAGGGCCAACCCCTCTCCCACAGCGGCAGCGGTGAAGGCCTCCCGGTGAAACACCATCGGCGTGAGATAGAGAACGGCGCCGGCGCCGATGGCCGAAATCAGCCTGAGGATCGCCACTTCCCTCAGCGGCAGGGGAAACTGGGAGATCCAAGCGCCTGAGCCTCTCTCTGCTGGTGTCCGTTTCAAGCCGCTCTCACCGGTGGTCCGCCTTTGCCGCCAGTCTGCTGGTGGCGCTGGCCCCAGTGGCTGGCACTCCCTTGGCGGCTGCGGAAGTGCTGGAGATCCAGCTGGATAGCCTGCGAGTGCCCATCTCCCTGGCGCAGCTGGAAGCCTGGAGCCGTCAGAAGGGGCGCCGCGCCGGACGAGTTCCTGCCGAGGCCAGCTCCGATGTGGGGGTCTGGTTGAGCCTTCTCGATCTCAACAGCCAGGAGGATCTTCGCCGGCTGTTGCGCGCCCCCCTGCTGCGGGATCAGGGTTTTGGTCGCCAGCTTTTGGACAGCTGGGCAGGCAGCCAGCTCCTGGCGGAGGTGGGCAATCTGCTCACAACCCCCACGGGCCAGAGCAGCACCCCCCTCCTGCAAATGACCTTGCGGCGGCTGTTGGAAGAGCGGCGGGAGGTCTCGATGTTGGAGTTGCTCCTGGCCCTTCCAGAGCCCCGCCTGCAGCTCCAGCTCGATGGCCTCTTGGGGCTGGCTCAACAGTGGCGGCTGCAGCTCGAGCGCCAGCGCCAGGCCCTGCGCCAACTGAGACGGTTGCCCCAACTGCCCGTCCGCGCGGTGCGACCGGAGCAGGAAGCCCCAGCCACCTGGGGCCCCGGCGGAGGCGCAAAGCCGCTGAGGATGACATTGACGGTGCCAGGCCGCCAGGAGCCCCTGCCCTTAACCATTTGGAATCCCCCGGCGGCCAGTCCCCTCAGGGCAGGCCGACCCTGGCTCCTCGTCATGCCCGGATTAGGCGGCACAGCCGACCAGATGGGATGGCTGGCCGCTGCCCTGGCGGAGAAGGGCTGGCCCACGGTGGTGCTCCAACACCCGGGCAGCGATGCGGCAGCCGTGAAGGCCACGCTGGAGGGCCTTCGCGCACCCCCTGGAGCGGAGACCCTCCCCCAGCGGCTGGCGGATTTGCAAGCGGTGCTGCATGCCCAGGAGCAGGGTCGGTTACCCCTGAGCCACAAGCCTGATGGGGTGGTGCTCATCGGCCATTCCTTGGGGGGAGTGGCGGCGCTGCTGGGCACCAGCCTCCCGCCGGAGGCGGGTCTGGAGCGCCGCTGTCACCGCTCCCTGAATCGCCTCCCCGTCACCAACCCCTCCTTGCTGCTGCAATGCCAGATGCCGAGTGCCGCCCTACCGGTGGCGGCAGTCCCCCCGGCAGGGTTGCGGGGTGTGGTGGTGTTCAACAGCTTTGGCAGTTTGCTCTGGCCGCAACAAGGGCTCAAAAGCCTGCGCGTGCCTGTGCTGATCGTGGGGGGGAGCCTGGATCTGGTCACCCCCCCCATCGCCGAACAGCTGGATCTCTTCCTGCCGGTGGGCCACCCCCGCAGCCGCCTGGTGTTGGTGGATGGGGGCAGCCACTTTTCGCCGGTGCGGGTGAGCGTGCGGGAGCAGGCCCTGTTGCAGCTGGGGAGCGAGCTGGTGGGGGCTGAACCTCTGGCGGTGCAAGCCCTCCTGCTGCGCCTCACCCGGGCGTTTCTGCAGTCGATTGAACCCCCACCGGGCCCGGGGCTGCCCCCACAGCGTTGGAAGGTGGAGGGCGTAAGGGCCTATGTGATGGATGGGCCAGCAGCTGAGGCCTGGCAACGGCGCCTGAAACCTTGAGGGCAGCGAGGGGGGCAGGAGCCCCGAGGGGCTTAGAAGCGAATGCGGGGATCCAACAGAGCCACCAAGACATCAACCGCCACGCTGATCAGCACCACCAGGGCGGCCACCACCACCACAATGGCCTGCACCACTGGGTAATCCCGCTGGGCAATGGCCTCCTGAAGCCGAAAGGCGATGCCCGGCCAAGAGAAGGTGACCTCAATCAGCAGAGCCCCGCCAATGAGGGAGGCCACGGTGATGCCCGCGATGGTGAGCACGGGCAGGAGGGCATTGGGCAAGGCGTGGTGCAGCACCACACGGCGCTCGCTGAGCCCACGGCCGCGGGCCGCTTCGACGTAATCGGAAGCGAGGGCCCGCCGCAGGTTGAGGCGCAGGGCATTGGTGAAAATGCCGCTCAGCAGCAGGCCCAGGGTGGTGGCGGGGAGAACGAGATGGCGCAAGGTGCCCCACAGTTGGGACCAACTGCCAGCGCGCAAGCTATCGAAGATGTAAAAGCCCGAGCCACTCGGGGGAAGGAGGGTGGGAGGGAAGCGGCCTCCCACCGGCAACCAGCCGAGGGCAACGGCAAACACCAGCTGCATCACCATCGCCGCCCAGAAGGGGGGCAAGGCATAGGTGCCAATTCCGAACAGCCGGCCGGCCAGATCCACCTTCCCCTCAGGGCGAGCGATGCCGCTGAAGCCCACCGCCAAGCCCAGGAGAGCCGCCAGCAGAAGTGCCACCACCCCCAGCTCCAGGCTGGCGGGCAAGCTGCGGCCGATGATGGTTGTCACGGGTTCCTGGCTGCTCAGGGATGTCCCCAGATCACCCCGCAACAGACGGCCGAGAAAACTGCCGTATTGGGCAAGCAGGGGTTGATCGAGGCCCAATTGTTGTCGCAGAGCAGCCCGGGCCGCCTCCGGTGCCCGGCTGCCGAGCAGAGCATCGATGGGATCGCCGGGGGCCACCCGCAGCAGCAAAAACACCAGCGAAGCAATCAGCCAGAGCATCAGCGGCACCAAAGCCAAGCGAGCCGCCACATAGCTGAGCAGGGCACGGCGCCGGCTCATGGCTTCCCTCCTGCAGAGCCCAGGGCGCTGAGCACCACCCGGCCCGATCCATCAAAACGCGGGGTGCTCACGTGCGGTTGGGCCCAGGCCACGGGATTCACCACCCAAAGGGGCAGATAGGGCACCCCCTGCCCAGCGCGGCGCTGCACGCGCTTCAACAGGGCCAGCCGTTGCGCCCCCGTCACCTCGCTGCTGCGCAGAAGTTCGGATTCCAAGCCAGGGGCGCTCCAGAAGCTACCGCTGAGCACGCTGCCGCCCTCCACACATCGCTGGCCCTCGGCCTTGCTGCAACCAAGCATGGGGGTGAGGTAGTTCTCCGCATCGGGATAATCCCCCATCCAGTCGAGCAGGATCATCGTGAAAGCCCCCTTGTCGAGTTGGGAATAGGCGGTGGTGGATTCCATGCCACCAGGATCGAGACTGAGGCAATCGGACAGATCCCGCCGGAGCTGGGCCTGCCAGGTGAGGGCAAACAGCCGATCGCTGGGGATGTCGGAGCGGAAGGTGAGGGGCAGGTTGAGCACCTTGCCTTGGCAGAAGCCAGCCTCCCGAAAGAGGGCGCGAGCACGGGCCGGGTCGTAAGCGGGCCAGGCTGTGGGATCCGCACCGGGGAGCACCGGCGGCACGAGGGAGCGCAGGGGCGGCCGCATGCCAACGCTCACCCGCTCCTGGATCAGGTCCCGATCAATGCTGTGGGCCAGGGCCTGGCGAACGCGGAGGTCGTTCAGGGGTGGGGCGCTGGTGAGCAGCGAGAGAAAGCCGATCTCCAACGGCGGCCCAACGGCTTCCTTGAGGCGGCCGGCTTCGGCCAGACGGTGCAGGGCCCGTTGATGATCGAGATCCAGGCTGTTGGAGAGCAGCACATCCACCTCGCCGCTACGCAGAGCACCGAAGAGGGCCGTGGAGTTGCTGTAGCTCACCAGCATCAAGCCCCGGTTGGCAGGGGCCGGTCCCCAGTAGTTGGGGAAGGGGGCCAGGCGCAACTGCTGGCCGCCAAAGAACTCCAGTTGATACGGCCCCGTTCCTACAAAGCGCTCCGGCAGGGCCTTGTCCCTGTAAGCCCGATAGGCGGTGGGCGACACCGGAGTGAGCACGATGGAGCTGAGCAGCTGCGGCAAGGGAGCAAAGGGCCGCTTGAGCTGCAGTTCAATCGCATGGGAGTCGACTGCCCGCACAGCATTCACCCTGTCGCTGAGCTGATAGCTGAGAGTGCCGAACTTCAGGAAACGGTTCAAGGAAAACACCATCGCCGCCGCATCAAACGGGGTGCCGTCGTGAAAGCGCACGCCGCGGCGCAGGGGAATGCGGGCCGTCAGGCCATCCGCACTCACCACTGGGAGGGCGGAAGCCAGGCGGGGCTCCAGACGTCCATCGGAGGCGATGGCATAAAGGGGATCACCCAGGGCACTGAGCAATTGCTGCTCGCCGATGCGGGAAGCCTTGGCTGGATCAAGAGACTCAATGCGGCTTTTGGTGGCCACAATCAACGTGCCCGGGGGTCTGGCGCTCTGGCACGCCGAGAGGGCAAGCAGCAACAGGGCGATCGGGCCGAAGACCAGCGGGCCCGAGCGCACCAGCCAATGAAAACGAGAGGCCGCTGCGGATGTCACGCCGGAGGGGAGGGGGTCCCTATTCAAAGGGACGGCTGAAGGGGCCTCCCGCTCCATCGCCAAGGACCATCCACCACAACGGACGACGCCTCGCCGCAGCCATGGGGGGTGATCAGCAGGCCCGCGGCAGATGGCGGCTGGCAACGGATCCCACCTCGCTGAGGGCGAGTTCAAACACCGGTGAACCACGCCGTGCCAGGGGCCAGCAGCGCAGCCAGCAACGATCGGAATGGGCATCGAGTCCGATCACCTGGTACAGGTGGCTGGAGGAGGCATGATCGCCCGCGATGTCTTGGGGAAGAAGGATGCAGTCCCCCTGATGGAGGTCCATAGCTTGGGAGGGTTGAGGTGACGGGGGTGAAGGAATGGGGAAGAAAGAGGGCAGGAAAAAATCGGAGCAGATCTTGATTCTTGCTTAAGGATTGCCGCCCCTTGGCCAGCCGTTGGTTCAGCCCCAACCTCTCGGTCCCCAGATCAGCAGATCCGCACGGGAGGTCCGCCCTGACGTTGGGGCGGAGACGTTGGGCCGGATGGGGGTTAGAGGGTGCGCAGGCAGGCCGCCACCGCTTCCACTTCTGACAGAGCTGTGATCGTGGCCAGGGCGCGGCGAAAATCCGCCTCCACCACCTCATGGGTGATCACCACGATCTCGGCACTGCCACTGCTGGCCTCGTACTGCACGATCGATTGGATGGAGACCCCTGCGGCCCCAAACGCCATCCCGATCTTGCCGATCACGCCAGCCTCGTCACGGCTGCGGAGGCGCACGTAATTGCGGTGGCGGCTGAGCGAGCCATCCACCAGGTCACAGCGGCGCCAGCTGCCGGCGGCAAGCAAGGGATCAAGGCCTGCCTCCGCCCCTCCCACCTGGCGAATGCCAGCGATGTTGAGAATGTCAGCCACCACGGCGGAGGCTGTGGGGCCCGCTCCGGCGCCGGGGCCAAAGAACATCACCTGTCCCACAGGATCGCCCTCCACAAGAATGGCGTTGTTGACACCATGCACCCCCGCCAGGGGGTGATGGCGGGGCAGCAGGGTGGGGTGGACGCGCACATCCAACGGCAGGGAGCCAGCGGCCATCGCTTCGGGGCCGAGCAGGCCATCCATGCGCTCCGCCACAGCCAGCAGCTTCACCACATAGCCCAGCTGGGCGGCGTAGCTCACATCGCGAGCATCCAGTCGGTCAATTCCCTCGGTGGCAATGGCCGAGCGCGGCACGGGGCCGCCAAAGGCAAGGGAAGCGAGGATGGCAATTTTGTCGGCGGCGTCGTGGCCTTCCACATCCGCTGCCGGATCCGCCTCGGCGTAGCCAAGGCGTTGGGCGTCGGCCAGTACGGTCCCATAGGCCGCCCCCTCATCGGCCATGCGGCTGAGGATGTAGTTGGTGGTGCCATTGATGATGCCGCTCACCCGCTGGATGCGGTTACCGCCCAGCGACTGCTTGAGGGGCTCGATGATCGGAATGCCCCCCCCCACCGCCGCTTCGATCAGCACATAGACCCCTGCCTGGGCGGCAGCGGCGGCGATCTCCGCGCCGTGGCGGGCGATCACCGCCTTGTTGGCCGTGACCACGGGCTTGCCAGCCGCAATGGCGCGGAGAATCAAGGATCGGGCAGGCTCCAGCCCACCCATCACCTCCACCACGATCTCCACAGCAGGATCGTCCACCACCGCCTGCGGGTCGCTGCACAGCAAAGAGGGATCGACCACCACAGCCCTGGGCCGCAGTGGATCCCGCACGGCGACGCGTCGCAGGACCAACTCCGCCACGAGTGGGTGGCGCCCTTCTGGTGTGGCAAGAATCCCTGCCACGCCGGCCCCCACCGTGCCCAGCCCAAGCAAGCCAACACCGATGGCCATGGGGCCGATCCCGCAAACGGCTCATCCTAGAAAGGCCACTGTCCAGGCCCGTGAGGGGTACTGGTCTTCAGGAGGCCTGGAGTGCGCCGGCCTGGGCCTGCATGGTGCGGAAGATGCTGAGAAAGCCGTTGGCCCTTGAGGGGGTGAGGCTGGCCTGCAAGCCCGTGGCCGCCAGCAACGCGGGATCCAGGGCGAGTGCCTGCTCGGGGGTGAGCCCTTCCATGCCTTGCATCAAAAGGGCGAGCAGCCCTTTGGTGATCGCCGCATCGGAATCCCCCTGCCAATGCAGGCGCCCTTCCTGGAGTTCAGCCACCACATACACCTGCGAGACGCAGCCTTTCACCTTGTAGGCCTCCTGGCGGAGGGCATCGGGAAAGGGCTGCAGCTTCTTGCCAAGCCAGAGCACATATTCGTAGCGACGCTTCGGATCGCTCGTGCTGCTGAGACGCTCCACCATTTGATCCAGGGCGGCGCTGCCACCGCCCGAGGTTGGGGCGGTCATCGGCGGGGGCGACTGATCAGCAGGCCACCCACGGCTCCAAGCAGGGCGACGGCACCGAGGGGATGCAGGGTGCGGCCCAAAGGTTGAAGAGGATGAAGCGCCTGGCTGTGCAGCGAGGTGGCGGACATGGCAGGGAGCTCGATGTAGTCCCGGTGGCCGGGCCCCGCATCCACCTGCACCTCCCAGTCCGCCCGGGCCTGGGCTGGCAATTGGAAGGTGAGTTGACCTTCTGCGTTGGTGTGCCCCAGCTCCACGGCAGCTGTGCCATCGGGGCTGACCATGCGGACGGCCGCATCCTTGGCCGGGACGCCCGAAGAGAACCGGCTCTCGAGCTGATAGGGGCTGAGGTTGGTGAGGGTGCCCAAGCGCTCCAAGCTGCTCTCGATCCCATGGGCCCGAACCGCGGGCACCCACAGAAGGACGAGAGCACATCCGCCAGCCAGAAGGGGCAGGCGAAGGGAAGGCTTGGGCTCAGCCATCGGTGCCATTCAGGGAGAGGTGAGCGTCACAATGCCAGAGATGTCAACCTGCGTTCCAGCGGCTGGGGGTGCTCCGGCCGGCCTGCACCATCGAAGCGATGGTGCTCACCATCAAGCTGAGCGCTTCACCAGTCCCCTGGCGACCTTCCAGCTCGGCGGCCAGAACCTGGGCCGCGGCCGTGCCCTGAGAGCCAACGCTGATCGAGGGGTTGGCAAACACCAGACGCTGGGAGGGGGAGAGGGCCAAGACGGAGGAATGGGCTCTTGGGATCTTGGCAAATCCCAACGGCAAGAGCGAAGCGACGGCCGCAGCGTTAAGAGGTTGCAACACGCTTGTTGGCGCGATGGAAGCCCCGTTCATCCAGCCAGCCCATGAAGGGCACATCCCAGGGATCCCGGGGCAGGGCGGGCACCACGCAAATGGAAGGCAGCACCACCACGGCCGGCACGGCTCGCCAGCCGGGCCGACTGCGCAGTCGGTCGTACCAGCCCCCCCCGGATCCCAATCGCCATCCGCAACCATCCACCGCCAGCGCAGGCACGAGCAGCAGTCCCAGCTGGGCTGGCTCCAACCCCACCTCGCCCAGCGGCGCAGGGATGCCGACCGCATCAGGGGCCAGGGGGTCGCCGGGCTGCCAGGGGAGATACATCAGCTGGTCAGCACGAATGGCGGGCAAGGCGATGTGGTGACGCCAGTGGGCTGGCAGGCGCTCCACCAGGGGCCGCAGATCGGGTTCATGGCCCAGGGGGGAGTAGAGCCCCAGCCAGCGGGGGGGCTCCATCAGACCAGGCAGCTCAGCCGCGGCGGCGGCAACCAAGGCCCCTTCCACAGCGGCCACGGCCTGGCGGCTCAGCTGGCGGAAGTGGCGCCGCAGCTCGACCTTGGTTTCCGCCCCGGTCCGGTTGATTTCTGAGCCGTCCTTCGGGCCGCTTGGCTTTAGGGCCAGCTCTGGCCCCTGGCTGGCCGGGTGGGGGAAAGCGTTGGACAAGAGATTGAAAGCAGCAGACACCCCCTGAGTCCTCCCTCAGGAAGTCATCGAGAACCCATTCTGACCGCAGCCCAGCAAGACACATCGACAGGAGGGGGCGTGTGGGCCAGGCTGGGCCGATCCAGCCATGCCGTTCCGGTCCTCCTCATGCGCATCCTTGGCCTGGATCCCGGCCTGGCCCGTGTGGGCTATGGCGTGATCGAGGTGGCGGCTGGTGCCAACGGCCGCCCCAGCCGCGGCCAGCAGCAGATGCTCGACTGCGGCCTGATCCGCACCGACCCAAACCGCCAGGAAGGACAGCGGCTTGTGGAAATCGCCGCCGACCTGCGCGTGTTGCTCCGCCGCTGGCAACCGGAGCTGGCGGCGGTGGAGAAGTTTTTCTTCTATCGCTCCAGCACCACCATTTCCGTGGTGCAGGCCCGCGGGGTGCTCATCATGACCCTGGCTCGCTTCGGGATTCCTGTGGTGGAGTACCCGCCGATGCAGATCAAGCTTGCCCTGGCGGGCCATGGCCATGCGGAAAAGGATGAAGTGCTCGCGGCGGTGATGCGGGAGCTGGATCTCGCGGATCCACCCCGACCCGATGACGCCGCCGATGCCCTGGCCGTGGCGCTCACGGGCTGGTTTCAGCGCTAAGCGCGGGGGATCGGGACCCCCAGAGAGTGCCGGCGATGGGCTCAAGTGTGACCGGCAGGATGAAGCGAGGCGAAATGGCGGCTCGCGGCCCGATCCGCGGGCTCACGCCAATCTTCAACCTGCCAAGGCCAGCTCAAAAGCCCGTCGGTCGGCCTCGCCGCTGGGGAGGGGCCGCTCAAACACCTGGCAAAACACCTTCACCACCCGATCGCCCGAATCAATGGTTTCCAGGGGGTCTTTGCGCAGCCGGTGGCGCAGGCAGCAGGCCACCACCCGTGCCACATCGTCGTCCTCCACCACATCGCGGCCCTCGAAAGCGGCCAAAGCTCGGGCCGCCCGGTTGGTGACGATGTCTCCCCGCAGACCATCCACATCCAGCTCGCCACACACGGCCGAGATGCGCAAACGCAGATCGTCGTCGATTGTGACCGCCCGAAGCCGCTCCTGGGCCGCCACCACCCGCTCCTGCAGGGCCTGCTGAGCCGGAGCGCTGGCGTTCAGGAAGGCCACCGGGTCGGCATCGAAGGCCGTGCGTTGATCCACCACCAGCACCCGCAGCTCCGGATCACGCACCGTGCGCACCTCGACGCTCATGCCAAAGCGATCGAGCAGTTGGGGCCGCAGCTCACCCTCTTCCGGATTCCCGGAGCCGATGAGCACAAAACGGGCCGGGTGGCGCACGGAGATGCCCTCTCGCTCCACCGTGTTCCACCCGGAAGCCGCCGCATCCAGCAGCACATCCACCAGGTGGTCGTCGAGGAGGTTCACCTCATCCACGTAGAGCAGGCCACGGTTGGCCTTGGCCAACAGCCCGGGCTCAAAAGCCCTCACCCCCTCGCTGAGGGCCTTCTCGATATCGATGGTGCCGCAAAGGCGATCTTCCGTGGCGCCCAGGGGGAGATCCACCATGGGCACCTGGCGGAGTTCGGTGGGCAGGTTTTCGCCTTCGCCAACCCTCTCGCGCACCTCTTCGCTCTGCAGATCGGGATCGTCTGGGGGGCTGTTGTAGGGATCGCCCACCACCACGGGGATCTCCGGCAGCAGATCAGCCAGGGCACGAATCGTGGTGCTCTTGCCCGTGCCGCGGTCACCCATGATCATCACCCCGCCGATGCGCGGATCGATCACATTGAGCAGCAAGGCCAGTTTCATCTCCTCCTGGCCCACCACTTGGGTAAAGGGAAACACCCTGCGCTTGCTGCTCACACTCACGGATTTGGAGACGGCGGCCGAACAGGGGATTGTTTCACAGTCCCTGTCGCCAGACCCACCGGCAACAGACTCAGCACCTGGGGCGGGGTGGCATCTGCCGGATAGATCAGGCGCACCTGCACCTGGCGCGTCGCCTTAGGAGCCAGGGTGATCGTGCCGAGGGCTGGCCCCTCCTGCCCAGCCCTCTGAACCAGGTGGAAGGCCTGCCGCCCGGCGGGGCGGCTGTTGGGGCCATCCAACCCAGTCACCTCCACCGTGCCGCGGAACATCACCGGCCCGTTCGAGCCCCCGGTCCCCCCGCCGTCTCCCTTGCCATGGCTGGCGGCCAGCGAGACGGGGGCGCCACGAAAACGCAGGCCGCCCTGGGGTGCATCGCTCTTCAGGGGAGATTCGATCGCCAGGGCCAACCGCAGGGGCCGTGAGGTGTCATTGCGCAGGGGGAGGGTGAGGGCGTAAGTGATGCCGTAATTGCCATGGGCTGCCCAGGCGGTGCCCGGATAGAGCGCGCTGAGCTCGGCGGTTTGCACCTGGCCCGTGCCGAGGGTGCCCCGCTCCAGAGAACTGATGGGCCAAGAAATGGGCGCGCGGGAAGCCGAGAGCGTGGGCTGGCCAGGATCTGTCATGCGGCCCGTCCAGGTGGCGCCCCGCTGCACTCCGCTCACCCGGGAATACACCATCCGGCCCGGGGCGCCGCGGGGGGTGGGGGCATGCTCCTTGGGGCTGAGCCCGCCGGCGAGAATCCTCCCCCAGAGGGCTGGTGGCGGCGGGGCACCTTCCGGCCCAAAAGCCGCCAGGGTGGCCAGATCCACCGGTCCATCACTGTTGAAGCGCAGTTGCAAGTTGCGGCCGTTGAGCAGGGGATCGAGGCCGCGCACAGGCAGGGAAAGCACCATCAGGGGGGTGAGGGTGTCCGGCGGAAGGGTCCAGCTTTGCGGCCAGGTCAGCTGTGGATTGTTGAGGCGCAGGAGCAGCTCGGTGGCCACCCGGCTGCCAGGGCCAGCCCAGACGGGCGTGAGGCCCTGGGGCATCAGGGGCGGCAGGGGAAGGAAGGGCGCCTGGGGATCTTTGCCATCCACAGATTGGGAGAGGGCCGTGGATCCAGCCAACAGCCGCAACTGCACGGGCTTGGCGCCCCGGGGGGCGGCCACAACCGCCAACCAAAGGGTGGAGGAGAGGGTTTCAGGCTTGCCGGCGGTCACGTGGTGGCTGAAGAGCTCAAAGGTGCCGCTTTGGGGCGCATCCAAGTGGGCACCGGATCCAGCCAGGCGGATCGCACCAAGGCTGCTGCCGCCTTTGAAGGTGGACAGCAAAATGCCCGGGGCAACAATCAGTTCGGGGTTGTTGTCGTTGAGCACGAAGGTGCCATCCAACCCCCCGGGCAGGGGCTCCACGACTTGTGGGCGAAGACGCGTGGGCAGAGGCGGTTGGCTGAACACCGGCCCCATCCAGGTGGAGGCACTCCAGCCAGCCAGCAAAGTGAACCAGCGAGCGCGGGCGAGGCCCCACTCGACGGGCGCTGGCCAGCTCACGGGGCCTTTCCCACCAGGGCACGGCTCACCTCAGCCGCCATCGAGCGGATCAGCTCAGCGGAGCGGGGATCATTGAAGGGGCCCTTCACCAGAAAAGCCGCCACCGCCCTCTGGCCATTGGGAAGTTGGATCAAGCCAGCGTCGGCGTAGGCAATGCCAATATCACCGGTTTTGTTATAAACAGTGATGCCAAGCGGAAGCAGTTCATCATCGGGATTGGCCGCCTGCTTGCCAAACCCCTGAAGCAGCCCGGCCGGTAGAAGGGTGTTGGTGCCCGAGGTGCTGAGGATTTCCCGAAAGAGATCACGAGCACGGGGCCCCAGTTTCTGTCCCGTATCCACCAAAGCGATGGCGCGGGCTAGGTCGCGAGCGCTGGTGGTGTTGGTGCCATCGAGATCGGGCAGCCAGTTGCGCAACACCGTGGCGCCAAGGCCCAACTCCTGAAAGGAGGTATTGAGGGCAGTCTTGCCGCCAAGGCGTTCAATGAGGAGGTTGGTGGCGCTGTTGTCGCTAACGCGAATCATCTCCGTGGCGGCTTCATAAAAAGGGAAGCGGGTGCCAAGGGGTTTGGTGCCCATCCATCCGGCACCACCACCCCTGGTTGCCTTGCTGAGGGTGAGGGGCTCGTTCCAACGCAGCCGGCCATGGTCGTAGCGGTCGAGGGCGACCAGCAGGATCGGCGTTTTGATGGAACTCGCTGCAGGCAGAGGCTGGTCAGGGTTGAACTCGGCATAGCGGCCGTCATCGAGCACCAGGAGAAACCCGGAGGCCTGAAGACCCTTCTGGGCAGCGGCGAGCTTTGCCCAGCGCTGGCTGACGGCGGTCAGTTCACGCCTGGGCTCAAAGCGTCCCTGGTTGCGATGGCCATCCGGCAAGAACTTGGGAGCTGGATCGAGGCCAGGCACTCCCACGGCTCCCTGGGCCAAGCGGGGAGCCAGCAACTTGAGGCCGGTGCCAGCGATCACCCCCAGCCCGGCACCCAACACGATCAGCCGCGCCAACAACAACAGGGGCCCTCTCCAGGGGGCACCGGTGGAGCGTGGCGGGCGGCCGTTCGTCACTGGGGGCGCGGGTGCTCGAAATCCTTCCGACCCTAAAGGTCTTGGCTGGCGGCCACCCCGCGACGGCTGGCCCAGCGCAACTGGCACACCATGCCGCGCAGGAGGGCGAGATCGTTCTCGGTGAGGGTGGCGCGCTGGAGGAGAGCCCGCAGCTTGGCCATGCGGGCCCGAGCGGTGTGGGGATGGAGGAAGCCCACCTCCAAAAGCAGCGCTTCGGCATCCGCCAGGGCGGCCTCAATGGTGCCTCGCGGGGCGAGTTCCAAGCGATCGGCGGGCTCGCACTGGAGCCCCCGTTCCCGATCCTGGCGGAGGGTCCAGAGGAGGTGGAGCACCACGGCAACCGCATGGGACAGGTTGAGGGAGGGGTAGGTGGGAGCGGCAGGGATGTGAAGGAGGCAACCGGCCTGGAGAAGCTCGTCATTGGACAGCCCCCGATCCTCCCGACCAAACACCAGGGCAGCGGCGCCAACCGCGGCGGGACTTCCGGAAGAAGGATTCCCGGGGGCCAGGAGCCAGGCCAGGGCAGACCCGGGAGAGCGCAACGGGAGCGGCGGCCCCTCTAGGCGACCGGTGGCGGCCACCACGCGGCGGCAATCTTCTAAGGCCCCAGCCAGATCGGGGTAGATCGCTGCCCGTTCGAGGAGAGCAACGCCATGCACAGCCATTTGACGGGCTTCGGCGCCGAAGGGATCACAGCGGGGCGCGACCAAGCGCAACTGCGAGATGCCGAAGTTGGCGCAGAGCCTGGCCACGCTGCCCACATTGCGGGCCCCAGCGGGCTCAACCAACACCAGATGGAGAGTCAAGGCAGGCTGTGGAGGAAGGCGAGCAGATCAGCCATCGTCTGCGGATCGGGCTGGAAGCGAGGCATGGGGGGGGTGCGACCACTCACCACCTGCTGAATGAGCTGGCGATCATTTTTGCGGTGGGCCACCCCGTGAAGATTGGGCCCCACCAGACCCTGGGCGGCGAGGCCGTGGCAGCCGGCACAATTCAGGCGAAAGAGGCGCCCGCCATTGCCGGCATCACCCGTCAGCTGGAGGGTGGCTCGGGTGTAGGGGTCAGTGCGCAAGCCAGGAACCAACACAACCAGGCTGAACAGCAGCACAGCGATGCCCGCCACAAGAGCGAGAAGCGTGAGCAGGCGACGGCTCTGGGGCGGATTTTGCCCCGATGAAAGCTTCTCCTCCAAACCATCACTTTCGGGCAGCACCCGAGTGGAGGAGGAAGACGCAAGGGGAGGGAGGCCTGTCACAGATTGAGAAGGGATCGCCAGGTGGGCTTGGGTCGTGAAAGAATGCTGTCACGTGCCTTGTGGTGATTCTCAATGATCGAACCCCTCCTCTGCGGCATTGTGCTTGGTTTGATCCCAGTCACTTTGGTCGGGCTCTTCGTGGCGGCGTGGAACCAGTACCGCCGCGGCAGCGCTCTGAGCTGAGAATCAGCGCTTAGACAGTCCAAAAAAGTCAACGATCCCAAATCCAAAGCTCCAATCATGAGCTGTTGATTTGGGATGGTTGCAACCGGTCGTTAGTCTCCGTACCACGCACGGCTGCCTCCATCAATTCCAACCCAGTGTTCGCCTATCCCCCTGCTCACCAGAAGGTGGGCGAAATCAAAGTTGGCAATCAAGCGAGGCTCGAATCCGACCACGCAGCTTGCGACTGAAAGCGAAGGTGGCACCCACTCCGAGGATGGGCAAAGGTCCGGGGGTCTGGAGGAGAATCGATGGCTTTGGCTGCAGGGACGCAGAGGTGGGGATCTTGATTGGCGTTTGCTGGATCTGAGGAGCAGGTTCAATCACCGCTTTCAGGGGAAGAGAACTCACCAAAGGAGTTGGAACTTCCATCGTGGGTTCCGGCAGAGGGGCGGGCGCCGGGGCACTGACCACTGGCGAGGGCTCAGAAGAGGGAGGAGGTGATGAAATCTCGGGAGCGGTTGGGCTATACGAAGGGTCAGGCAGCGACGGCAAGAGACAGGAGTAGCAGATGGGATCCAGATAGATGAAACCGACGTCTGGACCGCGACGATTGGCACGAAATCGAACGTCCCCGCCCCTTGCTTGTCCGCCATCACCTTGCCCAGAAAATTGCTGAAGGAGCGACGCCCGACCAGCTGATGTGCTGATGAGCGATTTTGCAAAGGCTGTGCCCGTGGATCCCACGAAACCAAGCAAGAGAAGGGAGGCGACAACGGCATAGGCCCTGGCATGCGGTAGGCAGGCCTTCAGGAGGATGTGACGAGATGGCAGGCGATTGAAATACATACTCTGGATAGCTTGTGGCCGGACTAACTAAAAATAAAAAGTTTGGAAGGCTTAAGGATAGAAAAGAAAAAAAAGAGCCGAGTTGTCTCTCGACAACCAAGACTGTTTTCAGGCGATAACCCAATATAGGCTGCTTTACACGGCTTGTGGGGCGATCCAAAAAATTTCTCAAAAGAAGGGGTGGGAGGCCTCGTATCAACTGCTGCCAAATCAGCGCCTAGCTTGAAAACCTTCAACATCTAGCGATCTCACCAATCCCTGGATGAGACTCTTGTCCATCCCGGACTGGCAGAGGTTGGCCACCCCGCTGACTAGCGAGAACCAACAAAAAATGCAAAAGCTGCATATACCGCCGTAGTCATTTAGCGCAAGATCAGCGTTATACTGCACGTTCCAGGAGGGCCGCCCAAGCGATTCTCCATACAATAATGCTTCACTTATACCCCTGCCCGAATTCATTTCTGGCTAGTTCTCTAGATTTGCCATCTAATTTTTGTGTGTGTTTTCTTGCAACTCTCGCTCTTTCTTTTCATCTTTTGCTAGGCCATGCCTTCGCCGCCTCAGCCTCTGAACCATCCGCTTTGGGCCCAGCTCCGTCCCTCCAGCACCCCTACGGACAGTCAGCACTGGCTAGCAAAAGTGATGCCTCTGCGCAGGCTCGAGGCCATCAACCCCAACTCCGATTGGTGGCACCGCGATGGTGGCCTGCATATGGTCTCACTGAGGCTTATCGCCATGGTTGGCTCCCCATTTCTTTTGGAAAGCCTCCACCAGAGCCACCAATGGTTGCTGATTGTGCACGATGGCTGTCTCAGCGTGCAACATCCCCAGGGATCATTCGAACTCGGCGTGAATGGGAGTGGCATCCTGCCAAATCAACCCTGGACCCTCATCGCTCAGCGGAGCAGCAGCTTCACCGCCCTTGGCTTTGATCCCCTTCAGCTGCTCAGCACAGCTCGGGGGATGGCCCCTGTCGGTTGGACCCCGCCTCCCCCCAAAGCCTCCCATCTGAACTCCTCCCTCTCCCTCCCGACCCAGGAGGATGCCACCTGCAACTCTCTCCTCAACGCCATCATCCTCCTGTTGCCCGCCATCCACCATTTGGCTGAGCTCGGGGAAGATTTTCTCGAAATTTTTTTGCTGCACCAGCAGCTTTACCGATTGATTGCCGCCTTGATCTTTGCCGATCTACGCAATGGCCATGTCACAACGGAATCGGACCCCCATCAACCGGATCGACGCCTTGATCGGGTGCTCGACTACATCAGCTTGAACATCGATCAACCCCTGTCCCTGAGTGTGCTTGAAAGCCAGAGCAATTACTGCCGCCGCACCTTGCACTACGCCTTTCAGCAACGATTTGGCTGCAGCCCCAAGCAGTGGATTCGGCAGCAGCGCATGGCCTTGGCCCTCGAACGCCTCAAAGATCCCCAACGTGGCGACACCGTGGCAGCTGTGGCCAAAGCCTGCGGCTACCGCTCCCTAGGACGTTTCAGCATTGATTTCCAGCGGTTCTACAGGTGCAAACCCTCTGCCGTGCTTCGGAATAAAGAGGAGCCATCGTTCTCCAACAGCACCACCTCACTGGAACCGTAAACGCGCCGGCGCCGCTCCCTCCAGCCCGCTGGCGGCTGCTCGGCCATCCCCCGAGGACACTCCCACACCAGGGTGCCCCCCGGGGCAAGCCAACCACCGGCCATCACCGCCTCCGCCAGAGGCCGATGCAGCTGCGCTGCCCAGGGGGGGTCGGCATAAATGAGATCAAAGCGGCCCACGCCGGAAGCCGTCGCGCCTTGCCCCAAAAAGCGAAGCGCCTCCTGCTCCAACACCTCCACCTTGGGGGCAGGGCCCCCGTCCTGAGCGAGGGCAGCAGCCACAACACCGAGATTGTCTCGGGCGACAGCTGCCACCCTTCGATCCTTCTCCACCACAACCACCGCCTGAGCGCCCCGCTGCAAGGCCTCACAAGCCATCACACCGCTGCCGCCACACAAGTCCAGCCAGCGGCAACCCCTCAGCTCACCCGCGAGCATGTTCATCACCGCAGCTCGCACCCGACCTGTGGTCGGCCGTGCCACCTCTCCCCTTGGGCTCCTTAAGCGTCGACCTCCGCTAAGCCGCAATGCCATCGTTAGCTGAGCCTCATCTGTCAACCCCAGAGGAGTGATCAAGGCCATTCACCCAGGCCAGCCAGCGGCGCAGCATCGCCGCCCCAGCCGCGCTCGATTTTTCAGGATGGAACTGGCAGCCCCCGATCATCCCCTGCCAAACCGCCGCCGTCACAGCCCCCTCCCCCCAGGCCACTTGCGCCGTGACACAGGCGGGATCGGCGGGCACCGCGGCATAGGAATGCACGAAATACATCCAGCTCTCTGGCGTCTCAGCCGGCAGCAACGGCGATGGGCTCGCTGGCAACAGAGGGGCCCAGCCCATGTGGGGGATCGGATGGCCTGGCCAGCGCGGCAACGCCTCCACCTTCCCGGCCAACAGACCCAAGCCCTCGGCCTTCCCCTCAGCGCTGCTCTCAAACAACAGTTGCAAGCCCAGGCATATGCCCAACAACGGGCGACCTGCTTGGCAAGAACGGAGCAGGGGATCCACCAGAGCTGCCGTCTTCAGGCGTTCCATCGCCGGATCAAAGGCTCCAACCCCAGGCAACACCAGCGCCGCGCACGACTCCATCGCCGCGGCACCCTCCACGGGCACCACCTCGGCTCCGAGCCGTTCAAAGGCCCGCTGAACCGAATGCAGGTTGCCCATGCCGTAATCCAACAAGCCCAGCCGTGTCATGGGGGCTTCACAGCGGAGAACAAAGACGCTCGGCGGGAAGATTCAACGCCGGGGCACTAGGGAGCTCCAAACCGTTGAGATGCTCCAAAAATTGATAGAGACGGCCCACCCGGCGCTTGTCAAACCGCATGCGAAGACAGGGCCGCAGGATACCGTTGTCGTCCACACTCTCCCCTGCAGCGATGGCGCCGTCCTCGAGCAGGTCACCAAAGCGCTGGTTGAGCTCCGGTAGCTTCTCTTCTGGAATGGGGGCATTGAGCAACAGCTCCACCCGATCTTGCTGCAGGCGAGCACTGTGATAAACGCGATAGAAATGGCAGATGTGAGCCACGGCCTCAGCGGCGCATCGGGCTTGCACCACCAAGGTGCAATCTTCCGGCAGGATCAGCCCCCGACTGGCGAGCACATCGGTGACATTCGCCTGCCACATGTCCCAGAAATCATCCCCATCCGGTGCTAACACCACCAAGGGAATCGGTGAGGTGCGTCCTGTCTGGATCAGGGTGAGGGATTCAAAGAGCTCATCCAGGGTGCCAAACCCACCGGGGAGCACCACCAGTGCATCGCTCTCCCTGAGGAAAAACAATTTGCGCGTGAAAAAGTAGCGGAAATACAGCAAGCGGCCGGAATTGGCACTCACGAAGGGATTGGGATGCTGCTCAAAGGGCAGGTCAACGTTCAAACCAATGCTGTGGGGAGTTCCAGCGCCGCTGTTTGCGGCTTCCATCACTCCCCCACCGGCTCCGGTCATCACATCAAATCCCGCATCGACGGCCAAGCGGGCCACCTCCTCCGCCAGTCCGTAGCACGGATCATGGGGTTGGATCCGCGCGGAACCAAACACACTGATCTTGCGGGCGCCCCGACTAGGACGGAACACCTGTAAGGCCTCGCTGATGTCGGCTAGGCAACCACTGATCAAACGCCATACTTCCTCCTCATCTTTTTCTGAGCGGGCCACCTCCAACAGGGAGAGCACAGCCCGTTCAATCAAACGCCGCTGGGGGTGGCCCTCCAACGCTTGGTTGAGGGCCTCAAGAGGGCCACGGCCCCTGGTGTGCGATGGAATCGAACCGGCCGTGCTGGAGCGGGAAGAGGGAATTGAAAACGTATCCGGACTCAGAGGTATTTGTCAATCGTGCCGCTGAGGGTGGTCTTCGGAACCGCACCCACCACGGTGTCAACCTTGGCGCCATCCTTAAAAATCATCAGGGTGGGGATGCTGCGAATGCCGTATTGGCTGGCGACATTGGGATTTTCATCCGTGTTCAACTTGAACACTTTGATTCTGCCGTCGAATTCCTTGGCGATTTCATCCACGATGGGCGCGACCATCCGGCAAGGACCACACCAGGGAGCCCAGAAATCCACCAGCACGGGCACACCACTCTTGAGCACATCCTGCTCGAAGGAAGCATCAGTGACAGCCGGAGCGCTGGACATGTGAGAGAGCAGCGGAAGATAGATCAAATCTAGCAACGTCCTTCAGACCTCCTCGCACCCAGCAAGCAAGCGTTGCAGGCCGTTGCACTGATGGGAGGTCGGGAGGGAAAGACAAAAGGCCCGGACTCGCCGGGCCGGACGGTGTGAGGAGTGTGCGAGCCGTAGCCCCCACATCCCTCAGGGTAGCGGCTTATTTGCCCATCCCCAGCTGTTGCGCTTTCTGGTAGACCTTGCCCTCGGTGAGCAGCGACGGCGCCACCACCACCTCCACCTGCTGCATCTCCTTCAACGTGCGTGCACCCAAGGTGCCCATCGAGGTGCGGATGCAGCCCAGCAAATTTTGGGTACCGTCGTCCAGACTGGCAGGGCCGCGCAGGATCTTTTCCAAACTGCCGGTGGTGCCAACCTTGATCCGGGTGCCCCTCGGCAGCACGGGGCTGGGGGTGGCCATGCCCCAGTGAAAACCACGGCCTGGCGCTTCCGCCGCCCGGGCGATTGGCGATCCGATCATCACCGCATCGGCCCCACAAGCCAGGCACTTGCAGATGTCACCGCCGGTCACGATGCCCCCATCGGCGATCACTGGCACGCTGCGGCCGCTCTCCTGCAAGTAGTGCTCCCGGGCCGCGGCACAATCCGCCACGGCTGTGGCCTGGGGGATCCCGATGCCCAACACCCCCCGTGAGGTGCACGCCGCTCCTGGACCAATCCCCACCATCACCCCAGCGGCACCGGCCCGCATCAGCTGAAGAGCAACCTCGTAGGTGACGCAATTGCCGATGACCACGGGTACCCCCAGGTCGCGGCACAGGGCCTCTAGGTCGAGGCTTTCGCGCCCGGCTGGGCCGAGATGATCCGTGGAGACCACCGTGGCCTGAACAAACAACAGATCGGCTCCGGCCTCCGCCACCGCACGGCCGAATCGAAGGGCCGCCACCGGCGTGGCGCTCACCGCTGCGATGCCTCCCCGCTCCCGGATCTCGGCAATGCGCTGGCGCACAAGGTCTTCCTGTATCGGCTGGCGATAGAGCTCCTGCATCAACGGCACAAACTCCTCTTTGCCCACCGCCGCAATGCGATCCAACACGGGGTTGGGATCGTTGTAGCGGCATTGCACCCCTTCCAGATTGAGCACCCCGAGGGCGCCGAGACGGGAGAGCTCCACCGCCATGGCCACATCCACCACGCCATCCATCGCGCTGGCGATGATGGGGATCTCCCGTTCGATGCCAGCTAGAGACCAACGGCTGTCGGTCACCTCGGGATCGACGGTGCGCCCGCCGGGGACCAGGGCGATTTCATCGATGCCGTAGGCCCTGCGGACGGTGCGGAAACGGCCGAGCGAGAGGGTCAAGGGAGCCAAAAGGATTCTGGCCAAGCTATCAAGGGGCTGAACGCCCCTTGCGCCGAAGCCCCTCCCTCAGGAGCCCCGAAAGGCGTCCCAGCGGCGTTTCCAATCCTCAAGGATCACCTCCCTATCGCTTTTGCGGGTGAGACGGGTGAGGCTGAAGTTGATCAGGGCGAACAACCCCACCAGCTGCAGGAGGCGAGGCAGCAGGGGGAGGTCGTCAAGAGTCTCCAAAAGGGCCACATACAGCTTGATCACGAGCAGGGCAGCCAGCAGCAGGCCCAGCCCTCGCAAAGGCCCCCCCAGCCGATCCCACTGGCCCGGCAGATCAGCCTGCTCCCACCAAGCCTTCAGCTTGCCTAGCAACAACTCCCACTCGCCGCCCTCGACTCCGCCAGAGGCCTTGGGGGCGGACAGGGGAGGCACCTCCAGGGTGGTGGCCACGCTGGGTTCCCCGGTGGATCCAGCGTCCGACCAGGCGGGCTGAGCCTCCACCGGGATGGAGGAGGGGCGAGCCATGGCGGCCTCAAGGGGGGGGGTGGGAGCGGGGGGGGCTGAATCCGGTAGATCGTCCTCATCAAGAGCTGCCGCCAACACGGCTTCGAGATCAGCGGGGCCTTCGCTGGCCCCAACGGTGCCCGGCGCAGCCTCACTTGGTGTTTCGGTGGCGGGCACCGGTGAGCTGGGATCGTGCTCAGGGGAAGCGGGAGTTTCGGCCATCGCGCGCAGCGGAGTTCTGGGCGGAGCTTACGCGGCTTCCCCTAGGCCGGGTTCAAGGGTCGAAGGCCCAGGCGCTCCCCGAGCGAGCCCAGGGGGAGCCGCAAGGGGAACCTCCCCTCACGCAACCGTTGCACCAGTTCGGCAGCGATCTCCTGCGCCAGCTTTGGGCTGTGGGCGGGGAGAGCCGGCAGCCGCCGGCCTTCCACCTCGATCCAGCCACTCCGCAAGGCGCTGTAGCTGACTCCGCCAAAGGAGGGCTTCAACCGACGGGGAATCGCCACATCCAAAACCGGCGCTTCCAAGGCGCGATTGCTGGTGGCGGCACCGGCGGCGGTCGCTCCGTCCATCAACGGCACCGGCGCCGCCATCGCCACCATCAACACATCTCCCTGGCCCTGCATCCATCCCGCCCGCACCCAGCGCTCCTGCAGCCCATCGAGGGGAACACAGACCGCGGCCACAGCCCCAGGCGTGCGGGCATGGCCGCCCACCAGCCTCCTGGGGTGGGGCTGGTGGCCCCCACCGGCACCCACGACCCAACCCAGGCCGCCCCCCACCAACACCGGCGAGCCTGGTCCAAGCCAAGCCAGGCCAGGCATGGCCAGGCCAATGCTGTCGGCGCCGGAACAGGTGTAGAGCGCCTGGGCCCAGGGACCCAACAAGGGGCCGTAGGGGGTGTGGAGCAGCCCTTCGGCACTGCTCACCGCCACCACCCCGTTCTCGCTGATGGCCCGCGGCAGAAGCAGCTGTCCGCTGCCGATGTCGTCCAAGTGGAGGGAGGTGTGCAGCTCCCGCCGCGGGAAAAGGGTCGTGCCCTCCCCGGTGGCGCTCAACTCCACCGGCCGGCCCGCCAGCCATTCCGCCAGCACGCGAGCGCCACCGATGGGCAACAACAGATCCGTTCCCGCCCCAGCCGCCAAGGCCGCCACACCACCCAGCTGGGGGTCGCGCAAGCGGATCGGGGGATCGGAGGGCCCCAAGCTCAGATGCAGGCTGGCGTGGCTTGTGAATTCCGCCGTGGAGGCCACCACCACATCCGTTTGCCCGTAAGCCGCCGCCAGGCCCACCTCCTGAACCAAACGGCGAAACTCCGCAGCCAGGCACACCCGCAACAGTCCCTCCCGCTGGCGCTGCTGCAGGTCCGCCTCCGTGCGGGTGGGAAGATCGGGCGTGGACATGGCCTAAGGATCAGAGCGTCGGACAGGGCACGAGGGCCTCAGATAAAGTGGCAGTTGACCCAGGTGCCTGTGCATGGCGGATCCAACTGGACAGCCCCCAGGGCCGGGTGATAACGGTCCAGGTGATCAACCTCCGGTTGGCAGCGGAACGGGAGACAACAGCCCGGGAGACGGCGACGGGCGAATCATCCAAACCGATTTACGCAACGAGATGTCGCGCTCCTACATGGAGTACGCGATGAGCGTGATCGTGGGCCGGGCCCTGCCCGATGCCCGCGATGGTCTGAAGCCTGTGCATCGCCGCATTCTGTATGCGATGTACGAACTCGGCCTCACCAGCGATCGGCCATACCGCAAATGCGCCCGTGTGGTGGGCGAAGTTCTCGGTAAATATCACCCCCACGGAGACACGGCCGTCTACGACGCCCTGGTGCGCATGGCGCAAAATTTTTCCATGCGCATGCCCCTGATCGACGGGCACGGCAACTTTGGTTCGGTGGACAACGATCCACCGGCCGCGATGCGCTACACCGAATCGCGCCTGCAGGCCCTCACCACCGACAGCCTGCTTGAAGACATCGAGAGCGAAACCGTCGATTTCATCGACAACTTTGATGGCTCCCAGCAGGAGCCCACCGTGATGCCCGCCCGCATCCCCCAGCTCCTGCTCAACGGCTCCACGGGCATCGCCGTGGGCATGGCCACCAACATTCCTCCCCACAACCTGGGGGAGCTGCTCGACGGTCTTCAGGCCCTCATCGCCAACCCCGATCTGGATGATCGTGGCTTGATGGCCCACATCAGCGGGCCCGACTTCCCAACCGGCGGCCAGATTCTCGGCCGCAATGGCATTCGGGAGATGTATCTCACCGGCCGCGGATCGGTGACGATGCGGGGGGTGGCCAAAATTGAAACCATCGAGGCTCCAGGCAGGCCCGATCGGGATGCGGTGATCATCAACGAACTGCCTTACCAGACCAACAAGGCGGCCCTGATCGAGCGCATCGCCGAGCTGGTGAACGACAAGAAGCTGGAGGGCATCGCCGATATCCGCGATGAGAGCGATCGCGATGGCATGCGCATCGTGATCGAACTGCGCCGCGACGCCTATCCGCAAGTGGTGCTGAACAACCTGTTCAAGCTGACGCCGCTGCAGAGCAACTTCAATGCCTACATGCTTGCTCTGGTCGGCAATGAGCCGATTCTGCTCACCCTGCGCAAAATGTTGCAGGTGTTTCTCGACTTTCGGGTCGAGACGATCGAACGCCGCACCCGCTATCTCCTGCGCAAGGCGGAAGAGCGCGATCACATCCTTCTTGGCCTCCTGATTGCCCTCGACAATCTTGATGCCATCATCGCCCTGATCCGGGCCGCCGCTGACACGGCCACCGCCCGAGAGCAGCTGATGGCGCAGTTTGCCCTCAGCGAAGCCCAGGCCGATGCCATCCTGCAAATGCAGCTGCGCAGGCTCACGGCCCTGGAGGCGGACAAGATCCGGCTCGAGCATGAGGATCTGTTGGCCAAAATCGCTGACTACACCGACATCCTGAATCGACGCGAACGGGTGTTTGGCCTGATCAGCGAAGAACTGCAGGCGATCCGCACCAAATACGACTCCCCTCGCCGCACGGAAATACTCGATCTCGAGGGTGGTCTCGAAGACATCGACTTGATCGCCAACGAACGCTCGGTGGTGCTGCTCACCGAAACCGGCTACCTCAAGCGCATGCCCGTGAGCGAATTCGAAGCCACAAGCCGAGGCACACGAGGGAAGGCAGGCACACGCTCCCAAGGCGAAGAGGCCGTGAAGCTGTTCATCAGCTGCAACGACCATGACGCCCTGTTGCTCTTCAGCGATCGGGGTGTGGTGTACTCCTTGCCCGCCTACCGAGCCCCCATCTGCAGCCGCACCGCCAAGGGCACGCCCATCGTGCAGCTGTTGCCGATTCCACGGGAAGAGGCGATCACCTCCTTGCTGGCGGTTAGCACCTTTGGCGCGGAGGAGCAATTGCTGATGCTCACCAGCAAGGGCTACATCAAACGCACCACCCTCTCCGCCTTTGCCAACATCCGCGTCAATGGCCTGATCGCCATCTCCCTGGAGGAGGGAGATGCCCTGCGCTGGGTGCGTCTGGCCCTTCCTGGCGACAGCGTGTTGATCGGCTCGCTGAAGGGCATGACCATTCACTTCCGGCTCAGCGATGAAGAGCTACGCCCCCTTGGCCGGACCGCCCGGGGGGTGCGCTCCATGAATCTGCGCGATGGCGATCGGCTGGTGAGCATGGATGTGCTTCCGGCCGAACTGGCGGATCGCGTGGCGGAGGTCGGCGCCGAGGAGGACGGGGAAGGGGAGGAGGTGATCAGCAGTGAAGGTCCCTGGGTGCTTGTGGCCAGCGCAAGCGGACTGGGCAAACGGGTGCCCGTCCAGCAATTCAGGCTTCAGAAGCGGGCGGGCATGGGTCTGCGGGCCATCCGCTTCCGCAGGGAGGGAGATGTGCTGGTGGGTCTGAAGGTGCTCGGAGCTGGGGAGGAACTGTTGCTGGTGAGTGAGCGGGGCGTCATCGTGCGGATGCAATCCGATGCCGTGCCTCAACAGTCTCGGGCGGCCACGGGGGTGCGCCTTCAGCGCCTGGATGCCGGCGATCGGCTCACTGAAGTGGTGCTGGTGCCTCCAGCGGCGGCGGAGCTTGAGGAAGAAGGTGCGGGAATCGCCGAGGTGTCGACAGAAACAGATGCAGAGCTCTTGGCAGATCCGAACCCAGAAGACACGGCGGCGGACCCTTCAGAAGAAGACGCGGAAGAAGAGCCGTCCTAGTGAGCCGGCTGCCGCCACACTCCCGATCGAATGGGGAAGTGGCGGTTGAATTCCACGGAGGCAAGACCTTCAGCCTTGCCAACACGAGCCAAAGTTTTGTAGCCATCCCAAACGAGGCAAAGAGCGCTGCATAGCCTGAATCCAGCCTCTCCCTTCCCATGGCGAAAACCGCTCTCTGCATCGGGATCAACGACTATCCCGGCACCGGCAGCGACCTGCGCGGCTGCGTGAACGATGCCAATGATTGGGCGACGACCCTGACGGCTCGCGGCTTCACGGTGAGCAAGCTGCTCGACAGTCAGGCCACCAAAGCCGCTCTGGTGGCCGCTTTTGACCAGCTGATCAGCAGCGCGAAGAGCGGTGACACCGTCGCCATCACCTTCTCCGGCCACGGCACCTTGGCACCGGACACCAGCGGCGATGAAATTGACGGCTACGACGAGGCTCTCTGTCCTTACGACATCCATCAAGGCAACGTGCTTCTTGATGACGAGATCCATGAGCTTTTTGGCAAACGTCCCTCAGGGGTGCGGTTGATTCTCATCTCTGACAGCTGCCACTCCGGCACCGTCACCCGTAACGCCCCCACCGATCCTGATGCGGCCGATGCCCCCCGCATCCGCTACCTGCCCCTGGCCAACTGGCTTCCGGAAGATCAGCTGCCCAAGGGCGCTGGGGGCAGGCCCATCACCACCCTGCCGATCAACCAGGTGTTCTCCCCTTGGGCCGGCGTGGTGAAGAGCGCAGGCGACCTGCTGATGGCCGGTTGCGAAGAGGGGCCAGACCACTACAGCTACGACGCCAACTTCAGCAACCGTCCCAACGGCGCCTTCACCTACTACGCCCTGCGGGCCCTCAAAACACTGCCGGCCACAGCCACCTACCGCGACTGGCACGCTGCCATCCGCCGATCCTTGCCCTCCACCAACTACCCCCAAAAACCCCAACTGGTGGGCACCAAATCCACCCTCTCCTCCACCATCCTCGCCTGAGCTCCCCAACCCATGGCCAAGCCATCCGCAGGCCCAGCGCAGGGGAGCGAGCGGGAGTCTGCTCCCCTGCACGTCTCCTGCCATGCCATGGACCTGCGCTACGTCAGCCAACCCCTGATGGTGGGGCATTACGAGAATGACCCGATTGCCGCAGCCGAAGCCCTGATCGACCGCGACATCGTGGCCGGCGAACTCAGCATCCGCAATCATCTGGGGCTGTACGCCGGTCCGCGGGGAACCACCACGGTGGTGTTGATGTCGCGAAGCGACCGAGAGTTGCACCAGGGCAGCTGTCGCGGCGCCGTGGTGATTGGGTTGGGCAAATTGGGCGATCTCTCCTCGGTTGCCCTGGCCGAGGCCGTGCGGGTGGGAACCCTGCGCTACCTGCTGCAGATTCTGGATCGGGCGGAAGGCACGGCGCAACTGCAACCGGAGGTGGCGTTGGCCTCCCTCCTGATCGGGCAAAACTCCACCAATGAGATCCACATCGAGGACTCCTTGGCGGCCTTGGTGGAGGGGGTGATGGCGGCCAATGATCAATTCAGCAAGGCCTTCCCGAAGGTCTCTCTGCGGGTCGGGCGTTTGCAACTCTTGGAGGTCTACCTTGACACCGCCATCACCGCCACCCGCTCCCTCAGGGTGCTCGAGGGGAAGCTCAACCGCCAGGATCGGAAACGCCTCACCATCGAACCGGAGTTGCAGTTTGGCAAGGGATGGCGGCACCGGCTGGATGCGGCCCAGGAAACCGGTTATTGGCCGCGGCTGATCGTCACCAACGCGGAAGCCAACCTCGCCACTGGACCCTCCACGACGGACGGCACGGCTCGCTCTGAGCCCCCCCCCGCGACATCAAAGGAGGGACGCCCGGGCGTGCAGCTGGCCAACCAACTGAGCTTTTCCTTCCTGGGGGAGCGGGCCCGGGCCGAAACCCTCCAGCAACAACGCCAAAGCGGATTGGTGGAGAAGCTCTTGGAGGCTTCCATTCAAAACCCCACCTACAGCGAAGACCTCTCCCGCACGCTGTTTCAACTCCTGGTGCCCTCCGCCTTCAAGGAGCTGGCCCGCGGCCTGGAGCAACTGGTGATGGTGCTGGATGACACCACCACAAATTTGCCCTGGGAGCTGCTGCTGGCCGACAGCAAACCTCTGGCTCTCTCGATGGCCATGGTGCGCCAGCTCCAGGCTCCTCGCTTTCGTCCCAGGGTGAGGCAGGCCACCAGCCGCAGCGCCTATGTGATCGGCAACCCAAGCAGCGCAGGCTTCTTCAACGTGTTTGTTGGCGAGGGGCCCAAAGGCTCCACAGGCCTGGCCAGCCTGGATGGGGCCCGCATGGAAGCGGAGAAGGTGCTCACCCTCCTGGGTGGCTCCTACAGCTGCCAGTGCTCCATCGAAGAGGAGAACGGCGTGGATGTAATCAACAAGCTCTATCAACAGCCCTATCGGGTGCTCCACATCGCGGGGCACGGCGTCTATGAGCACCCCACCCGCCAGGGCGACCGGCGCAGCGGTGTGGTGCTCTCCGGCGGCATCCTGATCACCGCCGCCGAGATTGAAGCCATGGAGGTGGTGCCCGATCTGGTGTTTCTCAATTGCTGCCATCTCGGCACCGTGAAGCGGGAACCGGTGGCGTTCAATCGCCTGGCGGCCAGTGTGGCCAGGCAGCTGATCGAGATGGGGGTGCGGGCCGTTGTGGCCTGCGGCTGGGCGGTGGACGACCAGGCTGCCCTGGTGTTTGCGGAGGTGTTCTACACCGCCATGCTCAACGGCCGGCGGTTTGGGGAGGCCGTCTTCCTGGCCCGCAAGGAGGCCCATGCCGCCGTGCCCGCCAGCAACACGTGGGGCGCCTACCAGGCCTACGGCGATCCGGCCTATCAGCTGGAGACATCGGACACGGGTCCCGCCGATGGCAGCGGCCCCTCCCCGGAGGACTTGGCCCGCTGGGCGCCGGTCACCTGCATGGAGTTGATCGATCGGCTCAAGCAGCTGGAGGTGCGCATCGGCCATGGCGACAGCCATGACGGGGCCGCTGAGTCTCTCCAACAGGAGTTGCGCCATCTCCTGGACAGCGTCCCGCCCTCCTGGCTGGGCAGCGCGGAAGTGGCCGTAGCCGTGGCCGACGTCCACGCCGCGTTTGGAGGAGCGCACTGGGAGGAGGCCTGCCGTCACTACCTCGCAGCCATCCGCAGCCACCAAGGCAGCGATGGGCTTCCTGTTCGCGCCATGGAGCAACTCGCCAACCTGGATGCCCGATTGGGGGAGCGCAACAACGATGAAGCCCGGGTGCAGAAGGGCATCGAGCGCCTCAAGGCGCTGATTCAGATCGCCTCTTCTGCCACCAAGGAAGCCGCCGGCGAGCAGGCCGCTGGGCCGCCCGGAGAGTGGCAGGCCCTGCTGGGCAGCGCCTACAAGCGGCTGGCCGCCCTGCGTGCTCGGGCCCTCAGCAGCTCCGCCCAACCCATGGGCAAAAAGGGACTCGACAGCGTGATGGAACCGTTGAACGCGAGCATCGAGGCCTACAGCCTGGCCAGCGATCAGGGCGTTTCGAACCAACTCAATCGCCTGGCCCTGGAGGCGGTGCGCGGGCTGAGCGAGCCGACCAACGGCGAAGCCATCCAGCAGGCCCAGACCCTCGTTGAAGAGTTGCGCAGCACCCTCCCGCGCGATCACTCCTTTTGGAGTCGTGTGGCTACAGCAGATGCCCTGTTGGCCAGGGGGCTGCTCGATCGCCGACTGGCGGCAGAGGACCCCAGCGGGGACGCTGCGGCCAAGGAGATCGAGGAGGCCTACCTGGATGTGTTCACCAACGTTCGCAACACCCCGCTCGAACGGGAATCCGTGCACGAGCACCTCTCCCTGCTGGGAGACCTGGTGCAGGCCCGCAGCCAATGCCGCAGTGATCCCTGCCCCAACGGCCCCGGCTTGGCCGCACGCCTGCGGGCGATCGGGGCGGCTCTGCAGCGGTGGGAGGAGACGATGGGTGCCAAACGGCCAGGGCCGCCAGACTCCAAGGGGGAAGAAGATGACATGGAAAGCCTGAGTTAGAGCGCGTGCAAAGCGGCGAAGACAAGCGGGGATGGAGCGGTGATGGGCTCGTGATCGGCGCGGGACCAGCCGCCCTGGCCATCGCTGCGGAACTGGGGGAGCGGGGGTTGGCCGTGGCCGCTCTCGCTCCCCTTGATCCAGCCACCCCCTGGGAGAACACCTACGGCATCTGGGCCGAAGAGGTGGATGCCCTGGGCCTGGCACATCTCCTCTCCCACCGCTGGAGTGACACCGTCAGCTACTTCGGCCCCGGTGGCCATCCCGCGGCTGACCCAGCCCCAGAGGGCCTCATCCGCCATGGCCGCCCCTACGGCCTGTTTGACAAGGCGGCCCTGCAGGCCCACTGGCTGGAGCGCTGCGCCAGGGCCGGCGTGCATTGGCGCAGGGGCCTGGCCACCGCCATCCGCCATGACGGAGCTGCCTCCACCGTGAGCACCGCCGATGGAGTGGAGCTCCAGGCCCGGCTGGTGGTGGATGCCAGTGGCCATGAACCCGTCTTTGTGCGCCGCGGTCGCGATGGCCCCGTGGCCGGCCAGGCCGCCTATGGAATCGTCGGGCACTACAGCGCGGATCCCATCGCCCAGGGGCAATTCGTGTTCATGGACTACCGGAGCGATCACCTGAGCGAGGCTGAGCGGCAGGAGCCACCCACCTTTCTCTATGCCATGGATCTGGGCCATGGGGTCTTCTTCTGTGAGGAGACCTCCCTGGCCCTGGCCCCGCCGCTGCCCTTCTCCACCTTGCAGACCCGCCTGCACAAACGCCTGGCCCACCGGGGTGTGACCGTGCGCGAGGTGCTGCATGAGGAGCACTGCCTCTTTCCGATGAATCCCCCCCTTCCCGATCCCCGCCAGCGGGTGGTGGGCTTCGGCGGTGCGGGTGGCCTGGTGCATCCGGCCTCCGGCTACATGGTGGGCAGCTTGCTGCGGCGGGCTCCGGGGTTGGCAGACGCCATCGCCAGCGCCCTTGAACAGGGCCTCACGGGCCAGCCCCTCGCCGAGGCCGCCTGGACGGGCCTTTGGAGCCCGGAACTGCGCTGGAAGCATGCCTTCTTTCGCTTTGGCCTGGAGAAGTTGATGCGCTTTGATGAGGAGCGGCTGCGCCACCATTTCCACACCTTTTTCCAGCTGCCCGTGGATCAATGGACAGGCTTTCTCACCAACACCCTGGCGCCCCGTGATCTGCTGGCTGCCATGGTGCAGCTGTACGGCCAGGCGCCATGGGATGTGCGCTGGGGGCTGATGGGATTTCAGGGGCGAGAAGGAGCCTTGTTGGGCAAGATGCTCTTCGGGAGCTGATGCAGCGGCAGCCGCAGGGCCGTTCCGGCCTCCTTCGGTAGGTTGGCTATGTGTGACTGGATTGAGCAATGGGCAAGTGGCGGCTGTTTCTCACCGTTCTGCCATTCACCTTGCTCTTTGGCCTGGCCAAACTGGGCATGCATCGGCAGGGCTGGGAACCCTGGGCCTTCGACTCCCTCACCGGCGCCCTCTTTGGAGCGGCCACCTTCGTGATCGCCTTCGTGCTGAGCGGCACCCTGAAGGATTACAACGCCAGCGAAGACATGGTGCTGCAACTGGTCGGCGCCGTGGAGGCGATGGCCGACATCAATCAGCTGAGTGCGGCCACCCAATCCAGCTACGACGGTGAGCCCCTGCGGCAGAAGTTGGCGGAGCTTCTGGCCCACACAGAGAGCTGGCTGCGGAAGGCCATCAGCCAAGAGCAACTCGAGCACAGCCTCAATGAGATCAACACCTTGATCGCTGAACTGAAGCGCAAGGGCGAAGCCTCAGCCGCCAAAGATTGCCTGGCAGAGCTGGCACGGGTGCGGAGCCTGATCAGCCGCATGCACATCAGTCGCAGCACGAGTTTTCTGGGCCCTGCCTACGCGATGTTGGAGATCTTTCTGGTGGGTGCGGTGGTGGCTCTGCTGTTGATCCAAGCAGAACTTTTCAGTGAAGTGCTCGTGGTTTCCTGCTTTCTGTTCACTTCATTCACCTATCTCTTGCTGTTGATTCGCGATTTAGACAACCCCTTTGAATACGACGGCAGCTCCTGCGTGGATGCCGATCTTTCACCCCTGAGCTCCAGCCGCGCCAGGCTCCTGGCCCCATCCTAGGCAACGCCCTGATCCCCAACGGCCATCGTGCAGGCGTTCACGCCAGCATGGAGCGGCATGCCCCTCCCCAATGGCCTCCTCCCCGCCCCCTGACGCCGCAGCCCCCACCGATGCCCCGGGACTGGACCCATCCGGCGAGGGCGCCTCACCGCGCACGGCGCTGATCGCCCTGCTGCGGGGCGGTGGCGGCGGGGAGCGGATTCAAGCGCTGATTGAGCAAGTGGAACGGGAACAGCCCGCCGATCTGAGCACCGACACGCCCCTGGTGGAGGGGGTGTGGGAGCTGCGTTGGAGCAGCAGCTCCCTGCCCTATCTGGCCACGGCGCCTTGGATCACCAACCTCCAGGTGCTCGCCCCCTCGCGGGGTCAGGGCATGAACCTGCTGAGACTCGCCGGGCCTTTGGGGGATCTGGCGGGCATCGCGGTGCGTGCGGCGATCGCCATCGAGCCACCGGCCGCGCCCGATCAACCCAGCCAGAGGGTGAGCGTGCGCTTTGAGGAGGGCGGCTGGCTGGGGCCAAAGCTGGGGGACCAGCGGCTGAAGCTGTTGCGCCAGGTGCGGCAAAGCTTCCCCGCCTGGCTGGACATCACGGTGGTGGATCAGGAGCTGCGTCTCTGCCGCGGCAATGCCGGTACCGTTTTTGCCCTGCTGCGCCGGCCGGATCTGAGCGTGGCTGAGCTTCTGGGCTGACGGTCAGCAAAAACCCTTCAACCTGTGGCGGCGATGCGATGCGAGCTGCCGAGCGGCGCCATCCTGCAGTCAGTCACCCCCTGCACCGCCATGGGCTCCCCAGGTTTCGCCGCCGCGGTTTTCTCCAGCCGAGCGGGGCGGGTCCGAGGTTGGCTCTTGGGGTTGAAGCTGGGTGATGGGCGGGGTCGGAGCTGGCTGCCCCTGCTACTGCTGCTGGGGGGATTGGCCATGGCGCTGACGCCACCCGGCGCAGCTGCAGCGGATGCGCAGGTGGTGAGCCACAGCGGCCCCTGCAACGCCTCCACGGCCCTGGCGCTCGGTGGCGGTCTGTTCGTCGTTGCCGATGACGAGGAGTCGGCCCCGGTGACCTTGCGGATCTACCGCAGTGGGCAGGCAGGCCCGGCGCTTGGGGAGGGAACGATTCCCAAGCGGGCGGTGGCGCCTGTGGATGATGGATATCCCGAGCTGGACCTGGAAGCGTCGGCCCGGATCGGGCCGTTGGCCTATTGGATCGGATCCCATGGGGCAGCCGAGGCCCAGGGGAAAAGGGACAAAGGGGATGGGCCCGTCGGCGCCCCCCGCCCCAACCACCGCCGCCTCTTCGCCACCAACCTCGGCGTGCGGGCTGGCGGCGAGGGCACAAGGATGGCGCTGACGCTGGAGCCGGTGGGGCGTCCTTACACAACCCTGATCGAGGATCTGGCCGCCGACCCTCGCCATGCACGCTTTGAGCTGGCAGAGGCGGCGAGGCGACCCGCCAAGGCGAAGGGGGGCTTGAACATCGAGGGGCTGGCGTCCACCCCCACTGGCGGTCTGCTGATCGGCTTTCGCAATCCCCTGCCGCAGGGGAAGGCGTTGCTGCTGACCCTCACCAACCCCAACGCCGTGATCGCCGGCGAAAGGGCCCGATTTGGCGATCCGGTGCTGCTTGATCTGGGTGGGCTTGGCATCCGCAGCCTGGAGTGGGTGAAGGGCCAGCTGCTGATCGTGGCGGGGCCCGCCGAAGGATCCAAAGGCAAAACGCCATCATCTGTGCTTTACCGCTGGAGCGGCCAAGCCAGCCAAGCCGCTGAGCGGCTGCGCACCTTTGGCCCAGTGGACGGGGGGCCACTGAACCCCGAGGGCCTCTTTGTGGATGACGACAGCCTGGTGGTGATCAGCGATGACGGAAAGCTGGAGCGCAACGGCAAGGCCTGTGAGGATCGCCCGAAGGCCAAGCAGGGATTCCGGGAGATTCGGCTCACGCCGCTGCCTTGAGAGGACAGGCGAATGCCCGCAGCCCGTCGCCAGCCCCCGCTCGCCGGCCGACATGGCGCTCCCCGGCGCCAATCTGGCCAAGGAGCACGACGCCATCACCAACAGCAGTCAGCCGATCACCTGTGGGGGCAAGGCCGCATCTAGGGCCCGAAGACCACCCGCCAGTCCGCTGCCATGTCCACCACCAGCCAGCCACGCTCCGGCGCTTCCTTGAGGGCATTCACCAGCTTGCCCGTGCTCTTGCTGACGGCGTCATAGGCGTATTCGCGCTCGCCATCGGTGTGGTGCACGAGCAGGCCAAAGCTGGGATGGGGATTGGCGATGGTGGTGTATTGCAACATCGCGTGGTCGCCATCGCTGTTGCCGCAGCAAAAGACGGGGCGGCGTCCGATGAATTGGTGAATGCCTACGGGTTTGCCGTCATGGTCGTTGACGAATAAATAGTCGAGGGTTTTGGTGAGCACAGGCACCCCGTCGCGCATCGCGAAAGTGGTGCGGGCGGTGGAACCCACCACCTGCTCCGGAGGAATGCCATACACCCGCTCCACCCACACGCGCATGAAATCGGCCCCGCCACCGGAGACGATGTAGGTCTTGAAGCCCTGGGCTTCCAGCAGGCGGAGAAGCTCCTGCATGGGCTGGTAGGTGAGGCTGTCGTAGGGCCGGCCGAAGCGAGGATGGGTCGCGACAGCCAGCCAGGCCTCCACGGCTTGGCGAAACTCATGGTTCGTCAGGCCGGCATGGGTGAGGGCCACGAGTTTCAGCAGCCCCTCAAAGTGCTCCCCGGCCATCAGGGTGGCCAGATCGCCGGCCAGGGCCGCTTGCACGATGGGATCATCCGCCAGGCTGGGCTGGCTCAGCAGCTTTCGCTGCAGTTCATCGATGGCAAAGGCTGCCTGGAAGGGCATTGGTTGTTCCGGCCAGAGGGTGCCGTCGTTATCCACGACGGCGATGCGTTCCGCCGCAGGGATGAACGCGGCGGATCCCTCTTGGCTCACCTTGGCCACAAAAGAGAGAATGGCCTCTTTGGCAGGCCCCTCCCTCCAGGAGGGCAGCGGATCAGCAGCGGTGGAGGTCATGGAGCTTTCTCTGGGCCACCCCGTAATCTCCCACTTGATAGAGGCTCACGGCTTCGGCCCGCACGGGGAAGGGCTCGAAGGGCTCGGCCTCGATTCCGTCCAGGACATCTCGATGACCGATGCCCACGGTGATGTGGGGGTGGTAGTTGGGGCCGGTGCGGGGGCCCACGAAGGTCTCCACATAATCGACCGTGAGCTGGCTGATCGGCCCGCCATCGAGGCGGGGGGCAAAGGCCTCCGCGCTGCCGTGCTCCACCGCAAACGGGGCCACGGCCGCGATGATCCGCTGCTGCAGGTGGCGCCAATCGTCGGTGGGCTGGATCACGATGCCCATCGCCCCGAGGTTGCCATGGGCCAAGTCGTAAGTGCCCGTGGCGGTGCTCTGCCAGTTCACCGCTGGCCCTGAGGCCACCACCTGGCGCACGGCCTGGGCGACGGCCTCCAGATCAGCAGAGGGCACGAACCGCTGCAAGATCGTGATGTGGGGGGCGTGGTGGGCATCCAGGGCAAAGCCAGAGGGGTAGCTCGCCAGCAGGCGGGCATTCAGTGCTTTGGCACGCGCCACCGTGGCCGCATCGGGCTCGAAGAGCACATTGATGGCCATCAGAGTCATGGGCCTGAAGTGGGCTGGGCTGAAACGGTCTACTGGATTGGGGAAACAAAAGCCGTTCGCCGCTTCGCTTTGTAGCTGGCGGGATTGAAGTGGGAGGGGAGCCAATCGGCAGTTTTCGCCTTGAGATAGCCCGCCTCTGGATCCGAGCGACCCTCATCGGAGAGGATGCGCACGATGTAGCGGGCATAGTGGTGATCAAACACACGCATGAACTCACCAAAGTAGATATCTGCTACGCGTGTATCGCCGCGAATCACGAGCATGTTTTCATCGTTGATGCGCTGCGATGGCCGGCTGAAGTTGGCTGAACCTGTGATCACCAGCGGGTCCTTGCTGAGGGGATCAACAAGCATGATTTTGTTGTGGATATAGCGATTTTTGTTGAGCGGGTTCGAGCGTTCCTTGAGGAAATTGGCGAGGGCTCCCTCCCCCAGGAAGGCCCCAGCCGCAAAGATCACGTCCCGATCCTGCCCTAGCGATTCCTCTTCACCGAGGGGATCATCCTTGACGACATAGCGCAACACACTGCTCTCCTGGCGCAGGACGCTCTGGAACACCGCATCGATGTTGAAGGCAAAGGTGGTGCAGGAGAGCTCCTTGGCCTCAGCCAGGCGATCGGCATACCACTGCAGGGTTTCGTTGCTGTCCTTGGTGTCGCGTGCGGAGAAGAGCGGGGTTGTGGAATGTGGCGGGGGCTGGCCCTGGGGCGTGGGCGTGGCCGTTTTGTTGGCGGCACGCAGCTTGGCTGGCGTGTGGTTGGCCGCCAAATGCTGCCAATAGGCAAGGTATTTGGCGGCTACAGCTTCATCCCAAACGATGTGCCCCACGTTGGAGTGGCCAAAGATGCCTCCGTCGGAGATGTTGGTGGAACCGGTCCAGACCGCAATGGGCTTAGCATTCTTGAGGAGAATGATGAATTTATTATGGCGTATTCCCTCACTCACCGTCCGGGGAATCACGGCATGATTTTCATCGAGCCGGGCGGTTTTGATCGTCGCCTCATTCTGGATCTTGTAGTCACTTTCCGCGTCATACACGATTTTCACATCCGCGCCGGCTTCGATCGCCTTGGCAAACATGTTGGCTATGGGCTGGTAGTGAAACTCATAGAACGCAGCCCTCAGGGCCATGCCATCGCCAGCCAGCCCAATGAACCGCACCAGCGCCTCAAACAGCCCCCTTGAGAGCCATTTCATTTCTGGCGAGCGAGGATTCTCCGCCTCCGGCTCACGGTTGCCAAACTCCCGCGCATAGGCCTGGGAACCAATCACACCGCGATTGAAATACACGTCGTGGCGGGCGCGCACCTCGCCCTCGGCCAGGGGTTGGTGGTCCTCCAACTCCGTGGTCACGTCCAGCGTGACTGCCGCGGCCTCATCGAGCTGCGCGTGTTTCACCGTGCCGCACAGGGGGACGATGCGAAACAGATAACGCGTGCCCGGTTTGGGGGTGTAGTCGGCCCAAAGGAAGCTCTGGATCGGATGCTCGGCGGTGGACACGGGGGTGCCAGGTGGCAATCCCTTGTCCCGATCTTTGAAGCGCTTGATCCCGCGCATCCAATAGCGCTCCACCGGCCGCCCCGCCGCATCCAGCTCCGTGCGTTCGATCGCATAGCCCAACAAATCCGTGCGGCTGGGAGCCTGGCCACTCAGGGTGTCCCACGCCAGCACCACCACATAGGTGCCCGCGTAGGCCGCGGCTTTGAGTTCCGTGCCGGCACCCGTTGATCGCATGGGGACTCCTGTGGATGGGACAGTGAGCTGATGCGAAAAATCATGGCCCGTGGGCGACCTCCCGCATCCACGTCATCTCGCCAGAGCTGGACCATTGCCCTCCTGTCGGCGGCACTTCTGGCGGCTCTGCCGTTGGAGGGTTCGGCCCATGCCGACAGCCTCTCGGGCACGGCCCAGCTGAGCCAGCCGATCCAGCTGCCAGCCGATGCGGTGTTTGAGGCCGTGTTGATCGATGCGGCCCTCGCCGATGCACCAGCCCGGGAGCTGGGGCGCGCGCTGTTGCAGCCCGCTGGGCAGCCCCCCTTCCGCTTCACCATCCCCTACCGCCAGAGCGATCTGACCCCCTGGGGGCGCTACACGGTGCAAGCCAGCGTGCGCCAGTGCGATCAGCTGCTCTTCACGACCGACACGTTCACGCCGGTGCTCACAGGCAGCGTGACCCCACCGCTGACATTGCAGCTGGTGCCAGTGGGCACCGACCGGCCGGCCGCGGGTGCTGGAGCAGGCCCGGTGGGCTGTCTGCCCGCCAGCTGGCGCGGCGATCTCCCCATCGGCGCCGAAACCATCCGCTGGCAGGTGGATTTGGCCGCGGATGGCAGCTTCCAACTGCGGCAAACCTTTTTGAATCGGCCCGCCCCCAACAGCTTCGATGACATCGGCCGCTGGCGCCAGGAGCCACCCAGCCTGCGGCTGGTGTTGCATGGCGGGCGGGAGGCACCAGTGTTTTTTCAGCCCCTGCAGAAGGGGGAAGCGTTGCGCAAGGTGAATCTGGAGGGCCGGGAGGTCGTCTCAGGCCAAAACGACCGGCTGCGGAGGTTGGCCAGACCGGAGCCGATCGATCCACGGCTGCACCTGCTAGGCCTGTTTCGCCACCTGGCCGATGCAGCGAGCCTGGAGCTCTGCGCCACGGGCCAACGGCTGCCAGTGGCCAGGGAGGGTGATTCCATGAAGCTGAAGAAGGCCTACCTGCGTGCCTTGCCCCCCGGCAAGGCCGGCCAGCCCCTGCTGGTGAACGTGGAGGCGCTGATCACCCAGCGCCCTTCCCTGGAGCCGTGGCAGGGGACGGTGCGCACGCTGGTGGTGGAGCGGTTTGGGGGGGTGCATCCGGGGCGGGCGTGCCCACGCTCCAATGGGGCAAACTCTCCGGCAGCGTGGAAGCGGCCATGAATAGACGCTCACAGAGCATCCAGCGACCGTGGATGTTTGTTTTATTTTCGGCGCTTGTTTGCCCTGCGACAACCAAAAAATAGCTTCCGATTTGAGCTCACTGAGCCGCTGGGCAGATGAATTATGGACGATATACAAATCTCCTCCCGCTCCGCTTCCGCTCCCAGCGATGCGGTCGATGCGCTAAGCACTCATGGCCTTCTTGATGTTTTGGCAGATCTCCACAAGCGCCTCTTCCCGCTTGGCCAGGGTGAGGCCACTGAGGGGGCGTGCGATGTCGTGGGCGGCCTCGTAGGCCTCGATCTCCATTTCCTTGTAAAGACAAGACCTGAGATACACCCAAAGGATGGTGAGCCCTCGCGATTGAGCGGCCTTCAAAAGCTGCGGCAGCTCATGCTCAACGATGAAGGGAGAAGCGAGGAAGTCTTTGCTCACCAGCAGCACAGCCACTCGGGCTGAGCGCAGGGCCTGCTCAATCTCCTCTCGCCATCTCTCACCGGGTGCGATCTGGGTGTCGTCCCAGATCGAAAGGCTGCCTTTGCGCAGCAGCGGTTGCAGGAAATCTTGAAGGAGCTTCAGCCACTTTTGATCCTTATGGCTGTAGCTGATGAAGACCTGTTTGTCTGAGCCCGGCCCTGAAGGCGCCGCTGGGGCATCAGGTGCCGCTTGCCATTGCGATTCGCGGCGGGCGAACGCCTCCGCAAAGGCAAACGGGTCGAAACGTTCCGGGTCGTAGGGATCAAACAGGTGAATCGCCACCTGCACAGGCTGAGGGCTCCGGCCCAACTCTTCGGCGATCACCGCAGCCATGCTCACCGCCACATCCTCGTAACTGAAACCGGCTCGGCCCGCCCCGATCGCAGGGAAGGCGATGGATCTCACACCGAGAGCGGCCACCAGCTGCATGCAGCGGCGGGTGGTCCTTTCCAGGGTGGCCTGGGGAGTGGTTGCCTCAGCCCCGGGTCCAAGGGTGATGGCGTGGAAGATGTAATGGGCTTGCAGGGCACCAGCCGTGGTGACCACCACATCCCCCACCGCTGCCGGAATCATCTTGGCCGCATCAAGGGCAATGGCGTTGCCCCCCGCCAGGCGGAGCGTGCGCGACACGCCTCCACCCATGGAGAGATAGCCATCGTCGGAGCTGACAAGCACTTCTGCATCGGAGGAGAGGATGTCGGCAAACTCCAAGGCCAGGGTGGAGGCAGCGAAGCGATACGTACGACGACGGGCGATCTGATTCATGGCTGGCTCAGTTTTTGGCAGAGACTTTTGGCAGAGTTCGCCTGACCGCTCGAGAGGATCTCCTCGCCCGATCGGTCACCAACCCCCATCGTCCTCCCCCTCCGCTTCCTCTTCCTCTTCCGGCGGCCAGGCCAGGTTCACCACCACCGGCGCGTGATCGCTGGGCTGGCTGAGGCCCCGCAGCTGCTGGTGGATCACGCAGCCCGTGGCGCAATGGAGCAGCACCTCGTCGAGGTAGATGTGGTCGATGCGCCAGCCGCGGCCCGTTTCCCAGCCGCCCGTGCGGTAGTCCCACCAGCTCCAGTGGCCGCTGTCGGGCTCAAACACGCGGAACACATCCCCCAGACGATCGCCGAGCACCTGGCGCAACGCCTGCCGCTCGGCGTCGCTGGCCATGATGCCGCCGGTGAGGCGCGCTGGATCGTGGATGTCGCGCGCTTCCGGAGCGATGTTGAAATCGCCGACCATGCACAGGGGGTCGCCGCTGTCCGCCTGCACCTCGAGGTAGCGGGCCAGGGCGCCCAGCCAACGCATTTTATCGAGGTATTTTTCGGAACCCACGGCCGAGCCATTTGGCACGTAGAGATTGAGCACCCGCACCCCCTCGATCAGGGCGCTCAGCACCCGCTTCTGCCCATCCAGCTGCAAGGCATCGGCATCCTCCGGAAGCAGGGCCGTCAGGCCCACCTGCACATCGTCCAGCGGCAGGGTGCTAAGGATCGCCACACCGTTGTAGGCCTTCTGGCCGCTGATCGCTGCCGCATAGCCCAGCTCCTGGATGCGCGCCAAGGGGAACAGCTCATCGCTCACCTTCGTTTCCTGCAGGCAGACCACCTCGGGGCGCTCCTGGGCCAGCCAGGTGCAGAGATGCTCCAGGCGCGTGCGCACGGAGTTGACATTCCAGGTGGCAATGCGCATCGGCTGGCAGGGGAATCGCGGTGGCCAGGGGCCAGAAACCTCCCTTAGCATGCCCCTTATCGCTTAGGCAGGCGCAGGTTCCATGCTTCTCTCCCCGCACCGTTTTCTCAGGCCAGTTGGCCCCCGCGTGGGCGCCCAGCAGGCAGTTGTGGCCCTGGGCCTGGTCTGCGCCGTTCCGGTGGCACTGGGATCAGGCCTGGCGCCAGCCGCTGCCCAGCAGAGCGGCTATGGCCAAACCATGGGCAGCACCCCGGTGGAAAGCCAGATTTACAACTACGACCCCGCCAGCGGCGGCCGCACCGGCAGCGGGTCTGGGGGGTTGAACCCTACCAATCCCCTCGATCTGTTCAACAAGATCCGCAAGAGCACGGCCATGGACGACGCCACCCCTCCGGCGGACGCCATCGATCAGGCTCTCAAGGAGCTGGAGGCCCAGAGCCGCCCGCAGCCGGCGGCGAAACCGGCAAGCCCGGTGGTGGTTTCGCCCCTGCCGGCCGGGGCGGCTGCCGCAACGCCTTGAGCCGCCAATCGGCCGCCAGCCGATCCAGATTCGCGCGGTTGGCTCCATCCACCTTGCCACGCTCCCTGGCTTGATCCAGGGCCTCCAGGGCGCTCTTGAGATCCCCCTGCTGATGGTGCAAGAGGGCCAACCCCAGCGGCGGCCTCTGGTCGCTGGGGAAGGCCACCATCAACTGTCGATAGATGGCCGCCGCCGCCGCTGTCAGCTTGCGCTGCTGCTGCACCTCCGCCAGCAACAGCCCCTGGCCCAGAGCCTCCGCCTTGATGGGCGGCTTGCTGCTGGTGGTGTAAGCCCCCTTCACCAGCGTTTCCGCCTCTGCCCCGCGCTCCTGCTCCAACAACAACAGGGCCATCAGCTGCAGGGCCTCGATCTGACCCGGTCGTTGGTTGAGGATCTGGCGCACCTCCCGCTCCGCCCCCCGCCGATCCCCCTGATCGCGCCGGAGCTCTGCCAGCATCAACCGCAGGCTCCATTGTTGGGGTTCCTGATCGGCCTGCTTCTCCAGCAAGGCGATGGCTTCGGGTTTGCGCTCCAAGCCCACCAGGAGCTCCAGCAACCGCTGGCGATCCCGGGGCGTGGCCTGCAAGCCATCCACCCGTTTCTGGAGCAGGGCCGCTTCGCGGGTCAACGCCCCCCGCTTGGGATCCGCCGGAGGTGGCTTGGTCAGCTGGCGCTGGCCCAGCCACCAGCCTGCTCCCACGGAGAGGCCCACCACCGCCAGCGCTGGAAGCAGGGTGCGAAGCCAGGCCGGGCGGGGGGAGAGCGTCGGCATGCGAGCACGAAAAAAGGTGGCTGAAAGCCTGCGGGGAGACTACCGTTTGCCCCCATACTTTGGCCTTCCCCCGGCCCTGCCCCCCAGGCTTCTTCCCACCCCATGCGTCCCCATCCGATTCCACCGGTCAGCGAACCCCAGCAATACCGGGCCATCGGGCTTGTGCGTGGCGTCTACGAACCACAAGACAACGACCAGCCGACCCGGGGCAGGCTGGTCACCAGCGATCGCACCAGTCTCGAAGCGGTGGTGCTGGGGCGGCTGCTCACCTTGATGCGCCGCCACCTGGACATCAGCCAGCCCCATCTGTGGGTGGTGTATCCCCGCAGCAGGGATGACAAGACCTTGCATCTGCAGCTGATGGGGGTTTGGGAACCGAGCACCCTCTCCCGCCAGGAGGAGCCCGGCGAACCCACCCTCAGCGACACCCTGCCCGAAGGCGACGATTATTTTTCCGTGCGCGGCGAACTGATCTTCACCCGGCCCGAGAGCGGCGATGTGGTGGTGAAGGTGCGCCAGCTGCCCCGAGCGGATGGAAGCCGCCCCACCCCGTTCAAATTGCACCTGAGCGGCACGGTCCCCCTCGAGCACCTGCGCCACTTCGTCGCGATCGAGGCGCGACGCCAGGGCCAGCTGCTCACCGTTGATCGCTACGAGGTGATCGCCGAGCTGCCCCAGCGGGGCAACCGCGGCGGCAAAGCGCGCCGCGGCGGCGGTGAGCGGCGTGGTGCCCAACCAGAATCGCGCCCAGGTCCCTCCGGAGCAGGCCCCGCCGGCCCGCGCAGCCACGGGCGGGCCGTCATCCGCCCCCGCCCCTAAGGCCATGGCCATGCCAGGGGAAAGCGGAGCCCTCAACGCTGGGCTGGCTGTGTTTGTTGTCAGCGTGGTGGCCGTGGCGGGGCCAGCGTTGGGGCTCTCCCCCTGGGTGCCCACCCTGGCGGCCGGTCTGGCGTTGGCGGCCCTCACTGCGGATGCGGCTTTTCTCGGCGGACGGGGCGGCCACGTGGTGGCCGAGGCCCTTCCCGGTGGGTTGGCGCGCCTGCGGCGCATTGCCCTGCATGAGGCCGCCCACCACCTGGTGGCAGAGGCCGAGGCGGTGCCGGTACGGCGGGTGTTGGTGGGGAGCTGGGCCGCACTGCAGGCCGGGGTGAATGGGGGCGGCTGCACGGAGTTCGACCTGCCCGCCGCCGCCAAGATGCCCCTGGTGGATCTGCGCCGCTGGAGCCGGGTGCTGCTGGCCGGGATCGTGGCGGAGGAAATGGTCTATGGCACCAGTGCCGGCGGGGCGGATGATCGAGCCCTGCTGGGACGGCTCTGGGGCCTCTCGGGCTACGACGTGACCACCGCCCAGCGAGAGCAGCGCCAGGCGCGCAGAGACTTGAAGACTTGGCTGAAGAGCCGTCAGGAACACCTGGAGGCCAGGGCCGAGGCGCTGGCGACGGGCGCCCCCCGGCTGGGCCGATCGCTCGCCACCCCATGAGCCTTGTGGTGATCGACTGCCCGACGGGATTGGCGGGCAACATGTTGCTGGCCGCCCTGCTCGATGCGGGCGTACCGGAGGCGGTGATCCATGGCCCCCTGGCGGCGCTCGGGCTGGAGGGCGCTTACCGGATTTCGCGCCAGGAGGGGTCAAGCCGCGGCCTGCGGGGGGTGCATCTGGGCGTGACGGCGCTGGAGGCGGAGCCCCACCACCGGCCCTGGGGGCCCCTGCGAGGGCAACTGCTCCAGGCCCCCTGGCCTGAAGCCCTCCGGGAGAGGGTGCTTGCGGTGTTTCAGCGGTTGGCGGAGGCGGAAGCCGCCGTGCATGGCCATGCGCCCGAGCAGGTGCACTTCCATGAGGTGGGCGCCATCGATGCCTTGGTGGATGTGGTGGGAGTGTGCGCGGGCTTGCTGCACCTTGAGGCTGAGCAGGTGGTCTGCGCCGTCCCCCCCGCTGGTCACGGCAGCGTGCAAACCGCCCACGGCCTGCTGCCCCTGCCCGCCCCGGCGGTGCTCGAGATGGCCCGCCAGCTGGCTCTCCCCCTGGCGAGCAGCGCCAGCTTCCCCCCCGCCGAACTCACCACCCCCACGGGGCTGGCCCTGATGGCCTGCTGGGCCACCCGTTTTGGCCCGCCGCCGGCGATGGTGCCGCGGGCCGTGGGAGTGGGCCTTGGCAGCCACAGCCTCGATCGCCCCAACCTGCTGCGCCTGATCCTGGCCGAGCCCCTCACCGAGCCCGAGGCCCGCTTGGAAGGAGCGGTCACTGGCGAGGCCGCCGCCTGTGAGCCCCTGCTGGTGCAGCAGGCCCAAATCGACGATGCCACCGCCGAGGATCTGGCCTTCTTGGCGGAGGCCCTGCGCCAGGGGGGAGCGGTTGAGGTGTTCAGCCAGCCGGTGCTGATGAAAAAGGGGCGAGCGGGCACCTTGCTCACGGCCCTTGCCCCCCCCGAACAGGCGGAGAGCCTGCGGGCGATTTGGTGGCGTCACAGCACCACCTTGGGCCTGCGTGAGGAGCTGCAACAGCGCTGGCGACTGCCCAGGGCGCAGGAGGAGCTCCGCAGCTCCTGGGGCACGGTGCGGCTCAAGCGAACCACCCTGCCCGATGGCCGTCGACGCTTCAAGCTGGAACACGACGATCTGGCGGCCCTGGCCCGCCAGCACCATCGCTCCCTCGAAGAGATGCGTCAGTTGCTGCAAAAAGCCATGGCAAAGCCTGCCAGCCCCGCGCCGGAGGGCAGCACCGGAGAGGCGCCGTGAAGGACAAGCTTCAGGCCCTTTGGCAGCAGCTTCAAGGCCGGCTCAGCCGCGCAGTCGCCCTCACCCCAGCCCTTGCCGCCGTCGGTGGGCGTTGGCGCTCCCTCCGCTCCCGGCTGCCCCGTCGGGCCTGGCGCCTGCCTGGAGGCCTGCGCACCTGGATCACCCTGATGAGCGTGGGGTTTGTGATGGCCGCCCTGGTCAACCATGGGCGCCAGCTGCGCCAATACCAACTCGATCTGCAGGGCTGGTTGTGGTTGCTGCTGGGTCTGGGCTGTTCTCTCCTCAGCCTGGTGGTGAGCGGCCTGGCCTGGGTGGTGATCCTGCGCTGGCTGGGATTGCGGCCCCGCTCCACCCCGGTGGTGAGCCTTTACATCGCCACGAACCTGAGCAAGTTTGTGCCGGGAGGCATCTGGCATCTGGCCAGCCGGGTGCAGGCGCTGCGCCAGCCCAGTGCCGCCCTCGGGGCGCCGGTGCGCACGGCCACCGCCCTGTTGGCTGTGCTGATCGAACCGCTGCTGGCGGCCACGGCGGCCCTCGCCTTGGTGAGCCTGGGGGGCTGGCAGGACGGATTGGGGGCCCTCGCCCTTCTCCCCCTGCTGCTCCTGGTGCCCCGTTGGCTAAATCCCCTGCTGCGACGTCTCGAGCGCAACAAGGCCTCCCAGCTGGGGTTGGCCAACAGTGGCAGCGACCCCCTTGGCGCCCCGAACCCGGAGCTGGAGCGGGATCTGGACCAGCTGGACCAGCCGCTGACCTCGACCGCTGCAGCCGCGGAAGAGGCAGCCTTGAGCGCCGGCCAGGTCAAGGCCTACCCCTGGGTCCCGCTCCTGGCCCAGATGGCGTTTGTGCTGTTGCGTTTTGCTGGTTTCGCCTGTTGCGTTTGGGCCTTTGATCTGCAGGCCAGCCTGCCCTGGACGATCTGGCTGAGCGGCTTCGCGCTGGCCTGGACCCTGGGCCTGGTGGTGCCCGGGGCTCCCGGGGGGGTGGGCGTGTTTGAAACCGCCCTGCTGTTGCGCCTCAGCCAGTCCCTGGCGGAGCCAGCCGTGCTGGCGGTGGCCTTGAGCTACCGACTGATGGTGACCGCGGCGGATCTGCTGGCGGCCGCACTCGTGGAGATCGATGAGAAGATTTCTGGCCCGGATGCGGGATCACCCATGTCTGCCGGCCCCTCGGAGCCCCCCGCTCCTCCCACCATGGAGAGTCCATCGGCATGAGCCCACAGCCCACGGATGCCAGCGAAGGGCCAAGCCAAGGCCTGCGCAGCAGCCTGCATGACCGGGGTCAACGGCTGACACCCCAGCGGGAGCGGATGTTGGAGCTCTTTGAAAGCCTGGGGGAGGGCCGTCACCTCAGCGCGGAGGAGGCCCATCAGAAATTGCGCGATCGGGGGGAGCAGGTGTCGCTGGCGACGGTGTATCGCACCCTGCGGCTGCTGAGCGGGATGGGCCTGCTCCGGGAGCTGGAGCTTGCGGAGGGAGGGCGGCGCTTTGAGTTGGCGGGCCACGACGACCGTCTCCACCACCACCTGGTGTGTGTGCGCTGTGGGCGCATCGAGGAGTTTGAAAATGCCGCCGTGCTCGCCGCAGCGGAGGCGGCGGCCGCGCGCCATGGCTTCCGGCTGCTGGAAGGGGTGCTCAATGTGAGGGCCCTGTGTCCCCTCTGCGCCGGTGCCCCAGACCTAGGGCCCATCCTGGGCGCCCAGCCGCAGACTGGGCACCACGGCGAGGGCGGAGAGCAGCCCCAGCAACAGGATCAATAGGGCTGGGAGCAGGGCTGCGCCCATCCGCTCATCGCTCGCGTACTGAAACACCCGCACCGCAAGGGTGTCGAAGTCAAAAGGACGCAGGGCGAAGGTGAGGGGGAGCTCCTTGACCACATCCACAAACACGAGCAGGGCGCCCACCAGCAGCGGACCGCGCAACAGGGGGAGGTGCACGCGGCGCAGCACCGCCCACCAGCTGCTGCCCAGCGAGGTGGCCGCCTCATCAAGGCTGGGGGGCAGGCGTTCCAGGCCGGCATCCAGTCCCTGTTTGGCGACGGCCAGGAAGCGATCGCCATAGCCCCAAAGCAGGAGGGCCAACGGCGCGAGCCCCGCGCCACTGCCCAGGAGCATCAGGCCCAGGGCCAGCACCGCACCGGGAACGGCATAGCCCATCCCCGCCACGAAGGTGAGGGGCGGCCAGAGGCCCCTGGGCAACCAGCGGCGGGCAATGGCCAACACCAGGGCCAGGGACAGGGTGGCGCAGGCCGCCACCAGGGCCAGGCCAAGGCTGCGGCTGGTCAGCAGGAGAAGTTCCAGGGGCTCCTGAGCGGGGATCTGATCCCAACTCAGCGCCAGCCAAAGCACGGGCACGCCAAGGGCGAGCCACGGGGGCAGCAGGGCCAGGATCTGGGCGGCCAGGGCGCGCCCCCCACGCAGCCGATAGGCGGCAGCCCGATCCAGGCCACTACCCTGGTTCCAGCGACGGCTGCGCCGGCGGAAGTGGCGCTCCGCCGCCAGCAGGGCAGCCACCATCAGCAGGGCCACCAGGGCCAGGCCCGCCGCGGCCTGGGGCTGACCATCCACCTGCCAACGTTGCAGGATGGCGGTGGAGAGGGTGGGCACCCCAAGCAGTTCCACGGCGCCAAGCTCATTCACCACCTCCATGCCGCTGAGGGCCACACCCGCGCCGATGGCCGGCAGGGCCAAGGGCAGGGCCACCCGCTGGAAACTGCCCCAGGGCCCCACGCCAAGGCTGCGGGCGGCCTCGAGAGGACGGCGGCCGAGGGCCGCGAAACTCTCGGACGCCAGCAAAAACACATAGCTGTAGGTGCTGAGGCTGAGGCTGGCAATGGCCCAGCCCAGCCCCTGAATGGGCCAGCCCAGGCGGCTGCCGAGATCCATCCAGGTGGCAGCCAGCAGATAGGCCGGTGTGGCGAGGGGCAACACCTGGGCCAAGCGCAACCAACGACGCCCAGGGAAGGTGCAACACGCGGTGAGCCATCCGTTGGCGGTGCCGATCACGGCCACAACGAGCCCCACACCGATCACGAGGAGGAGAGTGTGGATGAGGGCGCTCCAGCCCGCTGGGCCCAGGCCGGTGAAGGACATCGCGCTGCTGGTGGCCAGATGCAGCAGGGCGAGGATGGGAGCCAGGGCCAGGACGCCAAGCAGCAAAACCAAGGCGGCCAGTAGGGGCCTGGCAGGAAGGGTTCGAGCAACGCGATGCTCAGGGGCGGATCCAGCGCCTGCGAGGGCCATGGGTGCAAAAGCCGTGGAGAAGTGAGCTGCTGGGCGACAGCAAGGTCACGGCTTCAAGCAGTATCCACGCCCAAGAGGCTGGGTTGGCGAGTTGGACGTTCGCCCGGCTCAAACAATCTCTGAAGGAGGAATCAAGCCGTGGCTTCAGGGAAGCGGGCGGCGTTCATCGATGAAGAGAGGTTCATCGATGAAGAGAGGCGTTCAGAACTCAGCGATTGCGAACCCGGATGGGAACAAGGGCTGGCTCCATGAGCCCACCGTCGCCATTGTCATCATCGGAATCCAAACCCAGCCAGAGAAGCACTCCCAAAAGGGCCAGGATGCCGGCCGACAGGAGCAACTCAGGCATGGAACTGTTACGGGTTTGATCACGATAGCGGCAATCTTGAGAGTTGCCGTAGCGAAGGCAGCAAGGGGTTCAGCCGAACCCCTTGCCCGCATCGCGGGCCACACAGGCCTGAAGCTGACGGCGCAAGCGGTCGTGATTGAGTTCGCGGCCGATCAAGACAAGTTGATTCTTGCGGGGGCCATTCCAATCGGTGTCATCGATGGAAAAGCGTTTGCCGGCCAGATGAAACACATGGCGGCGCTCACTTTCGTTGAACCAGAGGATGCCCTTGGCGCGGAAGACCCCCTCGGGCAGTTGATTGTCGAGGAAGTTTTGAAACTTCCTCAGGGAGAAAGGGCCATCACTGGCAAAGGAGAGGGAGGTAAAGCCCTCGATCGCTTGATGGTCAGGATGGTGGTCGTGGGAGTGACCATGGTCGTGGGAGTGGTCGTGGGCGTGACCATGGGTGTGGTCGTGGCCCTCATGGGTGCAAACGCCGTGGTCGTGATCGCAGGCGCTGTGGTCCTCCCCATGCTCGTGGGAGTGCTCGGCGGGGGCTGCCTCCTGGCGTGCCGCCACTTTGTCGCTTTCAAACAGGCCAACGCTCAGCAGCAGGGCCAAGGGCACCTCCCCCTTCACCGAACGCAGGATGCGTGCATCGCTCTTGATGGCACGAAGCTGGCGTTCCAGCTCTTGCAAGCGCCCCTCCTCCACCAAATCACATTTGTTGAGCAGCAGCAAATCGCCATAGAGGATCTGGGAGCGGGCCACTTCACCGTGAAGCAGCTCCTCACTGAAGTTCTCCGCATCCACCAATGTGATGATCGAATCCAGCCGGGTGAGATCGCGCAGATCGCTGCCGAGAAAGGTCATGGCCACGGGCAGGGGATCGGCCAGTCCGGTGGTTTCCACCACCAGGTAATCCACGGGCTCGGGGCGGTCCAGAATTCGATACACCGCTTCGAGAAGCTCACCATTGATGGTGCAACAGATGCAGCCGTTGCTGAGCTCCACCATCTCGTCGCCGGTGCTCACCACCAGGTCGTTGTCGATGCCGATCTCGCCGAATTCATTCACGAGCACGGCTGTGCGCAGCCCCTGCTGGTTGTTGAGGATGTGGTTGAGCAGGGTGGTCTTGCCGGCCCCGAGAAAGCCCGAAAGGATGGTCACCGGCAGGGGGGCGCTGCCGGCGCCGTCCAGCGGGGCGGGGACGGCGGTGCTCAAGGGAGGGGGGCTGGGGCTGGTGGTGGTCATGGGGGGCGCCGCTCTGCATTGAGGTTAGGCAGACGAGGGGTGGCCGCCGCCAAGCTCAGCCCGCTGAGCTGCCCTGCACCCCTTGGCGCTGCTGGCAGCTGGCGCAGAGGCCAAAAAACTCCAGGGTGTGAAACAGGGGCTGGAATCCCTCCAGGTGGGCTTTGGGCAGCTCCAAGCCATGGACGGGGCAGTGGGGCAAGCGCAGGGTGCGGCCGCAATCAACACAGGTGAGATGGTGCTCATCCCGCTCCGTGGGAGCGAAGAGGGCCTCACCGCTGGGAAGGTGGCGGCAACGCACCAGACCACGCTGCTGCAGCTGACGCAGATGGCGATACACCGTCGCCAGCCCCATGGCCCCCGATCCAGCCCGCAGCCGGGCATGCAGATCCTGACCGGAGAGTTCGTCGTCAGCCTCCCTCAGCACCGCCAACAGGTGCTCCTGGCGGGCCGACAACCCGGAGATGGAGAGGGTGGTGGGAGGCATCGCTCAGGGGGAACGGGGCGGCGGGGGCAGACCGAAGGTGCAGCCAAGGCCACCTTTGAAGTCATTGTGAAGCAACCGCGCCGGCGGGCAGCCAGAGCAGCTGCCGCACAGGCGGACCGGTGGCGACAACAGGCGGGTTTTCAGCGCGCGACACCCGCTTTGCTTCCGCCTTGGCCTGGTGCGGGGACTCCAGAAAGCGGGGTTCCCGGGCCAGCCCATCCCCCCCATCGGCAGACAACAGCATCGCCCGAGCAGGCGGTGGGCGCCGCCCCTCCGATCCCAAAGGCGGCAGGGGCCGCAGGGCCGCCACAAGCCGTTCGGTGGAGGGATCATGGTGAAGCTGGGTGCCAGGCTCCAGTTCCCAGCCCGCGAGCCGTTGCTGGAGCAGCCGCTTGCGCTGGTGGTCGAGGGCCAGCAGGCTGAGCTCAGGTTGGCGTTCGCCGCTCAACAGCGCCGCCCAAATCCTCTCTCCCCCGCCCTGGCAGGTGGCCGCCAGCAGAGCCTCCGAACCTCGCCAGAGCTCCCGGGGCGGCTGGCCGGGTTCGAGCCACTCCAGCGAGCGGCGGTAGTCGGGCCAGTGGCGCCGCAGCAGGGCGCGGCCGGAGCGGGGGCAGAAGGCCAACAGATCGCGGCTGCCCGGCAGGATCTGCCGCCTGGGCGGCCGGGGGGGGAGGGTGTCGAGGGTGAGGCCCTCGTTGCGGGGCACCACCACGGCGCCGCCCTCCGGCAAAAGGCTGGCGGTGCCCATGGCCTCCAGCTCCAGGCTGCGAGGGGAGCCCTGGGGCGGCCACAGCTGGCTGAGCACAGAGCCGCCGCCCACCCCGCCGGCCTGCACCAGCAGCTCGCCGCGGCTGTTGCCGCTGATGTGGGCAAAGAGCAGGGGTTGCTCCGTCAGGGCTCGGGGGGCGCCGGCGCGCAGCGGCGCCAATCCGCGGGGCTCTGGCGCGAGATTGCGCTGCCGCAGCGGCAGCCGCCACACCTGCTGCATCCCGTCCTGCTCCCGGCTCACCAGGGCCAGGGCGGTGCCGTCCCCGAGGGCTTCCAGCGAGACGATCTGGGGCCAGACCCGAGGAAGGAGGGGCCGCCAGTGGCCGTCGTGGTCACGCCATTGCAGCTGATCGCCCCCTGGCACGGGCACCACCGCCAGCAAACGGGGGCGGGGATCCCAAAGCCAGCGACGGGGGGGGAGGGGCACCCCCGCCAGATCACGGCCCGCCAGGGTGAGCCGCAGGGGTCCGGTCAGCCGCTGCCCCGGGGCCAGGGTGAGCAGCAAGGTGTCGCCATCGCCCAGCCAGCGGTGGGCCAGGGGGGGATCCAGCCGGCTGGCCGCCAGGCTGGCTGGATCCATGGGGCGGCTGAAGCGCAGCCGCAGGGCCGCAGGGCCGGAACTGGCAGGTGCCTGGCTGAGCTGCAGAAGCCGCGGCGGCTGACGCAGCAGGGCCTGCTGCAGGGCCAAGGCCAACAGCAACAGCCCCCCCAGGGTCCAGAGGGCTCGCTGCGGATCGGCGCGGCTCATGGCTCCAGGGGCCGCGCCGGGCGCGGGATCGGCCGAATCCGCTGGGGCACCACCACCAGGCGTTCGCCAGCACCGGGCGGGGGGGCCGTCTCCAGGGCCATCACCCCCTCCACAGCCAGCCATTGATCGGCCACGGGAGCGGGGCCCAGGGCGGCCCAACGCACCGGCATGCCCACCGGCGCCGCATCGGCCAAACAACAGCGCACGAGCAGGCGAGCCAGCTGGGGTGGCTCCCCCGGAACAGGCAGGACAAAACCACTGATGCGCACCGGATCGCCCGCAAAAAGCCGGGGATCGGGCTGGGCGCGCAGCAGCCGCACCCAATCAGTGAGGCTGCGTTGGGAGGGGGGCAGCACGAAGGCCAGCTCCTCTTCCGCCGTCTGGTCGCGGGGGCGCTGGCTGGCCAGATCGGCAAAGGAGGGGGCGGGGGGCCAGAGGAGCATGGCGGCGCTGAGCAGGGCAGTGACAAGCAACACGGCGCGATCACCGGCCCGCACCCGCTCCCGGCCGCCACCCGAGCGGGGCAGGGCCTGGGCGAGCTGGGCCAAAGCCAGGGCCGCCAGGGCCACCCCCGCAAACGCCACCAGGGGATGGAAGGCGGCTCGCAACAGCAGATCGAGCCGGCCATCCACCGAGGAGCGGAGCAGCACCAGGCTCCAGAGGGCCAGAGCCGTGCCCCGCCACAGGGCCCCGCGCTGGAGCGGGGGGAGAGCAGGAGCGGGGGGAGCCATGGCCATCAGAGACGCCAGAGATTGACCAGCTGGCCGATCACCAACACCAGCAAACTGCTGCCCGCCAGGGTGAGCAGCAGGGCGCGGGGACGAAAGAGCTGGCCGAGCAGGCCAACGAGCTTGAGATCGATCACCGGGCCGAGCAGAAGGAAGGCCAACAGGGCGCCGGGGGTGATCTGGGCGGCAAAGCCCAGGGCCAAAAAGGCATCCACGCTGGAGCACACCGACACCACAAGGGCGAAGAGCATCAACGCCAGAATCGATAGTGTGGGCTGGCCGCCAAGGGCGAGAAACCACTGGCGGGGCAGCAGGGTTTGCACCAGGGCGGCGATGGCGCAGCCAGCCACGAGCACCAGGGCGAGGGAGAGAAATTCAGCGCTGCCATGGCGCAGCAGCTCCGCCGCCGTGGGACGGGCGGGCTCCGGCGGGGGGAGCTGGGCCGAAGGGGCAGAAGCGCCAAGCAGGCCGCTGCGCCGCTCCAGCAAGCTGAGGTCTGCCAGGGGGCGGCTCAGGCGCCGCTCCTCCAGCACATCCACCGCCAGCAACTCGCCCTCCCCGAGCAAGCCGAGCAGCAGGGCCAGCCCCACCGCCACCACCACCGCCCCGAGGGGCCTTAACAGCAGCAGCCAGGGGCGATCGGGGAAGGCCGCCCAAGTGCTGGCGAGCACGATGGGATTGAGCACCGGTGCGGCAAAGAGAAAGCCCAAGGCGCTGCCCACGGGAGCGCCCACGGCGAGCAAGCGCCGCGCCACGGGCACATTGCCGCACTCGCAGGCGGGCAGGGCCAGCCCCAGTCCGGCGCCGCTGAGGGGACCCAGCAGGGGATGGCTGGGCAGCTGTCGCACCCAGCGCCCCCCCGGCGCCAGCCAGCGGGCCGCCGTGGCGATCACCACTCCGAGCAGCAAAAAGGGCAGCGCCTCGATCAGCAACCCCTGAAAGAGAGCCCAAGCCGTGGCCAGCCGCTGGGCGAGGAGACCGCCGCTCATGGGGCCTCCCACACCTCCGGCAGTCCACTCGCCGCAAACCACTCCGGCGTGGCGGTGTAGGTGCCTGCGTTGGCCTCATTCTCCCGGGCCTCCACGCGGAAGCAGCAGGCCCGGGCCCCCTCTCGGCCGTGGAGCAACTCATTGGCCCAGCCCCACACCAATTGGGCCGAGGCCTCCATGCCCACGTTGTCCATCACGCGCAGATCCAGCCCCCCCAACGCATGGAGCTCCTGCCAGTGGGGCAGGAGGGGGTCATCGGCGCTGGCCAGAAAGGTGTGGTCAAAGTGATCGGCCAAGCGCTCGCGCAGGGCCTGGAGGCTGGAGAAATCCACCACGAAGCCGCAGCCATCGAGCTGGTGGGCGGCAAACCAGAAGGTGAAGCTGCGGCTGTAACCATGCACAAAACGGCAGTGGCCGCCGTGGCGCCACTGGCGGTGGGTGCAGGGAAAGCCGGAGAAGGTCTTGCTGCAGGTGTGGGCCGTGGGGATGGGCATGGGGGAGGATCGCTGCAGCTGAAAACGCGCCCGTCGTGGCCTCCCCCCCATCTTTCCACCCTCCGCCGCCCCCCTGGGAGGGCATGGTTGCTGGGGAGGTGGCGAAGGCCACCCAGCGGGCGGCGGCGCTGGCGGCGGTGTTGCGCTGGGATGGAGCGGGCCTGATCCCGGCCATCGCACAGGACTGGCTGGATGGGGCGGTATTGATGATGGCGTGGATGAACGCTGAAGCGTTGCACCGCACGCTGGAAAGCGGCGAAGTGCACTACTGGAGCCGCTCGCGGCAGGAGCTGTGGCACAAAGGCGCCACCAGCGGCCACCTCCAGCGGCTGCGGGGCCTGCGCTACGACTGCGATGCCGATGTGCTGTTGCTCTCGGTGGAGCAGGCCGGGGAGGTGGCCTGCCACACCGGCGCCCGCAGCTGCTTCTACGACGCCGAGCCACCCCCCAGCGGCGGCGGCCCCCAAGCCGCGCCGCCGCCAGCGGATGCGTGCACCGAGTTGGCGCGGGTGATCGCCGGCCGGCGGGATCAGCCGGAGGAGGGCAGCTACACCAACAAGCTGCTGGCCGGCGGCGACAACCGCATCCTCAAAAAAATCGGCGAGGAGAGCGCGGAATTCGTGATGGCCTGCAAGGACGACGACCCGGCGGCGATCGCTGGGGAGGCGGCGGATCTGGTGTTCCACCTGCAGGTGGCCCTGGCCCACCACGGGGTGGAGTGGCGAGAGGTGCAGCGGGTGTTGGCCTCCCGGCGCGGCGCACCGCGCCGAGAGGCTCCATGAGCCTGGCCGCCGCCCGCCAGAGCGCCTTCCAGCGCCGCCTGCGCGACACCCCCCAGAAGCGCTGGGGCTGGGCCTTGGGCAGCGCCGTGCCGCTGCTGGGACTGGCGGTGTTGGTGAAGCATGGCCTGAGCCGCCGCACGGTCACGCCCACGGTCTATGGGGTGACGGCCCTGGGGGCGGCGAGCTTCATGCTGGCCGCCACCGTGCCCGTGATCTTGCCCAGGGGCCCCCTCACCCCCGCCCGCGGCGGCACCATGGCCGCGATCGTGGCGCTGGCGGCGGGCGCCTTTGCCCTGGGCCACCGCGCCGGTCAAGAACGGGATGCGCGGGAGGCGCGCAAGTGGCTGGAGTTGGAGGGGTGAGGGGACGCCGGGAAACACAACGGTGCTTGAACTTCCTACAGCCCCCTGGGCCCATCTCGCTGGCAATGTGGCTGCCGTTTTGGCAGCAAGTTTGGGCGCGTTATGGCAGCGCAAGTTCGATGCCAAACCGGCAGGGAATGCCACAAGGCTGAGAACAGAGCCAAGCTATTACCGGGCACTGGCGGTGGGCGCCCTGCTTGGCGCCTGGCTAATGGGGTCGCTGAACGCGATGCCAAGCGGTTTGACGCCCTCCCACAGTGTGGCTGGCGCGCTGGCGGGTGCGATTGCCGGGGTCGAGCTGTGGAAATGGCGGCACGGGGTGCGTGGTTCGACGGGTGGCTCCTTTGTGCTCCCGCTCGCGCTGGGCATCATGGTGGGGAGGTTGGGATGTTTGTTCGCAGGGCTCGCGGATTTCACCCATGGCGTGCCAACCCAGCTGCCTTGGGCCGTGGATCTCGGTGATGGTGTGGGCCGTCATCCGGTGCAGCTGTATGAGTCGCTGGCGATGGCCTTGTATGTGCTGGTGTGGTGGCCTGCGTGGCGGAGGCGAGCGCCATGGGCCACCAACCATGCCTTCCATGCGTTTGTGATCTACTATGCGAGTCAGAGATTTTGCTGGGAATTTCTCAAGCCCTACCCGAAAGTGTTCGGGCCATTCAATCTCTTCCACCTGGTTTGTTTGGGGTTAGTGATTTATGGAATCTTCTGCTGGTGGCGAGACAAAACAACGGGCCGTTCCGCGTGAGATCGCACCCTATGTGTTCCACAGTCAAACCACCAGCCTGTGCGAGGTCTGCCTTGAACCCGTGCCCGCCAAGGTGATCCTTGAGGGAGAGAAGGTGTTCTACCTCAAGCGTTGCCGAAGCCACGGCAGGCAACGAACGTTGATTTCAGATGATCTGGAGTATTGGCGTGCCCAAAAGCTCTGGATGAAGCCCGGAGACCGGCCCAGGCTCACGCAAACGCAAACGGAGGCGGGCTGTCCGTTTGACTGCGGCTTGTGTCCCGATCATGAGCAGCATTCCTGTCTGGCGATTGTGGAGATCAACAGGGCCTGCAATCTCGCCTGTCCAGTCTGCTTTGCCGATGCGGCGGATCAGCATGGGGGGCATCGTTCGCTGGCCGAAATTGAAAGGATGCTGGATGCGCTGGTGGAAAGTGAGGGCGAGCCCGATCTGGTTCAAATTTCAGGTGGTGAGCCCACATTGCATCCTGACTTTTTTGCGATTCTTGAGGCGATCAAATGCCGGCCGATTCGCCACGTGATGGTCAACACCAACGGTGTGCGACTAGCGCAAGATGCAGAGTTTGTGGGCCGGTTGGCCAGCTATGGGCCAGGGATTGAGGTGTATTTGCAGTTTGATTCCTTGCGCGATGAGGCGCTGATCCATTTGCGTGGCACGCCCCTCAGCCGCATCCGCAGGCAGGCGCTGGAAGCGCTGGAGCGGGTGGGGCTGTCGACGACGTTGGTCTGTGTGGTGAAGCGAGGTGTGAATGATGGGGAGGTCGCCGAGATCATTCGCCATGCGCTGCAGTGGGCCTGCGTGCGTGGGGTGACGTTTCAGCCGATTCAGGATGCGGGCCGCAATGAAGGTTTCGAGCCAAACTCTCACCGTGTGCTGCTCACAGAACTCCGGCGGGAAGTGGGTCAGTCAGGGGTCTTTTCGGTGGACGACATGATTCCCCTTCCCTGCAATCCAGACCAGATCTGCATCGGCTATGGCTTGCGCGATGGCACCAAGGTGACACCGATCACCGGTTTGCTGCCCCGGGAGGCGATTGTGGCGGGGCCGAACACCATCAGCTACGAAGCCCATCCTGAGCTGCGTGAGCGCATCTTGGATCTGTTCTCCCTGGCAACCACCCAGGTGAACGCGGTGGAGAAGCTGGCCAACCTGCTGTGTTGCCTGCCGCAGGCGGTGGTGCCGCAGGAGCTCTCCTATGCCAACAGCTTTCGGGTGGTGATCCTGCAATTCCTGGATCGCTACAACTTTGATCTGGCCACCGTCAAACGAAGCTGCGTTCATTTTGTCAGCAGTGATGGAAAGATCATTCCGTTTGACACCTACAACACCTTCTACCGGCAGGGCGCTGAGGGCGCGGCGGTGTTAACCCGCCACCAAACAAACCATGAATAAGAAGATCGTCGGCGGAATCCTGCAAGCGGCTGGCATCATGATCGGCGGTGGGCTGGGAGGCTTTTGCGCCCTGCTTGGCATCGCTGCATATCCGGGCCTTGGCATTGCTTTGCCTGCGATCTTCGTTGCCAGCTATGTGGTGATTGGCCTGCTGTTGTTTCTTTGGGGGCGCAATATGGCACGTTCGGCAGACAGGAATAATCGTTGATGGGGGTCATGGGAGAAGAATGGCTCCTTGACGCCGCCCTCCCCATGCCACCCAGAGGAGCATCGCCGTTTATCCGCCCGCGCCGCACCCTCGGCCAGGGAGCGCTGCCAGCCTGTTGGTGCCTACTGCTGGTGCTCGCCGCAGGGTTGGCGCCAGCCCAGAGCCAGGAAGCCCTCGCCCCCTCGGAGCTGGAGCCTTGGGTGACAGACAAGCGCCTTCCCTGGTCGAAGCCCGTGTTGGATGTGCCGGAGCAGGGGGATGAGGGTTGGGCGGTGTTTGATCGCCACGGCGTCGACATGAGTTTTGGCCGGCTCGGGGCCGGCAAGAAGGCCGACAGGCTGGGCATGCTCAGCCGTTGGGGCCGGCGCGAGGTGGTGATCTATGGCCAGCGCAACGTGACGCGCTGCGTGCGCATCCTGCTCACGCCGATCTGTGAAAACCTGCAACCCCTGTTTCGGGTGGACGCCTTGGAGGTGCGAGTGGGGAATCGGGTGGAGCGCCTGGAGGGGAGCGACAGCCGCTTCCGCCTCTCCGCCCCGCTGGCCGAAGCGCTCGCCCAAGCCGCCACGCCGCCGCCGCCGATGTGGGTACGGCTCACCCTGGGCGGCGGCGCCGAAACGGTGAGCCTTCCCATCGGGGAAGCCACCGTTCGCGCTCTGCAAACGATCAACAGCCTGCCGCTCAGGAGCAAAAACGGGCCCCTGCCCCCCGGGCAACAGCGCCCCGCGCCCCAACCCGGCAGCGTGGCGGCTGATCCGGTGCCCCCCCAGCTGGCGAGCAGCCTGCCGAGTGTGAACGCAGAAAACTGGCGCCTGGGCGATGGGGTGCCCTGGTCGGTGCCGGTGGTGGTGCGCGACCGCTTTGAGGGGGATTTTGTGGGGGTGTTTGATCGGGATGTGCAACGGCAGGCCCTGGCCAACCGGGAGGTGGGCCTGGTGAGCCTCTGGGGGCGCCCGGCCATCTGGCTGCAGGCCTATGCCGCCAAGCTCGAGCTCAGCTACGCCAGCCTCCCCATTGAGCAAGCCACCCTCCATCTGGGCGAGCGCTCCTTTGCCCTCAAAGGGGAAAACAACCGCTTTCCTGTCGATGATGCGCTCGCCGCGGCGCTGCGCAGCGCCACCCCCGGCACGGTGAGCCTCTCCTTCACCAGTGGGGAGGGCAACGTGCTCCGCTATCGCATCGGCGACAACACAGTGCGGGCCTGGGCCACGGTTTATCAGGCCGTCGCGGCCCCCGCCAACTTGAAGCCAGGGCAGTGAAGATGCGAGGACGCAGGCGCTTCGACCAGGCCGTTGAGGCACTGGCAAGAGCTTCAGGGCGTCACAGGCTCAATCTCATTGAGCTGCCAGGTTTTGGCGAAGTAGGGCTCGGTGGGTGCGTAGAAGCGGAAGTAGGCAAACCAGCCCTTGCCCGGCAGGGTTTGGATCCAGTTGGTGGCGCCCTTGGGCTTCACCGGGCCGAAGCTGACATCCACCGAGCCATCGGCATTGGTGATCAGATCGGGTTTGCGGGAGCTCAGATCGGCGGCGCCCTGGGGGGTGATCAAGGGCCCGCGGCTGAGGTTGTTGTAGAGGGTGATCGACCAGAACTGCTTCACCGGCGGGCTGGCGGGCACCCGCAGGCGGTAGGAGCGTCCGCCATCGAGCCAGTGGCCATTGGCATCTTTGGAGGCCTCCAGATACACCTGGCCGAAGCCCACCACCCGCCCCTGCATCCCCACCGACATGCCGATCGCCTCGTAGAACCAGGAGCTGCGCTCGTCGAGCTGCACGCGGCGCTTGTCGGGCGATTCCTGATCGAGATCAAACAGCACGGCGTACTCCCAATGCTTGCCGGGGTAGACCGTGGCGCCGGGCGTGCGCTTGTCGTAGGCGATGGTGCGGGCCATCAGATCCCCCAACTGGGCCGCCTCACCAAGGATCTTGGCCTGGCGGGCATCAGGCTTGAAGGGCTGGCCGGGGCTGAGACCCAGGGGCGCCAGCATCCCAAAAACCATCCGATCGCGCGGTGCCACCGGCTCATTGGTGTAGAGCTCACTCAGCAGGCGCCAGTAGCTCAGATCGGCGGGCTGGGCCGATTGCCAGGGGCGGCCGCCCACCTCGCTGTAGCGGGTGGCCGGCGGGTTGGCCCGCTGGTTCCAGCCATAGAGGCGGTGTTGGCGCACGGTGGCTTCCGCCACGGCCTTGTCCGGCGCCAGGCCCCGGGTGCCAAACCACACCTGGTTGCTGGTGGCGCGCACGATCCGGTAGCCCGGGGCCACCACCTCCGGCGCGCCTGGCGGCAGGATCAGATATTTCCCACCAGCGCCCTTGTCGGGCCCCGTCTGGCCCATGTCGGTGATCGGTTGCTGCCAGATGTCGAGCACGCCACCGGCGGTGAGCCCGGCGGGCACCTCCACCACAAGGGGCCCCTGGGCCGCCAGATCCCAGAAACTGAAGGCGTAGAGGGTGGTGATGTTGGGGGTGAGCATCCCCGCTTTGTCCTGGAGGTTGCGGTAGAGCAACACCTCGCCGTTGCGCACCCCGAGTGTTTTGGCCTGGGCGTCGTAGAGTGCCTTGAAGCCCACCGCCGGCAGGGCCCAGAGGTAGGCCTGGGTGGCCCGCTGCAAGTCGAGCTCGTCGTAGAGCTTTTGGGCGGTGGCCGGGGTGGGGTAGCCGTTCTCCAGGGGCAGCGGACCCAGCCGGCTCAGGGAGCTGGTGGCTGAGGCGGCAGCGGCTGGAGGCTTGGCGGCTGCTGGCTTGGAGGCTTCGGCGGGTGTGGCGGCGGTGGGGGCAGCGACCTGGGCGACCTGGGCGGCGCTGGGGAGGGTGCTGAGACAACAGGCCAGGCCGCCAATCAGGGCCAGGCGAAGGCGGTGGTTGGGCAACGGCTTTTGGCAACAGCCCAGGCTAATCAGGCTGGCTGAAAACAACCTGTGGGCAAAAACAGTGTCCAGGCACACAATTCAGCAGAGCGCCCCTGTCTCCCATGGCCACCTCTCCACGTCTGCTGAGCGCAGCCGCCGCAGCCCTCACGGCCTTCGGGCTGGGGGCCACCACCCCCGCCGCCCTGGCCTGCTCGCGCGTCACCTGGGTGGGGCCGGCCAACCAGGTGATCACCGGACGTTCGATGGATTGGCCCTATGGCTTCAACTCCCATTTCCATGTGATTCCCCGCGGAGAACGGCTGGATGGGGCCGGAGGAGTGAATTCCCTGAAGTGGTCCACCCGCTACGGCTCGGTGGTGGTGAGCGGCAGCACCAATCCCGGCGGGGCCCTCGATGGGGTGTTTGACGGAATGAACGAGCGGGGCCTGGTGGCGAATCTGCTCTATCTGGCGGAAAACGACTTCGGGATCGCCACGGCCGACACGCGCCGGCCCCGCCTCTCCTTTGCCGCCTGGACGCTTTATCTGCTGAGTCAATACGGCTCCGTGGCGGAGCTGGTGAAAGCGGTGGCGGCCGATCAGATCCAGATCGTGCCAGTGCCCTTTGGGCCTGGCGGCAAGGCCAAGGCCACAGTGCACATGGCGGTGTCGGATGCCAGCGGCGATTCGGCGGTGATCGAATACCTCAAGGGCAAGCCGGTGATTCACCACGGCCGCCAATACCAGGTGATGACCAACAGCCCCGTGTTCAGCGAGCAGCTCAAGCTGAATGGCTACTGGGTCACCCGGGATCGCACCAAGGAGCTGCCGGGATCGATCCAGTCTCCGGATCGCTTCGTGCGGGCTTCTTACTACGTGCAACAGCTGCCGCCCACCACGGATCGGCGCCAGGCGTTGGCCGGCGTGATGAGCGTGATGCGCAATGTGTCGGTGCCCTGGGGCACGCCGGATCCGGAGCATCCCAACATCTCACCCACCTGGTGGCGCACCTTGATCGACCAGAGCGACCAGGTGTATTACTTCGATTCGGCCCTCTCCCCCCAAATGGTGTGGGTGAACCTCAAACAGATCGATTTCAAACCCGGCAGCGGCATCCGCGCCATCAAGATCGAAGGCAATGATGCGCTGCAGGGGAATGTCACCAGCCAGCTGAAGGCGGCCCCCGGGATCCAGTTCCTGGCGCCGAAGTGAGCGACAACACCTCAGCGGGGCGGGCGCACCATCGGGATCACGGGCGGACGCGGCAAGGAATGGGGAACGCCGTGGTTCGGAAACCGTCTCCATAAGCAGGCGTTCCAGCGCAGGGCCATATCCATGGGGCCGGGATCAAAACGTCTCCTCCGTTTGCCCGGCAAAGCGACCCTCGTAGTGCTCACTGCCTTCCAGTTTTTGAAACACAAACTGACAGACGGCCAGGCCGGGGGTGACCGCCAAGGGGGCAGGGCCGAAATTGCTCATCTCCAGCACTTGCTGGCTGTCGATGCCCGGGCCCATGAAGGGGGCGCTGATGTGCACCATCAACCCCAAGCGCGCAAAGCGGCTGCGACCCTCCAGCCAACCGCACAGGCCAGGCCCCAAGCGCAATCGCTCGCGCGTGATGCCCAACACCGTTTCGCCGGGCATGATCAAAATGTGTTGTCCCTCGGCGATCGTGATCTTGTCGGTGAAGGCTCGGTAGTCGGTCTCCTCCCGCACGTCGATCACTTGATGCACCTTGCGGAACACCCGAAACGTGCTGGCCAGGCTGAGATCCAGCGATGCGGGTCCCACCAGCTCTGGCGAGAAGGGCGTGATCGTGATCTGCCCCTGCTCGATCGCCTGGAGGATGGCTTGACGGCCGAGCACAGACACGATCGTTGGTGGGGCTTGGAATGCCCGTCAGCATGACAGCCGCCCTGAGGGTCAGGGGGCGGCGCCGCCGCTGGCGGTTGAAGCCCTTCCGTTGTAAATCAGTCCCCCCTGGTCCTTGTAGGCGTTCAGCACAGAGACAGCCTGTTCCCTGCAGACGTTTTGTTGCACAGCAATGCCCCTGCTGCGAAGTTGAGCCACCCAATCATTGGCCTTCACCCCTTCATCAAAGCCTATGGCTCGTGCGATGGCGATCGCCACCATCTCCGCATGGGCCCCAGCCCATCCCAGGTGTTGGACAAGATTCACGCCGGGGGCCACCAGGCGACCGCTGGTGGCTTCAAAGATCACGGCGCCAAAAGGCCCTCCAGTGGCATGGAGCACATTCAAACGTGACAACTCAATAGCGAGCCCCATCTTTTCCTCATCACTGACAAAGCAATGGCCCGGCTCCGGCAGAGATCGACACACCCAATCGGGTAGAGAAAAAGCAATCGATGGCAAGTGCCAGGATCCCATGGTCAGCCCTGCGGTAGCCAGCCCTATTGCCACCCCATCGCCAGCCGGTAGCGCTCATGGGGACTCGACAGGCGGTCAAGGTTCCCGGCGGCCTGCCATACAACACGAATTGGCGGGTAGCTGGGGTCTGAGGTAGGCAGCACCTGGCGGGGAAGGGCGTGTTGGCTGGCCATGGGTGGGCTGGCGGCAATCTCGGAAGAACACTAGGGGGGGCCAGAGCGGGCGAGAGAACCACGTTGGCAAGGCCTACGGATGGGGATGTCAGTGCATGGGAACGCTTAAGGCCCACGGATCAGATCAATGTGCCCAACCCACACCAGGAGCGATAAGCACACCAATTCTGCCAACTCTCGCACTGCAGCCAACAACACAACAGCAACAGCCAACAAGGGCAGAGCCGCTGTACAGCTCGGCTGGCAAACTGGAATCCAAACGGCAACAGCCCACTCCACCATGGCCTTCAAAAATGAAGTGGTCTCTGATGCCGATATCGATCGCTACAAACTTCCCTTCCCCAAAGGCGAAGGCCGCTGGTGGACCCGCGATGCCGAACGGGACTATTACTTATGGGGGGGATTGGTTGGGAATTTGGCTTATGAGGAAACACAGGAGGGCTGGTTTTATCTATTTGTCCACGGCAAGATTTATGATATTTGCATTGAGCCAAGCCAGCCAAAGAAAGACGATAAGGCCCAGGAGACAGTGTTTCATTGGAAAAATATAACAAGCATTAATCCAGAGCCATCTGGAGCAAACAGGGAGATTGTCATCGGGATATTAAAAGAAGCATTGAAATGCTTTGGCTTTGACGGGAGGAAAAGCATTTATCATCCTAGATACAGAGTCAGCTTCGGATTCTAGAAAGAAACATTAGACATCTTCACCTGGATTTATCATGAAAACACTTACGAAGGAAGAAGCCTTAAAAAGGCTGGATTCTGTACGCACCGAGGAAGAGCTGGCCGCACTGATAAGGTCCCTAGATACCAAGGGCACAGGGCAAGTCACCTTGCTCTGGAGCGGCCGACCGGGCAAGGAGATCAAACAAGAGATTTTCGCTAAAAGCCTTGCAGAAACACATACAAATCTGCGAGCCATTCAGAGCACCGAAGCTGCAAAGTTTTTACAAATCGAAAATCCCAGAAGTCCTGACTACAACGAGAAGCTATTAACCAAACTTCAAGAGATATTCAAATATGACGAAAAAGCTTACTTTGAGTTTCTATACGGTCCTACAGCTGGTGATCCTGCAAAGCGGACGGGGAAAGGTCTTTGGGACGATGTCTCCGAAAATTTTGTCAAACAGGCATCGGGAGATGTGCGGCTTGTGGTTGGCGGAGCTGGCATGGACAGGGTGTTTGCTCAAACAGAAATCTATGCGCTGCTGAACAACCCGGCCATCAAATCGATTGAAGGCGTTCCGATTGAAGGGCTTAGAGAACTGGCCGCAAGCAGCGGCGTCAACAGAGTGGTGCAGCTGTTGATGGGCCTGTCGGAAGCCAATACAGGCATGATCAAAATTCAAGTGGATGGGGCAGGCAAACCGATCCAGGCGATGGATGGCACCTATCGGTTGGATGCCAGCGATTACCTGAGGATGAACACCCTGGGGACAACTCTGCCTTCAGGAATGCGGCCCATCATGGACTTCATCCCGGCCGAACGACGGCTCCGCCACATCCAGGCCGTGGAGGAAATCTTCAAGCTCAATCCACTCTTGTACGGCATTAGCTATACATTGCCTGCCGATCCTGATTTATTCAAGCATCGATCAGCCATTGCCCGCATCAGCACCTTTACTGGGCGAGTTTCTGATGTTGCAAGCATGACAACCATGCTCGCCGAAGCTGGCACGAAGCTGCATCAAGGGGACCATCGCGGTGCCCATGACACCGTGACATCCTGGGCCATCGAAAATGCCGGAGCTTTTGCCGCTGGGAGGCTTGCCACCTTGCTAGCCGCTCCACTGATGGCAACTGGACCGCTGGGAATGATCATCGGGGCAGGCATCATCATTGGTGCCTCCATAGGTGGTGCCGAAATCGCTAAGAGATTACACAAGAAATTGCGTGAGATCGTCAAGGAGATTGAAAAGGTTGCCTCTCCATTGATTCTGGATTTGGACGGCAATGGGATCCAAACTCTTGCTCTCACCGGAACGGCCATCTACTTTGACCATGACTGCAATGGCTTCGCTGAGCGCAGCGGCTGGGTTGGATCCACCGATGGGCTGTTAATCCTGGATCTCAATAATAATGGCAAAATTGATAATGGCAGAGAATTATTTGGCAACCACACCCTCTTGAGCAATGGGGAGTTGGCAAAGAATGGCTTCGAAGCACTTGCTAGGTACGATCTCAACCGAGATAGAGTGATTGACAATCAAGATGCTATTTGGAGCTCTCTGAGGGTCTGGCGGGACCAGAACAGCAATGCCATCAGTGATCCCGGTGAGTGGCTAACCCTAGAGGAGGCCAACACCCAATCCCTGCAACTGGGATATGTCACCAGCATGGCCATTGATGCGAATGATAATGAGCATAGAGAAACAGGCTTTTTCCTGCTTACCAGTGGGCAATTAGCTACACTTACTGATGTGTGGTTTAGAAAAGACACCATCGACAGTCGGCAACTGAATCCACGCCCAGTCGATACAGCGACAGCGGCACTGCCAAACCTTGCCGGGATGGGAATTGTGCCCAGCTTGCATCAGGCCATGATGGCTCCTGGATCCCAGAAGCTTCGGGACATCTTGGCCAAATGGATCGGGGCGACTCGTCAAGAAAGAAAAGCACTCACACAAGAACTTCTCTTTGAGTGGTGTGATGCGGGCCAAAACCCATTCGGCGTCGAGGATCGCGAATACGGCTCTGAAGAGCCTTTCTTTAAAGAAAAAGTTGCTGTCATTGAGAAACTGATTGGCGAGATGCTAGTCGACACTGACTATTTCGTGGGGCCGTTGAAAGGGGAGGTCATCTTATCGGCCTTTTCAGCTGTTCAATTCTGGGTTGATATGATACTAAGCGAGCAAGTGCATGTGCAGCCATTATTCAACCTTGCCAGTTCAATAGAGTCAGATGAGTATGGCCCCTTGCAGATGGATCTCACTGCCTCGGTCGACCATCTGCGCAAGGAATTCCAACGCGATCCAGATCCTGCCTTCCTGGCCATGATTCATTGGAACTTGGCCCACCGCGGTCCTGGAGGCATGGCCTTCTTTCAAGGGCTCAGGGATGTCGCCATGACCCGCACTGATCCGCTTGCTGTCGCCATGCGTCAGCAGCAACCCGTTGCAGGCCCATGGCAATGGATCACGGGCACCAGTGAACATGACGAGCTGTATGGCAGCAGCCAAGATGACTTCATCGAAGCTGGCGCTGATTACGATCTTCTCAAAGGGCAAGCTGGCAACGACACCCTCCACGGCGGAGCCGGCCATGATTTTTATTACGGAGGCTCAGGGTCAGACACCTACCTGATTAGTCAGAATGGAGCAAATGCTTATGATTTAATCTTCGACGAATCGGGCCTGGCGGATCGCGTGATCTTCTGGGACGCAACCTCCAAGCAAGTGCAAGTCAAACAGTCTCAGGGGACGGTCTCGTTTTATTCCGGATCCCGACTTTTGACCAGCATCAATAAGCAGCTGGTTCCTCAACACCGCATTGAGGAGTTCTATTTTGCCGATGGCGTTATCTGGGATTCCAACAGCCTGCTGCTGCAGCTGCCTATCCAAGGCACCGTTGGAAACGACCTTTTGATCGGCACCAGCAACACCTCCAACCGACTCCAGGGCCTCAACGGCCGGGACACACTGATCGGCGGCGCACTGGCAGACCACCTGGAAGGTCAACAAGACAATGACTTGCTCACGGGCTTGGCTGGGAGGGACACTCTCGACGGCGCAGGAGGCAACGACACCTTGGAGGGAGGTGAAGGCGGCGATCGCTATTTGTTTGCCTCCGGGGGTCACGACATCATCCGCGACGTCGACCCGTTAACCAGCGAGAGCGATCGCGTCGTGTTCAGCCACCAGAGCACCACTGCCATCACCAGGGTGCAGCGCATTGGACAAGACCTCCGCCTTCACTTCGGGTCTTCCTCCAGTCTCACCCTGGTGAATCAACTGCAAGCCGTCTCCCGCATTGAGGAGTTTCACTTCGCCAATGGCACCACCTGGGACCACACCACCCTCCTTCAACGGGTGACCTGATCAGCTGCGGCACAGGGCAGGCAGGGCCGCCGGCAACGACTGGAGCCCCGCAGGGGCCGGCAACGCTGTCGCCAGCGGCGCCGAGCGCATCGGGGGATTGCCCGGCAGGGCCACCCACACCTTCCAGCCCTGCCCCTGGCCGTACTCCCGATAGCCGCTGTACCCCGAAGCCGCAGGCTGCCATTGGCCATCCTCCCCACCCACACGCACGTAGAGCATCCCCTTGCTGCCCTGCACCGCCGCCGCATACACGCCCGCCTGGCGGGCGTTGTGCTGCACATACAGGGCACTGCCCGCATGCACCCCCGCCACCTTGCGGGCATTGATCAGGGCCTGGATCTTGCGCTGCAGATCCGCCCCCCACTCGAAGTAGTGCTTCCAATACACGCTCGGCACCCCGGGATGGCTGAGCAGGTAGGCATAGGCCTGCTCCACCTGCCAGTTATTGGCAAAGCTGTCGAAACGATGACCGCTTTGAGGCGTGCCATCGTCGTTGGTGCGGTAGCCCGTGTCGTGGTTCTCCGCAAACGTCACGGCCCGCTGCTTCCAGGGCAGGCCGTCGGTGGTGTCACCCATCAGGCCCGGGCCGAAGTTGAAGGCGTAGAGATCGCCGTAGCGGCCGGCTGTGATGGCCTGCTTGAGCTTGAAAAAACCGGGAAAATCAAAGGCGTAGCTCGCGCTGCGCAAATGGTGGGCCCCAGCCGCTGCCGGCTGGGAGGCCGTGGCCCAGATCCAGCCCCGCATCTCCGCCTGCTTGTCCCAGTCGTACTCCCCCACCGAGAAGCTGGGCTGGCTGACCGCGTTGTAGCAGGCCACCCAGCGGGCGCTGTAGCCGTGCACCATGTCGTAGCGCCAGCCGCGATAGCCCAGGGCCTTGAGTTGCAGCAGATAGCGCAGGATGTCGTTGCGCACGGTGGGATCGGCGTGGTTGATGTCGCGGAAGCTCTCGTAGTTGAAGGTGGCTCCGCTGCGGTAGGGCACCGGCTCCTCACAGTTGCCGCGCTGGGTTTGGGGTGTGCCGCTCAGGCCTGAAGCGGCGTTGGAAAAGGCCTCATCGGTGCGGCAGATCGCCTTTGTGCCCCAGGCCGGATTTTGAAAATCGGCCCAGCCGCCCATGCCATCGCGGTGGTTGATCACCACATCGGCGATCGGCTCCACCCCCCGCGCCAGCAGATCCCGCAACAGCTGCTGCTGTTGCGCCTTCGTGCCATAGCTGTTGTCGAACTTGAAATACTGCTTGGGGTTGTAGCCCGCGCTCAACTCCCCCGCATAGATCGGCGGCGGCAACCAGATCAGATCAAAACGACCCGCCGCAATCGCGGGCACCTTGGCCCGCACCACCTCGTACCAGGGCTTTTGGCCAAATTGGGGGAAGCGCCCCTTGCCATGGCGATAGGACTCCCAATAGAAACCCTGCAACAGCACCCGGCTGTCGTTCCAGCCCTGCGGCGCAGCGCCCAGGGCAGCCGTGATGGGTTTTGCTGCGACGGAGTTGGGCGCCGTTGCCAAGCCCAAGGCTGAGATGGCCAGGGCCAGAAGCTGGCTGACCCTGGTCCATCGATTGGGATTGGCCCAAACAACGCCGTTCATGGGGTGGCATTCTGATCCAACACACCCACTTCCAGCCACGTGCTCGGGTGGGGCGCCAGATATTCCGCCTCAGCTCCGCCCTCGATCAGCTCCCCGCTGCGAGCCGGCGCCGTGAGGCAGAAATCCATGGCGATCGACACCCGCCGCTCCTCCACCGTCTCGTTCTCCAACACGCTGTGATCCACACAGGCGGGAAAGAGCACCAACAGCCCGGCCCGTGGCGCCACATCCCACCAGGGCGCGTTCCAGAGCTGCGCGCCGGGATCGCCCTCGCTGATGGGCGCGCCGTGGCCCACTGCCAAGCCTGGCACCAGCTCATTGGCCTGCCGCGGCGGCCAAATCCGCAGGCAGCCACTGGCTGGGGTGCCATCGCCCGTGAGGTAGTAGATGGCGCTGAGATGGGCATTGGGGTGGTGATGGCGCCCGATGACCTGCCCCTCCTCACTCACCACCGGCCAGGCCCGCTGCAGATGCAGCGCCATCCGGCTGCGCGCAAAACCCAAGGCCGCCACATACGCCGCCGCCTCCTCTGACAGACGCTGCAGCAGCGGGGCGAAGGCCGGGTGGTGATGGAGGCAGCTTTCCCCATGGAGATCACCTGTCCAGGCGCAGCCCTCCTCGGAATTGCCAGTGGCCGCTCCCCGCAGGGCGAGAATCTCCTGCAACATCACAGCGGTGTCCAGGGGATCGGGCGCCAGTTGCACCTGGCCCAGGGCCAAGGGGAACAGGGGTTGAAGGGTGAGCCCACCCAGAGGGAGCTGGGCAGGAGGTATGGGTGTAAGGGAGGCCATGGAACGAAAGCGAGGGGATAGGTTGCAGGATGTACCAGCCGCATTTGGAGGCTTCGCGATGCCCATTCGGCCATTGCCATCGTTGGCCGCCGCCCTTGGCGCCACAGTCCTCATGGGCGTTGGCAGCGGTGCTGCCCAAGCCCTGTGCCGCTCGTTGATGCCCATCGGCGGCGGCCAGCCGGTGGTGGAGAAGCGCATCAGTGCCGATCGCCTGGTGGGGCGCACGAATTGGAACACCGACTTCGCCGTTGACCGCTCCTTCAGCAGCTACCGCATCAACTTCCAGTCGGCCTCCACCGGCCGGGGCACCTTCCCAGTGGCTGTGTTTTTGCGCTTCACCGATGGCAGCAACCTGCAGGTGGTGAATGAAAACGTCACCCTGGATCCCGGCCAGCGCCGCCTCTTCGGCCCCTTCCCGGCCGTGCCCGGCAAGCGCACCAGCCAGGTGAACGTGCGGGTGGGCGCCAGCAGCATGCCGGGCTCCACCGGCTTCAGCTATCGGGTGTCTGTGGAGGGCTGCAACTAGCCGGGGCACCTCAGCCCGCCTGGCGAGCCAGACGACGCCGCAGCTTGCGGCTCCAGGAGAACGCCCCCGCCACCCCCAGCGCTGGCAGGGGCCCCGGCACCGGATCGATGCGGAATGTGCCTGGATCAGTGCTGGATGAGCTGATCACCAGTGGGCCTGCCGTTGAGGGGAAGGTGAAGGGCTCAAAGATCGAAGGCCCGGCAAAGCTGATCGGGCTTTTCAGATCGACGTACGACCCTTGCACCCCAAAAAGGCCCGCTGCCGTTTCGGGATTGAAGGAGGGCGTGGTGAACACAAAACCAATCTTTGGCGTGGATCCCACGGGGAACTTGCCGGAGAGCACAAGCCAACGTCTCATATCCATCGGTAGGAGATCAGCCTCCAGCAACGACGCCATGGTGTGAATCCGCAGCTTTGGCGACACCGGCAACGACCAGAGATCAAATTTGCCGGGGAGGGGGGGGACGCTGAAGACGTTGTTCTGAGCCAGAGCCTCATCCGCAGTGGCCGTCAACGACCAAGCGGCCTGGCTGAAGGGAATGCCGCCGAGGCTGCCGCTGATGTTGGGTCCCGAGGCGGAGTACACGAGCAGGGCCTGGCTGGCTGGGGGAGCTCCCCAGAGCAACGCCGTGCTGGCGGCGACACCAACGAAAGCCAAGCGAGAGAAGCGAAGCATCCAAGGGGAACGCGGGTTTCCACCCTCTAGCCCAGGAACGGCTGGACGTCAGGTGCTCTTGCCCAGCCTCACTCCCGATAGATCGCCAAGGCCGCCAAGAGGCCGCCAGCAAAGCCGGCCACATGGCCGATCCAGCTCACCCCGGGAGGGCTGACAAAGGGGAGCAGGGCCGGCAACAACCCCCCGTAGGCCAGAAGACAGCCGAAGGAGAGCAGCACCGACAGGGGGCGCTTCTCCAGCCAGCCGATCAACAACAAATAGCCCAACAGTCCATACACCACCCCCGAGAGGCCATGGCTGGCGGCAGGCCAGAGCAGCCACACGGGCACCTGCAGCAGCAACACACCGATCCAAACCGCCCAGTAGTCGCGGCTCCCCTTGAGCAACACCAGCCAAGACAGCGGCAGAAACCAGATCGAGTTGCTGATCAAATGGCCAAAGCCGCTGTGGCTGAAGGGTGCCGTGAGCAACCCCCACCACGGTCCGCCGTAAACCATGGGCAGATTCCAGTGGCCGCGAAACACCAACTGGTCGATCAGCTCCTGGGCCCAGGGGATCGCCAGGATCGCCAGAGGCAGCAAGGCACGGCGCTTGAGGCGAGCCAGGGATTGGTCGAGACGCAGGGCCAGGCCCATGGTGGCGATGTCTTCAGAATCCGATCATCAACGTAGGAAGCATGCGGCCTCCCTTGGTGTCACACCAACCTTGGTGTCACACCAAGCAGCGGCCGCCTGTGTCGACAGTGGGGCAGGCAGGCGTGAACAAAAAAAACCGGGGAGATTCAAAGAGAATTCCCCGGACGAAGCTTGATGAATGAGAGGGTGCCTTGTCGCTTACCCCATTGCCGCTGCACCGCCCACCACTTCCAAGATCTCTTGTGTGATGGCCGCCTGGCGGGCTTTGTTGTAATCCAGAGTCAACGTCTTGGCGAGGGCCTTGGCGTTGTCACTGGCATTGTTCATGGCCGTCATCCGGCTCGCCAATTCGCTGGCAGCCGCCTCCTGGAGGGAGCGCAACAGCTGGTTGTCGAGATAGAGCGGCAGGAGGGCGTTCAACAGCTGATCCGGGCTTTGTTCGAACACAAAGTCGGGTGACAAGGGGGCTTGCGTGTTATCGATCGCCACCTTCTCGACCCCCAGTTCTCCATCCTTGGTGACCAGTCGGAAGATCTCATCCTCCGCGTCAGCAATGCCCTGCGGATCCAGAGGCAACAGGGTTTGAACCACAGGCGCTGAGCTCACGAGGTTGATGAACTTCGTGTAGATGATCTCCACCCGATCAGTGCTATCGGAGAGGAAATCGGCCAACACCTGCCGTGAGATGCGATTGGCATCGCTGGCTGTGGGCACCTGCTCCAGCCCGGTGAAGGTGGCCCGCACCTTGTAAGTGGAAGCCCGATTTTGGAAGTAGGTGATGGCCTTGCGGCCCATCAACACCAGCTCCACATTCAGGCCCTGGGCCTTGAGCTCGGCGAAGCGCTGCTCGGTTTTTTTGATCACCGAGGAGTTGTAGCCGCCGCACAAACCCCGATCACCGGTGACGGCCAACAGGGTGACGTTGTCCACAGAACGCTTCTGCAGCAGGGGCGAATCCGCTGTTTCAAACGCCATGCGGGTTTCCAGGTTTTGCAACACCCGCGCCAGCCGATCGGCGAAGGGCCGGCTGCGCAACACCTGCTCCTGGGCTCGGCGCACCTTGGCTGCGGCCACCAGCCGCATCGCCTCGGTGATCTTGCGGGTGTTTTTGACCGAACTGATCCGGTCGCGAATCTCCTTGAGGTTTGCCATTGCTCTCGCCTCAGGCCGCAGCCAGCATGGACGCTTTCACTTCAGAGATGGCGGCCTTGAGCGTGGCTTCAGAGGCCTCGCTGAGCTGCTTTTCGCTCATCACCGCGTTGACGTAATCGGCCTTGTTGGTGCGCAGATAGTCCCTGAGCTCACGGCAGAATTGCGGCACCTGATCCACAGGCACCTCATCGATCAGGCCCTTCACCCCGGCGTAGACCACGGCCACCTGTTCGGCCAGGTTGAGGGGGCTGAACTGGGGCTGCTTGAGCAGCTCGCGGAGACGCTTGCCCCGGGCGAGCTGGGCCTGGGTGGCGGCATCCAGGTCGGAGGCGAACTGGGAGAAGGCCGCCAATTCGTCGAACTGGGCGAGCTCCAGCTTCAGGGTGCCCGCAATTTTCTTGATGGCCTTGGTTTGGGCGGCTCCGCCCACCCGGCTCACGGAAATACCCACGTTGATCGCAGGCCGCAGACCGGAGTTGAACAGATCGGAACTGAGGAACACCTGGCCATCAGTGATCGAGATCACGTTGGTGGGGATGTACGCCGACACGTCGCCCGCTTGGGTTTCGATGATCGGCAGGGCCGTCATCGAGCCCTTACCCATGGCGTCGGAGAGCTTGGCAGCACGCTCGAGCAGTCGGCTGTGGCAATAGAACACGTCGCCGGGATAAGCCTCACGGCCGGGGGGACGACGCAGCAGCAGTGACATCTGGCGGTAGGCCTGAGCCTGCTTGGTGAGGTCGTCATAGACCACCAAGGTCGCCTTGCCCTTGTACATGAAGGATTCGGCGATCGCCGCACCGGTGTAGGGCGCCAGGTATTGGAGGGCGGCGGGATCGGAGGCATTGGCCGCCACGATCACGGTGTAGTCGAGGGCGCCACGCTCCCGCAGCACCTCCACCACGTTGGCCACGGATGCAGCCTTCTGTCCCACCGCCACATACACGCAGACGACGTCTTCACCCTTCTGGTTGATGATCGTGTCGAGCGCAATGGCGGTCTTGCCAGTCTGGCGGTCGCCGATGATCAGCTCCCGCTGGCCCCGCCCGATGGGAATCATGGCGTCGATGGCGGTGATGCCCGTCTGCATGGGCTCATGCACCGATTTGCGCTGGATGATGCCAGGCGCCATCGATTCGATCAGTCGCGTTTCGCTGCTTGGAATCTCCCCTTTGCCATCGATCGGCTGGCCGAGGGAATTCACCACCCGGCCGAGCATGCCATCGCCCACCGGAACGGCAGCGATTTTGCCAGTGGCCTTCACCGTGCTCCCCTCTTGGATGCCCAGGCCCTCGCCCATCAGCACCACACCGACGTTGTCCTCTTCGAGGTTCAGGGCGATGCCCTCGGTGCCGTCTTCAAATTGCACCAGTTCGCCGGCCATCACCTGTTCGAGGCCGTAGATGCGGGCGATGCCGTCACCCACCTGCAACACGGTGCCAACGTTGCTCACGGACACCGTGTTGTCGTAGTCGGCGATCTGCTGTTTGAGGATCGCGCTGATCTCGTCGGGGCGGATGGAAACCATGGCTGAAAAGTCCCTGGGGGAGCGGAAAGAGGGGAGAGAGCGGTTGGGGGATGGGGAAGTGGCTTAGCCGGCTGCCGCCAGCGCCAGGCCGAGGCGGCGCACCTGGCCTTGCAAACTGGCATCGATCACCTTGGAGCCCACCCGCAGGATGAAACCTCCGATCAGGGAGGGATCCACAGCGGTGGCAATTTCCACCTTGTCGGTGCCGGCCACGGCCTTCACCTTCTCGGCCAGTTGGGCTTGCTGGTCGTCGCTCAAGGGGGTGGCCGCCGTGATGGTGGCCAGGGCAATGCCGTTCTGCTCGCGATAGAGCTCCAACATCCGTTCCAACACCGCGTCGAGCACACCGACGCGACGGCGATCGGCCAAGAGCTTGAGCAGGTTGAGGAAGGTGGGCGAAAGCGATTGGCCGAAAAGAGCCTGCAGGGTCTTTTTCTTGGTCTCCGGATCCAGCACTGGAGACACCATGGCTTCCCGCAGTTCAGGGGAGGCCTGCCAAAGGCTGAGCAGCTCCCGAGCCTGGCCAATCAGGGCTTCCGTCTCACCGGAAGCATTGGCCAGCTGGAGGAAGGCGTCGGCGTAGGGAGTGGTGATGGCGTTGAGCAGGGGCATCAGCGGTTCCCCAGGGATTGGATGGATTGATCGATCAACTTGGCCTGGGCGGCTTCATCAAGCTTTCCGGGCAGGGACGCCAGGGCTTTCTCGATGGCCTTGAGCGCTGTCTCACGGCGGAGCTGGTCGCTGACGCGGGAAGCCTCATTGGCCAGATCGGAGCTGGCCGCCTGTTTCATGCGAGCAATTTCCTCAATGGTGCGTTGCTCACTATCGAGGCGGATGGCTTCGGCACGCGCCTTGCCATCGGCGCGAATTTGATCGGCTTTCTGTTGGGCTTCAGCCACACCCTTCTGGGCTTCAGCCAAAGCTGCGGTGGCTTTGGTCAGCCGATCCTCCGCATCGCGCAGATCCGTGAGGATGGCAGAGCGGCGGCGCTCAAGGATGCCACCGAGGAATCCCCGCAGAAACCAAACCAACCCAGCGATCACGATCGCCAGATTGATGATGTTGGTTTCAAAGAGGTTGAGGTTCAGCCCGAAGCCGCCATGGCTGGCCAGGAGCTGGGGCAGGGAGGCGGTCATGGGGTGGGAAGCAAGCGGGAGACGATTTGATTGCCGAGGGCGACGGCCTGCTGCTCCAACTGAGCGGCGGCATTTTCCCGCTGGGAATCAATCTCACGACGAGCCGCTTCGCGGGAGGCATTGGCGGCGGCTGTGGCTTCGGCCAAGGCGGCTCGATAGAGCCGGTCCATCTCCTGCTCGGCACTCAACACAAGGGCTTGAGCCTCCTGGCGAGCACCTTTGAGCTGGTCCTTGAGATCGGCCTCAAGACGCTCAGCCTGGGCCAGCTTGCTCTTGGCTTCGGCGCGGCTGGTGTTGATGAAGCCCTCCCGTTCCTCTACGGCCTTGCCGACCGGGCGGAAAAAGAGCGCGTTGAGGATGAAGGTGAGGAGCACCACCTGAAGCGCCATCAAGGGCAAGGTGGCATCGAGGTCGAACAGACCTCCCTCTTGGGCACCGGCCTCGGCAAGCAATAGCCAGCTGGTCATGGAGCGGAGAGGGTGAAACGGCGGGTGCGAAGCAAAAAAGTTGGCCGGAGGGAGCGGAGCCGCGATAGGGCAAAGCCCGCTCACAGCTCCATCCACGCCGGATCAACCGGCGAAGGGGTTGGCAAAGAGCAGCACGAGAGCTACCACCAAGCCGTAGATGGTGAGGGCTTCCATGAAGGCCAAGGAGAGCAGCAGGGTGCCGCGAATCTTGCCTTCAGCTTCGGGCTGGCGGGCGATGCCTTCGACAGCGCCGCCTGCTGCGGTGCCCTGGCCAATGCCAGGACCGATGGCACCAAGACCGACGGCGAGACCGGCAGCCACAACGGAGGCGGCGGCAGTGAGGGAATCCATGGGGTAACGGGGGATGGGAGTCGCTGGAGGCCTATTGGCCAGGGCCTGAAAAGGCCGGGAATGGAACCGGATGGAACCTTGCGCCTGGGACATCTCCTGGGTTGACCTTGGGAGATGGGCCCGGCATTGCCGGACCTGCGCGCTGAGAGTTTGCCAGACCGCGGGAACGGCAGGCTTGGAATCAGTGATGCTCTTCGTGGACGGCCTCACCGATGTAGTAGGCGGCGAGGGTGGCGAAGATCAACGCTTGGATCGCGCTGGTGAACAGCCCGAGGAACATGGCCGGCAGCGGCACAATCAAGGGCACGAGGAATGCCAAAACCGCCACCACGAGTTCATCCGCGAGGATGTTTCCGAAAAGACGGAAGGACAGGGAGAGCGGCTTGGTGAAATCCTCCACGATCTTGAAGGGGAGCATGATCGGGGTTGGCTCCACATAATATTCAAAATATCGGAAACCTTTACGGCTCAACCCTGCATAGAAGTAGGCCAAAGAAACCAATAAGGCCAGTGCGATGGTGGTGTTGATGTCGGCCGTTGGAGCTCCCAACTCGCCACTGGGCAGATGGATCAACTTCCAAGGGATCAACGCCCCACCCCAGTTGCTCACAAAGATGAACAAAAAGAGAGTGCCGATGAAGGGCAACCAGTCTCGATAGGCCTTCTCACCGATCTGCTCACGGGAGAGATCACGGATGTAGTCCCAGAGAAATTCCAGCAGGTTTTGCACACCTGCAGGCTCCCGTTGCATGCGGCGGGTGCCAATCACCACAAGGGCGAGCAGGGCACCGATCACCACCCAGGAGCTGAGAAACACCTGGCCATGAATCTTGAGCTTGCCCAAAATCCAGTAAAAGTGCTGGCCCACCTCGAGTGCGGCGAGTGGGGGCAGGGGCATCGCGAAGGGCATTGGAACCAACGGATTGGACAATTCCGGAAGAGATCCGGATCGGCGGATTGCCCGTCAACAGCGCGTTGACAGGCTTGGGGGGTCAGGCGTCGAGCAGCGCCTGCACAAGAAGAGCCGGCTTGTAGAGCAGGAAACCCAGCAAGGCGGGCAGTAACTCGAGCTGGGGCAGCTTGGTGGCCGCGAGCACCAGCACAATGGGCACCAGGAGCTGAACTTTGCTCACTGACTTGCTGCCCGCACCCAGCCGCGAAACGCTTCGGGAGAGCAACACCAGATAGAGCAAACCACTCAAAGCACCCACCAGGGCACTCAAGGCGGCAGCCAAGCCAAAAAACAGCCCCACGGCGGGAACGGCAATCGCCGCTGCCACCGTGGTCGCCACCAGGAGGCGGCGCCGCAGGCGGTGATAGTGATCCATCCCCCCATCTCCAGCTGAAAAGGCTGGTGGAGGAGGGATGGTGGGATCGACAGGGGCGGCTGTTGCCAGCTTTTCCTCCGTCGCCGACGGTGCGTCGGCGTCAGGGGGAGTCGCAAGGGCAGTCGCCAAGCTGAAGACCTTTGGAGCGACGGGAATTTATCACGCTGACCCTTACCTCTGCGGGCTTCAGGGCGCAACGGGCAGGAGCACCCGCTGCTGGATCAGGCGTCGAGCCCGCTCCACCCGTTCCCCCTCACCCATCGGCACAGCCAACTCCGCCAGGGGTGTGCCGGTGGGGGCTGCCTGCCAGGCTTCCATCAAGGCCAGATCGCCTGGCTCGATCTCCAAGGGCCGCAGGTCGGGATCCAACAGGGCCGTACCAGGCCAGCCCCACAGGCATCGGTTGGCTTCGCCAGCAGCGGCGAGCAAAGCGCCATCGTCCTTCCAGCTGCGAACGGCGATGGGCTCGCGGCTCACAAAACACTCAAAGTGGCTGATGTCGGGATCCAGAGCCTCCACCAAGGCCCACTGCTGCCGCTGGCTCAAAGCTCGGGCCCTCTCCAGAAGCTCCCCGGAGAGCAGGCGGGCCGGATCCCACACCTCCGGATTGGAAAAGCCCGCAAAGTGAAGATCCGCCTCCTCCAAAAAGGCCAACAATCCCGCCACCGTGAAACTGGTTTCCTGCGGGTGCAAATACATGTCAGCGAAATTCGCGTCGGCGGCCGTGTCCAAAGCCCAGCGCTCCTCGTGATGGCGGCGCAGGCGATTGCCTGGCGGCAGCTCCGCTAGGAGCTGGCGGCCCAGCCGCAACCCCTGGGCGCCGTTGCCCACCTGCAGCAGGCTCAGGGCCCGCTGGGTGTGGTGGATCTCCCAGCGCCCAGCCTCCGCATAGAGGAACAGGTGGAGCAAGCCGCCGGGAGCGAGCCGTTGCGCCAAAGCCCGCAGGCCCGCCTCCGGCCGGGCCAAATGGTGCAACACCCCCACGGAATTGATGGCATCAAACGGGCCCTCGTCGCCCAAATCGAGCAGGCTGCGCTCCTCGATGCGCAACTCCCTCACCCGGCTCGCCCCGCCGGAGCGACGCAGACGCTCCCGGGCCACATCGAGGGCCCCAGGGCTGATGTCCACCGCCAAGACGGAGGCCTCCGGGTTGAGATGGCAGAGGTAGTCGGTGCTCACGCCGGTGCCACAGCCCGCATCAAGCACCCGCCAGGGCCTGGATCCACCCCCCGCCAGGCGGGGGGGCAACACACCCCGCACCGCCGCCACCACGCTGTCGATGCACCAGCGCCAGTTGTATCCGGGCGGTGGCCCGTCCTGGAGGGGGTCGCCGGGATAGGGGAAACGGTCGTAGAAGGCGCTCACCACCGGCGTGGCGGCGTCTGTGGTGGCTGGCGTGGCGGCGGCTGTGGCGGCCTCAGGGGTGGGAGCGGGCAACTCCTGCATCACCATCAGGGCGGGCCCTCCAGATTCCTGCATCGTCACGCCAGGCCACCGGTCGGCTGCAAACATTTGTTCATGCGCCCCCGACGAGCCAGGGGGGGAGCCGTAACGTGCCGTAGCCCGGCACGCTCCCGTTCATGACTGTGACCGCCAGCAGCGGCAGCACGAGGGTCAATCCCCAGCTCTACGACACCCTGCCACTCTCCAGCGTCCGTCAGGCGGAGCAGCAGGATCGCTTCCCCGATGGAGGCGAACTGCAGACCCTGATCACCTTCTTCCAAAGCGGGCAGATCCGCGTGGAAGCGGCTCAGAGGATCTCGGCCAACGCCGCCGCCATCGTGGCCAGGGCCGCCAACCGCATTTTTGTGGGGGGCACACCCCTGTCCTATCTCGATGCGCCCCTGGGCTCGGTCGAAGGCAGCGAGGCCACTCCGCTGGCGGCCGACCAGGCCGCCTTCCAACGGTCGGTGCAAACCTTCGTTGGCACCACCGCCACCAAGAGCCGTGGCAACGTCATCAGCCGCCTGCTGGAAGGAGCCAGTGGCGACGCAGACGTGCGGGTGTTATTGCCCAGCGGCTTCAACCCCATCTCCGTGGGCGTGTATGGCACGGAGCGGATGAAGAAATCCATCCGCGACCTGGCCTGGTTCCTGCGCTACGTGGGTTATGCCCTCGTGGCGGGCGATCCAAGCATCCTCGCTGTCAACACACGCGGCCTGAGGGATGTGCTGGAGAAGGCTTGCTCCTTGGCCGCCACCAACGTGGCGCTCCAGGAGATGCGCGCCGCCGCCGCCGATCTTTTCAAGGGGGAGCCCGAAGCGCGCTCCCTGGTGATCGAGTGCTTCAACGTGCTCCTCAAGGAGCTGGAGGTGCCCACACCCTCCACCCGGCAACGGCTGGGCAGCCCTGTCAACCAGGGACTGCAGCTGCCAGCGATCTATGCCCTGGCCGCGGAAGGTCGCCAGCGCTTCGTGATGAAGCCCGGCCTCTCCGGCAGGGAGAAGGCCGAGGTGATCCGGGCGGCCTATCGCCAGGTGTTTGAGCGCGACATCGTCAAGGGCTACTCCCAGCAGGTCTGCCCTGTGGAGGCCACCCAGTGCCGCCAGGGCCAGATCTCGATGCGGGAATTCATCCGCGCCCTCGGCCGGAGCAAGGAATACCGCCAACAGTTTTACGGCCGCTTCTCCAACAGCCGTGTCGTGGAACTGGCCTTCCGCCATTTCCTTGGACGGGGCCTGAGTTCGATCGAGGAGTTCCGTTATTACTTCGCCATCGTCAGCGCCCAGGGCCTCAACGGCCTGGTGGATGTGCTGGTGAACAGCATGGAATACGCCCGTGTGTTTGGCGAAGAAACCGTGCCCTATCTCCGGGATCTCGGGGAAGAGGCCCAGGAGAGTGCAGGCTGGGGATCCAATCGCAAGCTGTTCCGCTTCAGTGCGCCGTTTGAGGGGGCACCGCAATACATCACCCTCTACGCCTCCTATCGCCAGCCCCTGCCGGATCAACATGCCTATGGCGGGGGCAATGACCCGTTGGCCCTCACCTACGGCGCCATCTTCCCGTCAGGCACGGCATCCGTCGCCACCCGCGCGGTGCCTTACAGCTACGACAGTCGCCGCATCCTGATCAGCAACGGCCTCAGCCAACCCGGGCAGATGGCCAGTCCCCAATTCCGCAAGGCCACACCCCGACGTGTTGGTCCCAAGGTGGTGCGGCTGCAGCAGATCGCCACGGGGGGCAATTCCGTGCCCAGCCGAGGCGGCCAACCGAGCGTTCGCGGCAGTGAAGCCTCCACCCAGGGCGTCATCCGCGCCGTGTATGCCCAGGTGCTGGGAAACACCGGCTACGCCGGCGAACGCAACACGGTGGAGGAGATCAAGCTCGAAAACGGCGACATCAGCCTGCGCGAATTCGTGCGGCAGGTGGCCCGCTCCGATGCCTTCCGCCGCCGTTACTGGAGTGGGCTTTACATCTGCAAAGCGATTGAGGTGATGCACCGGCGACTGTTGGGCCGCCCCACCTTCGGGCGCTGGGAAATCGATGCCTATTTCGATACGGCAGCCCGCAAGGGTTTCTATGGCGTCGTCGACGCCATGATCAACAGCTCCGAATACTCCACCACCTTTGGCGAGGACACCGTTCCCTACGAGCGGTTCATCACCCCCACCGATCTCAACACCCGCCGGGTGCCGGCCTTGCGGCGCCCCCTCGACCCCACGGCCATCCCCGATCTCAGCCGGGCGCCCCGGCCAGATGTGCCCCCCCCCCAGCAGATCCGCACCACCGGCGATCTCACCCCCCGCAACCTGCCACCCCGCCCCCAGTCGGCTCGCGGCGGCTGGTCAGCCCAAATCAGCGGCGGGGAAGTAATGGCTCCGCCCCCGGTGGCGGGTGGTCCCGGCAGCCTGCGACAGGCACCGCAGCCCAGCCGCACCTGGCGCCCCCAGCCCGGAGCAGCAGCCGGCTGGACCTCCTCCGTGGCCGCCGCGCCCTCCCCAGCCCTCTCCCCCTCGCCAACCAGCCCAGCCGCTCCTCGCACCATCGCCCCCGTTGGAGGCTGGAAAGCGTCGGTGTCGGCCGGTGGTCCGAGCATCGGGGCCGGAGCGGTGACGGCGCCGACCCAAGCTATGGAGAAGGCCCTGCGCAGCAGCAACCCGCAAGGGTTCCGTCGGCGCCAGAGCATCGGCCGACCCGTGCAACTCTTGAGCGCCCCCAGCGAGGCCCAGCTCAATGAAGTGGTGAAGGCCACCTATCGCCAGCTGCTCAATCGTGTTCCCTTTGCGGCCGAACGGCTCCTGGATGCGGAGTCCCAACTGCGCGATGGCCAGATTTCCGTGGCGGAGTTTGTGGGGCTGATCGCCGGCAGCGAGCTGTTCCTGCAACGCCTCAACCGGCTGGCACCCCTGCGGGCCGCGGCAGCGGCGCACCTGGCTCTGCTCGGCAGGGCCGCCCAGCCAGCGGAGACCAGTCGATTTCTGGCCACCCGCACCAGCCAAGGACTGCCCGCCGCCCTCAACCAGATTCTTGCCAGCGAGGATTACGCGATGGCCTTTGGGCAATCCACCGTGCCCTACATGCGCGGCCTCCAGACCGTCGACGGCGTCCCCCTGCCCACGGTGAACCGCTCTGCAGAGCTCTATGGCGGCAACGGTGGCCTCACCCCGACCGGTCGTTCACCCATCTGAGGCCTAGTAGGGCCACCCCGAATTGCCGCGAGCCTCCGGATCCCCGGAGGCTTTTTTGTCATGGAGACACGGCGAGGATCACGTGCAACAGATGATGAAAACAACAGACCATTCACCGCCAGTCATGCAGGGGAACACGAGGGGGAGAAATGAACAATTGCTGCAACACTCCCCTCCTGCCGCCGATTGCAAACTCATTGCAAGCCAAGGGATCTCAAGCAAAAGAGGCCATGAAGATCTGTTACCGAGGCTCCGGGCCGAGAGGGGCTTTGGCACAGAATGATTCGGCGATCGGCACCACCGATCACACCCTTACCCACCGGATACCGGTCTCCTTAACGGTGACCGCTTGTTTCGAGGCAGAACTGCATGAGCATCGTCTCCAACTCGATCATCAACGCGGACGCCGAAGCCCGCTACCTCAGCCCTGGCGAACTCGACCAGGTCAAGTCCTTTGTGGCCGGAGGTCAGCGCCGTCTGCGCGTTGCCCAGGCCCTCAGCGAGAGCCGTGAACGCATCGTCAAACAGGCTGCAGGCCAGCTCTTCCAGAAGCGGCCTGATGTCATCTCTCCTGGCGGCAACGCCTATGGCGAGGAGATGACCGCCTCTTGCCTGCGTGACATGGATTACTACCTGCGGCTTGTCACCTACGGCGTGGTTGCTGGCGATGTCACTCCCATTGAGGAGATCGGCATCATCGGTGCTCGCGAGATGTATCGCTCCCTTGGCACCCCTCTCGAAGCCATGGCAGAAGCCGTGCGGGAAATGAAGGCGGTGGCCACCGGCATCCTCACCGGCAGTGATGCTGAGGAAGCTGGCTTCTACTTCGACTACGTGGTCGGCGCCCTCTCCTGAGGCCCATCCATTCCCCTCACCGCCATCTCATCGGGATTCCATGCAAGACGCCATCACCAACGTCATCAACCAGGCAGACGTCCAAGGCCTCTACCTCGACGGCTCTGCCATGGGTCGCCTCGAGAAGTACTTCACCAGCGGCGAACTACGCGTGCGGGCTGCGGCCACCATCAGTGCCAATGCTTCTGCCATCATCAAGGAGGCCGTCGCCAAGTCCTTGCTGTATTCGGACATCACTCGTCCGGGCGGCAACATGTACACCTGCCGGCGTTATGCGGCTTGCATCCGGGATCTGGACTACTACCTCCGCTACGCCACCTATGCCATGCTGGCAGGGGACACCTCCATTCTCGATGAGCGCGTTCTCAACGGATTGAAGGAAACTTACAACTCCCTCGGTGTACCCATTGGTGCCACCGTTCAATCCATTCAGGCCATGAAGGAAGCCACGGCTGCCTTGGTTGGCCCAGATGCTGGGCGGGAAATGGGCGTCTATTTTGATTACATCAGCTCTGGGCTGGGCAACTAAATTCAGAATCCCTTCGCCCTGAGGAATACCATGCGCCTGTTCAAAGTTACAGCTTGCATTCCCTGCCCTGAAAAAGCTCGCACCCAGAGGGAAATTCAAAACACCTACTTCACAAAGTGGGTTCCCTATGAGAGCTGGTTTGCTGAGCAGCAGCGAATTATGAAACAGGGCGGCAAGATCCTGAAGGTGGAGCTGGCCACAGGACGCCGACAACAAAATTGCGGCAATTAAGGGTTCCTCCCTCCATCTCTCTAGCCCGGCCCTGGCCGGGCTTTTTTGTGTCTGTGGCCAGTGGGACTCGACAAAGCACCCGTTTTCAAGGCTCAATAGGGAGCTGGCATTGCCGGGCCCGTTCTCCGTGCCATCCACGCCCCATGGATTCCCTCCCCCAGACCCGCAAGCCCCCCCAAAGCCTTCTGCCCCTGCCCTGGGACCAATGGCCAGCTGAAGCCCGGTTGACGGTGGGCCTGGTGATGATTTGGAGCCTGCTTGGATTGCTGGTGCTCACCTCCGCCAGCTGGTGGGTGGGTGATCGGGAAATGGGAGATGCGGCCTACTACATCAAACGCCAGGGGATTTGGCTGGTCGCCAGTTTGGCGCTTTTCTGGTTCGCCATCCGCACCAGCTTGCGTCGCTGGCTTCACTTGGCCCCCACCGCTCTGCTCATCGGCACTGTGCTGGTGGCTGCGACCCTGGTGGTGGGGAGCACCGTCAATGGTGCCAGCCGCTGGTTGGTGATCGGGCCCATCCAAATCCAGCCCACCGAACTGGTGAAACCCTTTGTGGTGCTGCAGGGGGCGGTGATCTTTTCCCACTGGCGCCGCATCGGCTCGGATCAAAAACTGCTCTGGCTGGGGGTGTTTGGCCTGCTGCTCCTGCTGATTCTCAAGCAACCCAATTTGAGCACCGCAGCCCTCACGGGCCTATTGCTCTGGTTGATGGCGCTGGCAGGTGGCCTGCCCATGCTGCAACTGCTCGGTGCCGCTGGCGGCGGGGCTCTGCTTGGGGCGACCAGCATTTTGATCAATCAATACCAACGGGATCGGGTGACCTCCTTCCTCAATCCTTGGAAAGATGATCAGGGGGCTGGATACCAGCTGGTGCAAAGTTTGCTGGCGATCGGTTCAGGCGGTGTGTTGGGGCAGGGGTTTGGCCTCTCCACCCAAAAACTGTCCTACCTGCCGATTCAAACAACCGACTTCATCTTTGCGGTGTTTGCCGAAGAGTTCGGCTTGGTGGGCTGCCTCATGTTTCTGCTGTTTTTGGTGCTTTTTGGCTTTGTCGGCCTGCGCATTGCTCTCTCCAGCACAAGCAACCAACATCGCCTGGTGGCCATCGGCTGCACCACCCTGCTCGTGGGTCAGTCGATTCTCAACATCGCCGTTGCCACGGGTGCCATGCCCACCACCGGCCTGCCATTGCCCATGGTGAGTTACGGCGGCAACTCCCTGTTGAGCAGCCTGCTGGTGGCAGGGTTGCTGGTGCGCTGCTCCCTGGAAAGTTCTGGGATGGAATCCGCCCGTCCCCGGCGCCGGCGACCACCGGCAGCCCCGATAGGCTGACCCTCCTGCGACTGCGTTTCAGCCCATGACCAGCCTCGGGCTTCAGCTCGCTGACTGGACCCGCTCCAGTGAAGCCCTGCTGACGGCGTCCCTGGGGCACCCCACACCCCTCACCGTGGCGCTGGTGTTCATCGGCGGTCTGCTGACCAGCCTTGGCCCCTGCTCCCTCTCGTTGCTGCCTGTCACCCTGGCTTACTTGGCCGGCTTCAGCGGACCGGGCGCCCCACTGGCCCAATCCGGGATCACCCCGCCATCCTTGCCCTGGCAACGCAGCCTCAGCTTCAGCTCCGGCATCGTGGCCTCCTTGGTGCTTTTGGGATTCAGCAGCAGCCTGTTGGGTCGGTTGTACGGCCAGATTCCTGAGGGTGTCTCGCTGGTGGTGGCCGTGGTGGCCGTGGTGATGGGCCTGCATCTTTTGGGGCTGGTGCCACTGCAGCTGCCGGCCGGGCCCGATCCAGAGCGTTGGCGGCACAAGGTGCCAGCTCCGCTGGCTCCCCTGGCGGCTGGTTTGGCCTTCGGTCTGGCGGCGACTCCCTGCACCACGCCGGTCTTGGCCGTTCTTTTGGCCTGGATCGCCCAAAACGGTCAACCGGTCGTGGGGATGCTTCTGCTCACGGCGTTCGGAGCCGGCCAGGTGCTGCCGTTGTTGCTGGCGGGCACCGTGGCGGCAAGCCTGCCTGCCCTGCTCCAGCTCCGCCTGTTGGGCCGATGGATCCCCCCGATCAGCGGAGTGGTGTTGCTCACCACAGGAACCCTCACCCTGGTCGCCCGCCTGGCATGAACACCCCTCGTCCTGCCGCAGGTTCATGGCGTTGGTTGCTCCGCCTGGTGGCCTGGATCGCCGATCTGCGCCTGGCGATCGTGCTTCTGTTTCTCATCGCGGTGGCCAGCGGCATCGGCACCGCCATCCCCCAACAGGAACCGCCCGCCTTTTATCACGAGCGCTACGACGGTGCCCCCTGGTTGGGATGGCTGAAGGCCGAGGGGCTGCTGCAGCTCCAGCTTGATCACGTGTATTCCAGTGGCTGGTTTCTGGCCCTGTTGGCCCTGCTCGGGCTGGCCCTGCTGTTGTGCAGCTGGCGGCGGCAGTGGCCGGCCCTCCAAGCCTCCCTGCGCTGGATCGACTACACCACCCCCCGCCAGCTGAGCAAACTGAACCTGGCTGAAACCATCGTCACCCCCCGACCGGACGCGCTGGTGAGCCTGGGGGGACACCTGCGCCAACAGGGCTGGAGCGTGCGGGAACAGAACGGGCGGCTGGCTGCCCGCAAAGGCCTGGTGGGTCGGGTAGGCCCTCTCTTGGTGCATGCGGGCATGGTGGTGTTGATGGTGGGTGCGGCCTGGGGTGCCCTGGCCGGCCAGCGGGTGGAGCAGTTTCTGGCGCCCGGCCGCGAACTCGAGCTGCTGAATCGGCAGGGCCAACCCCAAGTGACCCTGGCGCTGGATCAATTTGAGATCAGCCGAGATCCAGCCGGAAGGCCTGAGCAGTTCACCTCGCGCTTGCGGCTCATCCCCCCGCCCTCCCTCAACCAAGTGGAGGCTCCAACCGACCCGCCTGCGACTGCTGAGGCTGAGGCCACTCCAGCGGCTCCTCTGGCTTCCAACCAGCGCCAAGTGGAGATCAGCGTCAACCATCCCTTGCGCTACAAGGGCATGACCCTTTACCAGGCGGATTGGACCCTGGCGACCATCCAGATCCAACTGGGACGCTCCCCGGTGCTGGAGCTCCCGCTGCAACGCTTTCCCCAGCTTGGCGAGCAGGTGTGGGGATTGCTCTTGCCCACCCGTCCCGACGGCAGCCAACCCGTCTTGCTCACGCTCACCAGCGAGCAGGGCCCCGTGGAGGTGTTCGGCGCCGATGGATCCTCACTGGCCCTGTTGCGGCCAGGGGGCGAGGCCATGGAGGTGCAGGGACTGCCGATCCGGGTGGCGGGTGTGGTGCCCGCCAGTGGCATTCTTCTCAAAAGGGATCCAGGCGTACCCCTGGTGTACAGCGGCTTCGCCATCGCCCTCCTCGGCGGAGCCCTCAGCCTGGTGGCCACCCGTCAGCTCTGGGTTGTGGAGGAGCAAGGTGAAGGGGGCCGACGCCTGCACGCGGCAGGGCTGTGCAACCGCAACCTCACCGCCTTTGCCAGGGAGCTGCCCGCCCTCTTGGAGCACGCTGGGCCCACTCAACAGGCTTGACGCAGGCCGTGGCTCACGCGCACCACGGTGTGCACGTTGCCCCTGGGATTGAAGTCGGCCACCAACTCCATCCACTGCGGATCACAGGCCTCCACCAGATCATCGAGAATGCGGTTGGCCACCTCCTCATGGGAGATGGAGCGGTTGCGAAAGCTGTTGATGTACAGCTTGAGGGCCTTGAGTTCCAACACCAGGGGGCCGGGCTGGTAAAGCAACCGCAACACGGCAAAGTCGGGATAGCCCGAATAGGGGCAATGGCAAGTGAATTCCGGCAACTCGATCGACACCTCATAGGGACGCCCGATCCTGGGGTTGGCGAAACACACCAGGCTGCCCTCTTCAATGGCGCGCTGGCCATAGAGCGGGGTGGTGGTGCGCTCGGGGGACACGGCAGGGGACTCCAGGGGCGGCGTGGCAGACATGGGACAGATGGGGGATGCTGGTGACCGTAGGTGTCCGGCCACCAGCATCGAGGGCTTGGTAACAACCGTCACCCCAAAACCCACCCCCAAGGGGTCTAGAGATAGTTTGGCGGTTGGCAGTCACCGAGCTGCGATCATTGCCAAGGTCTGAGAGACTTCTCCAAGGCCCCTGCTTCCCCCACTCGCTGAACCATGAAAAAGATTGAGGCCATCATTCGCCCCTTCAAACTGGAAGACGTGAAGATTGCGCTGGTGAATGCGGGAATCGTGGGAATGACCGTCAGCGAAGTGAGGGGTTTTGGCCGGCAGAAAGGGCAGGTTGAGCGCTATCGGGGCTCGGAATTCACAGTGGAATTTCTGCAAAAACTCAAGCTGGAGATCGTGGTCGACGACGATCGCGTGGCCACCGTTGTCGACGCGATCCAGGAAGCGGCCCGCACCGGCGAGATCGGTGACGGCAAGATTTTCATTTCGCCTGTGGAATCAGTGATCCGGATCCGCACCGGCGACCGCGACAGCAGCGCCATCTGAGCCTTCCGCAGCGGCTGCCAACGTTGCTCGCACCACGGCCTGGATGCGCTCTGGATCCAGTGGCCCCGCGCTGCCTGTTCCTGCCACCAGCCCCCCCGGGCCGGAGACCAGCCAGAGCAGGTATTCATGGTTTCCGGCAGGGCCGGTGATCGGTGATCCGGTCAGGCCTTTGGCTTGCCATCCAAAGGCGATGGCCGCCTCCAGCACGCCGCTGATCGCCGTGGCATGGGCCGCCGGATCCCTCACCACGCCGCCCTTTCCCACGCCCGCTCGCCCCACTTCGAACTGGGGCTTCACCAACACCACCAGCTCCACTCGATCCATCGGTGAGGCCGGTCGCAGCAGTTGCCCCAAGGCAGGCAGCACACAGCGCAGGGAGATGAACGAGAGGTCTGCCACCGCCAGATCAGGCCAGGGGTCCTCCGGCCCATACAGCTCGCTGGGCTGGAGATAACGCAGATTGGTGCGCTCGCGCAGCACCATGCGTGGGTCGGTGCGCAGGCTCCAAGCCACCTGGCCGTAGCCCACATCGACGCCATAGATGCGGCTGGCGCCGCGCTGGAGCAGGCAGTCGCTGAAGCCCCCCGTGGAGAGGCCGCCGTCAAGGCAAACACGCCCTGCCACCACAATGGGGAAGGCCTGCAAGGCCGCCTCCAGCTTCTCGCCACCGCGCGAGACATAGCGGGGACGGGCCGCCACCTCGAGCGGGGCATCGGCGGGAAGGGCAGTGCCGGGCTTGTCGAGCACCTGGCCGGCCTGGCGCACCCAGCCGGCACGGATCATCTGCTGCGCCTGCTCGCGACTGGTGGCGAGCCCCCGCTGCAACAGCAAGAGATCCAGCCGCTGCCGTTTGGTCATGGTTTCCACGCAGAAAACGGAACAAAAACCAACGAGCGAGCCCCTCCCCAATGGGGGAAGAGAGGATGACATCCCGTTGGTGGCTGACCATGGCAGCACAGAGCACCCTTCATCTTGCCGATGTGCTCGAACTGTTGCGCCCTGGCAGCTTCGTGCGTTTGCACGACCACCCGGAAGACCTGCCCCCATTCCAGTTGATTCATTGCCGCGGTGGGCGCTGCTGGGTGCGTCAACAATCCTGGGGCACGCTGCTCCATCTTGAAGTAGCCCACCGCAGGCTCACCGCTGCGGCCTAGCGTCTCTCCCCTTGGCCCTTCAGGCTGACCGATAGGTTGGGACTGCCCGCCCTCCTCGGCCCTTGATCGAGCGCTACACCCTTCCTGAAATGGGGTCCCTCTGGAGCGAGGAGGCCAAATTTCGCAGCTGGCTGGAGGTGGAGATCGCCGCCTGCCAGGCCAATGCGGACCTGGGCCGTGTGCCAGCCGAAGCAATGGCGCAGATTCGTGAGCGGGCCGCTTTCTCCGTGCAACGCATTCTGGAGATCGAAGCGGAGGTGAAGCACGATGTGATCGCCTTCCTCACCAACGTGAATGAACACGTGGGTGATGCGGGTCGCTACATCCACGTGGGCATGACCAGCTCGGATGTGCTGGATACGGGCCTGGCCCTGCAGCTGAAGGCCTCCGTGGGCGAGCTGGAGAAGGAACTGAACCAGCTGGTGGAAGCCCTGCGCGCGTTGGCTCGGGCCCACAAAAACACGGTGATGATTGGCCGCTCCCATGCCATCCACGGCGAGCCGATCACCTTTGGTTTCAAGGTGGCCGGCTGGCTAGCGGAAACCCTGCGCAATCAGGAACGGCTGGCCCGGCTGAAAACCAGCGTGGCTGTGGGCCAGGTGAGCGGCGCCATGGGCACTTACGCCAATACCGATCCGGAAGTGGAGGCCATCACCTGCCGACTGCTCGGCCTGGTGCCAGACACCGCCAGCACCCAGGTGATCAGCCGCGACCGCCATGCCGACTACGTGCAGACCCTGGCGCTGATTGGCGCCTCCCTGGAGCGGTTCGCCACGGAGATCCGCAACCTGCAGCGCAGCGATGTGTTGGAGGTGGAGGAAAACTTCGCCAAGGGGCAAAAAGGCAGCTCCGCCATGCCCCACAAGCGCAATCCCATCCGCAGCGAGCGCATCAGCGGCCTGGCGCGGGTGCTGCGCGGCTATGCGGTGCCAGCCCTGGAAAACATGGCCCTCTGGCACGAGCGCGACATCAGCCACAGCTCGGTGGAGCGCATGATGTTGCCCGATTGCTCGGTGACGCTGCATTTCATGCTGCGGGAGATGACCGAGGTGGTGCGGGGTCTGGGGGTGTACCCGGACAACATGTCCCGCAACATGAACGTCTACGGGGGGGTGGTGTTCAGCCAGCGGGTGTTGTTGGCACTGGTGGCGGCGGGACTGAGCCGGGAGGAGGCCTACGCCCTGGTGCAACGCCACGCGCACGAAGCTTGGAATCGGGAGGGGGGCGACTTCCGCGCCAATCTGGCGGCCGATCCGGAGGTGACGAGCCGCCTCAACCCTGAGGAGCTGGAGGCCTGCTTCGCCACCGATCTGCATCGGGCCCAGCTCGATGTGATCTACGGGCGATTGGGGATCTAGGGCCGTGGATGGCCCCTTCGACTGGAGCTTCCGCCCCCCCGCCAGCGCAGCCATCGGCGACCACGACGTGCCGCTGCTCTCCCATCACCTGGAGGGCCGCCGCATCGCCCTGCTGGTGGGAGCGGGCATCGCGGCGATGAAAGCCCCCCAGCTGGTCCGCGCCCTGCGGCGGCGCGGCGCGGCGGTGACGGCCTTCTGCTCGCCGGAGGCATTGCGCTATGTGGGCGCCGAGGCGCTGGAGTGGAGCAGCTGCCGACCGTTGGTGCGCGATCTCAGCTGGCGGGCCGAACACCTCAGCGACGAGGAGGACTTCGCTGCCTACCTGGTCGCTCCAGCCACTTACAACACCATCGGCAAGGCCGCCAACGGCATCGCCGATTCGCTGCTCACGGCCACCCTGGCCTCCGCCCTGGGCCGGCTGGCCGGGGGGGAGACGGCCGTGCTGATGGCACCCACCATGCACGGCTCGATGCACCACGCCGTGTTGGAGGCCAACTGCCGGCGGTTGGCGGCTTTGGGGGTGCGCTTCATCCCGCCGCGGGATGCCTATGGCAAGCACAACCTGCCGGAGGAGGAGCTGATCGTGGCGGCCGTGTGTCGAGCGGTGAGCGGCTCGCCGCTGCGGCATCGGCGGATCCTGGTGACAGGCGGGCCCACTCCTGTGCCCATCGACGGGGTGCGGCGGATCACGAGTCGCTTCCGGGGACAGTTGGGAGCCACCATCCATGAGGAACTATTGCGCCGAGGCGCCGACAGCCGGCTGATCCTGGGCGATGGGGGCTGGCGGCCGGCGCCCTGGCTGCCGGCGGTGGCGATCGCCCCCACCTATGCCGCATACAGGGAGATGGTGCTCTCCGCAGTGGCCGCGGGAACGGAGGCAGCGGTGCTCTCGGCGGCGGTGGCCGACTATCGGCCGCGGGAGGTGGTGGCGGGCAAGATTGCCAGCGGCCAAGGCCAGCTGGTGGTGGAGCTGGAACCCAGCGAAAAGGTCATCGAGCAGGTGGCGGCGGCGGCCCCGGGCCTGCCGATCGTGAGCTTCAAATACATGGAAGGGGTGAGCCACGAGGAGCTGATGGCCGAGGCGGCGCGGCGCCTGGCCCGCTACGCGGTGGTGGTGGCCAACCGGGGGGAGGAGATCAGCGACACCCTGCAGGTGGCCTGGATCGTGAGCCAAAGCGGGCAGCAGAAGAGGGAGGGGAAGGCGGCAATCGCCGCCGCCATCGCCGATCAACTGGAGGGGTTGCTCAAGCCTTCTGCCCCCTCAGGCTCTTCTGTTCCACCAGCCCCATGATCTGGACCCCCTACGCCGACACCATCTACGCCGTCGTCAGCATCAGCGGGCTGTTGCTGGTGATCTGGCTCGTCCTGCGCCGCAGCTGAGGGAGCGAGCAGATCCTCCACCTCACACACCGGGAAGCGGTTGATGGCCCGCAGGGCGCGGCGGGCGTTGCGGCGGAGTTGATCGCTGATGGCTTCGCAGTAGGGGATCTGGGCAAGCAGATCCACGGTGCGGCGCAGCACGCGCACCACATCACCCTCATCGAGCGAGGTGTTGCCGATCACCTCGCTCCAGGAGGCACCCCGGGCCCAGCGGGCCACCAAGCCTGTGAGCTCCGGCTCCCACCACACGGGCACCACCACGCGCCAGTGTTCCTGCTGCCGCTCCAACTGGCGGCGCAGGGCGCGCAGATCGTGGAGGGCCTCCTCCGCGGCGGGGGGCGGCGGGAAGCCACACCACAGATCCGGCCGGTTGACCTCGGTGGAAATCGCCTCCAGCACGGCGGCCAAATCAGCGGGCTCCAGCCCATCAAGGTGGCCGCTCATCAAGGCCAAGCCCAGCCACAGCTCGTTGTCGCCCCGCAGAGCGGCCACGGTGCGGCCGACCTCGCTGGGCACCAGGCCGTCCTCACCGCCGAGGGCGCCGAAAAAGCGCAGGATCTCAATCAGGGCCAGGAAGGTGTCCCAATGTCGGTTGGAGCGGAAGTGAAGCAGCTGCTGCCGCTCTTCCAGCTCTGCTTCCAGCTCCTCCATGCGGCGGCGGTGTTTTTTGAGGTGCTTGCGGTCGCCCCAGCGATGGGCGGGATGGCGCTCCAGCTCCGCCTCCAGCTGTTGCACCGTTTCGGCCTGGCTGCGCACCTCGCCCGCCAAGTCGTATTGGGGGGTGTGCATGTCGTGGCGGCGGGCCATGGAGGCCACCGCCAGAGCCAGGCCACCGCTGGCCTGATCCCCGTGCCGCAGCTCGCCGGCGTGGTGGAGCTGAGGCGGATTCAGCTGGCTCACCTGCAGGCAGCTGAGCTCAGCGTGGAGGCTCACCACGCCATTGCAAGGCACCAGGATCCAAAGGTTGTCGTCGGTGAGGCAGAGCAGCAGGGGGAACTGGCCGGGCCCGTCCACCTTCTCCACAATCACCGCCGGCGTCACCCGCCCCTTGAGCTGGGGTGCCTTGAGGCTCACCAGGGTGCCCTCGCTGCTGAATTGCAGGGCCAGGGTGAGCTCGTGGGCGAGGGTTTCCTCGGCCTGTTGCTGCAGGATGCGCAGCAGGCGCCGCTCCTCCCGCAGGCGGCCGCGCTCCTTTTCATAGGCCTCGAAGTCTTCCCAGGGCACATCCTCGGAACCGCTCTGCAGCTGGGCCAGCTGGGCGCGCAAGGTGTCGATGGCCGCCTGGTCGTCCGCCAGATCCAGAGTGGCCAGATAGCGGCCGAAACTGCGCTCCACCAGCTCCTTGGCCTTGGCCAGGTCGTAGCGCTGCAACAGGTTGAGCACCATGCCGTAGCTGGGGGTGAACTGGCTCACCAGGGGGTCGGCGGGTGCGGTGGCGAGCTGGCCCGCTTCGCGCACCCCCTCAAAGCGGCTCTGCACGGTGACGACATAGCCCTGGGAATCCAGACCCCGCCGTCCGGCCCGGCCCGCCATCTGCAAGAACTCGCTGCCCATCAGGGGCCGGTGGCCCCGCTCCGTGCGTTTGGAGAGGGCGGAGATCACCGTGGTGCGGGCCGGCATGTTGATGCCGGCGGCCAGGGTTTCGGTGGCGAACACCACCTTGATCAGCCCCTGTTGAAAGAGCTCTTCAATGAGTTCTTTCCAGGCGGGCAATACGCCAGCGTGGTGGGAGGCGATGCCCCGCAACAGGGCATCGGCGTGGCCCTCCCGCACCGCCTCGGGCGTGGTGGCGCGAAAGGCCTCAAAGCGCGCAGCAATCCGGGCCTGCTCGTCTTTGGACACGAGGCAGGCATTGCCCAGATCGCGCACGCCCCGGTCACAACCGCGGCGGCTGAAAATGAAATAGATCGCCGGCAGCATGTCGCGCTCAGCCATCTGGGCCACCACGAAGCCCAGCGGGGGGGCCTCAGGCTGGGGGGGCTTGGGGGCGCGATCGCCTCCCTTGCGGCGGGTGGTTTTGGGAGGGCGCCACACCTTGCAGTTGGGATGGAGGCCCGTGCCCTCGTCGTTAAGCAGGGGATGGAGCCCTTTCGCACTGCAGAAGCTGAAGGCCAGGGGCACGGGGCGGTGGTCGCTGAGCACCAACCTGGTGGGGCCGTGCACACGCTCGATCCAATCGGTGAGTTGGCCAGCGTTGGCCACCGTGGCCGAGAGGGCCACCAGCTGGATCGAGGGGGGACAGTGGATGATCGATTCCTCCCAGACGGTGCCGCGCTGCGAATCATTCATGTAGTGGCACTCATCCAGCACCACCGTTTCGACCCCTTCGAGGGGATCGTCATCCGGGTGATCGATCTCCGCATAAAGCATGTTGCGGAAGATCTCGGTGGTCATCACCACGATGGAAGCGTCCCGGTTGACGCTTAGATCGCCGGTGAGCAGGCCCACCTTCTCGGCGCCAAATTGGTGGCGAAAATCCCTCAGTTTCTGGTTGGAGAGGGCCTTGAGCGGCGTGGTGTAAAACACCTTGCGGCCATGGGCCAGGGCCCGGTGGATGGCATATTCGCCCACCAGGGTCTTGCCGGAGCCGGTGGGGGCACTCACCACCACAGAATGCCCCTGGTTCAGGGCGTCAATCGCCTCCAGCTGGAAGGGATCCAGAGGGAAGGGGAACAGGGCCGCCAAGTCCGGCCGGGTGCTGGCGGCAACGGTCATTGAGCCATCCTATGGGGGCGGCAGGGGGGCAGGGCTGTTCGCGGGAGCGTAGGTAGAAGGTTGCGACCAGAGACACACCAGATGTGGTGTGGTGAAGCTGGCTGGGGCGAAATCCAACAGAATGCTGCTTTTGGTGGGGCAGGCCGGCATGGTGGTGCAGGTGTTGACGGAGGCTGAGCGCCGCAAATGGGATGGCAGCGACGACGCCCTCTTCTATGCCGAGCCGCGCTTTGTGCAGCATCTCGATGCGGCGTTCCGGAAACGGCTCACCCAGCTCTATCGCGAGCGTCTGCCTCCGGATGGGGTGGTACTGGATTTGATGTCGAGCTGGGTGTCCCATCTGCCGGAGGATGTCTCCTATCGCAGCGTCATCGGCCATGGCCTCAATGCCAAGGAACTGGCCGCCAATCCGCGGCTGGAGCGCAGCTGGGTGCAGAACCTCAACCAGGACCAACACCTCCCATTGGAGAACGCCAGCGTGGATGCCACGCTGATGGTGGCGGGCTGGCAATACCTGCAATATCCAGAAGCTGTGGCGGCGGAGCTGTGGAGAATCACGCGGCCGGGGGGGCAACTGATCGTGGCGTTCTCCAACCGCATGTTTTTCACCAAAGCGCCAGTGATCTGGGCGGATGCCAGCGATCGCGACCACCTGGCCACAGTGGCCAAGGTGCTCATCGCCCAGGGGTGGCCCAAGCCTGAGCTGATCGCCGAGACGACCCATGCCTCAGGGTTGGCAGGGCTGTTTGGCGCCAAGGGCGATCCCTTCTTCGCGGTGATCGCCAGCAAGCCAAACTAAACTCAAAAGGCCGATTTTGATGTCAGGGCCGCCCATGGAAGGGATCACACGGGCTCAAGCAGGCGCGATCACAGACGCGGACGTGGATGAGCTCTGGCGGGCGTTTGGCGTGTTCGACGCGGATGGCAATGGTGAAATCTCCGCCGAGGAGTTGGGCCAGGTGATGCGAGCGCTGGGCCAGGCGCCACGGCTGGTGGATCTGCGGGCTCTGATCAAAGAGGTGGATGTGGAGGGCTCGGGCACGGTGGATTTCGAGGAATTCAAGGCCTTGATGATTGCCCAACAGGGAGATAGCCAAAGTCGGCTGAAATTGGCTTTCAGCATCTTCGATCAAGACAACAGCGATCGCATCACCGCAGCGGAATTGCAAAACGTGATGGGTCGCTTTGGCTTGAGCGAGACCGAACTCGCCACCATGATCAAGGAGGTGGATCTGGATGGGGATGGTGCAATCGGCTTTGGGGAATTCTGTGCGCTGGCCCAGGACCTGGCCCCGCCCAGCAACAGCGGGGACTCCTTGGCCCCCAGCGTCCCCTCCGGACGGTCCCCAACACCGTCCCCCAGCGCGGCTGAGCCCGTGGGCCCTGCGGCCCAGCCGTCGCCGGCAGAGTCCCCAAGCCAGTCGGAGGCGAACCCGGAGATCGAGCGCCTCAAGGCCATGTTGGCGCAGCACCCGCAGCAGGAGAAACCGGGGGGCACCTCGCGATTGCAGATGCAAATCGGCCTGTTCCGCCTGATTCAAGGGGCAGCCTATCGATCCTTCCGCGAGAGCTTCTCGGCCAACCACGAAACCCACCTGCAGGTGCGCAACCTTCCCTATCGGATCACCGATTTTGCGCGTTTTGTTCAGGCCGCCATCACGCTCTACAAGGGTCTTGGCCTTGTGGAACCCGCCTGTGATCCCCTGCTCGATGCAGTGGTGGATTCCATCAACGGGGAGGTGGACCGACTGCACCAGCGCGTGGAGAACTGGCCAACTCTCGACAAATCGCCTGGCATGCGCTTAGAGGAGCAAGCGATGTTGGCGGCCCGCAGTGCCTCCGGCAATGCCAGAGAGAAATTTGCAGCGGGGGTGGAATTTGCCATCACCATGAAAAAGCACAAGCTCCGCCTGGCTGATGTGGTGGAGGGGGTGCTGGCTTCCCACGAGTTGAATCGGTTGCGGGAACAGGAATTGCGGCAGGAATTTGCGCCTCCACCCGCCCACGCAGACGGCGAACCCATCACCTACCTGCAGAAGTGGAATCGGGTGATTCTCTCCCACGCGCTGGAGACTGTGGATGGGGCGATGATGCCCGTCGCCTTCTGGTATGAAGACTTCATGCCCAAGCTGCTGGCGGCATTCAGCGTCTGCACTGCGGCAGACCTTGCGAGCCAAACCGTGGCTGATGAAGCCGCCTTGGATCAATGGTTTATCGATGCCAAAGCCGCTGGTGAATTTACCCTCTACGGGGAAGATGTGTCCCTAGGTTTTCCTCATTGCACGCCGCAGCAAAAGCTAGCCATCCGCCAGGCCTGGAGGCTCACAAGCCACTATCTGAATGGGGTGCAGAAACGGCGGGAGCGAGAGGAGTTTGGTCGCGATTCAGGCGTGCTCTCTCAATATGTCGCCTTCATCGATGTCTACCTGGGTCGCACGGATGTTCGCGATGCCCAGATGCGCATCAGCTTCCCTTACTACATTGGCCCAGCTGTTTGGCGGTTTTTTCACACCAGTGCGGAGATCGTGGCAGCCCAGCCCATTGAAAAGCAAGCCACCCTGGTGGAGCTGTTCAAAGATTTTTTCAAGTTGTTTGCCACGATGTATCCCTGCCCCTATTGCCGTCACCACCTCAATGCCTACGTGGTTCAAAACAAAGAGGTGGAGATGTACCCCGTCGAATACCTCCTGCTGGGTCAGGATGCCGATCCGAGCAACTTCCTGATGTCGATCGATGAGAAGTTGGCGGCGGTGAGCGACGGGGCGTCATTGCGACTCTTTCTCTGGAAACTTCACAACACAGTGTCCTCCTCGATCGCCCGTTCCGAGGAGTGGTATCACCGGGATGACAAGGCTTTCTACACCACCCGCTACTGGCCAAGCATCGACTCGGAGTTGGCCCGGGCCTCCGCCCTCAGGCAGGTGAGCATCGCCACGCGAAGGTTGATGGCGATCTATGGGCTGCTCAAGCCGGTGGCGCGGCTCTCAGCGGTGCGGCTGCAGCTGCAGGAGCTGCTCGAGGAAGGGGATCAACCCAGCCTCGATGGGGCCAGCATCCAGGCCCGCCAGCACATTCAAGCGCTGGAGGAAGCGCTGATGGAAGGCGGATTCCTTCAGGACACCTACCGCTTCGATCCGGAGCGGGTGGATCAGTCTCCGACCTTCACCCCGGAGGAGGAGGCCTTTGGTCGCACCAACTTGTTCATCGAGGTGTAGCCGGATCCAGGTTCACCACATGGATGGGGGATCCGGCCAGGAGGGCGGCCACATTGGCGGCGGTGGCGTCGATCAGGCGGCGGCGGGCGGCGAGGCTGGCCCAGGCCACATGGGGCGTGATCACGCACCGGGGGGCACTCAGCAGCGGATGGTCTGGCGCAGGTGGCTCCATGCAGAGCACATCCAGGCCGGCCCCGCCGAGATGGCCGCTTTGCAGAGCCTCTAGCAGGGCCGTCTCCTCCACAAGGGCGCCGCGGGCGGTGTTGAGCAGCAGGGCGCCGGGGCGCAGCCGGGCCAGGCGATCGGCGTTGATCAGGCCGTGGGTTTGGGGCGTGAGCGGACAGTGCAGGCTCACCACGTCGCTTTGGGCCAGGAGAGTATCGAGGTCAACGTCGCCCGGTTGGGGGTGGTGGCGATGGCTCAGCACCTCCATGCCAAAGGCGCGAGCGATGCGGGCCACCGCTTCGCCAATGCGGCCTTGGCCCACCACACCGAAGGTGAGGCCGGCCAACTCCAGCAGGGTCTCGTCCCAGAAACAGAAGTCGGGGCAGGCCGACCATCGGCGCTGACGCACCGCCGCCGCCAGGCTGCCGGTGTGGTTGGTGAGCTCCAAGAGCAGGGCGAACACGGCTTGCGCCACCGAGGCCGTGCCGTATTCCGGCACATTGCAAACAGGGACTCCGAGGCGGCGGGCGGCGATGCCATCCACCACGTCATGGCCGGTGGCGAGCACAGCGATGCCGCGCAACCGCGGCGCGGCGGCCAGCCCCTCGCCATCCAGGCGGGTCTTGTTGGTGAGCACCACATCGGCATCGACGATGCGCTCAGCCACAAGCTCCGGGGGCGTGCGGGGGTGCACCGTGAGATCTCCGAGGGCCTCCAGAGGGGCCCAGGAGAGGTCGCCGGGATTGTTGGTGTGGCCATCGAGCACCACCAGGCGGGGGCGCGGGGAAGGGTGGGTCATGGCCCCACTCTGGAGCCTGGGGAGAGCTGATGCGGGGGCTTGCAGCGGGGGGGTTGAGTTTTTCGGAGGTGTCGAAGATTTCTGCGGAGAGCACACCAGATGTGGTGTGGTTGTGGGAGCTCTGTCCGGAAGGTGGCCTGGCCCAGGGGTGGGCCTGTGCCCCAGAGCCACACCATTTGCCTCGCCTCATTGGCCGCCCCGGGCCAACCCCGTCCGGCCTTGGCTGAACGATGGCAACCCGCCGGTCGGCGCCCTATGTGGGCCCGGTCGCGTCCGCCATGAAAAGCATTGAAAGGGTCAAGCTGGTGAGATCGGGAGATCGTGATAGTTCAGTCATTCGAGTTTTTGATGGCATCACAGAAGCGCAGCTGCTTCTCCTCCTTGAGCCGCTGCTGATCCAGGATGTGGGGGCCGCCACCGCTCCGGTAATCCTTGAGCCAGGCTCGATACTCTCGCAGCCAAGTGCAGCCGCGGGCGATCAGGGCCGGCAGATCCTGCACCCTCTCCTGACGGAGAACTCCCTTCATGCTCCACATCAGGAGCTCGCCGTTGTCGCGGAATTCTGCACCTAGGTAGCCACCATGGGCTCCGCTTTCATCGGTGAACAGAGCCAGCTGGCGGCCCTTGCGATCCCATAGCGCCACGGTTCCCTCCAGGGAAACCGTGGCCAAAAAGTAGTTCTTCGGGTCAAACGATACGCTCACCAACGGCCCTGCAGAAACCTTGATCGGGCTTGCTGGAACCTTGCGGTAGCTGTTTCCCTGCCGTCGCCACAGGTAGAGCCGGCCGTCGGTTCCAGCCAAGCCAAGCATGGAATCATCCAACGAAGCCACAAGCTCGCCTTGGCCTGAAGGAATGTCGAGGCAGGGGGAGTGGATCGCCAGCACTCGGTCTTGCTTGAGGTTCGCGAAACAAAGCCAGCCATCCGCCACCGTGAGGGCCACTTCGGGCCAGCCGGCCCGAGGGCGACGAAGGAATTGCACCCCGGTGAGATCCAAGGAACGCTGCCCATTGGTTTGAGGCAATGTCTTCGGTTTCCTCGCGAACTCGCAGGAGAGGTTGCCAGCGTTGAGCTTGCGTGGTTCGCACAGCACCATTGCCAGTTCGTCATCCTGACCCCCACTTCCACCCCCACCCCTTGACACAAAGGCGAAATAGCGGCCCCCAGGGCTGAAGCTCACCGGGCTGAAAGGAGGAACAGCCGCCTTCGGCAACTTGAGCGAGGCCAGGCGCTGTTCTTTGCGATCCCAAAGGGCCCCGCTGGCATCCCAGGCCAGACCGACCAGGGTTTGCCCATCCACGCTGAACTTGAGCCGGCTCAGGTCGGTGGGTTGGAGGGGCTTCACGAGGTCGGGTGGTCGCAGCCAGAGGTCACAGGGCCTTAGCGGAAGCGTGGCGGCCTCCCCTTGGCCAAGCGGAACATCGGCCAGGGGAAGAAGGCACGCCACATCCGATCCCACGCGGGCCCAAGCCAGGGATTCGCTGCGGAGGCTGAAGGCAAGGGTGGAGAGTTGCTGGCTCGGCTGCGAAGGGCTGGGTGCTGTAGCCACAGGTGGCACCCTCCAGGTGTGCAGGGTGCCAGCGGCAGACATCGTGATGAGTTGCTGCCCAGCAGCAGAGCCAGCGGCCGCCGAGCGGGGCTGCTCAGAAAATTGAATGTCGATGACGGACGCCTGGTTGAGGAAACGCTTCACGACCTGTTTGGCGGCAGGAGCCTGAAGATCCAGCACCGATGAGCTGCCATCGCGCGAACCGACGGCCAGGAGGCGTCCATCCGGACTGAAGCGCAGCTGAAAGATGCGACCGAGATTCAGCTCCTGCAACATCCGACCCTGCGGGTCGAAGAGGCGCACTTTTCCATCCCTGGAGGCGATGGCAATCCTGGAGCGTTTCGGAGCGAACTCCAAACTGAAGATGAACGAAGCTGATTCAGGCAGCTGGATGGGTCCTTCCCCGCGCAACATCGATCCATCCGCTGGATCCAGGAACTCCACCCGACCGCGGCTATCGGCTACTGCGAGCCGCTCGCCATCGCCACTGAAGCGAGCCAAGGTCTGATTCTTTAACCGGTCGACAACTTGAACCCGGGGGGCAAGGGGGTTGGCGAAGTCGATGAGGCGCAAGCCATCCCGGGCAGCCACAGCGAGCCGCCTGCCATCAGGGCTGAAGGCCAGGTAGCGGCGCAGCTGGAACTGGCTCATGCTCGGGGATGTTCCCTTGCTCGTGGGCGGTCCACTGGCTCTGATTGTGTTCTGGTAAAGGGGTCGCTGCCCCGATGGCTCCCACACCTGCAGCAGGAGTTCCTCAGGGCTCGAGGCCTTGGAGAGCATGGCGATTCGGCCTCCGGACTCCGCCATGGCAAACACCTTGATCAGATTGCCGGAAGCAGACGCGAGAGGCTTGGCTTGCCCCGCTAACGCATGGGGCCAGCGCGGTAGCCAGCTGATCAAGCGTTGGAGTGGTGAGCCAGGCCCATCGCCTGGATTCACCCGCAGCGGTGCCGTTGTGGTGCCAAGCCCGGGTGGCAGGGGGCGCGGATGGCCTTGGAAGTCGCGGATGAGAAACGTGCCGTTGCGAGAGAGGATGCCCACATCCTGGCTTTGGAGGCGAATCTTGGAGATCCCGGGAGGGGAGTTGCGCCGCTCCGCATCGGACATGAGTTGCGCTTTGAAATGCTCATCAATATGATCAAGAATCTGTCGCAGGTTAGAGCCTACGTTTCTTAGCTCTGCCGGATCAATCTCAGGGTCTTGCTTGATCAGCCAATGGGCGGATGTCAACGCCTGCACCAATGCATCAATCTGATCAAGTTGTTGCACCCTAAACTGCTGAGCCGATTCGATCACAGCAATCTTATTCTCTTTCACTGTGAGCTGATAAGTGCGCCTGCCGAGGAAGGCAATGATCATTAGCAACAAGGCCCCCACGCCGATGCTCCGCCTCTTCACCTTGCGGCGCAATTGGCGCTCCCGCTCCAACTCCTCGGCATGTTTCTTACGCTCCGCGTCGCGTTCGGCCTGCTGTTGATACTTGCGTCGCCACTCCAGGATCGGCTTGGCGAGCACATCATGAAAAATCTCATAGCGCTTGCTGTTGGGCTCCTCCAGCGAGGAAGGCAGGGGCCGCAGGATTCTCTGACTGCCACCACTGAGGTGATCCAAAAGCTCCTCGAGCTCCTGCCGATTCAGGAGATCCTCCGGCCGTTCCACCTTCTGAGGATCGGTGAGCTCAAACACCGGATAGGCGATCTTGGTGAGCCCGGAGGTCACCAGCTTGTTGAAGATGATCGCCGCCACCCTCTTGGAGGATTCGGGCAAGCCCTGCATCAGGCTCTCCAAGTGATCTCGCACGATCTTGCCGGCGCCGCCCAGGCGAGACAGGGTCTCTTGGCGGAGCCGAGGCGGAGCCTCCACCCGACTCTCCTCGTCCCACAGGCGGGTCATCACCAATTGCAGAAACGGTGTCTCCACCCGCAGCGTGGCGACATCATCCGAACCCGACGTCGATTCCGACGCCACCGCCGGCGTCGCCACGGCGGTGGCGTCGTCTTGCCGGCCGGCCTGAATCTGACCAACCTTCACCTGTTCCAACACATCTTGAATGAGTTGCGGTTCGACGCTGGCCTTGCGCGAATCTGGCGGAAGGTGGCGGTTGAACTCCTCAACGGGTTTGCGTATGGCTTCAATTGCCGCCTCTCGGTCGAGGTGATCAATCTGCAAGCGGTTGGCGAACAGGGAGGGGATCTCCTGCTTAAAACGATCGAGCTTGGCGAGAGAATCATCCCTCAGGGAAAGCATCACGCTCAGCGAAAGCTGAGGATCCTCGAGAGCATGGGGAAACTGCCAGGCGAAGGTGGAGGGACCACTCTCCTGGGGGTGATACAGGAAATACTCCTCAAATTGATCAAGGATCAACAACACCTTCCCCCTACGCAACTGGCCCGATTCATCACGACGACCAATCGCTTCGTTGGCTGCCTTGAGCAAGGCGCAGAGATCATGAGATGCCTCGTCTGCCAGCGGCAGGGGGCGGCCCGTGAGCGCCTCGATCTCCGCCAGGATGCGGGAGCAGAGCGTCTGAAGGGGATCGTCCCGCCAGTCTTTGCAGACGATCACTACCCAGTCGAGCGGTTCGCCGTTGTCAACCTTTCGCTTGCTCTGTGCTCGCATCCTGCTAACCACCCCTGCCTGGAGCACCGAGCTCTTGCCGACGCCGCTGGGGCCATAGAGCAGGGTGAGGGGTGACGCCAGCAGGTTGTCAGCAATGATCGTGCACCACTTCTCACGACCAAAGAAAATGGGAGCATCATCTTCCCCAAAGGGAATCAGCCCTTTGTAAGGACAGGCATAGAATGGTTGTTGCTGCTCCTGCGACTCAGCGTTCATAGCTTCCCTGCCTACTTGCTGGTCTGCAAATCCATGATCTTGCGTGCAATTTCATCGAGCGCCTCACTTCGCTTGGCAGGCGTCAGGCCACTCAGGGGCTTTGCTGTATCCCACACGGATTGGTAGTCCTTGATGGCAGTGAGATCAAACAGGCATTTCTCCAGCAACACCCAACAAATGATCATTCCCTCCTTTTCCGCCGCCTCCAGCAGGATCGGCAATTCAGAGCTAGCGATGAATTCCGAGGCCAAAAAGGCCTGGCTCACCAGCAACAAGGCCACCTTGGCTGAATCCAAAGCCTTCTTGATATCGTCTCTCCATTTAGAACCGGGCTTGATCAGCGTGTCGTCCCACAAGCTCAGCTGACCAGTGCGAATCGCTGGAGCCAGGGCCATTTTGATCTGCTCCAGCCATTTTGTGTCCTCATGGCTATAAGAGATGAAGATCCCCTCCCGTGAGGTAGATGAGATTGGAGTGGACATCGCCTCTGCTGCGCTCTCAGGAAGTCTGGCACGCAGGCGAGCATCGACCTCAGAAATGTAGTCCTCCATCCGGAAGTCGGTGTGTTGAAGCACTTTTACAAGATACCCCCTCCAGATGCGGGTGTCCGAGGGATTCGGCAGCCCCTGAATCGCCCACCAGGGCTTGCCACTTTCCTTAATCTTCTCCTGCCAGAGCCTGCGGATGATCACCCGCTGGTTCCAGAGGCTCAGGCTATAACCCAAAAACCACAGGTTTGTATCGTTCGCGCGCAGCACTTTAAGCAGGGAGCTTGGGATCAACTCTGCCATTCCCCGGTGAGAGAGATAATCTATATAGTGATCTTCTGTGATTTGAAAGGAGCCGCTGGCATAGCCTCCGTACAATTTGAGAATCACAGGACGCCGTCCCATATCCAGCTCCGAGTAGGTATTGGGGTCAGCGATATCGATTCGCTTGTCCCCCGGGGTCTGATGCTGGAAATGCCCACCCTGGCTATCACCAATAAAACTCACCAGGTCGATCGGTTCCCTCATATCCGCAAAGGCACGCTCAAGGGCATTGTCAAAGCATGTCGTCACGATCAAGGGATAGACCGGAGACGCACTTCGGCTGCGCAACACAGCTGGCAAGGAAGCCAGGAAACGATGTAGTGAGTTTGGTTGATACTTTTTCTCAAACAGCGAGCTCAGTGCGGCATCGAGCTCGGCTTCTCCATCCTCACCACTGGCCACATACTGGGAAACGTTCTCCACCTCCAAGCGCAGCTTTGCGGAGCCCTGTCGCAGGGGGCACCCGGCTGGCAGCTGGCCGGGCTGATCCGTCCCATAAAAGGGACAGGCCAGCTCATGGTGATAGGCAGGCCCAAGCCCCTCGCTGTAGCCATCCAGATAAAGCGCCAGCTCTTGGTTGCTCGGTGGGAAAGAGGCCTGGATCGACCATGGTTGCTCGCGGCCATCGTCCCCTTGGGGACGATCGCAAAGGTTGACGTCTGCACCTAAAAAGGGAACGACTTTCCCCGCGAGAATCGCTTCGACGATCTTGCGAACGTGAAGCTTCCAGAGTGGATCATCCACAAAGGAACCTGCCATGTCAGCCACTCACAAGCCCGATCTGCTGCAGGGTCTCGCCCTGTTGTCGATCCTGAACGGAAACCAAACAACAAACTGGAGCAGCAAGTCTAATCACAAACGGAGCCTTGTTCACTAAGTCTGTTAAAGCAACATCACGGTCTGAAGACGGCCAAGCCTCAGGATCTTCACGCTGTGCAACACATCACTCCGCAACCCATCCATCCCCAGCGAACCACTCAGACCGATTGCGGCGCCAAGGCAGTTCATACGCCCTACCCTGAAGTTGAAACTGAGCGGTCAAGCACCGCGTCCATGTGACAGTACCCCTGCCAAACCGGCACCTTTCCCGGCCTGGCTTCCAGCCCTGGGCGCCAGTGGTCCTCGGGGTGATCGCCCTGGGTGCGGGATCCTTCTGGCTCTGGCAGGCAAACGGCACGCAGCAACGCGAAACGGAGCTGGAAAGCCAAACCGCCGAGGTGATCCGCCAAAACCTGGAGGTGAAGGTGACCGCCAGCGGCTCGATCCGCCCCCTCACGCCCGTGAACATCAGCCCCAAGCAACCGGGCCGCATCAGCGCCATCTATGTGGACCAGGGGGACCGGGTGAAGGCGGGCCAACTGCTGGCGCGGATGGACGACAGCAACCTGCGGGGCGAGCTGCTGCGGGCGGAGGGCAGCCTGGCGGCAGCCGGTGCCAACCTCCAAAAAATGGAGGCGGGCAGTCGGCCGGAGGAAATTCGCCAGGCCCGCGAAAACCTGCGGGATGCCGAAGCCCAGATGATCGCCATCCAATCGGCCTACCGCAGCAACCAACAATTGTTTGAAGCCGGCGCGATCGGGCGGGTGACGTTTGACGCCAGCCGCTCCCAATACCTCTCCATCCAGGAGCGCATCCACGCCCTCAAAGCCCAGCTGGATCTGGTGCAAGCGGGCTTTCGCCAGGAAGACATCGCCGCCGCCCGCGCCCAGGTGACGCAAGCCAAAGGGGCGCTGCAAACGATCCGCACCGAGATCGACGACACTTTCATCCGCGCCCCCTTCGAGGGGGTGATCTCCCAGAAGTACGCCGATGTCGGCGCCTTCGTCACCCCCACCACCTCGGCGAGCGCCACCAGCTCGGCCACCTCCTCCTCGATCTTTGCCCTGGCGGGCGACCTCGAAGGCATTGCCAACGTGTCGGAAAGCGACATCGGCTCGATCTATCGCGGCCAGGCCGTCGACCTGCAGGTGGATGCCTTTCCAGGCCGCACTTTTCACGGCAAGGTGCGGCTGATCGCGCCGGAATCGGTGGTGGTGCAAAACGTCACCAGTTTCCAGGTGCGCATCCAGCTGGTGGACCCGGACCGGGCCAAACTGCTCTCCGGCATGAACTTCACCGCCGGCTTCCAGGTGGGTCGCCACCCCAATGCCCTGCTGATCCCCACCTCCGCCATCGTGAGCGAAGAGCAGGGCACCGGCGTGTATGTGCTCGGCAGCAACCGCAAACCCAAGTTCCAGCCGATCCGCGTGGGCGCCACGGTGGGCACGCAATCGGAGGTGCTCTCGGGCCTGAAGGAGGGGGAGAGAATCTTCACCACCTTCCCGGGCCGCCGCCCCCCGAACGACAAGCCCGTGCGCTCCAACTCCCCCTTCCAGCAGCCGCAGGGCGGCCCCGGGCGAATCCGTTGAGACCCCGCCCCATGGCCCTCGCCTCCCTTCCCCCCCCCTCGCCAACCCACCCAACCGGGCGCCCCCTCGGACCGCCCCTGCGCTCCCGCACCAACCGGCGCCTGGCCCAACTGGCGGAATCGGTGCCCCTGGCGTGGGAATCCCTGGCGGCCAATCGGCTGCGCTCCCTGCTCACCATGCTGGGGGTGATCATCGGCATCGCCGCTGTGATCGCCATGGTGACCATCGGCCGGGGCGCCCAAACCCAAACGGTGAACCAGCTGAAATCCCTGGGCTCCAACCTGATTTTCATCCAGAGCGGCGTCGCCACCACCAGCAGTCCCGCCTCCCAGGGCGCCGGCTCGGCGAAAACCCTCACCTGGGATGACGCCAAGGCCATCGCCAGCTCCAGCCCCGCGGTGGCGGCCGTGGCGCCGGTGTTGAACCAACGGGCCCAGGTGGTGCTCGCCGAACGGAACACCAGCACCTCTGTGGTGGGCACCACGCCGGATTACGTGACGGTGCGCGATTTCCTGCCGCTCACCGGCCGCTTCTTCAACCAGGCCGATCTCCAGCGAGCCGCCCGGGTGGCGGTGCTTGGCCAGACGGTGGTGGACAACCTGGGGGTCAATGCCGAAAGTGCCCTGCAGCAGACCGTGCGCATCCAAGGGGAACCCTTCACCGTGATCGGCACCTTGGAATACAAGGGTGTGAATTCCTTCCGCGACATGGACGATCAGGTGATGATTCCCCTGACGACCATGGCCAGCCGCATCGTGGGGGTGAATGCGATCAGTGGCATCGCCCTCGACAGCATCTCGGTGTCGGCCAAGCAGCCCGAACTGATGGATGCCGCCCAGTTCCAGATCGGCAATCTGCTGCGGCGTCGCCACCGGATCCTGCCGCCGCGACAGGACGATTTCATCATTCGCAACCAGGCGGATCTGGTGAGCGCCTCGACGTCGGTGGCCAAGGTGTTCACAGCGCTGCTGGGTGGCTCAGCCGCCATCTCCCTGATCGTGGGAGGCATCGGCATCATGAACATCATGTTGGTGTCGGTGAGTGAACGCACGCGGGAGATCGGCATCCGCCGAGCGATTGGCGCGCGCAGCTCCGACATCCTGCAGCAGTTTTTGATCGAATCGGTGGTGCTCTCCTTCTGCGGTGGGCTGGCGGGCGTGGGGCTCGGGGTGGTGGCTTCGGCGCTGATCAATGCCGCCTTCGGCTGGCAGGTGGGGATCTCCCTCGATGCGGTGTTGATCTCGTTGCTGTTTTGCATGGCGATCGGCGTGTTTTTCGGTTCATATCCCGCCCGCAAGGCCGCGCGGTTGGAGCCGATCACAGCCCTGCGCAGCACCTAGCCATGCTCCAGCTGGAACACATCGGCAAGCTGTATCAACTTGGCGAGCTGGCCGTGCCAATCCTGCGCGACATCAACCTCACGATTCTGCGGGGGGAGTACACGGCGATCATGGGGGCCTCGGGATCGGGCAAATCCACCCTGATGAACATCCTTGGCTGTCTGGAGCCCCCCAGCGAGGGCCGCTATTTCTTTGATGGGCGGGATGTCACCGTGCTCAGCGATGATGAGCGCACGGATCTGCGCAACTTCCGCATCGGCTTTGTGTTCCAGCAGTTCAACCTGCTCAGCCGCCTCAGCGCCCTGGACAATGTGATGTTGCCGATGGTGTATGCGGGCTACAGCCGCCGCGAGCGGCGGGAGCGGGCCCGTTGGATGTTGGAGCGGGTGGGGCTTGCCGAACGGCTCGACCACTTGCCGAGCCAACTCTCGGGCGGGCAGCAACAGCGGGTCGCCATCGCCCGGGCGCTCGTCAACCAGCCGGAGTTGGTGCTGGCGGATGAACCCACCGGCGCCCTGGATTCGCGCACCGGCCGTGACGTGATGGATCTGATCGGCGAGCTGCACCAGGAGGGCATCACGATCGTGCTGGTGACCCACGACGCCGCCGTGGCCGAGCGGAGCCAGCGCATCATCCGCATTGAGGATGGGCGGATCCTGGCGGCGGATGAGCAGCAGAAGCGGATGGAGGGTTGAGATGCCGATGTTGAATGTGCAAATTCTGTTGTTTGATGGCGTCGACGAGTTGGATGCGGTCGCTCCCTTTGAAGTGTTCCAATGCGCGGCGGGCCTCGGTTGGCAGCTGGAGGTCGCCTGCGTCACGCTGGATCTCACCCCTGAGGTGAGCACGGCCCATGGCCTGCGCCTGTGCCCACAGGGCCAGCTTGGGGGCGATCCCAAGCCCGACCTGGTGCTGGTGCCAGGGGGGGGGTGGGTGGCCCAAGCCCCACGGGGCACCCGGGCGGAGATCGCACGCGGGGCGATTCCCGCCGCCCTGGCCGAGCTGCACCAAAACGGCACCATCCTGGCCAGCGTCTGCACAGGCGCCTTGCTGCTGGCGGCCTCTGGCCTTCTGACGGGCAGACCCGCCACCACCCATCACAGTGCCAAGGACGTGTTGGCTGCCGCCGGAGCCAGCGTGATCGATGCGCGCGTGGTGGATGATGGAGATGTGATCACCTCTGGCGGCGTCACCTCAGGCTTGGATCTGGCCCTGTGGGTGGTGGAGCGGTGGTTCAGCCCCCGGGCGGCCCACCAGGTGGAGCAGCTCTTGGAGGTGGAGCGCCGCGGCACGGTGTGGCGGCGCTGAGGGGATGGCCATGCACGCACCCCGCAAACCCCTGATTGGCGTCATGGGCGCCGGCGAGGGCGCCAGCCCGGCCGATCGCCGCCTGGCAGAGGAGCTGGGAGGGGCGATCGCGCGTCGCGGCTGGGCGTTGCTGAGCGGAGGCCGACCCGAGGGGGTGATGGGGGCCGCCTGCGCGGGGGCGATGGCGGTGGAGGGGCATTGGGTGGTGGGGCTGCTGCCCGATGGGGGCCACCGGCGCCACGATCCCGGAGCGACGGCGCCGTTGGATGTGGCGCTGTTCACGGGGCTGGGGCAGGGCCGCAACGTGATCAACGCCCTGAGCAGCGACGTGCTGGTGGTCTGCGGCGCCGGGGGGCCGGGCACGGCGGCGGAGGCGGCCCATGCCCTCAAGGCGGAGCGGCCCCTGGTGCTGCTGGCCGCGCCGCCAGCCTGGCTGGAGTTTTTCGCCAGCCTCGGCGATGGGGTGATCGCCTGTGCCACCGTGGCCGAGGCGATGGAGGCCATCGAGGCGCAGCTGGGAGCGGCACAGGCCACCACCCCGCCCGCAGTCCGCCACAGCGAAACCCCGAACCAGGGCTCAGACCCTGACCTCACCCTGCCGGTGGCCCTGGTGCAGCTCGCCGCCGGCGAGGACTCGGGCGCCAACCGCCGCCAGGCGGAGGCCTGGCTGGAGCGGGCGCTGCAGCCCGCGCCCGGGCGGCGGCCGCCGCGGCTGCTGATGCTGCCGGAGATCTGGAATGCCCCCTACGCGGCGGATCGCTTCGCCGCCTACGCCGAACCCATCCCCGATCCGGGACAGGACCTCACGGAGGGGCCGTCGACGTCGCTGGCGATGGTGGCCCGGCTGGCGCGGCGCCACGGGGTGAGCGTGATCGCCGGCTCCATCCCCGAGCGGGGCGCCGATGGCCGCCTCTTCAACACGGCCACCGTGATCGATCCGCAGGGCCGCCTGCGGGCCAAGCACCGCAAGATGCACCTCTTTGATGTCGATGTGCCAGGCGGCATCCGCTTCCAGGAGTCCGACAGCCTCACAGGCGGCACCGGGCTCGCGGTGCTCAGCGGCGACGGCGACCCCTTGGCGACGGGCCTGGCCCAGCCTCCAAATCTGGGCCTGCTGATCTGCTACGACATCCGCTTCCCCGAGCTGGCGCTGCTCCTGCAGCAGCGCCACGGCGCCAGCCTGTTGGCCTGCCCCGCCGCCTTTAACACCACCACCGGCCCCCGCCACTGGCACCTGGTGATGCGCGCCCGGGCGCTCGACAGCCAGTGCTTCCTGCTGGCCTGCTCCAGCGCCCGCCCTCCCGAGGAAGGCCCCTACCCCAGCTACGGCCATTCCCTGGTGGTGGATCCCTGGGGCGCGGTGATCGCCGAAGCAGGCATTGGCGAGCAGGTGCTCTATGCCGAGCTGGATCTGGCGGAGGTGGAGCGGGCGCGGCAGGCGATTCCCACGGGGGTGCAGCGGCGGGGGGATCTCTATCGGCTGGAGCCTCTGGCTTAGGAGTTTGCAGAAAAACCAAGCCGCGAGGTAATTTTTCCCCCTGTGTGCCCCAGCTGGTCAGGCGGGCAATTGATGGAATGACTCAGGCTCGCTGTGCGTCCCTGACTTTCGGGATTGGCCGCTTGCCTGACGATGGTTCTGATCGCGGGCTCCCATCTCTGGAGAACGGCCTGTTCATGCCACCGCCTCCACAGGCCTGAGCAGGTTGCCCAGACGGATCAGGTTGTAGGCGATCACATGCAGCCCGAACACGGCACTGACATTCGTCAGTCCGCGCAGCTTGAACTGGCGCAGGCCTCCGAACTGCTTGATCCAGCCAAAAACTTTCTCGATCCCACGGCGGGCATGGATCGACTTGGCGTAGCCCTCATGCCGGGTGGTGCGGCCATCGATGGCGGAGCCACCGGAGCGGCCTGCGTTCTGGGCGACATGCGGCGTCACACCGATCCGTCGCATCTCAGCCACGAATCCACGGGTGTCGTAGTTCTTGTCGGCACCGATGGTTTTCTGGTGACAACCGGGCAGATCGGCGGCCATCTCTTTGGCCGCATCCCGCTCGCCGTAGCCGTCAGCCTGCGTCACCCGGCAATCCACCACCAGGGCATGGCGGTTCTCCATGAGCACATGCCCCCGGTAGCCGGGCAGAGCCGGGTGAACATTCGACTTGCGAGCCAGCAGAGCGTCGAGATCCGTGCCGGAGCGGTGGGTCTTGTTGCTGAGATGCACACCGCGGAAATCGCCCTTGGCCCGCTTCCTGCCATCCTTGGATGCCCCGAATCCCTCGCCAGGTCCTGACGGCGGTGGCGGCGGGTCATCCTCACCATCGATCCGCTCGAGGGAGGCATGCGAGGCCCAGGCCTGCAGCAGGGTGCCATCCACGGAAAAGTGCTCGTTGCTGAGCAGCGGTTTCACCTCTGGGGCTGCCATCAGCTTCTCCAGAAACTTGCCCATCACCTGCTCATTGAGCAGCCGGTCGCGATTCTTGGTGAACGTGGTCGGATGCCAGATCGGATCGTCAGGGCTCAGACCCACAAACCAGCGGAACAGCAGGTTGTAGTCGAGCTGCTCCAGCAGCAGGCGCTCCGAACGGATCCCGTAGAAGGCCTGGAGCAGTGAGGCGAGCAACAACTGCTCCGGCGGTACCGATGGCCTGCCTTCCAAGGCGTAGAGCTGGCAGAAGGTGGGATTGAGACGATCGAGGGCCTGATCCGC